>NZ_BAJQ01000014.1 GCF_000613785.1 Segatella oulorum JCM 14966 | reverse complement strand
ACCACCATTTAATGCGAAACGCGTACCACCATCACCCATCAACAAGGTAGGACCTGCATACAAATAAGCATTCCAACGGCGCATGGGATTATAGCCTGTGAGGAAGTTGGATAAACCAAATTGATAGTCAAAAGATACCAAGAAGTTGTTATAAGCATAGTTCTTCATGCCACTAAGTGTGGGAGCAAAGAACCCTTGTGTATCTCTCATCCATTCACCTTGCATACGGAAAGCATGCAAAGGACTGAAGCGGTAACCGCCAAGGAGAATGGCATTCTTCAAGACGCTGTGCGAGAAACCAGTGAAACGCCAGTCCCAAACAGTGTTATTCCAACCGATACCGGCACCCATAAAGGCACCCTTCTCGGGATTGTAGACAACGGTGGTATCGCCTGCAACGCGCTCGTTCTTGTGAAGATAGAGTACAGAGATACCAGCCTTTACAGCAAACTCATTGAACTTCATACCTCCCGTTGAACGCTGCGTTATAGGAGAATAAGTCGGTTCTACCGTCAAACGGAGACCTTCTGCCAAGCGAGCCCACAACTGAGTTCCAAGACGAACTGCTGAATAGGAGCCTTGATAAGAGCCTACAAAGCCTGGTTCTGTGCGCTTTGAATGACCAAACTCATAACCTGCCAAGAGGTTAAAACCAAATTTAGTATTCCAATTGTAATTCTCAACTAAGCCCAAAGGATTGACCAAAGCATCTATGGCTAAGCCGCGAGTACCCACTAAGAGTTTGACAGGACGACCAGCATAAGTGTGGGTATTCCAATCGGCATTGGACACATGCAGCCCTGCACGCACGGCCAAAGATGATGTTAACCACCAACCTACAGACGTTATTGCGCTAAAGCCACGTGCATTAATTGTGCCCAAAGGAACCTTACTCAAGAAAGATGTCCCAAAAGCATATTCATAGAAGAATCTATTTTGTGAAGCAATATCAAAGACATGCTTCGAAGCATCAATATTATAGATGACACCAAGATTAATATTATTGGTGTAGGTTCCATTCTTTGAGTAAACCATCTGATAAGGATAATAGTCCTTAGGAAGACGATAAACCGTGTGGCTATAGAAAAGAGCCAATGATGGAGTGATATTGTAGGTGAGCATGCCGCCGACATTTGCAGCGAGATGTGTACCTTGATCACCTGTCACTAACGTAGGACCTGCATATAAATAGGTGTTCCATCGACGCAAAGGATTATAGCCCGACATGAAGTTTGACAAGCCAAATTGATAGTCTAACGACACTAAATAGCTGTCATAGGCATAATTTTTCATGCCGCCACCTCCAAAGTTAAAGTAACCTTGTGTTTCTTTCATCCATTCACCTTGCAAACGAAGACCATGCAAATCGGTGAAGTTATAGCCGCCAAATAGGGTTGCATTCTTCAACAAACTATGTGAGAATCCTGACAAACGATAATCCCAAACCGTGTTGTTCCAACCCAAACCGGCACCGAAGAAGAAACCTCTCGAGAAATAACGCACCTTAGAGCTGTCCTTCAATTCAACTTTCTCGCGGATACGTTTATCGCGGAAGAGCACTGAAAGTCCCATCTTTAGCGCATATTCGTCATAGCGTTCACGCTCAAGATTTCCATTGTAATGCTGCAAAGGAGCAAAAGACGGCTCTAAAGTCAGGCGGAGATCGTTCGCTAAACGCATCCAAAGTTGCGTTCCTAAACGGAAAGACGTATAACGACCTGTATAAGAGTTTCCAGTACCATAGATGGCTTTCTTCATCCGGCCCATCTCATAACCGGCAAAGAGATTAAAACCAAATGGTGCATCCCAATTATATTTACGGCCAAAGCCTAAGGGATTAAAAAGGAAGTCGATATTTAAACCCGCAGTACCAACAAGATAAGTGAGGGTCTGTGCACCTTGAACATTGCGTTTCCAATCACCATTCGTGATATGAATACCACTCCTAAGTCCGATAGCCGGAGCCATCCACCAGCCTATAGCGGCAGAAGCATCGAAGCCCATTGAACCTGCTAAGGACATATTCTCGGTCTTTCCGACAAACAAAGGACCGAAGCCGTAGTCGAAAAACATGGGGAAACGCAAGAAACCTGCTTTCGTTGTATCAGCCAACCAACGCAAATCATTGTTGAAACGCTTCTTGAAAATACCAGCATGCTCACGTGTGGAAATCTGCTGATTGAAATACCATTGATAAGCAAGGTTCATGCCATAGCTGAAATCAGGATCACTATAACCTGGATTATTCAGCAAATTCATCTTGTCAGTGCTTACTCTAAAATAAGGTTCTAACGACAGAGATGCATGAGGAGTTGCAAAGAAACGGAATTGAACACCAGCGTGAGCATCCAAAGACGAACCACTCAAATTTCCACCAACCGATGCAATGCTGGGATTAAGCCATGACAAAATGGTTGAGTGTTGTGCACCCAAACCGAAGAAACCAATAACGCTAAATGGCCGTTCTGGACGATAACCCAACAGATAATTGCTGAAATTATAAAGCACATCAGCATATAACCCGTTCCCATTGAACTTGTTTGTGTTGTATACTGTTGAAGAACTATGGGTGTAGCCCCACGTTCTTTCATAACCTAAACGCAATGAAAGCATCGGACTAAAGTCCTTACCTACAGCCAATCTGAAACTTGACATCGGCGTATAGGTCAACACTTCAGCATGATTATAGTAATGTGAAACGCCACCACCTATATTAAAATAGGTATTGCCTAACCATCCACGATTGACATAAGTATCGCCCTTATAGCGATGACGGCTATCCAACACATACTTCAAAGCGTTGAAATCCTTTAGACGACGAGCACCATAATAAGCAGTATCTGTCGCAGCTTCTCCAACAGAATCTGTCATCTCAGCCTCCAAATCACCCAAGTCACGCACAATCGTATCATTTGCAACCTGTGCTTGATGATGTGCATTAGCCTCCCCATTCCAAAGGACATTGGTATGAGTTGCTGCAATACTGTAGGTCAATTGAGCTGATGCAGACAGCAATATTAAAAATATTCTCTTTTTCATTACTTTCTGATTTACATCTTATTACTTGGCTTCCTCTGCCTCTTTCTTATCAGTTTCTTCAGGCTTCTGTGCCTCTTCCTCACCCGTTAAGAGTTTAAACCGCTCACGATAGGAGGCGATGTTAGCTTCTTTATAAGGATATCGGCGACGCACATCATCGCCAATATTGGCATCTGTTGCATAATATTTTTGGAAAGTTGAGTCCATATCAAAACTATGTTGGAAATAAGCCAAGAAGTCTGGTGCATCATTTGCTTGCAATTTCAACGCCGTATCTCCACCATAACGATCAATGAGATCAGAAATCGTCAGATTGTCCATATCGGGATCATTTGCGGTAATAATACCCTTCAGATACCATTTCTTTGCTAAATTATCTGGCAAAGAGTCAACCAATGGCTCAATTTGCTTATAGCTATAGCCCAATTCCGGTGCCAACTGGGTGCTGAGCACAGCGCGATTCACCGCACTACTGTTCATGGCATAGGCCAAAGCCTCTTGCGCACGAGCCTCTTCTTCCTGCGTCTTGTTCAACTTAAAAAATAAAGACTGCAAGTCAATCAGCATCTTTAAATCATGGAACTTACCCGTATCCGGAAGTTTGTTAGCCAAGAAAGCTGCTTCTCCTAACTTACGTTTACGCAAGAACATCAATGCTTGGTTGGCAATAATCTCCTTATAGTTAACAGTGTAATTATAGGAGTTATCGAAAGCAATAGGACGAGAGACTTCAACTCCCGCACGCATATCAATGAAAGGAGCCAACACATTGACATCCGTTGAGTCTTGATTCAACAAATAACAAGCCACCCTGTTCGCTATATAAGCTGCGAAAGGACTATATTTATAGGTCTTTCTTACCTTATTCTCATTATATGCGCGGAATGTCAGCTTTCTCAATTCAGCCGAATCCTTAATCTGTGTGAACAGGTTATAGTAGTCACCGTTTGAGAATACCTCCGTGCCTCCCACTGCATAACGCGGATCATTATAATAAGTCCACATTGTCTCTGCTGGATCTAACACCTTATTTCGCCGAATGGTATAAGTACTTTTAATCAAACGTTGCCGTTCCATGATTTGGTTTATCGCTGGATTGCTGGCCATCATACGACGCCAACCCGCAACATCCTTTGCTCTACCATATTTTAGAAGCTCCTCAGCTTCCGTCTTCTGACCACGTGCAATGAGTGAGTCTGCCACATCTTCCCAAGTATAAACATGCGGTTCTTTCACCACAAGGTCGGCACTACTAATCTTGGTACCGATAATATTCAAAATCTTCTGTGCACGACGACGTGCCAAATCCTTGTTATAATCAGTTCCACCTTCAGGAGAAGCACCACCTTGAATAGAGAAACTCATCAAAGACCGACCATACGAGCGCAACTCTTCTACCAACATATCCAACGTTCTTTGGTTGACAGAGTCATTGGTAAGCTGATCCGTTCCCACGACGAAGAACAGTTTAATATCACGTGGCACCTCTTGCAAACGCGCACGAACTTGCTCAAAGAAGCGTGGGGTTAAGTCCATAGGACTTGCTGCCCCGGCCAAATCAAGCATCTGCCATGGCTTTCTACTATTAGAAGTTCCTTCCTTATTGTCTCTGAAATAAACATGCGTATAATCCTCCATACTCAGCGTTGCAGCCCATTTATACGACTTCTCCGGATCGGGTTTTGGGTATGTAACCGCCCATTCCAATTGCACCGGACGTGTAGACAGGCGTTGAATGCGGTCAAAATAAGGAGCCAAAGAGTCATTACGATTATAATCATAACTCTTTCTACGAATCTGATTATTATGGTATTGACGTCCTTCAAACACCATCGGTTCCAAATATTGCACCGTATCTTTCGTCTCAACATCCACTGCAACAGGCTGGAATATCAAGCGTGCATGCTTCTTTGCATAATATTCTGGCAAATTAATACTTACGTTCCAATGCACGTTAGGGCCATCATCCAAAGGCGCTTGCTCTTTGAAGTTCATACCCATACGCTTCGCATAGACATTCGTTCCTTTCAAAAGAATAGCGTCATTCACACCCGAAGAGAATGTAATGTCATAGTTCAACAACGTTCCTTTCACTTCAATAATCTTCACTTGTCCCTCATTGGTAACCACAAGTGCACCATTTACGGAAACATCTGCTTCAAAGTGACCATCATAATCGGGCGTAACAATATCGTTACTTTTAATATTAACGACACCACCCAATTCATTACCTTTCTGACGATAAAGGTTAGCCTGCGCCCGTGCATCTTTCTTATTATCGAAAATGTACACTGGAACAGAAAGAGGTTCCTTACTCTCTCCCTTACCATCAAGGGTCCTCATTGCCTTAGAAACATTACCCGAGATATGAATAACCTGGGCGCTTACACCTTCCGACCACATCAGAAGGCTAAACAAGAGAAGAAAAATATATGTAACCTGTCTTTTCATCTTTCTACAATTCTATTTTACCACAATGTGTAAGAGAGTGAAACACCTATCTTTGTTGGAATCAACCGCATTCCCACAAAACCAGCTTCTGTCGGACGTGTCGTACCATTCACATAAATTGCTGAGCCATCTAAATAGGTCTTCGTATAGCTTGTGCGCACCAAACCAAAACCAGCATGCAAATCAACATTCAAGTTATTGGTCAAAGCAAACACATAACCAAACGTCAAACCGGCACCCAAGGCATAACCATCATAACGTTTTCCCTTTTGAACAAAGTTATAATCGGCAGCCAAAAGCCCCAAACCTACAAAATGATGATATAAGGGACGACCACCAAAATAGTAACGATATTCCGGCTGGATAGCCACTAACTTCATATCCTTCTTAATATAAGGATTCTTCGTTCCTAATACAGACAAACCTAAAGTCGAACGATTTCCAATCGTCATTTCTGCTCCTGCGTTATAAATTTGCATCATCAGCATCGTCACATCCGTGTTGACGCTAATCTGCTGTGCGCGAGAAACGAAGACACCCAAGGTCATTACGAGGATTAAAAATATTTTCTTCATGTCGCTTCTTCCTTAAATCATTTTATTTTTTTCGTCCAACATAGCCTCCAAAAACGGAAGGTCTATCCTACGATAAGCAAGATTTTGTTCATCGACATCACTGATATGCAGCCGCCAGTCATATTTTCTTGCCAACATTCTTGCCAATTCTGAACCTGTCGTCGGAACTGAATCTGTAGGAACACCGGTCGAGTCTACAGGGACTCCCGTTGTATCCACTGGCACACCTGTCGTATCTACGGGCACCGTTGTGGTGGTATCAACAGGAACTGTCGTTGTGGTATCTACCGGAACTTCTTCCGTTGCCGCGGGAACACTTGTCGAGTCAACGGGAGTTGCCGTCGAGTCTGTAGTTGTAGTTGTTGCAGCAGGAGCCAATGCTTTCAGTCGTTTAGCCAACTTCTCAGCACGCTTAGCTTGACGCAAAGAGTCATCACGCTGCTTATCTTCCACCTTCTTAGCCAACTTCAAGGAGTCATTGCGCAACTTATTTTCCTTATCTGTAGCAATTCTAATCTGCTTCAATGAGTCTTGTTGATATTTCTTTTCAAGCTCTATGCGCTGCTGTTCGAAACGTTTCTCGTAATCAATCTTAAACAAAGAGTCCTCACGCTGTCTGCGAGCCACCTTATTTGCTGCAGCCAAACTATCCTGTCTGAACTTCAATGCCGCCAACTTCACACGATAATCATTATCAATGTCAATACGTTTCTTGTATTTATTATATACTTTCGGACCGAAATGATAAATCAAAGAGGCGCGCAAGACATCTGTCGAAGCAGCATAAATCCAAGGATTCCATGTGAGCTTCATACCTTCTTTTGCACGCGTATCAACATACGCCTCTGTATGACCATGGCGCACACGCTCATATTCTTTATAATCAGCAAACACCACGCCCGCATTCACACCTAAGTCTAAATCTAAGCTACTGCCGTTCATATAACCATATAATTGCTTGACATAACCAAACATCAAACCACCATATAGCGCATTACCTTGACGGCCTGTCCTACCCACTTTGATATCAAACTTGTTTGCACCGCCATAGATACCCCAGTAGAATATGTTTGTAGGCTTCTTCGCATGCCAATACTTACGCAGTTGAATTCTACCATCATAGAGATCGTAAACCAGATAACGCGTTTCTTTATTTTGCTCTTTCCAATTCACTCTTCCCTGCACACCAACAGTCCACCGGCTCCAATTTCGATTGCCTAATGTAAATTCTACACCCACATTAGGCGTCATTGCGAGCCAATCAATCGTGTTGGTTCGGAAGTTAAAACGCTGACCAAACTTCAGCGTGTCCACCTTATTATAATAGAGATTCTGTGCCCCAGCCGTTGCTGTAAACATCAAAAACAGCGCAAGGCAGGCAGCCCATCTACATAATTTAGAATAATTCATATCTCTCTAAGCGTTATCTTGTTATCTATTTTGCACCTGCTATCGAAAGCAACTGCTTTGCATAGCTGTCTTCCGGGTCTAAAGCTAAGATCTTACGAGCATATTTCACTGCTTCAGGCATCACCTTCTTCACATAATAGTAATAAGAGATTTGCTTATTACATTCTATCATATACGATTTCTCCCCATCGCTTTGCTCAAGCAGTTCCAAAGCCTTTGTGTAGTAAGGTTTTGACAAACCGCGTGTATATTGGGGATCCATCAAAGCATTAGCCTTTGCTCTCCAATAATAACCAATGTAGCTATCTGGACGCAAGCGAGCCACTTCTCCAAAGGCAATATCAGCTTGTTTCAAAGCTTCTGTTTTCTCCGCATCGCTCAAACTATCAGACTTTTCGCCCGTAGCCTTACGGAAATACATCATACCTAAATTATACATATCCGTCGTACGGTCGTAGTCTTCGTCTTTGATACTGGCCAAATACAAACGCATATATTTAATAGCATCGTCATAATCGCCAATCTTATTATAGGCATCCGAGATGTCTCGGTCGATACCCGGCACATTTTTGGCCTTCGCTTTTGCTAAATCAAACTTCCCAATCGCCTCTTGTGTACGTCCCAAGCCATTGAGTGCGTAACCATAATAAAGATAGTCTGAATAACGAATCTTTGCCGTGTCGGTCACATTATCCAACAAAGCCTGTGCACTCTTGAGCGCCTCTTCATAGTTTTCTTTATCAGTGTAGCAATACATCATCAAGCGCATGAAGTCGGTATTCTGCGGAAAACGCTCATGACCTTTTTCGGCTACTTGCAAAGTTTTCGAATAATCGCCTGACAGCAAAACAGCTTGCGCGTAGTGCGTAAGCTCATCTTCAGACATCTTCTCTACAGGGGTTTTCTCATATTGTGCCACTGCTGCCTGATAATCACTCGAGCCATAATAGAGTTCTGCAATCTTTTCACTTACCGGCAAATCGGGACGAACGGCCTGTAAATACTTTAATTTTGCAATCGCATCATCCAAATCCTTACTCTTCATCAGCATGGCGTAGTTATAATAGCCGTCAGGATCGTGGCGATCAAAATACATGGCACGCTTATAATAATACAAAGCTGAATCGACATTGCGTTTCTCCAACGCAATATCGCCACCTAAATTAAGCGCCTTAGTGCTTATCCTATGACAGTGTTGTGCCATCCAAAAATACTTCTCGGCCTCTTCAACTTTCCCTGCCTGCAAATAAGCTTGACCGATATTTGCAATCATGTCGGTATTGTTCTTATCGGACTTCAAGGCCTTTTTCACTTTTGCCTCGGCAAGTCTCTCGCTCAGTTTGATGAGACTTACCATGTCCTCAACCTTACCTTTTTGCATCACATTCTGGGCAGAAACGGGCATCACGCCCACCAGAAATAATAATAAAAATTGCTTTATCCTACACATATATATATATCTACTATCAACCGCTGACAACTCTAAAGAAGCGCTTTTAGAGAAGCTCAGTTATAATAATTGCTTGCAAAATTAATACTTTATTTTGGAATAACATGCACTCCTATTCATGAATATTTTAATCTATTCCATAAAATTCATACATATCAATTCACGAAAACTTTCCCAATCTTACATTTACACCTTATTGTATATAGGGCTATAAAATGGAATTGAAAAATCAAAAGAACAAAAATACAAAAAAAACACGCAATCGCTTTTTTCATACAAAATCACAGACAAAAGCATCATCGCATAGCAAATGCTGCATAATCTGATATGAATTAGGAGATAATCACATATAGATTGATACCCAAAACAATAGAGATTACACCACAAAAGATATTCAATTCAAATCGGTCAGTAAATCCCTTATCAAATCATTTGATATCGTTGCTATAACACTCTGTGCATCTTTCGCTTGCTGATCAGCATGCTGTCTGCCACCTTCTTTTGACACAACCCCCTATATTTTCGAAAACACGACAGCCTTTCCCATCAACAATCAAACAAAATCGGTACGGAATCTAACGCCCCATTTGAGCTAAAAGAAAAATAAGGGAGAAAAGAATGCCCACAATAGCAGCTATCAATCATAAAAATGTATTGCGCATCCATAGCCTTTATAGCACCTGTTACGCAGGACCATCACGGTGTTCATTTACACCATTTGTTTTTCATCGTAATCAAACCGGGTAGAACTCCTGACCTTTTCTGTATGGTTCTTTCCCCTCTCCCACTTCTATTAAATTTACTAACGAAATGATGAGAGGAAAGAATGTAACACGAGAAAAGAACAAAAGTCCTACCCGGAAAATGATAATATTTGCACGACTAACGGTGCACTTAGCGCCGTGGACGTTCTAATTGTTCACTGTTAATAGTGCTATTGATGTCTACACGGAACACATCTAAGACCATAGAGCCTTGCCGTGTGTACGATTCTATATGGTAAGGCACCTTTAATCCAGAGATTGTACGATAGTCACCATACTTGATAACGCCTAACGGAGAGATGACACGCATAATCATATAATCCTTCTTTGAAATATCAACTTGCGCCTTATTTCCCGATTTATAAACGACATTTAAAGCATAACATGGCACACCATCCACCTCAACAGGCTCTCCAACACTAACTGAAGCCACGTCCGAACTATCCCCATGGACAGTATAATCATACAATGGACCATAGAATTTCGACTGCAACAACAGCGACTTTTGGGCCTGCGTGGAGAGATTTTGCGTTTCAGACACAGGATAAGAACTGTGGTTCCACGCATCTTTCAATGTGGCACAGGTAGTCAATGTCAACTCGCGTGACCGCCTTTTTTGGAAATAGACCTTTCCAGGTTCATAGTAGGTGTAAACCGATGTTGGCGATATTTTCGAAGGAGTAACCTGTTGTATCTTAATCGTTTTCACTTTTTCGACAGCCGTTTTCCCACCTAAATGGTCTACATGTTCTTTACATAACTCCTCTACACTTTGCGCATGAGCACACACACTCACTACAACTGCGCAACACAAACTAATACATTTTACGATATAGCTCTGCATAATTGAAATGATTTAAAGTTTATTGTCAATTTATTTAACACGCTACCTTCCCTTTTTAGGGAAGTTTGTTCGTTCATTCAATAAGAATTTCTTTCATACATTACGACTAATTTTAAAAATAGTTCCGACTGCATACCACCTGAGCTTCTACGCAACGTGTTGCAGTTTTCATGTAGCTAAGATACAAATATATTTAGAAACACAATGCGTTTTTCGTAAAAATATTTAGTACTTTTCATTTTAAAAGCCAAAAGGCAATGCTGCAACCCCCATCCTAAAAAGCAAAACGAGGCTTTATTCAAGCTTCGTTTTGTTTACGTTTCACCAAGGCTGCCAACGTTTTCGGCGATTGAAAATTCTTCGGTGTGGCATCCACAGCCGTGAGTTCAATGTGATAACGCTCGGAAAGGAGCATCAAGATGGTTGTCACTCCTAACGAATCGAGTTCGCTGAAGAGCATCTCGGCATCAACATCCACCAAAGGCAAGGCCTCTTCTATCATACGTTTAATTTCTTCTTCCATCGTTCTTTTTCTTTTGAAATAACATTCTGTTGCTCCCCTCTTGCCAAACTTTCTGAGAGAAAGCCCTGCAAAATTACGCTTTTTTCTACGTTTCATCCTATATTCTTGCATAAAATTAAAACTCCCATGGTGTATTTCTGTCCGCATCTTCTCATCTTATCGGGCACCCCATATCCAACCTTATGCAACAGATTGATTGAAGAACTGTATTATATATAAGGTGGAAAAGAAACAGACAAGGGCGTTAATATCCCGGAAATAGGCTGCACAAAATCAGGAAATCGACCTCGCTTAGATACAAATAAGTTCTTATATATTTTAATAATATACAAAGAAAAATCGTTGTTAAAACTTTTAATCTATTATATAAATATCCATTTTTAATGCATTTTCTAACAAAAACACGTTGTTTTTATAACTTTTTCCATGTAAAACTTGGTTATAATTTAAAAAACATATACTTTTGCAAAAGAATTAAATTAAAAAATAAATTAAATTTTGAAGCATTGAATATACATCCTCGCCTATCGTCAACTTGAAAAAAGTGGCTTGGAAACCAATGTCAGAAAAAGAAAACAGGTTAAACAAAAACGCACGAAAGTTCATAGGAAAGGCCATTGCCCCGGCCAGCATTTTGTTAGCAGACGTGCGCTGATGATTTCATTTTTTACTCACCATTTTATCAAAGAGAGAAATTTTTTATGGAAAAACGGTTTATGCTATTGCTTGTTAGTCTCATGCTCAGTATAGGCATCGGATTAGCACAAACACAGGCATCGGGAAGTGTTGTCTCGGCTGATGACCAAGAACCCATTGTGGGTGCTTCGGTGATTGTGCAAGGAACGAAATTAGGAACTGTGACCGATGCCGACGGAAAGTTTACCTTATCGGTACCAAAAGGTAAGAAAATTATCGTGAGTTACATTGGGATGATGTCGCAAACCCTCACGGCGAAAGCGGGAATGAAGATTCAATTAACCCCCAACAACGAAACCTTAAAGGAGGTTGTTGTAACGGGTGTGTCAAACATGGATCGCAGAATGTTTACAGGAGCCACCGACCAAATTAAAGCCAGTGACGCAATGATTGGGGGAATGGCCGACATTAGTCGTTCGTTAGAGGGCCGTTCGGCAGGTGTAAGCGTGCAAAACGTGTCGGGAACCTTTGGTACAGCACCTAAGATTCACGTGCGCGGTGCTACCTCTATCTATGGTAACTCGAAGCCCTTATGGGTGGTTGACGGCGTGGTACAAGAAGACATTACGGATATTAATGCCGATGCCTTATCTTCGGGTGATGCAGAAACGTTGATTTCTTCGGCCATTGCAGGGCTCAATGCCGACGATATTGAGAGCTTTCAAATCTTGAAAGATGGTTCGGCAACATCCATTTACGGTGCCCGTGCCATGAGTGGTGTGATTGTTGTCACGACAAAAAAGGGACGCATGGGGCAAGCACACCTCAGCTATACGGGTGAATTTACCAGTCGTATGATTCCCACTTACGGGCAATTCAATATCTTGAATTCGCAAGAACAGATGGGCATCTACCGGGAATTGCAAAAGAAAGGATGGCTGAATTTCTCTGATGTACTCAACGGAAGTGACTATGGCGTTTATGGAAAAATGTATGAATTAATCAACACCTACAACGCAACGACCGGCCAATTTGGTCTTCCTCATACACAAGAAGCAGAGGATGCGTATTTGCAAAGTGCAGAGTTCCGCAACACCAACTGGTTTAAAAAGCTCTTCTCAACGGGCATCATGCAGAACCATTCGATTAGTTTAAATGGTGGAACGGCTAAATCAAACTATTATGTTTCGATGTCGTTCATGATGGATCCGGGTTGGTATAAGGATTCTCAGGTGAAGCGTTATACCGCTAATTTCAATGCCACTCACCATTTGTTAGACAATGTTGCCCTTATGTTGATGGCCTCTGCAGCCTATCGTAAGCAGCAAGCACCAGGCACTTTGGGGCAAGATGTAGATATAGTGAACGGTCAGGTGAAACGCGATTTCGATATCAATCCCTACTCGTATGCCTTGAACACGTCACGTGCTTTAGACCCCAACACGTTCTATCATGCCAACTATGCACCCTTCAATATCCTCAATGAGTTGGATAATAATAAGATTGACATGAACGTGTTGAACACGAAATTCCAAGCTGAATTGTCCTATAAGCCGATTGAAGACCTGCGCTTATCGGTTATCGGAGCACTGCAATATGACACTTCAACGCAGGAACATCAGATTACAGAACATTCAAATCAGGCCATGGCTTATCGCGCAATGGACAACTCTATCATCCGCGATGCCAATAAATATTTGTATAAAGACCCCACGAACCGCTACGCATTGCCTATCTCTGTGTTGCCCAGCGGAGGTTTTTACCACAAGGGCGACTTGCAAAAGATAAGCTGGGATGTCCGTGCAACGGCCAACTATAACCATACTTTCAACAAGATGCACACGGTGAACGTATTGGGAGGCCTCGATGTTTCGAATGTCGACCGCAAGCGAACATTCTTCGATGGTGTAGGTATGCAGTATGATGGCGGCGAGATTCCATTCTACATCTACCAGTTTTTCAAGAAGAGTATTGACGACAATTCCAATTATTACTCGCTCAGCAATACCCACAACCGCACGGCAGCCTTCTTTGCTACGGGCACTTATTCCTATAAACAGCGCTACAATCTCACCGGCACTTACCGCTATGAGGGTACGAACCGCTTGGGAAGGAGCCGCAGTGCACGTTGGTTACCCACATGGAACATTTCGGGAAGTTGGAACGCCAATGAAGAACCTTGGTTCAGAAACACATTCAAAGATGTGCTCACACATGCACAAATCCGTGCATCTTACTCGCTGACAGCCGACCCCGGACCATCGACTTACACCAACTCTACGGTGATATTGAAGTCGTATACGCCTTACAGAATATTCGGAACCGACAAAGAATCGGGAATCAAGATCAGTGAATTGGAGAACTCTGAACTCACATACGAGAAGAAACACGAATTCAACATCGGTGCAGAGTTAGGCTTTTTGAAGAACCGTATCAACGTAACTTTCGACTTGTTCTGGCGTAACAACTTCGACTTGATTGGGCCAATGGCAACACAAGGTATCGGCGGACAGGTGGTGCGCTATGCCAATACAGCCAGCATGAAGTCGAAAGGACAGGAGTTATCTCTCCAAACCACGAACATCAAGAGCCGTGATTTTTCATGGATCACCAACCTCATCTTCTCGCATGTCACCACAGAGGTTACCTCGTTAATGAGTCAGGCACGTACCATTGACTTGATTAGTGGTGAAGCCAGCAGCGGATTTACGATGGAAGGCTATCCCCATCGTGCCATCTTCTCGATGCCATTCCAAGGGCTCACCGATAAGGGTATTCCTACTTACCTCAACGAAAAGGGGCAGTTGACTTCTACAGATCTCAACTTCCAAAATCGTGGTGACAACAGTTATTTGATTTATGAAGGGCCAACTGAGCCCACAGTTACGGGTTCTTTTGGAAACGAACTGCGCTGGAAAAACTGGCGATTGAATGTGTTCCTGACCTACTCTTTCGGCAATTATGTGCGCCTTGACCCAGTTTTCAATGCGCAATATAATGACTTAACGTCAATGACTAAAGAGTTTAAGAACCGTTGGATGCAGGCCGGAGATGAGAAAACGACATCGGTTCCAGGTATTTTAAATAAGCGTCAGCTGAAGAAAAACCGTAATTTGACACGCGCTTATAATGCTTATAACTACACCAGCAACCGCACGGCGAAGGGTGATTTTATCCGCATGAAAGAGATTTCTTTAGGATATGAGTTCCCAAAGTCATGGCTCAGGGCAACGCCACTCAACAATCTTTCGTTGAAACTTCAGGCCACCAACCTCTTCCTTCTCTATGCGGATAAGAAGTTAAACGGTCAGGATCCTGAGTTTATTAATGCGGGTGGTGTGGCTGCTCCGATACCCCGTCAGTTCACTATGACACTCAAATTTGGTTTATAATCATTGCAAAGAATATAATTATGAAGATTCGTCAGATATATATGTATATGTCATTGGCTGCCGTTGCATTGGGCATGAGCGCATGTAATGACTTCCTTGATAAGCTCCCCGACAACAGAATGGAGCTGAACAACAAAAAGAAAATGAACAAATTGCTCGTATCAGCTTACCCGGAACGCCATCCGGCGTTGCTCTTTGAGATGTATTCTGACAACACAGATGCATTCTTAAATACCGGTTGGACGAGTGCAGGACCTTTCCAAGATCAAGCATTTGCTTGGGATGATATTACCGAAGTAGACGATGATGAGACACCACAAGAGCTTTGGAATGCTCAATATAAGGCGATGGCGGCTGCCAATATCACCATTGATGCGATTAAAAAGCAGGGCGAAACGACCGACCTTCTTCCGTCGAAAGGCGAGGCTTTGTTGTGCAGAGCATACGCAGCATTCAACTTGGCCAACACGTTTTGTATGGCTTATGATGCTTCAAAAGCCCAAAAAGAGATGGGACTTCCCTACCCTACGGAGCCTGAAACGAAGGTTGGATCGGCGTATAAGCGGGGCACGCTGGCCGAGTTCTACGACCAAATTAATCGTGACATCGAGGCAGGTTTGCCTTTGGTTAACGACAATTATGAGAAGCCTAAGTTCCACTTCACCCGCAATGCGGCCTATGCTTTCGCAGCGCTCTTCAACCTGTATTATCAAAAATACGACAAGGCTGTGGCCTATGCTACCCGCGTGTTAGGGTCGGATCCGGCAAGCAAGCTGCGCGATTGGAAAGCCTTTAATTCGCTTTCGCCGAATGGTGACATAGCACCCAATGCGTATATCAATGTGTCGAGTCAGGCCAATCTCATGTTACAAACGGTGTATTCTGGAGCAGGTGTTTACCTCGGCCCCTACAATTATGCGGCAGCTTACGCCCATGGTCAGTTGCTTTCTGAGACAGAAGACCTGCAGGCCAATGCTCCCTGGGGCAACAGTAAGAACTTTGGTTACAAGGTTTTCAGTAACAACAGCCTCTCCAAGTATTTCATTAACAAAATCCCTTACGCATTCGAGTATTCGGATATTGCTGCCGGAATCGGTTATGCACACTCCGAATATGCAGTGTTTACAACCGATCAAACGTTGCTTGTACGTGCAGAAGCCTATGCTTTGCTGGGCAACTATGCAGCAGCAGTAGCCGATTTAAATACCGAAGTAAAGGCCGTTTCAAGCGGTGCGTTGAGCGTTACGTTGGCACAAATCAAGAGCTTCTATACCGGGATTGACTATTACACGCCCACCAAACCGACGCCCAAGAAGAAGTTCAACACAACGTTTACAATCGAAAAAAACACCCAAGAACCGGTGTTGCAAGCCATCTTGCAGTTGCGTCGCACGCTTACCTTGGGCGAAGGCACACGTTTACAAGACGTGAAACGCTATGGCATCGTGATTTATCGCCGCTTATTGAACGCAAGAAAACAAGTGCTTGCGGTGGCCGATACGCTAAAGACTGACGACCCACGACGCGCCATTCAGTTGCCGCAAGATGTAATTACAGCCGGATTGCCCGCCAATCCAAGAAAATAATAACACTCCAAAAGGAATAGATTATGAAGAAACTATATTTATTTGCCCTCGCAGCAATCCTCTCGTTAGGACTTGCTTCGTGCTCAAACGACGATCCGAAGGGCGATACTATTTTCCCAACGACCTCGCCGGCACGCGATCATTTCGACAAATGGTTGCTGGCCAACTATACATATCCCTACAACGTGGACTTCAAATACAAGATGGAAGATATCTACACCGATATGAAATACCATCTTATTCCCGCCGATTCGGCTAAATCAACCAAGCTGGCAATCATCGCCAAATTCCTTTGGTTTGATGCTTATGCCGAGTGTGTTGGTGCCGATTTCGTGAAGGCTAACGTACCGAGAATTATCCATTTGATTGGCTCACCGGCCTATAACAGCGGACAAGGAACAATGGTGTTGGGTACGGCTGAAGGCGGATTGGTGATTAATCTCTACATGGTGAACCAGCTGACCGACCATATGCTGACAGACTATGCAACTGTCAACGAGCTGTATTTCCACACGATGCACCACGAGTTCACGCACATTCTCAACCAAAAGAAGCCCTACGACGAAAACTTCCAGCACATCACTGAAAGCGGATATGTGAGCGGCGACTGGTACATGAAATCGAATTCGACAGCGCATCAAGCAGGTTTCGTCACGCCTTATGCGATGAGTGAGCCGATAGAAGACTTTGCGAGATGCTCTCGGTATATGTAACAACGGCACCAAACGACTGGCAAGAAATTATGAACGATGCCGGAACATCGGGCGCACCGCTCATCCAAGCCAAGTTAGACATCATCAAGTCCTACATGAAGGACTCGTGGAATCTCAACATCGACCAGTTGCGTGACATCGTCATCCGCCGGGCTTCAGAGCTCAATCAACTCAATTTGAATGAACTAAAATAAAAGAAACGCCAAATTATGAAGAAGATATTATTTTGCATGCAAGCGCTCGTTGCGTCGCTGTTGCTCACCGCTTGCCTGCACGACGACAACGAAGTATTTGACGAATCGGCTGCACAGCGCATCGAAAAGGCCGTTACTGCCGACAAGGCACTATTGGAATCGGCGCCCAATGGATGGGAACTCCACTTGTGGACGGAGCCCAAATATACCGGCGGTGGCTATACCTATCTGATGAAGTTCAAGAATGGAAAGGTGACTGTCTCTGCCGATATTGCGCCGGCTGAAATGCAAACAACGTCAAGTTACGACGTCATTCAAGATGCAGGCCCCGTGCTCACCATCAACACCTTCAACACCATTTTCCATCATCTGTCGACGCCTTCGATGCAAGATGACGACGGACATGGACAGGATTTCGAGTTCATCATCCAGCGCACCACCAACGATTCCATCTATTTGGAAGGCAGAAAGTTTGGCAACAAGATGGTGATGACCCGCATTAAACCGGAGTTGAATTGGAAAAACCACCTTGAAGCCATTCAGCAAACAGAAAGCGACATGTTGATGACCTATATCTATGTCGTGGGAACCGACACCACTTTCGTGAACCTTTCGGAAGAGCGTTCCCTGACAACCAAGGCGGGTCAGAGCCGGGATTCAGCGCCCTACTACTATACAGCGACGGGCATCACCCTCCGAGCTCCCGTCATGGTGGGTGGAAAGCAGGTACAGCACTTCAAATACAACAGCGATGCCCTCACGCTTTCCTGCACGGATAACGGGGCGAACGCGATTGTCTTGAAAGCCGTTCTGCCTAAAGATTATATGAATTATGCCGACTTTACGGGAACTTACGACCTTGCATATTATTTTGGTACACTCCATGTTGAGTTGGTTCCTGCCGGAGATAATAAGACCTTTAAGCTCAAAGGCCTGTCGACCGACTTCATGCCGACACTTACTTACAACCGCGCTTCGGGCACATTGTCATGGAACGCCCAGTTAGTCTACACCGAATCCAACGGTCATGAGATTTGGTTATGCCCATTGTCACTTCGCGATGGAGGCAACCTTACGTGGTCATCCGCTGCGGGATTCATCCTTAGTAAAGACATCACGCAGCCCGGAACGGTGCTCCATTTCACGGCGAACTCAGCCTTTGACTCGGCCGATTCGTTCTACTTGGCAGAAATCTTTGGCTCGAAATATATCGGCGCTTCAAAAACCATTAAGATTGCGGGACTCCCTTATATATTCTACGTCAAAGGAATGACCAAAACCAATTAATTTTCAAAACAGGAAGTATATGAACAGATTATTCCAAACCATATTTGCTGTGGGATGCCTCTTCGCACTGGCATCCTGCAACAGCGACGATGTAACGAACGACATCGACCAGCACAAGGTTGAAGTGTTGTCGGCAAAAACATCTTTCGAAGCCGCCGGAGGCACCAACAATGTCACCGTTGTGGGCAACGTCGTTAAGGCCTATGCTGCGGCGGCATGGGCTACGGTTAAGGCCGAAGGAGCCAAGGTCAGCATTACTGCTGCGCCCAATCACGACATTGATTCGCGCCACACAACCGTTATTATCAAGACTTCTGACCAAGATTCGGCCATCGTTGCCATCGACCAAATGGGCGCTGTTTTTGCGCTCAATGCCCCCAAATCGGTTGTCTTCAACGACGATGTCAACAGCGTTTCCTATCCCGCTCAGGTCATTCCCCTTCAAAACAGTAACATCGGCCGACTGGATCACCGCAACTTGCGCCGACGGGAAGTTCACCATCACCACAAAAGCCAACACAACGGGTCACTTACGCACGGGTTGGGCGTATGTCAACATGCTCACACGCAAGGACTCTGTGGCCGTCAAACAGGTCGATGTGAAAAAGGATTTAGTGGGCAACTACTACCTTGCGATGGTCATTACCAATCCGTCGACTCATAAGCAAGAACGCCAATACTTCGGAGCGACCCTCACTTACGATGCCGATAAGTTGGTGCTCAAGATGCCAGCTTTAAACCTTTCGATTCCCGTTAACTACTCAAAGGACGACATCAGCCTCACATTGCCTGCCGGAAACAAGGTGGGTACTTTCACAATGACAGACGATGATGGGAACCCCATCACCTTTACCATCGTCATGGGCGTAGCCGATAAGAACGTAACGGCCACCTGGAAATCGCCCGCAGCCATCTCAGGACTGTTCGACTACAATCCAACCTTGCAAACGGAGGTTCCCGATTACAAAGGCACTATGCTTAGCTTTGGCAAGAACGCTCGCTTCATTCTCTATGCCTTTACGAGCGAAAATTTCGATAAAGAGAAACCTGTTGGCGCACTTTTAAACGGCAGCGACCCCATCTTGTACAAGCGCCCGTAGCGCCATTTGCAAAGGAATTTTCCCCTTTGGGGAGCATATCAACCATCATCCGAGGGGTGTATCGCCATTACGATACACCCCTTTTTTCGCCTTTAATCGGCCATTCGCCCGCCGATTCAACCCATCTGCTACCGACGCTATCGCTGCCAACCCAAGAACAAGGCTGAAACCGCGGCGGATATCTCGCCGTTTGAAAACGGTGGGGCAGCACTTTTTTGAAAGAAGGCAGGGCGAAGTCCCGAGTTTTGTGTAAATTTGCAAGTACGAGAACATTTTAAAATTAAAAACGAAATGATTAGATTAAATGCATTTTTCACAGTGAAGGCAGGGGTGACCACTGCACAAGTAAAGGCCGTGGCCGACGAGTTGGTGACGTTATCGCGCCAAGACAAAGGCAACAAAGGTTATGATTTGTTTGAAAGTACCACGCAACCCGGCGTGTTTATGTTTTGCGAAAGCTGGGAAAACGAGGAGGTGTTGAAGCAGCATGCCGCATCGGAACACTTTAAACGCATCGTGCCTAAGATTGAAGCACTCTGCGATGGCGGTCTGCATATCGAACAGTTCAATCGGTAAAAGCTATCAAAAAGAGGCCGAAATGCATGGAATTACCCAGCATTTCGGCCTTTTTTGATGACTAATATGAATGCTTTTAAGCAAACGTTCGTTCAACTTGAGGACGCACCCTCGGCGCATCCCACAAGCTGAGCGTTTGCGTTTGCTTTATCTTTCGTTTCCTTGGGCTGCAAAGTCAATCACGTTCTTGCGATTGGCTTGCATGCGATCGTACTCTTCTTTCGAGCCCACGATGAGCTTATCCCAACGACGCAAGCCAGTTCCGGCAGGGATGAGGTGACCACAAATCACATTCTCCTTCATGCCTTCTAAGCGGTCTTGCTTGCCACGGATAGCAGCCTCGTTGAGCACTTTCGTGGTTTCCTGGAAGGAAGCCGCACTCATGAAGCTCTTTGTGCCGAGTGCTGCACGCGTGATGCCCTGCAAAATCTGCGTTGAAGTGGCTGCCACGGCATCGCGCACCTGAACCAGTTTCAAGTCACGACGCTTGAGTGCAGAGTTTTCATCGCGCAATTTGCGCACAGAAATGATTTGTCCGCGCTTGAGCACTTGTGAGTCTCCGGCATCAACAACCACCTTTTTGCCCCAGATACGGTCGTTCTCTTCCGCGAAATCGAGCTTGTCTACCATCTCTTGTTCCAAGAAAGTGGTGTCGCCCGGGTCATCGATGCGCACCTTACGCATCATCTGGCGCACGATAATCTCAAAGTGCTTGTCGTTGATTTTCACACCTTGAAGGCGGTAAACATCCTGCACTTCGTTGACAATATACTCCTGCACGGCGGTAGGACCTTGAATAGCAAGAATGTCGCTCGGCGTGATGATGCCGTCAGAAAGCGGTGTTCCGGCGCGCACAGCATCGTGTTCTTGCACCAAAATCTGTTTCGAGAGCGAAACGAGGTATTTCTTTTGGTCGCCCGTCTTCGACGTAACAATGATTTCACGATTACCACGTTTCACCTTACCCATGGTCACCTCGCCATCGATTTCAGAAACCACTGCGGGGTTGGATGGATTGCGTGCCTCGAACAACTCGGTGACACGAGGCAGACCACCCGTGATATCTCCCGCGCCACCCACGGCACGTGGAATCTTAACCAGCGTGGCACCCGTCTTCACTTTGGCACCATTTTCAACACAACGTGGCCGCCCACGGGGAAGTTATAGGTGCCCAACACCTCGCCTTTCGGGCCAATGATGTCGCAGGTCGGCACCTTTGAACGATCTTTTGAATCGGTGATAATCTTCTCGGTCAAACCGGTTGTGTCGTCGGTTTCAGCATGGAAAGTAACGCCTTCGACCACATCGTTGAAACGAAGCTTACCTGCATACTCTGAAACGATAACGGCATTGAAGGATCCCACCTTGCAACTAAGTCACCGGCTTTCACCTTATCGCCATTTTTGAAATAGAGCGATGAGCCATAAGGCACATTCAGGGTGCTGAGAACAATATCGGTATGAGGGTCGATGAAATGCACCTCGGCCAAACGACTCACTACCATTTCACAGGCTTTCTCGGCGTCATCGACAAACGGAACGGTGCGCAATTCGTCAAATTCAACTCTTGCATCGTTCTTAGCTACGATGCTTGCATTGGCTGCTGCATTACCGGCTACACCACCAGCGTGGAAGGTTCGCAGCGTCAACTGCGTGCCCGGCTCACCAATAGCCTGTGCGGCAATGACACCGGCAGCTTCACCCAACTGCACCATGCGTGCCGTAGCTAAGTTGCGACCATAACACTTCATGCAGACACCGTGTTTGCTTTCGCAGGTGAGCACCGAGCGGATTTCAACCATTTCAATCGGCGACTCGTCAATGGCTTTGGCCTTAGCTTCGTTGATTTCTTCACCTGCACGAACGAGAACTTCGCCTGTTGTGGGATGGATAACATCGTGAACAGACACACGACCGAGGATGCGTTCGTAGAGCGTAGAGATGATTTCGTCGCCGTTTTTGAGCGCACGACATTCCAAACCACGCAACGTTCCGCAATCTTCTTCGGTGATGATGACATCATGGGAAACGTCAACCAAACGGCGAGTGAGGTATCCGGCATCGGCCGTTTTCATAGCGGTGTCGGCCAAACCTTTACGTGCACCGTGAGAAGAGATGAAGTATTCGAGCACCGACATACCCTCCTTAAAGTTAGAAAGGATTGGGTTTTCGATGATTTGCTGCCCTTCGGCACCAGCCTTTTGAGGCTTAGCCATCAGTCCACGCATACCCGAAAGTTGCTTGATTTGGTCCTTCGAACCGCGGGCTCCGGAGTCGAGCATCATGTAGACTGCATTAAATCCTTGGTCGGCTTCGGTCATCTCTTTCATCAAGATGTTGCCAAGGTCGTTGTTGACGTGTGTCCACGCATCAATAACCTGATTATAACGTTCGGTATCGGTGATGAAACCCATTTCGTAGTTGGCCTGGATTTGGTCGACCTCAGCCTGTCCTTTCTCAACAATGCCCCGCTTCTCTTCAGGAATGATGATATCATCGAGGTTGAATGACAAGCCGGCTACATAAGCCATGCGATAGCCAAGGTTCTTGATTCCGTCGAGGAAGTCGCACGCACGTGCCATACCTACCCCCTTGATAACGTCTGAGATAATGCCACGAAGCGTTTTCTTCGAGATGACATCATTGAAGAAACCCACTTCATCGGGGATAATTTGGTTGACAATCACGCGGCCAACAGAGGTTTCAACCATGTGGCGCACGGGCTTACCATCCACCACATCATCGACTATACACTTTACTTTTGCGTGTAAATCGCAACGTCCTTCGTTCTGCGCAATGATGGCTTCTTCGGGACCATAGAAAGTAAGTCCTTCGCCCTTTGCACCGGGACGCAGCTTGGTGATATAATAAAGACCCAACACCATGTCCTGTGAAGGCACCGTGATAGGTGCACCATTCGCGGGGTTTAAGATGTTGTGGCTTTGCAACATCAAGATTTGCGTTTCGAGGATAGCCTCGTTACTCAAAGGCAAATGAACAGCCATTTGGTCGCCATCGAAGTCGGCATTGAAGGCCGTACATGCTAATGGATGAAGCTGGATAGCCTTACCTTCAATGAGTTTGGGCTGGAAAGCCTGAATACCTAAGCGGTGAAGTGTCGGCGCACGGTTTAACATCACGGGATGTCCCTTCATGACATTCTCGAGGATGTCCCAAATAACGGGCTCACGACGATCGACAATCTTCTTCGCGCTCTTCACGGTTTTCACAATACCGCGCTCAATGAGCTTGCGAATAATAAAGGGTTTATAGAGCTCGGCAGCCATCAACTTGGGCAAACCACATTCGCCCATCTTCAATTCCGGGCCAACAACAATCACCGAACGAGCCGAATAGTCGACACGCTTTCCTAAGAGGTTCTGACGGAAGCGGCCTTGTTTTCCTTTTAAAGAATCGGAAAGCGATTTCAAAGGACGGTTGCTTTCGCTCTTAACAGCCGATGCTTTGCGCGAGTTATCGAACAGAGAGTCGACAGCCTCTTGCAGCATGCGTTTCTCGTTGCGCAGGATAACCTCGGGCGCTTTGATTTCCATCAAACGCTTTAAGCGGTTGTTACGGATGATGACACGACGATAAAGATCGTTCAAATCTGACGTGGCAAAGCGGCCACCATCAAGGGGAACCAACGGACGAAGCTCGGGAGGAATGACCGGAATAATCTTTAAAATCATCCATTCGGGGCGATTGATACCCTTAGAAGCGCGGAACGACTCGACAACTTGCAAGCGTTTCAAAGCTTCTGTCTTGCGCTGTTGGCTGCCATCGTTATTGGCACGGTCGCGCAACTCATAGCTCAAGCTGTCTAAATCGAGGTCGCGCAAGAGGTCGTAGATAGCCTCTGCACCCATCTTCGCAATGAACTTCTTAGGATCGGTATCATCAAGATATTCATTGTTGGGGTCGACCTGATTGTCGAGAATATCAAAATATTCATCCTCTGACAGCAGGTCGTACTGATGAGAGCCATTCAATTCGGCCCCTTCTGCATCCTTTCGGCCTTCCATAATACCAGGCTTAATGACAATATACTTTTCATAGTATACCACAGCATCAAGCTTTTTCGTAGGAAGTCCTAAAAGATAGCCGATCTTATTGGGCAGCGAACGGAAATACCAAATATGTGCTACCGGCACAACCAATTCGATATGCCCTGAACGTTCGCGGCGCACTTTCTTTTCGGTCACCTCAACACCGCAACGATCACAGACGATTCCTTTATAGCGAATGCGCTTATATTTGCCGCAAGCACATTCATAGTCACGCGTAGGACCAAAAATACGCTCACAGAAAAGACCATCGCGCTCGGGCTTATAGGTGCGATAATTGATGGTTTCGGGCTTGGTTACTTCACCGTATGAATTCTCCAAAATCTCTTCAGGAGAAGCCAAGCCTATCGTAATTTTCGTAAAATTATTTTTTACTTTTGTATCTCTTTTAAAAGCCATATTAATCTTTCGTTAGGGGTTCTCTTTAATCCAATTTGATACTTAAGCCGAGACCACGAAGCTCATGCAACAAGACGTTGAGCGATTCTGGAATGCCTGCGTTAGGCATGGGGTCGCCTTTGACAATCGCTTCGTAAGCCTTGCTGCGGCCAACGGTATCATCCGACTTAATGGTGAGGATTTCTTGAAGCACATGGCTCGCACCAAAAGCTTCAATAGCCCAAACCTCCATCTCTCCGAAACGCTGTCCACCAAACTGCGCTTTACCACCAAGTGGTTGCTGCGTGATGAGCGAATACGGACCAATGGAACGTGCGTGCATCTTATCTTCAACCATGTGACCCAGCTTTAAGAAGTAAGTGATACCTACTGTTGCAGGCTGATCGAACTTCTCTCCGGTCTCACCATCATAAATATAGGTAGAGCAAAGGTTAGGAAGACCTGCCTTATCAGTCCACGCTTTCAAATCTTCGAGCTTTGCACCATCAAAAATAGGTGTTGCAAACTTGCATCCGAGCTTCTGCCCTGCAGCGCCAAGAATGGCCTCAAAAATCTGTCCTAAGTTCATACGTGAGGGCACACCCATCGGGTTGAGCACTAAGTCTACCGGACGACCATCGGCAAGGAAAGGCATATCCTCGGTGCGAACAACCTTTGAAACAATACCCTTATTTCCATGACGACCTGCCAACTTATCGCCAACTTGTATCTTACGCTTCTTCGCAATATAAACTTTTGCCATCTGAAGGATGCCAGAAGGAAGCTCGTCGCCAATAGAAATAGCAAACTTCTTGCGCTTCATCTCTGCATCAAGCAACTTATATTTGCGAATATAGTTCATGATGAGCTTCTGAATTAAACCATTCGTGTGCGCATCATCAGTCCAGTTATTGCTCTGAATACCGTCATACTCAAGATTCTTCAAAGCGGCAATGGTGAACTTACTACCACGTGTAATAATCTCAGCCCCGGTGTAATCCTTTACACCTTGTGACACTTTGTCTTTGATCAGCACCATGAGTTTATCCACCAAGATGTCTTTCAAGTCGTCGTTCTTTGCCTCATACTCTTCATCAATCTTGGCTAAAAGAATCTTATCCTGCTTCTTTGATTCGCGTGTTTTGACTGCACGAGAGAAGAGCTTTTTGTCAATAACGACACCGCTCAAGGATGGGTTTGCCTTCAAAGAAGAGTCCTTCACATCGCCTGCTTTATCGCCAAAGATTGCACGAAGCAGCTTCTCTTCAGGAGAAGGATCGCTCTCACCCTTCGGTGAAATCTTACCAATCAAGATGTCTCCCGGCTCTACGCGTGCACCAATACGGATAATACCATTCTCATCTAAATCACGCGTTGCATCTTCGCTTACATTGGGAATGTCTGCGGTGAATTCTTCCATGCCACGTTTGGTCTCACGAACATCCAAAGAATATTCGTCAACATGCACAGATGTGAGCACGTCTTCACGAACCATACGTTCGGAAATGACAACGGCATCCTCGTAGTTATAGCCCTTCCAAGGGATATAAGCTACCAACAAGTTGCGCCCTAAAGCCAACTCACCAGCCTCGGTTGCATAGCCTTCGGTCAAGATATCACCGGCCTTAACGCGCTGTCCCTTATCGCAAATTGGACGGAGGTCAATGGTCATATTTTGGTTGGTACGACGGAACTTAGGAATGCGATACTCCTTCAATGCCGGCTCAAAGCTTACAAATTCTTCTTCCTCTGTGCGATCATAGAGAATGCGAATGGTGGTAGCATCTACATAATCAATCACACCATCGCCCTCGGCTGTAATCATTGTACGTGAGTCTTCGCAGACTTGTTTCTCCAAACCTGTTCCAACAATCGGCGCATCATTATGAATTAATGGCACTGCTTGGCGCATCATGTTACAGCCCATCAATGCACGGTGACCATCATCGTGCTCTAAGAAAGGAATCAAAGAGGCTGAAACGGATGCAATCTGTTGTGGCGAAACGTCAACCAAATCAACCAAATCGGGTGTTACTACAGGATAATCGGCATCTTGACGACACTTTACAGTGTCCTTTAAGAAAGCACCATCTGTAGATAACGGTGCGTTACCCTGACCTATAATCTTATCTTCTTCTTCCTCGGCTGTCAGATAAACAATGTCCTTATTGTTCATATCAACCTTACCTTTCTTCACTTTACGATAAGGTGTTACGATAAAGCCAAGGTCGTTGATCTTCGCATAAATACAGAGAGAAGAAATCAAACCAATGTTTGGTCCTTCAGGACTTTCAATAGGACAAAGTCGACCATAATGCGTATAGTGTACGTCACGAACCTCAAAACCTGCACGTTCACGCGACAAACCACCAGGTCCTAAAGCAGATAGACGGCGCTTATGCGTAACCTCTGCCAAAGGATTCGTTTGATCCATAAATTGGCTTAAGGGGTTGGTTCCGAAGAAAGAGTTGATAACACTTGAAATCGTCTTTGCATTAATCAAATCGGTAGGTGTGAACACTTCATTGTCACGCACATTCATACGTTCACGAATGGTACGGCTCATGCGTGCCAATCCGATAGCAAACTGATTGGCTAACTGCTCACCTACCGTGCGAACACGACGGTTGCTCAAGTGGTCAATATCATCAACCGTAGCATTGGAATTTACCAACTGAATGAGATACTGGATAATCTTGATAATATCATCACGTGTTAAGACACGCGTATCCATATCTGTATCTAAGCCCAACTTCTTGTTAATGCGATAACGTCCGACTTCTCCTAAATCGTAACGCTTATCTGAGAAGAACAGATTTTGGAATACTTCTCGTGCACTTGCATCATCAGCTGGGTCAGCATTACGCAGCTGACGATAAATATA
Organism: Segatella oulorum JCM 14966; assembly: GCF_000613785.1. Taxonomy (GTDB): domain Bacteria; phylum Bacteroidota; class Bacteroidia; order Bacteroidales; family Bacteroidaceae; genus Prevotella; species Prevotella oulorum. Next base: position 26,511 of record NZ_BAJQ01000014.1, on the reverse strand, counting down.
GTTTACGGCTTCCTTCTCAGAATTACTGGGATCCTTCGCCAATGTATTGAAGATAATGGTGTATTTGCTTGCTGACTCGGCATCCTTATGCAACAGGATTGAAGAAGCACCGCTATCTAAAATTTCAACGATATTGTCCTCTGTCAACTCTGTTTCGCGCTCCATAATCACCTCGTTGCGCTCAATAGATACTACTTCACCCGTATCTTCATCAACAAAGTCCTCGTTCCAACTCTTCAGAACACGTGCAGCTAACTTACGCCCAATAGCTGCTTTCATGTTCTTTTTGTTGACCTTCACCTCTTCTGCAAGATCAAAAATCTTCAAAACATCTTTATCTTGCTCAAAGCCCATCGCACGCAACAAAGTCGTTACAGGCAGTTTCTTCTTACGATCGATGTAAGCATACATCACATTATTGATGTCGGTTGCAAACTCAATCCAAGAACCTTTGAAAGGAATGATACGCGCACTATAGAGCACAGTGCCGTTAGCATGTACCCCTTGTCCAAAGAACACACCTGGCGAACGGTGCAACTGGGAAACAACAACACGCTCTGCACCATTGATAACAAAGGTCCCATTAGGTGTCATATAGGGTATCGTGCCCAAGAATACATCCTGAATGAACGTACCAAAGTCTTCATGATCGGGATCCGTACAATAAAGCTTCATCTTAGCCTTCAAAGGCACACTATAAGTCAATCCACGCTCTAAACATTCGTCTATCGAATAACGAGGAGGATCAATATAGTAATCTAAGAACTCAAGAACGAAATTATTTCTCGTATCGGTAATAGGGAAGTTCTCTGCGAAGACCTTGTATAAACCGTCATTCTTGCGTTCTTCAGGCGGAGTGTCTAACTGTAGGAAGTCACGAAAAGACTTCAGCTGCACATCCAGGAAATCAGGATAGGGCAGCGGATTATGCACACTGGCAAAATTTACTCTGTTATCAATAACTTTCGTCATATACTCTTTCTTAATTCGCCACTATAAGATATTCTATGTATCACTATCTATAGGGCTAATTATCTATATAAAAGACACAAAATGGTTAGGACCAACCTACTTGGAAGATCCTAACCACATGTATTAAAAATGATTTATATGAGCTTACTTCAGCTCAACTTTAGCACCAGCCTCTTCGATTACTTTCTTCAAGTTCTCAGCTTCGTCCTTAGCTACACCTTCTTTAATTGTAGAAGGAGCACCGTCTACAAGATCCTTAGCCTCTTTCAAACCGAGACCACAAGCCTCTTTAACAGCCTTTACAACCTGAAGCTTTGTTGCACCTACTTCAGCGAGAACTACATCAAAAGAAGACTTCTCTTCTGCTGCAGCTGCACCACCTGCAGCAGGACCAGCAGCTACAGCAACAGCTGCTGCAGCAGGTTCAATACCATACTCGTCCTTGAGGACTGTTGCCAACTCATTTACTTCCTTAACAGTAAGATTTACTAACTCTTCTGCAATAGCTTTAATGTCTGCCATTTTATTCTAAATTTTAATTATTCTTATTATGAAATTATGAATGACTTTATAATTGAATATCGCTCAATCTTAATTATTCAGGACGCTCGCCTAAAGTCTTGAGCACACCATGTAAGGTGCCTGCGCCTGATTGAAGAGCCGAAACAACGTTCTTTGCCGGAGACTGTAGCAAAGCAACAATCTCTGCAATAACTTCGTTCTTGCTCTTGAGTGCTACCAATTCACTGAGCTTATCGGCACCAACGTAGATGCTTTCCTCAGCATAAGCAGCTTTGAGTGAAGGAACTCCATCCTTTGCATATTCCTTAAGGAGCTTAGCAGGCACATTCGCTGTCTGCGAGAACATCACAGCTGTTGTGCCTTTTAAACAACCATATAAAGGTGCAAAATCAACATCCGAAGCTTCAAAAGCCTTATGAAGAAGTGTATTCTTCACAACAACCATTTTGATTTCGCTCTTGAAACACTTGCGACGAAGATTACTCGTTGCCTCTGCATTCAATCCAGTAAGGTCTACTAAATAGAAATGAGGAAACGCCTTCAGCTTCTGTCCAAGCTCTACGATTATAGTATCTTTTACTTCTTTCTTCATTGTACAAACTTTTAGAGTTATTCAACTGATTTAGGATCAATTTTGATACCCTTACTCATAGTGCTTGAAATAAAGATACTCTTGATATATGTACCTTTTGCAGAAGAAGGTTTCAACTTGATAACAGTTTGGATAAATTCTTTCGCATTACCCAAGATCTGTTCTGGTGTCATTGAAATCTTACCGATTGAAGTATGGATAATACCAGCCTTATCAACCTTAAAGTCAATTTTACCTTGCTTTACTTCCTTAACTGCTTTTGCAACGTCCATTGTCACCGTACCACTCTTTGGGTTAGGCATAAGACCACGAGGACCGAGAACTCGACCCAAAGGACCTAACTTACCCATGCATGAGGGCATCGTAATAATGACGTCAATATCTGTCCAACCACCTTTGATCTTTTCGACATACTCGTCAAGACCAACATAATCAGCACCAGCTTCCTTTGCGGCAGCCTCCTGATCAGGAGTACAGAGTGCCAACACACGAACCGTCTTACCCGTACCATTCGGCAGTGAAACTACACCGCGAACCATCTGGTTAGCCTTACGTGGATCAACACCGAGACGTACATCAATATCCAATGAAGCATCAAACTTAGTAGTAGTAATTTCCTTTACCAACTCTGAAGCTTCTTGTAATGTGTATGCCTTCCCTGCTTCAACCTTCTCAGCTACTGATTTTTGATTTTTTGTCAGTTTACTCATCTTTCTAATTGAAGTTTAAAATTATTCACCAGGGAAGTCCCCTTTTACAGTAATACCCATACTACGAGCAGTACCTGCAATCAGCTTCATTGCCGACTCAACTGTAAAACAATTAAGATCGTTCATTTTGTCCTCTGCAATAGCTTTCACTTGCTCCCAAGTTACCGAAGCAACTTTTTGGCGATTGGGTTGTGCAGAAGCCGTTTTAATCTTCGCTGCATCTTTCAACTGAACAGCTGCAGGAGGAGTTTTAATAATGAAGCTAAATGACTTATCTGTGTAGTATGTGATAACAACAGGAAGAATCTTACCTGCCTTATCCTGGGTACGGGCGTTAAACTCTTTGCAGAATCCCATAATATTTATACCCTTAGAACCCAAAGCAGGTCCTACTGGAGGTGAAGGATTCGCAGCGCCACCCTTAATCTGTAATTTGATTAAACCAGCAACTTCTTTAGCCATTTTCTTTGTTAATATTAAAATTGATTTTTATAAAAGAAGCATCACATTCTCCGTAACGAGAATTAACCCTCCTTCTCTACTTGCATAAAACTGAGTTCTAATGGTGTTTTACGACCAAAAATCTTAACCATAACCTTTAACTTATGCTTTTCAGAGTTCACCTCTTCAACCACACCGCTAAAGCCACTGAACGGACCATCAATCACTTTCACTGCATCCTCAACAGCATAAGGGACGTTCATCGTATCCATCACCTCAGAATTTTCTGCGGTTCCCAACATACGATTAATCTCTGACTGTGGAACGGGTGAAGGATTATCCAACCCTCCCAAAAAACCTAAGCAGTTAGGCATAAAGCGTAAGGTATGCGCTACATCACCAACCAAATTTGCTTCCACAAAGATATAGCCAGGCAGCGATATTTTCTCTTTGACAACCCGCTTTCCGTCACGCAAAGAAGCATGCTTCTCCATCGGTATAATCACCTGAGAAACATGTGTGCTGAGCAACTCGTTATGCTTTATTTCAGCATCGATATACTCTTTCAACTTCGCCTCTTTACCGCTAACGGCACGCAGTACATACCACTTATTACCTGTTTCTGACATTTCTCTTTGGAAATTAATTTGGATAGATTGTACTCATCACGAACCGGAACAGACTGTCCATAGCAAACACAACAACGGCAATGACAAGGGAAGCAGATAATACAACCATTGCGCTGTGTGTCAGCTCGGCACGCGTTGGCCAAGTAGTCTTATGCAAAAGCTCATCGTAACTTGCTTTGCAAGCATTCACTATCTTTTTAAACATATAATTGTCTAATTAGCACGGGAAGCAGGGCTCGAACCCACGACCCTCGGTTTTGGAGACCGATGCTCTACCAACTGAGCTATTCCCGTAAATACGTTCCCGTTACATGTGTAGCGGGAACGCTTTATATCGAATTTTATTTTCGATTACTTGAGGTCAGGAAGGATTGCTGTAATCTGACCAGAGCCTACGGTACGACCACCCTCGCGGATAGCGAAACGAAGACCTTCGTTCAAAGCAACCTTATAAATCAAATCTACTTCAATCTCAACGTTATCACCAGGCATTACCATTTCAACGCCTTCTGGCAACTTGATTTCACCCGTGCAGTCCATCGTGCGGAGATAGAACTGAGGACGATACTTGTTACCGAATGGTGTATGACGGCCACCTTCTTCTTTCTTCAACACATAGATAGAAGCCTTAAAGTGATCGTGAGGAGTGATAGCACCCGGATGTACAACTACCATACCGCGCTTAACTTCAGCCTTATCGATACCACGGAGCAACAAACCTACGTTGTCACCAGCTTGACCTTCAGCCAAGTTCTTGCGGAACATTTCCACACCGGTGATAACAGATTTCTTATCTTCACCAAGACCGAGCAACTGAACTTCGTCACCAACCTTACAAACACCCGTCTCAATACGACCCGTAGCAACAGTACCACGGCCAGTGATAGAGAACACATCCTCTACAGGCATCAAGAAAGGTTTATCCACTTCACGTGTTGGCTCTTGAATCCAAGTATCAACAGTGTCCATCAACTTCATTACAGAGTCTACCCACTTCTCAACGCCATTCAAAGCACCGAGTGCAGAACCACGGATGATAGGAGTATCTTCTTCGTAACCATATTGCTCAAGGATTTCACGAACCTCCATTTCAACGAGATCCAACATCTCCTCGTCGTCAACCATATCACACTTGTTCAAGAATACAACCAAGCGGGGTACGTTCACCTGACGAGCCAAGAGCACGTGCTCACGTGTCTGAGGCATAGGACCATCTGTAGCAGCAACTACCAAGATAGCACCATCCATCTGAGCAGCACCAGTAACCATGTTCTTCACATAGTCGGCGTGACCCGGACAGTCTACGTGTGCATAGTGACGGTTAGCCGTCTCATACTCAATGTGAGCGGAGTTGATGGTAATACCACGCTCTTTCTCTTCGGGAGCGTTATCAATCTGATCAAAAGACTTAATTTCCTGTGCGCCGAAGCCCTTCTCGTGAAGAACTTTAGAGATAGCGGCAGTCAAAGTTGTCTTACCGTGGTCAACGTGACCAATTGTACCAATGTTAACATGCGGTTTGGTACGTACGAATTCTTCCTTAGCCATAGCTTTCTTTTTTTATTTATATAAATGTATTATAATTGCTTTTTGTTTTTCTCGCTTACTCATAGAATAAGCTCTGAGTAGAGCTGTAACTGAGAGTTGAACTCAGGACCTCTTCCTTACCAAGGAAGTGCTCTACCACTGAGCTATTACAGCGTTCCCCTTTGAGCGGAAAACGGGGCTCAAACCCGCGACCCCCAGCTTGGAAGGCTAGTGCTCTATCAACTGAGCTATTTCCGCAATGCAACCTTTTCAGGTTGTGGGTGGTGATGGATTCGAACCACCGAAGGCATCGCCAGCAGATTTACAGTCTGCCCCATTTGGCCACTCTGGTAACCACCCGTCTCATGATTTACAATGAAAGAACAAACGCCCCATGCAGAGCCTCTTGTCGGATTCGAACCAACGACCCCGAGATTACAAATCACGTGCTCTGGCCAACTGAGCTAAAGAGGCAAATTCTTGCAGCCGTTTAGAAGTCGGCAAAGAACCCATTGTAAAACGGCTGCAAAGATACTACTTATTTTTTAATCGCCAAAACTTTTGATTATTTTTTTCAACGATTCCTGTTTTTCTCCTTATGTTTCGTAAGCTGCACTTTCATTGCGTCAACAACCAAATCCACCCCCTCTTCAAAGGTGTCACAAGTCTTCGCTACAAAAAAGCGTTGTCCCGGCACATACACCGTGATACTTGTCTCTTTATTGAGCGCTGTTGCAGGCTTTACTACTTTTAATTGCACCTCTACTTTCTGTATATCCTCGTAGGATTTCTCCAACTTGGAAATTTTCTTCTCAATAAAAGCCTCTAACTTCTCGGTAGTGTCAAAATGAATTGACTGAATTTTAATCTCCATAATACGTCTGTTTTAAAGGTTATGCCCGTGGATGGGCGTTTAAATATTCACGCTTTAATTGTTCAAAAGTCGTATGCGTATAAATTTCAGTTGTTGACAAACTCTCATGCCCCAACAACTTCTTTACGCTTTCAATGCCCGCCTTATGATTCAACATCGCTGTTGCAAACGTATGACGTAGCACATGCGGTGTACGCTTTTTTAAAGTGCTTACCAACGAAAGATGCTTTTTTACGCGATACCGAATGGCATCTGCCGTCATCTGTTGCCCATCATTCGCGAGAAACAATGCTGCAGAATGTCTCACCACTTGCGCATCACGCACACCCATATAATGTTGCAATGCTTGTGACAACTCGGCTCCAAAAGGAATCAGACGTTGTTTATTTCGCTTCCCTGTAACTTTTAATTGCCCACTCATAAAGTCGACATCGCCATCACAGAGATTCATCAATTCAGCCAAACGAATACCTGTTTCATAGAAAGTCATGATAATCATTCTATCACGAACATCCTCATAACAATCTGTCCAAAAGTCCTCTTGCAGCAACTCATCCATCTCTTTCTCTTTCAGAAATTGTGGAAGGGGCTTATCTTTCTTTGGACCAACGACACCTTGAACAGGATCGCTTTTCACTAAATTTCTTGCTAATGCAAAACGATAAAAGGAGCGTAAAGCACTCAAACGTCGATTGATGGATGTTGCGCGTTGGCCTTCATTCATCATTTCAGCCATCCAATCTCTCACTAAATCAGCATCAACATCCGCCCATAACAGCATGGGATCCTGCGCTTGGACAAATTTTTGAAAGGCCTCTAAGTCCTTTCTATAGCTTGAAACGGTCGCTAAAGAGCGATTACGTTCATAGCTTAAATATGCCAAGAATTGATTCACCATCTGTTATGCGTTACTAACTTTCAATTCGTTTTCAGCAACGAACTTACAGAAATAAAATCAGACTACCAAATTTTTAACGAGATTTTACTCCTCGTTAGTACGCAATTTCTGTACGTAAACGGCGTGTTCCATCTTGAGACGCTTCAAAACAGAAGGCTTGTTATACTGCTGACGAGAACGAAGCTCTTTAACAACACCTGTCTTTTCGAATTTTCTCTTGAACTTTTTTAAAGCTCTTTCGATGTTTTCACCATCTTTTACGGGTACAATAATCATGTTTCTTTTAAATTTATTAATTGATTTATATAGTGCTCACAGTCAGGCATTTACCCTCCAACGAGAGCCAATTCGCCCACTACAAGCGGCTGCAAAATTACGAAGTTTTCAAGAAAGTCCCAAACAAATTACTGATTTTCTTTTAGTTATCCCGCTGCATAAACACAAAGAAACCAGCTGTAATTGTTTACTTCTTCACCTTATTATATAGACTGACGCTGCACACTTTCCAATCGCTTATTCAGCAAATCAAGAATTGCTTGCGGCTTCATCTCGAGATTATCCACCGGAAAGCTCTCTTGCGCACCACTCAACTCTTCATTCATTCGCCGAAAAGCTTTCCCGATGGCATGCGTTGCTTCCAGCTTTTTTACCCTTACGTCGGGTTTATATTCCACTACAATTAGCACCGATTTACTCACACCAACCAACGTAAAAGCCTCAACATCGGCAAAGCGAACAGCCCAAACGCGCTGTCCATCTACCGCTACTCCGTCGTCCGAAATGACCAAATAAGGATGGTCACCCAAGCGCTCACGCACCAAAAGGTAGATTAAATACAAACCACCGCCACCAAACAGCACGATATTTCCCCACGCAAGGAGTGCATCAACACCAATTATCAGCAGATAAACACCTATACCCGCACATGCATCGCATAACAATAACAGTAAAACATTTTTCTGCAACGACCGATAAATCTTAATTTCTTCCATATCTATCCCTTCATTATTTTTACACCTGCAAATATACCATAATTCTCATTCCATTACAAACAATAGCCCAAGAAATTAGTTTCATCCACTCATCCTGGCCTTATTCTCTTCTTCTAATGCGTTGCCGATATTTGTTATTCACCACAAACGGCACACGCTCCACAGTGACATTACTCGTGTCAAGTCCCAAAGCCTGTTCATCATCCACACCAATATGGCGGATAAACCCAAAGAGATGGAGCGTGATATTATCCAGCGCACTCACCACAGTCGAAGCATAATAAATGCGATGAATGACGATAAAACGGAAGTCACCCGCAACATTATGTTTGCGCAATGAAGGATAACCACTGCGAATATCAAAGCGACGCTGTGCGATTAAATCTTCAACAATCTGACGAAGGTAAAGGGTCATCAGCGGATTCACACGAAATCCCACTCGAATATCGATGGTGTAAAGCGTGTTGGCAATCAATTCATGACAAGTGTAATCCAATGTGTTGGGCGCATCGTCATTGGTGAAATGCACCAGAAAATAATGGTCTGCCCGCTTCGGTTGCTTATTGACAATCGAATAAATCAGTTTCTCCTCCACCATATTTTCATCATCAGATTGCCGGACATAAACCAAGTTGGTTGCAAATTTTGGTACCGTTTCATCCGCCTTCAAGTCACGAATGACATCATAATAATCCGAAAGTTTCTTAAATTTCAAATACTTTCTACGAATATTCCATGCGCGATACCAAATGCGCATAACAGCACCTGTGACAAGAGCCAATAGGATTGTAAACCAACCTCCATGCACGAATTTCGTCAAGTTGGCTAAAAAGAAGAAACCCTCTATGCCCAAATAAACAAACAAAAAGATGAGGACTGCCCAAAGGGGCGTGAACCGTTGCTGCAAATAAACGGCCAACATCACCGTTGTAGTGAGCATCGTGATGGTGATAGACAGCCCATAAGCGGCCTCCATGTGTGCCGATGTCTGAAACAGCAACACGGTGACAACACACAAGATATAAAGCAGATTGTTGATCTGTGGAATATAGATTTGTCCTTTATCAACAGAGGGATACTTAAATTTCAACGTGGGCCAGAAGTTCAAATGCACCGCTTCACTAAAGATGGTAAAGCAACCACTGATGAGCGCTTGGCTTGCAATGATGGCCGCTCCGGTAGCCATGACGATCCCGGGAATAAGCAACCAATCGGGCATCACGGCATAAAAAGGATTCATGCCCGTGTGTACACTGTCGAGATGAGCTATGATATAAGCCCCTTGCCCCATATAATTCAAGATGAGCATGGCCTTAACAAACAACCAACTGATAGTGATATTGCGACGGCCACAGTGCCCCAAATCAGAATAAAGCGCCTCAGCACCCGTCGTACAAAGGAACACTGCACCGAGAATTAAAAACCATTCTGGCGAAGACAACAACAGCTTTAGGGCATAATAAGGTTGAAAGCCTTTACGATGAGTGGGAAATCCACAAGATGCACAGCACCCAACACCCCTAAAAGCAGAAACCAAACCAGCATGAAAGGGCCAAAATAAGTGCCGATAGACCCCGTACCAAAACGCTGAATAAAGAAGACTGTTGAGATAATGGCTATCACAATGGGAACGATGGGCATATCAGCCGAGAATGTATGCAGTCCTTCTATTGCCGAAGTGACTGTGATAGCGGGTGTAATCACACCATCGGCAATGAGCGTACTGGCACCCAACATCGCCACAACCGATAACCAACGATAGCCCCGTTTGCGTATCAAGGTGTAAAGTGCCAGCACACCTCCTTCACCTTTATTATCGGCTCTGAGCGCCACCACCACATATTTCAGGGTAGTTTGCAAGGTCAACGTCCAAATGATACACGACACCGCACCCAAAATATAATTGGCATCAAAATGTGGATTTGCACGCAAAATGGTGCGCATCACATAGAGCGGTGAGGTGCCTATATCGCCAAAAACAACGCCGATAGCAATCAACAGCCCCATGGCTGTGAGCTTTTTGTGGGTTGAAGTTCCTGAATTCATCTTTACATCTTTTTATTGATGCGTGCAAAATTAATAGAACCTCAAAAAAGAGAATATCATCATAGGTTAAAAAAGGCTAACATCACGCCCTACTTATCCGAGACTATCTCACACGATTTCTACTCATGTGCCCAACGACACCAACAGCCACCATCAACCATGCCTATCAGCACTGCATTGCAACAGCTGCGCTATTTCCTGACAATAGCATGCAAATTGTGCTGCAATATGGTGCAGATTGCATGGCAATGCGGTATATATTAGTCCGCAACTAATCAACGAAAATGAAGAAATATCGAAGTTGGTGTAAACAGACTGATAATGAGCAGGAAACGGAACGATTTGCATAGAAGTGCTCTTTTCAAAAAGAGTTATAATATGCAGATTTAGGCAGAAGTTCAGTTACCAAACCGTTACCCGATTTTGCCATAGGTAACGATGGAGTAATGTTCGGTAACTGAATTATTTTCGCTCGTGTGGCTGTTGCTACGGTCGGCAGTTTTCTGCATAAGTGAGGAACGCTTTGAAATTGGTATTTTTGCCACAAAACATCAAAGCGTATGAAAACAGAAAAAATGAAGGTGTTGCTCTACCTCAAAAAGAGCGGTCTTGACAAGTCAGGCAAGGCTCCTATTATGGGACGTATCACGCTTGGAAGGACTGTTGCGCAGTTTAGTTGTAAACTCTCTTGCAACCCCGAGTTGTGGAATCCGCGCGAGAGCAGAATGGACGGAAAGAGTCGTGAGGCTGTGGAAATAAACGGCAGGTTGGAGAGTTTACTGTTGTCTGTTCAGTCGGCTTATCAAGCCTTACTTTCCAAAGGTTGCCCATTTGATGCAACCGATGTGAAAGAGCAGTTTCAAGGGAGTGTGCAGACTCGCTGTATGCTTATCGAAAGGCTGGATATACTCATCAAGGAGAAGAAAAGCCATGTCGGTATAGACATCAAGGAAGGAGCCATCCATGGCTATCATTCCACCCGAATCCATTTGCAGGAGTTTATTCAAAAGAAATACAAGGTCTCTGACTTGGCATTCTCACAACTCACAGAGAACTTCATCCATGAGTTTGGGCAGTATTTCTTAGGTGAGTGCGGTTTTCAGGAAAGCACATTCTATAATGCAGCCACGCATTTGAAGACGGTATGCAGGTTGGCTTACCGTGAGGGATTGGCAGATGTTCCACTATTTGACAAAGCTAAAATCAGCAAGGGCGACAAGAAACTGCCCAAAGCATTGGACAAGGAAGCATTAGACAAATTGAAGGCTCTCTACTTTGAGGACTTGGAGGAGGAAATGGAAACGGCAAGGGATATATTCCTCTTTGCCTGTTATACAGGTGCAGCCTATTGTGATTTGATGGAACTTGGCAAGAAGCATCTTGTCCGTGATGATGAGGGAAGTCTTTGGCTGAAGTTCAATAGGCAGAAGACAAGTGTGCCTTGTCGTGTTAAACTGCTACCCGAAGCCATACGGCTGATGGAGAAGCTCCACAGCGATGAAAGGGAAACATTGCTCCCTTTCATGGGATATGCCACTTACCAATCTTATTTGAAAGCCCTGCGGCTTCGTGCAGGTATCTCGTTTTCTTTTACCACACATACGGCAAGGCACACATTTGCCACGCTCATCACGCTTGAACAGGGTGTACCCATTGAGACCGTGAGTAAGATGCTGGGGCATTCCAACGTGAGCATGACCGAGCGTTATGCAAAGGTAACACCGCAGAAACTCTTTGAGGAGTTTGATCGTTTCCTTTCTTTCACTGAAGATATGCTGCTAACAATCTGATTCCTATTTCTTCTATCTTATCATTATTCATTATTCAAAACCACCAAGACAATGAGAAGTACATTCAAGATACTGTTTTATATCAACAGACAGAAGACAAAGGCAGACGGCAATACCGCCATTCTCTGCCGTATCACCATCGATGGAAAGAACGCAGCTATTACCACAGGAGAAGTTTGTAAATTCTCTGAGTGGAACACCAAGCAGGGGTTGACAACTAACAGGAAGACCAATCAAAGAATCAATGAGTTCAGGGATTTAGTGGAAAAGACCTATCGGGACATTCTTGTAAAGGATGGAGTGGTAAGTGTGGAGCTTGTAAAGAACCGTTTACAGGGTATTGCCACCAATCCGACCACGCTCCTTGCCATGAGCAGAGCGGAACTCCAAGCAGTCAAGGAAAGTGTTGGCAGATCAAGGGCAGAGGGAACTTATCTGAACCTGTTCTATTCTGACAGAAATCTCCGTGAATTTGTAGAAAACAAAGGAGTACAGGACATACCCATCGGAATAATTACAGAGGACTTGTTCGAGGAATATCGCTTCTTTCTCAAAAAGCGTGGACTGAAAGCATCTACCGTCAACAGCAACCTCTGCTGGCTGAGCCGACTAATATTCCGTGCGGTCAGCAAGAGGATTATCCGCTGCAATCCGTTTGAGAACGCCAAGTATGAGAAGGAGGAAAAGAAGATACGCTTTCTACAAAAGGGCGATGTAATGAAACTTATGGCAATGAGGATGAATGACAAGGAAACAGAGTTGGCAAGACAGATGTTCATCTTCGCTTGCTTCACCGGTTTGGCAGTTGCCGACATGGAGCATCTGCAATATGGACATATCCAAACGGCAGTAGACGGACAGAAGTATATCCGCAAGGAGCGTCAGAAGACAAAGGTTGAATTTATCGTACCACTGCATCCCGTAGCTGAAGTCATCATCAACCATTGTAGGAACGAGCAGAAAAGAAACGAAGAGCAGCAGACGATGAAAGAATATGGCGACAGCCTTGTCTTCCAACCTGATAGTAGCCGTAGTGTAATGGGCAAAAATCTAAGCATCGTGGGTAAGGCTTGCGGTATCAGACAGCGGTTGTCCTACCATATTGGGAGGCACACCTTCGGTACGATGAGCCTGAGCGCAGGAATACCAATAGAGAGTATAGCCAAGATGATGGGACACGCCTCCATATCAAGCACTCAAGTCTATGCGCAGGTAACGGATAACAAGATTTCGGAGGATATGGACATGCTCATCGCCAAGCAATCGGAAAAGGAAATGGCGGAGAGAGAGGAAAATGAACTTTAATTCGTAATTCCTTGATAATCATCGGTTTGTAATGTGTTAAAATCACGTTGCGACCCAATTGCGACCGAGGTTTGTAACTCTCTATATATCAGCTTGTTGCAAGCATTATGAAATTAAACCTATTTTTGTGACTGTTTTTCAGCCTGATGTGGGTCGCAATTCCAATGTCGGTCATTCCTGCTTAAAAGAATTTTTATCTCAGATAATCAAGAACTTACGATGTTTGCAACTGATTTTCTAGAATTATTTTTCCAATATGTCGTGTGTGTCACTTGTCGTCTGGCAGTGTTGCCACCCCTTCGGCTGTGTTGTGACGTTAGTGTGCCTCCTCCACCTGAGCAGAATTACATCTCCCACCGGAGAATCGTATGAAGACACATTTTGAATTTGGGTTCAAATTTACTACTTTTCGAACTAATATCCAAACTTACTGCTGACAAAGTGCTTAACTTTAACACTTGGTCGCAGAAAGTAGTGCAAGGTGCAAGCCTATATATAAATAGGCTTGCACCTTGCACTACTGGTCCACCTGCGTCGAGTGTTAAAGTTATGTTCTGTGGCTTCATTTCATGAGAGACCTGATGTCCTCTATCATCCGTCCAAGTTCTGAGTAGGTGTAGTCTCTGCTGCCGTTGTCTCTTTCCACAAGAGATTGGTTGCCGTGAGCTATGGCCTCACTGAGTTTTCCTCCGTTCTTCTCAAAGTAGCCATGGAGGCCTTTGTTCTTTCGAAAGAAGGCTTCTGTCTTCTCGTATGGGCAGATACTGTTCAAGTCTTTGAGGAGTGACCGCTGGTCGACATAGGCACGTGAGGTGTACTTGAAATAGTAGATGAAGAACAGCTCTGTACAGCGGTGCGTCTCGTAGAATCTCACCTCGCAGTGGATACCCTTCTTGGGCTTGTTGACAGGCTTTGCGTATTTTCTCTTCAACTTTTCATACTGCTGACGCTCCGACATCTCATCCTTATTGTCCATATCGATGACGCAGAAGATGTGCGAGTAGTTCAACGTGATGCCTTCCTCTATCTTCAACTCAAGTTCCTTCATGCTCGTGTGCTTCGGATAATCAGGCTTGATGTTGATACTGCGCAGTTCGTCACGCAGCGAGTGGAAATAGTAGAACTCTGTAGGTCCTTCTCCCAGGATGAGTATGGAGTTATGTTGCTTTGCCATATGCTAATCCTCCAAATCAATGAACATACTTCCCAGTTCTGGCTTGGCTCCCAGTCTTCCCGACTTATAGGAGTTGTACAGAGAGAGATTCTTGTGAAGACCGAAAGAGTCGCCACGGCTATACTCCGACGAAGCAGTATTGTGATTCTTCTCGACAAACCATACTGCGCCTCTGTTCTCATTGATGAGATCCTGAGAGAGCAGGGCAGTCTCCTGGCTGGTGATTATCAACTGCGAGTTCTCGGAGTTGAAGAGGAAAACACTCAGATAATAGAACAGCAGGTCATAGTGCAAGTCCTCGCCGAGCTCGTCAAGATAATACACGTGGTTGCTGCTGATGAGGTCGTAGAGCGTATTCAGAATACGGATGTACTTCTGTGTGCCGCGTGACTGCATCTTCAGAGGCACATCGAATGTAGTGCTATCTGTCTTGTGTTCAAACACGATGGATTCCACTGTCGGCTTCAGTAACTCCTCTTTTATATTGTCTGGAATCGACTCATTCTTGATATGCTCACGATATGCGACAGGGACAATTCTGTCTTCCACCACTGGGCGGAAGCCAACAATGTTGAGGTCTGCCTTCTCGAGCATCTGTTCGAAGAATCTCCGCTTGGTCTTGTCGGAGTATGCCTCCTTCATTATCTCAACGATTCCCTTTGCTCCATCTGCAGTGCCATCCACATCATGGAATCTTGTCATGAGATAGCTGTGTAGAGCAGTAAAAGGTTTGATATCCTCTTTAAAGGTATTCTTGATGCAGACTGACAGCACACTATGATTGTTCAGCGTGTTCTCACGTATGCTATCCTGAGTTTTCACCTGCAGACGCAGACTGGCACCAAACTTCACTTCAGCCTGCACACCGTCGCCAACGAACGTACGCTCATAGAACAGCGATTTATTGCCCTTGGGGTAATAATACAGTTCTTCTTTCAGAATGGACGAACGATTGTATATTACAGCATAGTCATATCTCACCTTACCGACATAGAACGACACAGCCATCTCGGTAGGCTCGTCGGCTGTCAGACTAAACGGAATATAGCAAGAGATAGCTTGAGTGGCATCATTCTTCGGCTGCACAAGAATGCGGAACACGTCGTTCATAGCCAACAGCATGTTTGACTTACCCGATGCGTTAGCACCATAGAGAATACCTAGTTTATATAGGAATACGCCATCGGCCACTTCTGATACCAAAGCAGACGACGGACCTTTAGCGGTAAAATCCAATTCCTGCCTGTCGCTGATGGACAGGTAGTTCTTAACAGAAAAGCATCTTATCATAACACAAAATCTATAAATCAGTAATTCTGCTACAAAATTAGCTATTTTATTTCATAGAACAATGTCGCAAAATGATTATTTTTGTAAATAGGCTACGTTTTAGCGATGTTTATGCTCAACTTTTCAAAAATCACCTGTTCAGGAGTGCAATTGCTCGCTCTGCTGTCTCCTCATCCAGTCCTGTATAAGGATTAACAATAAGCAGTCTAGAGAGCTGATGCTCATTGAAACAACTTGCGTCCATATCATCAAGAATGATATAATCTAACGCTTCATCGTCGCATCCAAACAACCATTCGTCAATTTCGTCTCCGCGATGCAGACTACAGTTAGGTGTGGTACCAATCAACTCGCCAGGTAAGTTGCGAGCCTTCCACATGTCGAGGAGTTCCATGAACGACATGATGTACTTCCAGTCAGAAGTCGCCACCACCTTAGCATCAGTAGCTTCTATGATATGTCTAAGGTTTTCTACACACTTTTGCTGGTGGCATATTCTTATTTTCCTTTTGTAGTTAACGTTATGCATTGCCATTTTTCATTTCGGCAAATAGCGACACCCTCTACATAGTCCCCATCGTTGACACCTGTGAGAAGTCTTTCATGAACATAGCTGTTATCCACGAATGCAAATGCCTTGTTCTGACTATTTGTCTTTATTCTAACGTTGCCTGACACTCGCTTTATCCAGTTTACACTAGGCATCTCTATAGCTTTGACAAAACGTATCTTTCCATCTGTCATTTTGATCTCAAAGCATTGGCCGCCTGGTAAGGATTGAAATCCAAACTGCCTTGGTTTAACTTTTATTGTTTCTCCATTGTTGTTGAGAAGCATCCATTTACGCACCTTCTTTTGTTTCTGAGTTTTGTGATCTGTCACCTGATCGGATCGTTCCCCAATCTTTACCATAATTTGAGAAGGAATGTCAGAATAAACAAGAGCATCTGCTTTGCAGAAATGATCAGAATACTCCTGTGGTATTGCCACAGTACCTGCTGGAATCATTCTACATAAATCCACAAAAGTGTTGTTCAGATGCCAATTGTTACGCTCGTATACTTCTTTATACTTATCCAATTCTGCTTTTGCCCAATCAAAAACTTTGCTATCGATTAGAGCATTAGCAAGGGCCAAATGCAGCTTCCCAAGAAATTCTTCTGGCACTTTTATACTTAATGCTTTGCAGAGCAGTGAAATTTTCACATCATCAGAGTCTACCAGCATAGCCATTTCGCTCCACAAATAGAACTTTGCAGAGAATTTCAAAACCAGCTGTTTGTAGACACCAATAGCTTCTTCTTTTTTGCCTAACTTTATCAGTGCAATAGCCTTGTCTCGCAGAAGATTATCATTATCCGGCCATTTGTCTATTGCTTTTTGAAGAACAGACATAAATGTCTCCGACGGCAAAGCCGTAGAAACCACTTGTATCTCTTTGGAGTACAAGGTAATCATACGCTCAACTTGAGACGGATATCTGTTGCCATCCTGAGTTTTACCATCCTGCCAGTCTTCGTCACGCAAATTTTCGAGATTCCATATTTCAATAAAACGCGTAAACAAGAACTCATTCGGGTTGATGCGTTCCGTATTCATTGCTTCTGAAAGAATGCAGGAATGAAGCATGGAGGGTGAAGGAAGCTCCAACTTTAGATAGTTGTTCAGCATCCGTCGTCGCTCAATAGTAGATATCTGCTGGTTCTGATGCAATGCGCGATATATTATCCAACCGAAGTTCTCATATTGGACACTAGCAAGCTCGTCGTCATTTTGAAATGACAACACCTTGTTATACGCGGCTAAGGCATCACCGTTCTTCGCTTGTTCTTCTGCCGTCCTGATTTCATCTTGATGAGGTAAGAGTGACCTGTCCGCAGAGACTAACGCTCTTTCAATATATTCATCACTGCGCTGTATCTGTTTTGCGAGTTCGTGCATTTCCTTCACGATTACGTCTCTCTCAGCCAATTCTTTGACTAGTTTGTATTTGTCGTTCAAGCACCAGAAAAGCCCAACGCATCCCCAATAGTCTTGGAGATGGTTATAGTCAGCACGTGCCATTTCAAGTGCTTGTTCTAATTTACCTGATTTGCGTAGAGCTGTAACTTCTTTAAATGCCATAAGCTAAGTTGTAATTAGTTTCTGAGTTTCTCTATCAATTGAATTAACTTCTCGTCTTCCGCTCCCATATCAGAAAGTGGAGCTGCATAGGAAATTAATTTTTTTAGCATTGTAAAAAAAATTGTATCGAAGAAAACATTCCTGATGTCTTCAAGTGATATATTACTTGATATTGTGCATTGGTTATGTTCGTAATGAGAATGCCCAAATCATCGCAATATGAAACCATTTTATGATAAAGTTTCATTAACGATGTCGCTTCAGAAGAATAGCAAACATCATAAAGATATTCACATTCGCTCATCAATGCTTCTTGTACTATATCGTCATCGGGATATAATGACAGTGCTTTTACAGAAGTGTACATGCCCATGCCATTGTACTGTAGATTGTATATACGTTCACCTTCAGAACTCTGAATATAATACCTGTCAACATACTGGTAGAACTCCACTTTGTTGATATATAAGCCAAGTTTGCTTAACGCTGTCTTTACAGAAAGGAATTTAGCTTTTTGACTATCTGTTGCATTTGCCGGTAAGTCTTCTATATTGCCCATACATGCAACTCTAATACAATCCTTTTGAGGTTTTGAGACTTTTGTGATCGGATTGATTTTGAGTCTGTCAAGCAACTGCATATTAGGCATAAGAACACCATACAATATTTTAGAAGCACGCGTAGTAGCAGTATAAGACCAACGTAGCGAGTCGTCATTGAGTCCAGTGCGGCCATGATAGTCTACAAAAACCGTAGGCCATTCACCGCCCTGTGCCTTGTGGCAAGTGATGGCGTAACCGTATTTAACACAGAGTGCATTGAAATACGGGTCTTCCTGCAACCCTTGTGATACCTCGGAGCGCGACTTTAAATTAGGATTGCGCATACGAAAGTTGATATATAGTGCAGTTGTCTCCTGAGGCGTGAGTCCGTGATTAGAGTTGTGGAGAAGAGAATCTACAATCTTGCAACGCAATGTTCGCCCATCATATGTGAGAATACCTACATTGCGGAATGTAAGTTCTATATTGACACGCTTCTTTTCTTTGCCAATAGTAGTCCAGACTGGCGCTGATTGAATTTCAATTCCTTCGTCCACAGCTGTTATCTGAGCAAAGTCGCCATTGTATAGTTCGTGGATGTGACTATTCCTTATAATCTGAATGACATCACCGACATGAGGGATATTAATATCCTCAAAATAATTGTGGCGAATAGCATCATTATAGTCTCTAACCAATGCATTACTATAGCAGATAACAACGCTTGAGCCGAGCCGTGGGGTGGGATATTCCTCAAAAAATCTTTCTATAGTCTGTTCGCCAGTAATATCCTCCACCTCGCCCTCAACTCTGTCAAAAGATAGTTCGCTACGCTCTGTGGTGTTAAGGAGATCACGAATCTTCATGGCATTTGCCAAAATAGCACTGCCTTCTGACTGACGTAGAACCTGTGTAAGCTCATAGCTGTCAACACTCAATCCAATCTTCTCGAAATACTGTTTGTCAAGAGCTGCAGAACGGTTGTCACCGACAGGTGGCAACTGAGCTGGATCGCCAACAAATATAAACTTCGCACCCTTGTGTGGATTGCCATAGGTTAAAAGGTCGTCAAGCAATATGTCCGTACCGAAATGAAGCACTTCGTCTGTCGCTTTCCGAGAACTGATCATTGATGATTCGTCGACAATGCAAACTAGTCTGTCAGGTGTCTCACCATTCTCCAATGCTCGTATACCGAAATATAACTGTAAATCATCTACACCATCGGCTCTTAAAGAAGGAGCGATTTCACTTTTGATTTTCTTGCCTTCCTCATCATGTCGAGCATCGCGGATATCTGGTTTGTAATAAATAACTTTATGGATCGTTGAGGCTGATTTAAATCCGGTTTTGTCTTGCAAAACCTTAGCAGCACGTCCCGTAGGAGCCATTAACTTGACAATCTTCCCAATCTTCTGAAGTTCTGGAATAATCGTCTTAATCATTGTTGTCTTACCTGTACCAGCATATCCTTTCAAGATGAAAACGGTTTTGTTGTCATCTCTTATGAAAGTTTTTATAGCTTGCAGAGCTTCCAGCTGTTGTTGGCTTAGTGTAAACATATCAATTATTTTTCGTTTGAAAATTACCTTGCTATCGCGAACGCTATGTTCGTATAATAGCCATGCAAAAACAGGAAGTACTATAGGATCAACATTGTAACCTCTTCAAGAATAGCCTTGGGGGAAGTTGCGTTTTCCCAATTGACTTCGATGACAGATGTCATTATTTCGAATAATTATTATTTTGTTTAACTCCGAGAAGCCTTATTTCATATGAGAACATAGAATTCTGCTTTACGACCTCTCCGATATATCTATCTTTGTAGTTACGTACAAATTCAATATTGGTGATAGAAACATCGATTAGGTCAGCCAAGTTTCGGGATCGAGGAATTATTTTACTGTTCCTTAGAGAAAATGATATGTCGATTTTATCGCCAATATTTAGCAAATATTCGTTATGATCTTGCTCTCGTTGATGGACTAGCAAAATCTTCGGATATTTAAATACCTTTGAAATGTACGCTTTTATTTGTGTATTTTTAGATGGGTTCTCCTTGCCTATCATACTTGACAAAGGAAGCAAGGCCATAGAATCTAATAGACTGCACTTAAGGAGATAGTGATGTGGCAATCTCTTAATAACAAGAAAGTCGTAGGTTTTGGTAAAAGAAATATTTCTCACCCTTTCTTGTATTTCTTGTTTATGTTTTTTTTGCGTAAAGTAACACGCATATCCTTGATAGCCCCTTTTGTTAATAAGGATCAAAAGATTTCTGTCTATTTTATATCCGTTCCCAAAAACAATATTAGAGATAAGCTTACCAATAACTTGTCTCGGGGCATCCATTCCTTCCAACTCTTTAATTAAGGAACTAATATATGGATATGAAAAAACCTCTACTACCGTTTCTTGTGTAATTAGATTCTTCGTTTTAGCGGCACTATAGTATTTGTATAGGGCATAGGCTGCCGCCAAATTATTCAAATTAGTCTTTAGAACATTAATTGCTATAGAAGGAGAAATGTCAAGAAAAAGAAATACTTCACCAATCAAATCGGGATTATGCGTCTTTACACAACTTCGAATTATAATCTCTACTTGTTGGTAAGACAATTGCTTGCGACAAGGTCTTATTAAGTTAAGCGCATGTGAAATCTTATCTTCAGCTCCGAAAGCATCCCTAACAATTTCAGACAAAATACTTTCATCACATTCAGGTATAACCTTTTCGTCGGGCGAATTCTTGGCAAGTGTTGCAAGGAATAAAGATGCTTGATAGCTTACTAACGCATCTATAAAATACCAATAATCAACATATACGAATTCTTCAGACTGTAAATACGATTTTACGTCCTCCAGTATATTGGGAATATTCCTTCCTTTCGCGTGTTCATTTAAGTAAGCATGTATATCTTCCTTATTTTTGTAATTAACCCATTTTACAGGCAATGACGGCTTTTCCTTTGGCTTAGATTGAATATCAATCTTTTCGCCAACATCTTCTTTGCTAAGTGTTGTAGAATTACTATCTTTACTTTCGTTCTCAACAAACCATTTGAATTCCATATTCTATATCTATCTTCTTATGTTCTCTCGTAAGTAAGTTCTCATTCTATCAAGTTCTGTCTTAAACAATTTAAGAAATTCCACCTGCAGACGATACCATTCGTCTTGAGAGAAAGGTTCATTCACGCTCCCTGTTAACAATAACAGCATGTCATCTTTGCTAAATTGTCCGTCACGCTTTATGAAATTATCCATTTCGTGACCGCCTCCGAAAGAATGTCTAGCAATGTCAGCACATTTAGCAAAGTCAGAATTTGAGAAAAATGACCAATGCAAATTCTTAACCTCATTCCTACCATCTTTTGCTCGTTCAAAATATGTTTTGTATAGAGCGGAAGCAAAGTCGGAAAACTGGTCCTTATTATAACAAGGTGTGCGAAGATCATTTTCCATCGAAGAACCATCGTTTACAGGTTTGAAAATCGCATTTTTCCCATAGTTAGCCATTTGGTTGTTTATCGTTTCTATTAAATCCATACATCCTCGAACTAATGTCTCTGTTTCATTCTTTTGTGGACGTGCGGCTTTTATATCATTCATTTCTGCCAAAATGAATTCTTTTAAAAATTGAAATGGAATAGACATCTTTTCTTTTCCATCCACTTTTACGAGTCCCTTGTTGACAAGATTTGTCCTACTCACGGATTTCTCTATCTTCTGAGGCAGTAAAGCTACAGATTTAAGAATACGATACTCTCCTGAAGACATCGCTTTTGCTGTGAGTTCCTTAAAAAATGTATTGCAGATACTGAAGTCTGGCATTGAGTTGTTTCTATATATGAATGAACCAATAAGATCCTTACCATAAAAAGGTACTCCTCCAGAATTTTCATATGCGAATTCACAATAAGACCTCATTATTTCGGCTTTCTGTGAATCTTCTATTTTTGAGCATTCGTAATCCCACATCTTTTGGAAAGCAACTTTGTCTATTGGTGTTACAAACAATGGACTAGTTACCGTATTTGCTTCGCCAGAACCAGGAACTGCAGCAATAAGTTCATCCCATGGAGTTGCACCAGCTATCCAAAAGCAGAAATACTTGTCGCCTTCAGAGTTTATATCGCTACTCATAGTGCGTATTTTACTGAAAGCCAAAGGCGTTTCAAGAGCATATTTGAACAAGTACTCGTATTCGTCGATAATAAAAAGTATAGCTTTTTCCATAAGTTCCGAGAACCATTTTATTACTTTTTCCAGTAAACTTTGCGTTCTCGGTATAGACAAGTTTTGAAATTGTTCAGAAACCTCTGTCCAGTCATCAGAAGGTCGTATCTCAGTTGCTCCAAATCTCATTACCTCATTGAACAGTCCATCGACATATAAAGATGAAATCAAACATGAGAGCATGTAACTATAAGACAACTGAGTTCCTTGGATTGCACTATCTTTAAAATCTAGGTATATAGGATATAAGCCAAGATCTCCATCTTTTTTTATAATCTTTTCTACTGTTTTTAAAAGACAAGTTTTCCCGAAACGCCGTGCCCCTATAATTGGGACATTGAGACGCATAGAAGCGTTTACAAATAAATGCTCAATTAATTTTTCACGTCCGAACAATTCTTCTCTGTTCGATATGTCATGTAATTGGAAAGGTTTTGCAGCCATATTCTATAAAATAGTATCAATTTCTCTTGTTAAGTCGTTGTGATGTTGCCCCCACCATCTTCTAAATAAATCAACAGATAATTTATATACGGGCAATCCATCGTCTTCATATTGAAGAATAACTTTTTTTTTCTAAAAGTAGTTCTATCGCTTCTGCAAGTTTTGAACGAAAGGCTTGTATGTTTTTTTTTGCCCATAACTCTTGTAGCTCGACCATACCAACTCCGCGTTGATTCTCTATGTTTTCACGATTAAAATACGCCAAACTAGTTATTAGAACATTAACCTCTTTTGGGTCTGCAGGGCTGAACATATTGTTTTGGAACACATTCTCAGGAAGAGGCATAACCATGGAACCTTGCTCGTATTCATGTTCACCCGTTAGTATCTTTATGACATACTCCAATTCCGGATAACCTATTATAGATCTTTTTTTCTCCACGGCAAATAGACCGCAGTATTTACAGATTATCTGAATAAAGTATGGAACGTCTCCAGATAAAGTATGGATGTGTGATATGGCTTCATTCGTAAAACGAAGTCGCTCACCCATTACTGTTATTAATTCTTCTGCGGCGGAAGGGCTTATTTCACTTATCTGTTCTTCGACAGCATTTACAAGCTGTCCAGTTATTCCATACTTTTGATCTTTTATTAAAGCTTTAATGTCATAGGTGCCAGCATATATAAAACTTGCCAGTCCTTCTAGTGCGTACTGGCGTAGAGTATGCAAAAATGCAGGATTAACAATACGATTATCCATAAGAACTTTTATGAAGGAGAATTCATCCACCAAGAATAAAGGATAAATCCCCTTCTTTTTAAGATAGAATAAAATAGAGGGGAAATCCTTCGCTCTAGGTCTCTCTGAGAGATTGAATTCTTGATAAACAGAGCCATCTAAATAATCACCTATGTGATCATAAACCTGGTCAAAAAGCAAATACTGCCATAAGTCTTGAGCATTTCCGAGACTTGAAGCCAATGACAAATCCCAATCAAAAGTCGCAATGGTAAACTGATGACCATCAAATGTCGTAGTTTGATTATTCAACGCTTCTTTTAAGTATTTTAATATAGAACTTTTGCCGGTTCTTGTTAAGCCATATAGTATGTAAGGTTTATCCTTTTCCAACGATGTATAATGTCTCTTTAGGACATCAAGTATCTGCTTCCTACCTTTGAACATCTGCTCTTTGGGAATCGCACCATCTTTCCATGGAATGTCATTGTAAGTCAAAGAACTTTCAGGCTCATTTTCAAGTGTAAACAAGTATTCTTGAGTTCCGACTTCTTTTCCTTGATACAATGCTGTGATTTCCATAGACAATTCTATCGAATTAGCATCGTATAAGTGCTTTGGGAGATTCATGGAAAATTCAAAATTTGTACCAGCAGGAATCTCTCTCTTATATTCATTTACCGCTTTTATGCTTTTGGAACTATTAACTTCACTTACGCGGGGTGCAAGAATACATCCGTCCGCTGTACTATCGCCAATGTTTTTTACTATCAGATTAACGATTTTTTTCTCGCCATTCATTACAATATATGGGGGATCTGCCAATACTTGCAAAATTGGTAATGTGTCGGCAATTTTCTTATCAAGCAGCCCTTGTATACTTTTCTTCCATTTGTTGAACAAGGAAAAGAAAAATGTTCTGCCATAATACGTAGTATTATCATTAATAAAAGCAATTTGTTTTTCCAATAAACGTTGAACTTGTATAAGTAATGTTGTTCTCTCTGCTTGATTTCGATTAGCGTAAGGTGTAAGTATGCGAAGAAAATCCTCCACAGCATTCTTAGATTCATTGTCAGTTGTTGACATCAAGAAATCGTATTCTCTAATTTTTCTCCAGGCATCGGAAATCCTGGTAATAAGATGAACGTCTACATTTAATTTTATCATCTCGCCACAGTATGTGGCAAGTTCCTTGTTTAAAGTAATCCTCTTTTTAAAAGCAGATTTCAAAAAATCACCAGGTTTCAAATTAGTGCTAATATTTGTTGCACCAAGTCTATTAATTGTATTATATATTGTTTGTGGATTGCCGGACATCTTCCCATATAATCCACTTGTACCACCTTTTATTCGAACAAGTTTATTCCATGCTCCAGCACTAGCTGCTCCAACTGCTATAATAACAGACCACGCAATATCGTTATATTCCACATTATCACTATCTATGCATGAGAAAAATACAGATTGGAATTGGCCTGTAAAATTCACCGGTTCGTTGTTCTTGATATTACATAATGCAATACTAATCTTTAGATAGTTGCTTAAGATGGACAATAATCTATTTGAAGGAATACTTGACATCAGATTCAGTGATTCTATATAGTAACTGCATGCACTATCCTTCAATCGTGTTAAATACTTGATATCATTCTCACCTTGGCTTACAGCATTTCTGAATTTTATATAAATAGAATCACCTTTCAGAATTGCATAATAAGCTACTGCTTCTAAATAGTCTTGATAGTCATAACTACCAATCGGAAGTTCACTAAATGCTTTTGCGGCCTCAAGATATACAGGATAACGTTCAGATAAGTCAACTTCTTTTGTTGCCTTCGCTGTATCAAAAATGTTTTTTGCAATTATAGCATTAGGCTTACTATCATTCCTTAATATGTCTTCATTTGTAAATTTATGCTCCTTAATGTCTATATCTATCATTTTACTAATAGTGACGCTTCCTTCATCGGACTCTAACATTAATTCCGAATCATCTGATGCACTATCAATATTTGAATTGGTATTTGTTTTACCATTGCTCAATTGGCTAAGCAATGTTGAAGCGAAGGAGTTATCTCTATTATATTGCAAAGCTTTTTTTACAGATCCAACAGCAAGATCATTCTCGTCCTTATTCATCGATTGCAGTCTCGCCAGTTCTGTATAGAGATGACTTAAATTTTTAGCATCACCATGAATTGACTCATTAAAGGAAATCAAGTCAATATATGTTTTTTTTGCACTTTCGTAATCTGTGATTGAAGAAAAAGTCTGGGCTTTTTTCAACAGCAAACTACTCTTGTATTTATCATCAAGTATATTTGATGATAATGCTTTATCGATGGATTCTATAGCCTCTTTGTGTTGGCCATTACGAATCAAATTATTGATCTCTTTTTCTATTTCTTTGTTTGGCTTTGGCGTTTTGCAAGTTTTGGCACCTGATGGTCGTTCCAATCTAACATTAGCTGTGAAAAGAGTAACCAATTTGAGCTCCTTCAGTACCTCAAATATAGATACTCTTGTCGATTTATTTCTTATATGTGATAAAAGAAAATAGCAAAGAAGTTTAGTTTGAAGATAGTGCCTCTCTTCAACACTTGTCTTTAAGGTTTTAACAAAAGACAATATCGTACCAGGGCTAACAGTTAAGGG
>NZ_BAJQ01000015.1 GCF_000613785.1 Segatella oulorum JCM 14966 | reverse complement strand
CGCTTGCAGTGCGCCGTCGAAGCCTTGTTTACGACTATACATTGCTTGCAGTGCATCGTCGAAGCCTTATTTGCGACTATAACATTATTGCACATCGCTGAAGCGTAAGCATTCGGAACAGTTGATGAATGGGAATATGGCTCCCTCTCTTACTTTCAGCGCTCATCAAGAACCAACTGGTAAAGTCCCGCAGCCACCTTCTTAAGTTGCGGATTAGTCTTCGCCATTTGATTATATAAAGCAGCCGTTTCGTATGTCCCGGCCATAACATAAGCAGGAGATTGACTTTGTCTATTTTCGATGAATATCCAGCGTAGTATGTTTGGTGTGATTACAACCCCCTGTTCTTCTGGGATTATCACAACATGTATACCCCTATTGCCTTTTGTCAAGTAGTAATCTCTAATATCTTTATTTATTTTCCTATTTCTATCTATACAACCAACTTGAAAGCCTTCTTCTATGAGATATAGTGGCAATGCAATATCATCAGTATAATTATCTATAGCATAAAGAGTGCACGCCCCCTTCTGAGCCTGCAAATAATCTAATTGCGCTTCCATCTGTTGCAACATCTCCTTTTTAAAATAGTGGATATAAAAAGGATAGAGCAGATTGCCCGTACCTAACATGTGCTCATCTTTAGTTGCAACATGTTGGCCGGCTCCAAGTCCAAAACTCCACTTGAAATCTCCTCTACGAATCTCCTTAAACGCATACCGAACAGGAAGTCGATAATGAAGCGAAGGATCCTGAGTATTGATTCTTGCCACAGAAAAGCACGACACAAATATCAACGCCACGAGGGCTACAGACTTAACCAAACGACTCCGCCGGCTAATGCCCTCAATGGCTATCGTACCTAAAAGAATCACAAAAGGACTTATATACAGATAGTGTTTAGATGCACAACCCATAGACCGATAGACAAAATGCAACAAGCAAATGGGCAACAGACAAAGAAAGAGATGCTTGAAAACTTGATTTCGAACTGCAAAACCAACTCCCAACGGAAGCAAAATCAAATAAACAATAGAATAATAGCCTAATATCGCAAAGATAACATCACGCCGTTCTATCGTGTTGTTCCAATGCTGATACCCCACAACACTTTCAAGTGGATTGGCATGCAGCAACCAAAAACATAGCGTCAAAAGTGCTATAATCGACAAGGCAAAGGCCGCCGAAAAGAGAAAACTCTTTTTGAAACTTTCACCACGCAACCAAAATAAAGGGAGTAGAGCCGGATAGACGATAACCACATCAACACGGAACAAGGGTGCGATAACCATCAGCAACAATCCTGGAATATATTTGCGATTCCAAATAAAACACAATGCCCACACAAACGAGGCCGCTGCAGGAATGGCAGAATTGGGATACATGCCTGCAGCATACATCTCGGGCAACAACGCCAAAGCTAATAACAAATGCAGTTTGTTGTGTGGACGATAGACTTTATTCACAAAGTCGAGACTGCCTAAAGTAAAGGCTACAGCTGAAATCCATGCCAGCAAACAATAAACATGCTCTACCGTTAAGAACGATGCTATCTTTGCAACAATCACCACTACGAAATAAGTGAGAGGCTGCATATTGTATTCGTAACTCATTATCGGCGGCAACTGAATGCCTTGATTCACCATGATTCCACACCCCGCAAGCACGTGCATGCTATCGTTTTCATAACAATAGAGTGGAAAAACACCTATTGCCATCCAAACTAAGAATAGAACCAATAAAATAGGATAAAGATTTCGCTGTAAAATTTTCATATCTCACTAAAATTACTTGAATGAATAAAACTGTCGTATATTGTCACCAAATACCATCCACTTTACCAAGCATTATGCATCCTTTCGCTTCCAAATATGCACTATTTTTCGTGCGATAATCGCATAATTGCTCAGGCTCACCAACACAAAGAGCAAGGCTCCGACAGCGATGGCAGGAAGCATATTGCCGTCTTCGATGTTGGGGAAGAGCGTCTCTATCAAATCCATATAATAGCTTCGAGCAAAGAAGATGGCGAGGAGTGCCAACCCATAAATCAGCAAGTTTAGCCCTATGGTCAGCATTTGATAAGGCAAAGCCACTTGCGCGGGTCGATAACCAATGAGCAAAAGGTTTTCTAATTTGTGCGTATTCTTTTGAACCAACAGATAGATGCTGAGCATCAAAATATAGAAACTCAAGGCCGAAATCACCAACCCCACGCCAACGACCATCGTAACCAACAACCGTAGGAAATAGGTTGTCTTCTCGGTATTGAGTTTGTCGTTTTCTATCTCATAACCTTTCTGGTCTAAATATTTTGTGAATTGAGGGTCACTGGGGTTGTTCACCTGCACAATTAAACGCGTGGGCGCATGTGTTTCGCCGGGTGCAAAGGTGTCATTGCTCCAATCCATGAAAGCCTGAGGCACTAAAATCGAGCTCAAACGATTGGAGAAACCAATCACTTTCCCCTTGAACTGTGCCTCCCGGTGCTTCCCGTGCACAAAGATATGGAAATCAATCATGCCCACCAATCCATCGCTAAGCTTCGGCAAAGCGTGAGTCTGCGCAAAACCAAAATTATACATCGTGAGATAAATGCGCGGCAGAATAATGGGAATCGTCTTCTCACCCGGCTGATAATTCCAATTGCGCAACGGCGTATCGACGAACGAATCGGGAATGCTTTCGAAGCTAATCTCGCCATTGTTGAGCACCGACACCCCATTCACACGCATGCTCACGTCGGCTTTGTAATTGGCATTCGTGAACTTACCCATACGCGAAACGAAGGGCTGTTGCGCCAAATCGTCTACTTCGGTCTGATTAAAAGTGTTTGAACTGCCACTAATCGTGCTGGCCGTTCCTATCTTTTTATTCACAATCAAGAAGTCGCTTCGCATGAAACTATCCTCGGCCGTGAACACCGGAATCACATCTTGATAGAACTGAACACTCAGCAAAACGATGATCATGCCAAAGAGATTGGCAAAGAAAAAGCCCGCCATCTGCGGAATGCTGAGGTGCTGACGCAATAATTTCCAAACCAAATTCATAGCTTCACAACCCTTTCGTATGGCAAATCCATGTGCTTACCAATACTCGTTACCAATACGCCTGCGCCCTGTTCGCGCGCTTCTTTCATCATCATTTCGGCCATCACTGCGGCATTCTTGTCGTCAAGATGGCTGATAGGCTCGTCTACAAGCAGAAAGTCGAAGGGCTGCACAAGTGCACGAATGAGTGCTACACGTTGCTGCTGTCCAAACGACATGCGCCCTATTCGCTCGTGCATTTTGTCGGCTATGTCCAACTGTTCAAACCACGTCGCTATCTGCTCTTGCGATTTAAAATTCGTGAGCTTGTTTTTTATCACGATGTTTTCGAATGCTGTGAGCTCCGGAAAAAGGCGCAACTCCTGAAAGAGATGACTGATGTGCAGGCGACGTGCCTCCACCCAGTCGCGCACTTTAAACGTGGAAGTCGGCACATCGTTAAACAAAACTTGCCCACTATAATCGTGCCGATAGCCCAAAACATAGCTGCAAAAGGTGCTTTTTCCGCGCCTGATGCAGCCTCTATGAGGTAGAGCTTACCCTTTTCAAAGGTAAGTTCGTGATTCCAAACCTCAGAATGCAGTGCTTCCTTTTGGCTTTCAAATACCTGTGGAACCACCGATTGAAATGTTATCCTGTCAATATTCATTATTTCAATGTGTAAATCAGCGTGTGAACATCGCCAAAAATAGGTTGGAGCATGGCCGTCACAGCACCCGTTTTCCCACCCTGCAATACATTCATATTGATGACCAATGCTAATTTCTGTCCTTTAATCAAATTCTTTTCGGTTGCCGACAGTTGCTGTTTGGCTGGCGCAAATGCTTGTGAAGCCTCCTCGCAGTGCTGCCACTAAAGAATTGTAGTTGGGTGTCACCCCAAAATAAAATGTGGTTTCCTTACTCGTATAATACCATGCATCAGGTTTCCAATCCACAATTCGCCCACCGGCAGGGCAACTTTTTTTCCAATAGCCAACGTCTTTCACCCAGTCCTTATGCTTTAATTGCGCCATCATCCGCATCGATAGCCGGTGCTCGTCATAATAAGGTGTGACCAAAGCCAAATCTCCATCCACACTTCGCAGGATATTATCCATGTCAATGGCCGTGTTAATGCCCGTCAACAAGGCTTGAAAGCCTGCATTGTTCTGCATCACAGGCAGGAACTTTTGCCCATCCACGTTCAAGAACATGCTCAACATGGCATCACGAGGCGTCGCCGAAAGATAGCGGTCTGTGATGGGACGATACAACTGATAAGCCTGCTTCAACGATTGATTGACCGTGGCATTCAAAGAGAACACTTCACCTTTGATGTGCATCACCTGCTGTTCCTTCTCCATCTCTGCCGCGATAATCACTTCACTTCCATCGGCTTTTTTGGCATACCCAAGGTGAGTGGTGCCAAACTGTTGGGGCAAGGCCGTGGCTTGTGCAACTAAAGTCATCGAACCCTCAAGCGAATCCAATTTTTCATACAGTCTGCTTTGGGTAATCCCTGCCGCTTCGTCTTGCTTCAGATATTGTGCGATTTGCTGTTGCAGACTGCTTTGTGCCTCAACGGTTACAGGTCCCATCACCAACATCGCGGTGTTGTTCCACCCAACAACCCACGCATCTTTCAACACCGTGAAATGAAAGCCTCGCCGTTTGATGGGTGCTGGGCAAACATTCTTTGTGGCCAACTGCGCAAAAGTCTGTGTCAATTCATCCTCATCTTGCACCTTTGCACAAACACCCAAATTGCCATCAGGTGCCTCAAAGAGCATAATCTTATGGCTCACATCAATGCCACTCTTACTGATGTTAGTGGCCTGTAACAGCGTCCTAAGCACAGAAACATGATTCAAGCCACTCATCTTCACAGGGTCAATGGACAACAATGCCGTGCTCTCACGCGGCACTGCGTTTAAATAACTATTGTCTGTGCAGGCAGCAAACAGCGCCATCACACAGCAAAAACAAAGTGCTATGCCAATCTTTTTCATCGTCTGTATGTTAATTGTGCCATCGTTACGGCCATGAGTCCTGCGGTCTCTGTGCGCAACCGACTATTGCCCAACGACACACTCTGAAAACCTTTCGTCAACGCTTGCGCCACTTCCTCATGCGAAAAATCGCCCTCTGGTCCCACTAAAACTACAGCTTCGTTCACATTGCTATCTCGTTGCAGCGCTGCCATCAAATCAACTTTCTCAAAATCATCGTAGCAATGGGCAATAAACTTCGCGCCACGATGCGGCACATTTAAAAATTCCGTCATGCTCATACAATCATTCACGACGGGTAACCACGCTTTCCTACTTTGTTTTGCGGCAGCAACCACAATCTTTTCTATACGGTCAACACGAACATTCTTCCGCTCGGTGAAAGCCGTTTGCAGAAAGGTTAGCTCGTCGAAACCTATCTCAGTAGCTTTTTCTACCATCCATTCTATGCGGTCGATATGCTTGGTTGGCGCAATAGCCAAATGAATATTTCCATTCCAAGTCTTTTGTTGTGGCAATTCTTCTGTGATGCGATAGCAGCAATCTTGCCGCGAGGTGAGCGTCACCTCTGCTCGGAAGAAACGCCCCTTCCCATCCATTAAAAATATTTCATCACCAGCCTTCAAACGTAAAACGCGCAAGGCATGTACGGCTTCTTCGGGCGATAAGCGGTCGTTATCCTTGGCATTGGGCGCATAAAAAAATCTTGCTTCTTTCATGATTTTCCTTCCCTCCGCTTCAATTCTGCGTTCAAATATTCAGCCATCTTATAATCCTCCTGCGCTATACTCCGCGCCAAAGCCTCCTTTAGCATATCTGTATTGAGCACGTTGATAGGCATAGCCACACGATCTTCCTGCGCGGCATCGAAAGAAGCCGATTGTGTTCGCATGAGCTGTTCATCAATATAAATTGGCCAATGACCCGACAATGCAAAAAGAATGGCATCGCAAACTTTGAGTTTCACCGATACCAACGAATCTGCATCCAGCAACATCGCACAATATTGCCCATCTTGAATACCGTAAATCAACACCTCTACTTGCGTCTCATTCTGTTTCAACAAACTGCTCAGTGCCCCTGCAAGATGCATGTCTTCACCATTTCTCGCCTGCAAACGCTTGCGCAACGCATCGGTCATCTCAGCGTCACAAACCACAGAAATCTGTCGTTCTTTCGCCTCATCAGTCAAAACGATGATGCCAACACCTATCGAACCAATGATTTGTGAAATCGCATGGAAACGCAACTTAACTCGATTCATGAAGCTTTTGCTTGATTTGTAGGTTGGAACATCAGCGCGAAACTAACCCCTACCAACAACGCATAACCGGCAAAAATATACCAGCACGACGACCATTCGGTCACATTCCCCACGGTATGTGCATTGACTACAGCCTGAGCCGCAAACGAACCCACCGTAGCACCAATACCATTGGTCATCAACATAAACAGTCCTTGCGCACTGGAACGTAGTCCTGGGTCGGTAGATTTATCCACAAACAAGGAACCCGAGATATTGAAAAAGTCGAATGCCACCCCGTAAATAATCATCGAAGCAACAAACAACCACACTCCATTACCAGGATTTCCAACGCCTAAGAGACCGAAACGCAACACCCAAGCAAACATGGCAATAAGCATTACATTCTTGATGCCATAACGTTTCATAAAGAAAGGAATCATCAAAATGCACAACGTTTCGCTGATTTGTGAGATAGAATACAAGATAACGGGATATTTCACGCCAAAGGTATTGGCATATTCCGGTATGCTTTTAAAACTCTCAATAAAAGGAGTTGCAAAACTGTTGGTGATTTGAAGACTCACACCCAACAACATTGAAAAGATGAAAAAGATAGCCATCTTCTTTTGTCTGAACAGCGTAAAAGCCCTTAATCCAAATGCTTCTACAAAGTTGGTGTGCTGCGTTGAGGCATTGGTTGCACAATGGGGCAACGTAAAGGTATAGAGAAAGAGCATGATGCTGAGCACACCACTCACTACAAACTGCAACTCATTGCTTTTATAACCCATGATGTCTACAAACCACATCGTGCAGATAAACCCGATGGTTCCAAACACGCGAATAGCCGGAAAATCCTTCACGGTATCTTGTCCCGCTTGGATTAATGCCGAATAGGCCGTAGAATTACTCAAGGCTAACGTAGGCATATAGAAAGCAACACTGAGTGAATAGAGTGTGAACAAGGGAGCAAACTGCACGGCACCGCCCGCTTGATGGCCATACCATGCTGTGGCAAACATCAATAATCCGGCCACCAAATGACAATAGCCCAAAAGGCGTTGTGCCGGTATCCAGCGGTCGGCAACAATGCCCATGATCGCCGGCATAAAGATAGATACGATGCCTTGCATGGCGAAAAATGTCCCAATATGTGCACCCATGCCGATGTTTCCTAAATAAATTCCCATGCAAGTGAGATAAGCTCCCCACACGGCGAACTCTAAGAAATTCATCACAGAAAGTCTGATTTTAAGATTCATTTTGTTGCTTTTTGTTTGAATTGCAAAGATAATGCAAACCACTGGAATAACAAAAGAAAATGTTTTTTTCTTTCTTCACCACCATTCGCAGCGATTACACATTATAATATAGTGCACTTTATTAGGCAATATAGCGCATTTTTCCACCTCATCTGCACTACTTTACTTCTCCAAGTGATTGCTTTTTCTTTCACGCTCCTAACCATTTGTTTTGCAATGCATTAATGTTCACTCTCCCGACCAAAAGTACTCGCGGCACTTTTTCCTGCTACATAACCAGTAGTCCATGCGGCTTGTAGATTAAATCCACCCGTAATGCCATCGACATCTAATATCTCGCCTGCAAAATAAAGACCTGGAATAACCTTACTCTCCAAGGTATTCGCATAAATACTCTGTAGACTCACACCGCCACAAGTAACGAACTCTTCCTTAAAAGTTCCTTTCCCTTCCACAAGATAACCATCATTGGTGAGTACCTCAACGAGCTTATGTAGCGCCTTTTTACCCAAATCGCACCATCGTGTGTCAGGATTGAGCGTGGAACGCTGCAACAAATAGTGCCACACCCGCGTGGGGAGCTCAAAAACTTTGGTAGTACTCATCTGTTTTTGTGGATGCAGACGTTGCTGATGGAGCAAATCTTCAGCCACTTTTTGCTGATTGGTTTTGCCTGTCCAATTGATGGAAATCGGGCAATGGTAATGGCGTTCGTGCAAAAAACGCGCCGCATAAGATGACAATTTCAACGTAGCAGGACCGCTCATACCCCAGTGGGTGATGAGCAAAATGCCTGCACTACACAGCTTTGTTGCAGGAATAGACAAGCGCACATGAGGGATTACAGCACCCATCAATGTGTGAGTGCAGGCTCATTCAGGGCAAACGTAAAAAGTGAAGGCACTGGTTCTTCTATCTGATGCTGCATTTTCAGAAAGGGTTCTAAACCCTTCTGCGTAGGAGAACCTCCCGTTGTGATGATGGTTTGTCGACAAATAACGGGCTTTGCTTCACGAAAAGCAAGCGACAAATGGCCATCGTCCATTGGAGAAAGTCCTGTAAACGTGTGCCGATAATGCAGTTCCACACCCATACACTCAGCCTCTTTCATGAGCGTTTTCACAATAGTTTGCGCATCTTGAGATTGTGGAAACACACAATGATCGGCCTGTGTGACCAAAGGTACACCTGCTTTTTGAAACCAGGCTATCGCATCTTCGTGGTTAAAACTTTTAAAAAGACGTCTCAGAAACTGATGCCCTCGCGGATAAACTTGTTTTAAATCGGTAACTGCTGCAAAACTATTCGTGAGATTACAGCGCCCGCCGCCCGTCAATCCTACCTTTTTTAGTGGATGATTGCCACGCTCAAACAAGGAAACACGCGCTTGTGGCTGCATTTGTTTCGCCGTAATGGCAGCAAAGAAGCCTGCAGCCCCTGCACCAACCACAGCAATATCCACAACCAAAGACGATGACTCTCTACTGAAATTTTGTTGTTCTTCTTGCATGTTATAGTATAAAAAAAGTGCTTCTGCCACGATATGGCGAAAGCACTTTCGATGAATTGAGAAGTACACCCTTAGGGATTCGAACCCTAGACCCACTGATTAAGAGTCAGTTGCTCTACCAACTGAGCTAAGGGTGCATGCAAATGCCTCAAAAACCATCTCTGTTTGTACACCCTTAGGGATTCGAACCCTAGACCCACTGATTAAGAGTCAGTTGCTCTACCAACTGAGCTAAGGGTGCATTTACAAATACATGGGGCTGGCATGTTGCGAATTGCGTGTGCAAAGGTATATTTTTTTTAAGGAACAGCCAAATAAATTTCTGATTTTTTAGTGCGATAATACTTATCATAAGCGATGGGAGCGCAGCAAAATGTTATAGGAGTGACCTGTTGAAACGTAGTTTGATGCACAAGAATGACGGCGGGAAGGCTGGCAAACACACCCAAAAAGGTGCTCATCGTTCACCAAAAGGAGGCGATGAGCACCGAAAATAAATAGAATTTAAATTGAAATTACAAATTCTTGCCGTGGCAATTCTTAAACTTCTTGCCGCTTCCGCAAGGACAAGGATCGTTGGGACGCGGGGTGTGTTCAGCCACATAAGGCGTGTGGTTCCGCTGATTTGCTCCCTCACGCGTATCATGTTGCATGGCTTGGCGCTGCAACTGGCGATCGCGTTCGTCGTCAAGATTAACCTTTTGCTCTTGATAACGCTGTGCATGTTGCTCGGGTGCGGCCTCTTGTACCTCTTGAACAACGGGAATTTGACAACGCATAAGCACGCTGGCCATGCGACTATACATCTCATCAATCATATTATCCCACAGCTTTACGCTCTCCAATTTGAAGATAAGCAGCGGGTCTTTCTGCTCATAAGATGCATTTTGCACACTATGACGCAACTCATCGAGCTGCCGAAGGTTCTCTTTCCAACTCTCATCAATGATGCGAAGCATGACAGTTTTCTCGAATTCCTTCACCACGCTGGCTGCTTCTGTGTTGTAAGCCTCCTGCAAATTGGCCGGAATTTGATAGATTCCCTTGCCATCGGTGATAGGAACAAGGATGCGTTCATACATTGCTCCCTGCTCTTCCTGCACGCGTTTAATGACAGGATAGGCATCACTTTGGATACGATCGGTGTGGCGTTTAAACGAATCCATAGCCGCTTCGAAGGCGCGTTCTTTGATTTCTTCGTGGTTACCATTCTCGAATTCGTCCTGCGTGCAGGGCAATTCCATGGCCAATACCTTAAGGAAGTCCTCCTTGGCACCTTGGTAATCGTTCTTATCAATAATATTAAACACGCGGTCCCAAATCACATTTGTGATGTCCATACCGATGCGTTCGCCCATCAAAGCGTGACGGCGTTTCTCATAAATCACCGTGCGTTGCTTGTTCATCACGTCGTCATATTCGAGCAAGTGCTTACGAATACCGAAGTTGTTCTCCTCAACTTTCTTCTGTGCACGCTCAATACTGCGCGAAATCATGGGGCTTTCAATACGTTCTCCATCCTCGAAACCTAAGCGATCCATAATCTTTGCTATGCGTTCTGAGGCGAAAAGACGCATAAGTTTGTCTTCAAGTGAGACATAGAACACGGATGATCCTGGGTCACCTTGACGGCCTGCACGACCACGAAGCTGACGGTCTACGCGACGGCTTTCATGGCGTTCGGTACCAATAATAGCCAAACCTCCGGCCGCTTTCACTTCATCTGTAAGCTTAATATCAGTACCACGACCGGCCATGTTGGTGGCAATCGTCACAGCACCCAAACCATTTTCCGACTTACCAGCTTCGGCAACGATGTGGGCTTCGTGCTGGTGTTGCTTCGCATTGAGCACATTGTGTGGAATCTTTCGCATCTTAAGCATCTTGCTAAGCAACTCACTAATCTCGACAGATGTCGTACCTACAAGCACCGGGCGACCCGCATTGCGCATCGTTTCAATCTCATCGATGACGGCAGCATACTTTTCTCGTGCCGTTTTATAAACGCGATCGTCTAAATCATGACGCGCAATGGGACGGTTGGTCGGTATCTCTACGACATCAAGTTTATAGATATCCCAGAACTCTCCTGCCTCAGTGCTTGCCGTACCGGTCATACCTGACAGCTTATGATACATGCGGAAGTAGTTCTGAAGCGTGATGGTTGCGAAGGTTTGTGTAGCGGCTTCCACCTTAACATGCTCTTTTGCTTCAATGGCTTGATGCAATCCGTCACTCCAACGACGGCCTTCCATGATGCGACCTGTTTGCTCATCAACAATCTTTACCTCACCCTCTATCACCACATATTCATCATCTTTGTTGAACATGGTGTAGGCTTTGAGCAGTTGTTGCAAGGTATGCACGCGCTCACTCTGCACGCCATAGTGCGCCATGAGCTGGTCTTTCTTGTTTATTTTCTCCTCTTCCGAGAGATTCTTTTGCTGCTCCAACTCCGAGAGTTCAGTTGTGATGTCGGGCAACACAAAAAGATCTTCCTGCCCGGTTTGACCTGCTAACCAAGCCGCTCCCTTATCGGTTAAGTCGGCACTGTTGAGCTTTTCGTCGACAACGAAGTACAAAGGCTCGATGGCTTTTGGCATTTCTCGGTTGTTGTTAGCCATATAAGCCTCTTCAGTAGCCAACATTCCAGCCTTAATTCCATCTTCAGAAAGATACTTAATGAGCGGTTTATTCTTTGGCAAAGCTTTATAAGAGCGATACAATGCCAAGAAACCTTCATCTAAAATCTTTTTGTCATTTTTGCTTTGTCCCTCGGTAATCTTCTGCTTTGCTTCGGCCAAAAGTTCCGTAGCCTGTTTGCGTTGCACCTCATAGAGCTTCTCTACTAAGGGCTGATACTCTTCGAACATCTGGTCATCGCCTTTCGGAATAGGCCCCGATATAATTAAAGGTGTGCGGGCATCGTCAATCAACACCGAGTCGACCTCGTCGACAATGGCATAGTTGTGCTTGCGTTGTACCAAGTCGGCTGGGTTTAAAGCCATATTATCGCGCAAGTAATCGAAACCAAACTCATTGTTTGTTCCGAAAGTAATATCCGCACGATAGGCTTTTCTTCGCGCTTCAGAGTTGGGCTGATGCTTATCGATGCAATCCACAGAAAGGCCATTAAACATATAAAGTGGGCCCATCCACTCCGAGTCACGCTTAGCCAAATAGTCGTTAACCGTGACCATGTGCACACCATTTCCGGTTAAAGCGTTGAGGAATACCGGCAGCGTTGCCACCAAAGTCTTACCTTCACCCGTGGCCATCTCGGCGATTTTTCCCTGGTGGAGCGCAATACCACCAAACAGTTGCACATCATAGTGCACCATGTTCCACTTGATTTTGTTTCCACCGGCTGTCCATTCATTGTGGTAAATGGCCTTGTCGCATCAATCGTAATAAAATCGTTGGCGGGATTGGCAGCAACTCACGGTCGAAATCGGTTGCCTCAACCACCACTTCATCGTTCTCGGCAAAGCGACGTGCCGTATCTTTGATGATGCTGAATGCGGTTGGCATCACCTCATTGAGTGCTACTTCATAACGGTCGAGCACCTCTTTCTCTAACTTATCGATGTGATTAAAGATTTCTTCACGCTGGTCGATAGGTGTCTTCTCCACCTCTTCTTTGAGTGCTTCAATCTGTTTATTTTGCTCTTCGGCAGCCTTCTGAACATATTGTTGCAGCTCTTTGGTTTTTGCGCGCAACGCATCGTTGCTCAACTGCTGTATCTCGGGATACACTTTTTTCACCTCTTCTACGAGGGGTTGTATCAGTTTCATGTCGCGTGTGGACTTATCTCCAAAAAGCGACTTAAGAATTTTATTGAAATTCATTTTATCTTATGTTGTTATTTTTTTATTGAATAGTGGTGCAAAAGTAACACTTTTAATTGAAACCTTCATGCAATTTGATTGAAACTTCATGGGCATGACGGACTTATCCTGCGATGTTGCGTTGTCAATGTCAGCAAATGGGGAGATTAATTCCTATCAAATCATGACACAAAGTGGGCTGTTTTTGCAACCAATCTCTATGGAATGATGACACAAAATGCAACACTTTACAACGCAACCCTTTTCTAACCTCTTTTGTTTTAACCACGCCCCTTGTTCACATAACCGGCAATCAGGGCGTTACAGCACCATTCTTGGGTTAGAAAAGCGGACTCGTTGCGCAAGCATTGGGTGCTCTGATGCGGATGCTTTTACAGAGCGTTGGGGCAATATAATCGGTGGTTATGGGGGTGAAATCGTGTGTTTGTGTCACACCATTGCCATAGAAAATGATGGGGAAATGGGCCACCGCTGCACGACTTGTATAGCTTTCTTGCGAGTCTTCGTTAATCATTTTCCATCCCGGTGCAACCTTTATCACCAAATCGCCACTGAGATTGGGATGGAAAGCATTACGCACACGAGAGACAGCGGCATTGTTTGCAAATAATTGCTCACACGTATAGACATCACTCACGCCCGCAGTTTGAAACAAAAGACTTTGGCTCTGCACCAACACATCTTGCAAACGAAGATGCTTTTGATCAATGGTTTTGCGGTCTAAATAAATCTGATTGCCCCAGGTTGCATCAACATAAGTGCCCTGTCCATAGAGTGCACTCAGATAAACATTGAGCAGTTTGGCCGTGCGATTGATATAGAAATTGCCCGTAGGCACACGATAAAGACTGTAATCGTTTTCGCTTTCGTCGCTCGTTCCGGTGCCGGTGATGACAAAAAGCACATGCGCCTTGCCCACCGACTGTTCGATGCTCGTAACGAGTTTCGCAATGGTTTGGTCGATTTGCTGATAAATCAGCTGTTCGGCCTGGTCTTGTTGCCGCAACGATTCGTTATCATCCAAAGCCGCAGAGAGCGTGATAGTGAGCAAATCGGGAATGTCGTCCTTGCCCATTCGCTCTTGGTTGACGATGTCGATGGCCTTGTTTCCGATGTCAATATTGGTGATGGTCGACGGTGCAAGCGGCGTGTTGAGCCACTGAGGTGAAGCACCATAATAGGTTGTTGTGTTCCATCTTCTATAGCGTTTATCATACCAAATGGCATTGTCAGCCGTATGCCCGGCTGACAAAATGGCATAATCGGCATGGGCAGCAAGACTATAAACGATGCTTTTTCCATGGGTGACGATTTTCAATTCGTCGCCAACGGTTGAACATTTCACGTTAGAAGGCGCATAAGTGTAACGCTTATCCTCGGTGCAACGCATGGGGTGCAAGGTGGAACGATCGAGCCATTGCGCGCCAATGATGCCATGATAGAAAGGCGTGGTGCCCGTAGCAATCGTTGTAATGGCTGCAGGAGCATTGACAAAATCGAAGGGTGCCGAGGCCACTTCGAACACATGTCCTTCACGAGACAGCTTCTTTAGTCCGTCTTCCTGAAATAAAGGAAGGAAAGAATCGAAATACTCGCCGCGCCATTCATCAATATTGATATTGACGATTAAGCGCGGCACAAGCGTTGAAGCCTGCACCTCAGCCGTCGTTAATGCGGCAATGAGAAGGGCAAGATATTTATTGACCATGCTGCGTTCGTGGGATAATGTTGCTTTCTTTCATCGTTGCGACTTGAATAAAGAGCAAAATGAATGCCACAAGGAAAACGTTCTCGGCATAGGTTTGAAAAAGAGCGCCCACGCAAGCTAAGACATAACACCCTGCCATCACTTGGTTAAAGCGCTTGCTTTGACGCAATTTTGGGACAAAGAAAAGCAGATTAAGCGGATTGAGGAAGAGGATTTGCAGATTGAGACGCACGGTGGGATGCTGACTGAAGAGCATCATCGTGAGCAGAATGCCACACAAACCGGTCAGCAAACGCACGGCTTGCACCACCCAGAAATAAGATTTTGGCACACGTTTCCGCAACAGCCACACACTCATTGTGATAAGAAAAAGCAAAGCGATGAAGGCAAATGGCGAGCAAAGAAAACTTGTCAACGAGAAAGCCACCGTTTTTTCTTGCGGCCAATAAAGGGCATGCGTGGCAGCAACCAACGGACGCTCTTTTCCATTCTGGTAGCGAATGATGGCGGTTTGGAAATCCTTTCGGAGCGAATCGGGCAAGAATTGCTGCGCTTCGGGCGTGAGATTTTGATCGGCTCCGATGCCTAACAGCAAGTCATTTCCAAACCTTGCCCACAACTGTTGCCGATTCCATTGATGAATTTCGCTGCGAAATGTGGTTTGTGTGTTGGGCGTGCTTTTATAAACGACCGTTCCTTGAATGTTATTCGCCAACAAATCGCGCGCACGTGTGGTGCAATTATCATAGAAATAATTGTAGCGATACACCCTATTCTCGGGCAAATAGTTGGCATCAATAGCCATGGCTATGCTGCGTTTATCAGCAGAAGAGAGGTTGAGCACCTGCTCAATCACCCACCGATGCTCGCGCTTATACTCTTTCATAAAGGCATCAAAGGGGATGATGCCCATTTCATAATCGGTGAGTCCGAAGATAAAACGCAAAATAAAATTCTTTTGTGCGAATGAAAACATGCCATAATTAATGACCAAGTCTTGCTGATTGCGCACATCATGAAAGCGAATGGCCGTGTGACCATAGAGCGAATAAACCTCCTTTCCAGGGCCACAGGTGAGCAAACTGATTTGAAGCGAATCGCCATAGATTGCATCTGGCGTTTCAGCAGCTTTAACGATGGATGTTAAAGACAATAAAAAAGCAATATACTCGCTTTGAATGTTTCTTGAAACCGTATCACAATGCAAAAATAGCTTATATTTCTGAGTTATGATACAAGTGTTTCTCATTTTTTTAATAAATTTGCACGCAATTACTTTTTAAAATGAAGAAACAAATACTCAGTGTGGTTTTCTTGGCTTTCCCCACATCAATGCTGTGGGCACAAAGTGGGACAAACTCTCCATATAGTCAATATGGCATGGGCTTAATCGCCGACGAAGGAACAGGATTTAACCGTGGTATGAATGGTTTGGGATTGGGATTTCACACCCATAACCAAGTGAACACGGGCAACCCCGCATCTTATGCCGCATTGGATTCTCTGTCGTTTATTTTCGATGTGGGCTTTTCGGGGCAACTTACCAATTTTAAAGCAAATGGCGTTTCGCTCAATGCGAGGAATGCAGTGTTTGACTATGCCACGGCAGGTTTTCGCATTGCCAAGCATGCCGGTATCAGTTTTGGCGTTGTTCCACTCACAACCATCGGCTACAACTATGCTTATACCCGCAATTTGAACGCAGTCACTTCGCCCATTCGCCAGACAGCCACCGACACTTATGCCGGTAGTGGCGGCCTGCACACGGTATATTTGGGTGTAGGTTGGTCGCCGGTGCGCAATCTTTCGGTGGGTGCAAACGTAGGATACTTGTGGGGAAACATCACTCGCTCAGTGATTAATTCGTATAGTGACGCTTCAATTAACACGCTATCAAAATATTATTCGGCATCCATCAACAACTATAAAGTGGATTTCGGTGCACAATATACAGCCGAATTCTCGAAGAAGGATGCGCTGACCTTGGGGGTAACATACGGTTTGAGCCACAAATTAGGTGCTGATGCCACATGCGAAGTAATTTCAAAAAATGCCCAAACGGGTGTCTCAAGCACGGAGACGCTGACCATTCAAGATGCGTTTAAGCTGCCCACCATGTATGGAGTCGGTTTGATGTACGAGCATAACAACACATGGCGTGTGGGTGCTGACTACACGTTGATGCAATATAATAAGGTGGGCTATGCCGACTATCAGGTGGTGAATCATGTGCAACAATACACGTTGCGCAACGATGTTTATCAAGACCGCCACAAGTTTACTGTGGGTGGAGAGTTTTGCAAGAACGAATATGGGCGCCGCTTCACCGACCGTTTGCGCTATCGTTTAGGAGCATCCTATGTGACTCCTTATTATAAGGTGAACGGGGTGGATGGCCCAAAGGAATATAGTGTGAGTGCCGGAGTAGGCATTCCCATCGTCAACTCCATTGAAAATCGCACGGCACTCAACATCAGTGCAGCGTGGGTGCGTCGCGAAGCAACAAATTTGTTGAAAGAAAACACCTTCCGCCTCACGTTGGGTTTGACTTTCAACGAGCAGTGGTTTGCGAAATGGAAGTTTAAATAAGCTCCTCGACGCCCCCGTGTCGCAGCAACGATTTCGGCGAATGAAAAGCAAGATTTTCAGCATTCTATGGCTAACGGCAATGTTGTTGCTGGCTTGTGAAGATCAGCACGAACACACGGCGCCGGCCATTCATGCACGCGATTCGGTGGCTGTCATGGTGAGTTATGGTGTGAACACGCTCATATCGGATTCGGGCATAGCGAAATATCGCATCGTAACCGAGCAATGGGATGTGAACACCAACCTCAATCCCTCGCGCTGGCTTTTCAACAAAGGCATCTTCTTGCAGCAGTTTGATGAAAAATTTCACGTGCAAGCCTATATTCAATGCGACACGGCCTACTATTATGACCAACTGAAATTGTGGGAGCTACGATCGCGCGTGCGCATTCTCACGAAGGATGGTTTGCGCTTCTCAAGCAACCAGTTGTTTTGGGATGAGAACCGACACGAACTCTATTCGCACGTCTTTTCGCGCTTGGTTACGCCCGAACGCACCTTGCAAGGAGCCTATTTCCGCAGCGATGAAAAGATGACAAAATATTATGTTTTCAACACGAAAGGTTCGTTTGTGCGTGGCGATTTAGATGGTTCGCCCAGCGAAACAGGTACGGTTGAGAGCGATTCGGCACGTAGGATGCAAGACTCGATGATGCGCAGCATGCACCCTTTGGCCACACCTCAGCGCCGCAACACCTCCATTCCGTTGATGCATTAAGATTGAACAACAAAGATGAATGACGCTGTAGATATTTCATTAATCATCGGCATCGTGGTCACCATGGTGCTATCGGCTTTCTTCTCGGGCATGGAAATGGCCTTTGTCACAAGC
Source organism: Segatella oulorum JCM 14966 (assembly GCF_000613785.1). Taxonomy (GTDB): domain Bacteria; phylum Bacteroidota; class Bacteroidia; order Bacteroidales; family Bacteroidaceae; genus Prevotella; species Prevotella oulorum. Next base: position 32,955 of record NZ_BAJQ01000015.1, on the reverse strand, counting down.
AACCGCATGCTGTTTGAGATGGACAAAGAGAAAAATGGCATAGCCAATCACCTCGTCAACTTTTTCTATCGGCAAGGCAACGACTTTGTGAGCACCATGTTGGTGGGCAACAATGCGGTGCTCGTTGTCTATGGCATTCTCATCGCACGTTTCTTCGATAACACCATTTTTCAAGGCCTCTCGCCCACCGTCACCGTGCCGGCCGACACCATCATCTCGACCATCATCATGCTCTTCACGGGCGAGTTTCTGCCCAAAACGCTCTTCCGCCGCAACCCCAATCGGCTCATGACGGTGTTCTCGCCATTGGCATTCTTGTTTTACATTGTGCTCTGGCCCGTGAGCCGCATAGCCACTTCACTTTCAAAAATGCTACTCCGCATCATCGGCATCCGCATTGAAAAAGAAGTGGGCGACGAAGAATTCTCCAAGGTTGACCTCGACTATTTGGTGAACACCAGCATCAGCAACGCCAAAGAAGGCGAAGAGATTGAAGACGAAGTGAAGATTTTTCAGAACGCATTGGAATTTTCGGAAACCAAAGTGCGCGACTGCATGGTGCCACGCACCGAGATTAATGCCGTGGAGATGAACTGCCCCAAGGACGAACTGATGCAGAAGTTTGTGGAAAGCGGCAACAGCAAAATCATTGTCTACCGCGAGGATATAGACCACATCGAGGGCTATGTGCACTCCTCCGAAATGTTTAAAAACACCGGCGACGACTGGCATCAGTCCATCCGAACCATGCCCTTTGTGCCCGAAACGATGACGGCACAAAAGCTCATGAAGCGTTTTCTGCAAAGCAAAAAGAGCCTCGGCGTGGTGGTCGACGAATTTGGTGGCACCAGCGGCATCGTGGCTTTGGAAGACATTGTGGAAGAGATTTTCGGAGACATTGAAGACGAGCACGACAGCAATAAATACATTGCCAAGCCCGTGGGCGACGGCGAATACCTGCTGTCGGCGCGCTTAGAGATTGACAAAGTCAACGAAATGCTGGGCCTCAACCTGCCCGAAAGCGAGGAATACAAGACCGTCGGCGGATTTATTCTGCACCACTACCAAAGTTTCCCAAAACTCAACGAGGTGATTACCATCGAGCACTTCCAATTTAAAATCGTGAAGAGCACGCTCACAAAAATCGAGCTCGTAAGGCTGAAACTACTGTAAAAACGAGCCACCAGCGGCGCACATAAGCCTGATTTCATCAAAAAACAATGCTTGCATAGCCTATGCAAACGCCAAAACAAAAATTTTAATGCTTGCATAGCCTATGCAAATGCCAAAACAAAAATTTTAATGCTTGCATAGCTTATGCAAATGTCAAAACAAAAATTTTAATGCTTGCATAGCCTATGCAAATGCCAAAACGTTCGGGAATACGCTTGCAGTGACGCTGCAAGCGATAAACTGTTAAGGAATGTGTTTGCAGGAGCACTGCAAACGCCAAACCGTTAAGGAATGTGTTTGCAGGAACACTGCAATCACCAAACTGTTAATAAATATGTTTGCAGGAGCACTGCAAGCACCAAAATGTTAAGGAATGTGTTTGCAGGAGGGCTGCAAGGACCAAAACAAAATTTTTTACGCTCGCAGTTGAACTGCAAGCATCAAAACAAAGATTTTAGCGCATGCAGGCCGACTGCAAGCAACAAAACTAAGCCCGCAAGACAAAATATTGGTGCCAAAGATTGGTTTCCTACCCAACTTTTACTACCTTTACACACGGCAACCCAAGCCCCACCCCATTGGCCTGCGCCATTGAAGGGCTGCGCTTAAACGAAGCAACGTTGCAATCAATCTACAACAACCAATAAATAACGCAATGAAAAAAGTATTTTTCCTTTTAACCCTGCTATGGCTGAGCCACACAGGCTGGGCACAAACATCCTATCAACCCACGGTTGAAAATCGCAAAGCACGCGAACAATTTCAAGACGAGAAGTTTGGCATCTTCCTCCACTGGGGACTCTATTCCATGCTCGCCCGGGGCGAATGGGTGATGCACAATGAGGACATCGACTGCCGGGAATATGCCAAGTTGGCGCAGGCCTTCTATCCCTCTCGCTTCAATGCCGACGCATGGGTGAAGGCTATCCGCGACGGTGGCGCAAAATATATCACCATCACCACGCGCCATCACGATGGATTTTCGCTCTTCAAAACCGCCACCAGCACTTATAACAGCGTGGACGGAACGCCGTTCAAGCGCGACATCATCAAAGAATTGGCCGAAGCCTGTGCGCGATATGGCGTGAAACTCCACCTTTATTATTCGCATTTAGACTGGGGACGCGAGGATTATCCGCAAGGCCGCACGGGCAATGGCACGGGACGCGACAAGACAAAAGCCAACTGGCCCAGCTATTATCGATTTATGAACACGCAGCTCACCGAACTGCTCACGCACTATGGGCCTGTGGGTGCCATCTGGTTTGATGGCTGGTGGGACCACGACAGCGACGCAAAGCCTTTCGATTGGCAACTGCCCGAGCAATATGCGCTCATCCATCAGCTGCAACCGCAATGTCTCATCGGCAACAACCACCATCAAACGCCCTATGCAGGCGAGGATATTCAGATTTTCGAGCGCGACCTCCCGGGCGAAAACAAGGCGGGACTTTCGGGGCAAAGCATTGGGCAACTGCCCTTGGAATCGTGCCAAACCATCAACGACCATTGGGCTATTCCATTACCGACAACCGTTATAAAACGCCCAAAGCACTCATCCAAATGCTGGTGCGTGCGGCCGGAAAGAATGCCAATCTGCTGCTCAACATCGGGCCTGAACCCAATGGCGACTTGCCCACTTTGGCGCTCAACCGCCTCCAGGCCATCGGAGAATGGCTCAAACAATATGGCACAACCATCTATAACACGCGCGGAGGACTCGTGGCACCCCATGATTGGGGCGTGAGCACGCAGCGTGGCAACCAACTCTTTATCCACATTCTCGATTGCCCAGACAAAAGCCTTTTCATTCCGCTCGGTGGGCGAAAAGTGAAACGGGCTGTGACATTTGCCACCGGAGAGGCTCTGAAATTCACACCGACAGGCGACGGCATCACCCTGCATCTCGGCCAAGCACCCACGGCAATCGACCATGTTGTGACGCTGACACTATGAACAAAAGCTGATGCTTGCTACAACATTAATTAAGCTTAAAGGCCGGCGAGCATCAGTTTTTTTTTCGTACATTTGCATACAAATCAATCTGCGCAGTTGCTTAAAATCAGCAACCGCACGGCAAGAAAACAAAAGAAAACAATAAAAATATTCAACCATTACTTTTAAAATATAAGCAAACGAGGTTATGACATTTACAGAACAAGATCAACAGCAATTATCCCATCGGGGCATCAGCGAAGCGCAAGCCAACGCACAGTTGCAACACTTTCAACAGGGTTTCCCCTTCTTAAAACTCAAAGCTGCCGCGGCCATTGGCAAAGGAATTATGCAACTGCATGGCGCGGCAATGGAAATCTATCTCTCGCAATGGCAAGACTACTGCGCAGGCCAACACGACATCGTGAAATTTGTGCCGGCCAGTGGTGCAGCCAGCCGCATGTTTAAAACGCTTTTCGCCTTTCTCTCGGCCTCCTATGTCCAGCCACAAACAAGCGATGAGCAGAAATTCTTTGCTCAAATCAAGCAGTTTGCTTTCTACGATGCACTCAATGCGGTCTGCATCAAAAACGAGGGTCAAGACATTGATGCGCTCATGGCGGCAGGAAAATACAAAGCAATTATCGAGAATTTGCTATTGAATAAGGGACTAAACTATGGCACATTACCGAAAGGTTTGCTGCAGTTTCATCGCTATGCCGATGGGGCACGCACTCCGTTGGCCGAACACTTGGTTGAAGCGGCACAATATGCTGCCTGCGGCAAGCGTGCAAAAATACATTTCACGGTGAGCCATCAACACCGCGATTTGTTTCAAAAAGAAGCCGAACGAGCAGCCCATCAATTCGGCAAGCAATTAGGTATGCGCTATGACATCAGCTTTTCGGAACAAAGTTTGGCTACGGACACGCTCGCTGTGCAGTTAGACAACACCCCCTTTCGAACCGCCGATGGCAAACTTTTCTTCCGTCCCGGTGGGCATGGTGCATTGCTCGAAAATCTGCAAGCTTGGCAGCTGACATCGTCTTTATTAAGAACATCGATAACGTGGTGCCCGACAAGCTGAAAGCTCCCACTACCCTCTACAAACAACTTTTGGCCGGCTATTTGGTGACACAGCAGCAACAAGCCTTCGCCTATTTGCAGGAATTGGACAAAGATGTGCCCACACGGCCGGAACTGCTTGAGATGCTGCGCTTTGTAGAGCAGATTTTGTGCTGCCAAAAGGAGGGCGTCGCCAACTTAGACGACAAGGCCTTGGCACACTATCTGCACGAGAAACTCAACCGCCCGATGCGCGTTTGTGGCATGGTGAGGAATGTTGGCGAACCCGGTGGCGGCCCATTCCTATGCTATAACGCCGATGGCAGCGTGAGCTTGCAAATCTTAGAACGCACGCAAATCGACGACAACAACCCCGAAGCGGTGGCCATGTTCCAGCAAGGCACGCATTTCAACCCTGTGGATTTGGTTTGTGCTTTGCGCGATTATCAAGGCCGTCCCTTCGATTTGCATCAATATGTCGACGCAAAAACAGGTTTCATCAGCCACAAGAGCAAAGACGGGCGCGAATTGAAAGCCTTGGAATTGCCAGGTCTTTGGAACGGCGCCATGAGCCAATGGAACACCATGTTTGTGGAGGTGCCGTTAGAAACGTTTAATCCCGTAAAGACAGTGAACGATTTATTGCGGAAGGAACATCAATGAAGAAAGAAAAGATTGAATTTACACTCGAAGAAATAGAAGAAACCAAGCAGTTGCTCGGCCAGCTGAAAAGCGCTATTGGCGAGACGCTCAACGCCAACGACGAGGCACAGTTGCGGGAGCAATTAACACAGGCGATTGCCGACGGGAAAATCCAACGCGACGTGTTTGGGCTTAATCCTGTGCTGCAATCGCTGCGCACGGCGCAGATAGCTGTCGACGAAATTGGGCTGAAACGCGATGGTGTGCTGGCCACCATCCTCTTCACTTTAGTGATTGACGGGCATCTGCCGTTGGAGGATATTCGCCAAAAGTATGGCGATGGCGTGGCGCACATCATCCATGGTTTGGTGAAAATCCACGAACTCTACAAAAAGAATCCCATCATCGAGAGCGAGAACTTCAGAAACTTGCTCATCTCGTTCTCTGAAGACATGCGCGTCATCCTCATCATGATTGCCGACCGGGTGAACATCATGCGGCAAATTCGTGACACCGATGCCGTGGAAGCCAAACAGAAAGTGAGCGAAGAAGCCAGCTATCTCTATGCGCCACTTGCTCACAAGTTGGGATTGTACAAGCTGAAAAGCGAACTCGAAGACCTCAGCCTGAAGTATTTGGAGCACGATGCTTACTACGCCATCAAAGACTCGCTGAACGCCACGAAAGCTGCGCGCGATGCCTACATCAAACGCTTTATCGACCCGATTGAAGCGAAACTCAAAGCCGCAGGCCTCGCGTTTCACATGAAAGGGCGCACCAAGAGCATCCACTCCATTTGGCAAAAGATGAAAAAACAGCACTGCAAATTCGAAGGCATCTATGATCTTTTTGCCATCCGCATCATCTTAGATGCGCCGTTGGAGAAAGAGAAAATGCAATGCTGGCAGGTGTATTCCATCATCACCGACATGTATCAACCCAACCCAAAACGGCTGCGCGACTGGCTCAGTGTGCCCAAAAGCAATGGGTATGAGAGCCTGCATATCACCGTTTTGGGGCCTGAGAACAAATGGGTGGAAGTGCAGATTCGCACAGAACGCATGGATGAAATTGCCGAACATGGCTTGGCTGCGCACTGGCGTTATAAGGGCGTGAAGAGCGAAGGCGGCGTTGATGAATGGTTGGCCAACATCCGATCGGCGTTAGAGAACAACGACGATTTGCAGCTCATGGACCAATTTAAGCTCGACCTTTACGAAGATGAGGTTTATGTGTTCACGCCAAAAGGTGACCTACTGAAGTTTCCAAAGGGCGCCACACTGCTCGACTTTGCCTATCACATTCATTCCAATGTGGGCAGCAGCTGCGTGGGAGGACGCATCAACGGCAAGAACGTGAGCTTCCGTGAGGTGCTCCATTCGGGCGATACCGTGGAGGTGCTCACCCAAAACAACCAAAGCCCCAAGCGCGATTGGCTCAACATCGTGAAGACAAGCAAGGCAAAAGCGAAAATTCGTCTCGCATTGAAAGAGACGCAAGCCAAAGAGGGGCTCTATGCCAAAGAGCTGTTGGAGCGTCGTTTTAAGAACAAGAAAATCGAGGTGGAAGAGAGCCTCATGTCGCAGCTCATCAAGAAAATGGGCTACAAAGAAACCTCCGATTTCTATAAAGACATTGCTGACGAACGGCTCGATGCCAATGCCGTGATTGAGAAGTATCTTGAATTGCGCAATGGCGAGAGCAACACCAAGCCCACCGAGAGTGCCGAAAACTTTGAATATGAAAATCCTAACGAGCAGCTTTTGCAAAACAACAGCGATGTGCTCGTGATCGATAAAAACCTCAAAGGCATCGATTATAAGCTGGCGCAATGCTGCCATCCCATCTATGGCGATGATGTTTTCGGCTTCGTCACTGTGAGTGGCGGCATCACCATCCACCGCACCACCTGCCCCAACGCACCCGAACTGCGCAAACGTTTTGGCTATCGCATGGTGAAAGCCAAATGGAGTGGCAAGGGAACGAGTCAATATGCCATCACCCTGCGCATCATTGGGCACGACGATATCGGCATCGTGAGCAACATCACCAACATCATTTCCAAGGAAGACAAGCTCACCATGCGCTCCATCAACATCGATTCCCACGATGGGCTCTTCAGTGGCAACGTGGTGCTGTTTATCGAAGACAACAGCAAGCTCAACCTGCTCATCAAGAAGCTCAAAACCGTCAAGGGCGTGAAGCAAATCGTCCGACTATAATCCCCAAGCGTATGAAATGTTTAAAACTCCTCATCGTGTGTTGTCTCATGGGCGCAACGGCCAATGCACAATCCATCAGTTATACGCGGACGGATAGCCTCCGCGTGGTGCATCTGCTCAAGTTGGGTCACAAACAACCTGCCGACACCAACTTCATGCTGTTCTATGCACGCCAACTCAAAGGCCTGCCCTACGTGGCACAGACATTGGAAATCCACGCCAACGAGCGTCTTGTCATCAACCTGCGCCAATTAGATTGCACCACCTACGTTGAAAATGTTTTGGCACTCACGCGCTGTGCCAAGCACGGGCAAGAACGTTTTGAGGACTTTTGCCACTGTTTACAAAAGATTCGTTATGAGGACAATCAAGTGCACTACACGCACCGGCTGCACTATTTCTCAGAATGGATTGCCGACAACGAGCGCATTGGCCTCGTGAAAGAGGTGCAAACGCCCAATCCCCCTTTCGCGGCGCAACAGCAAATCAAAGTAGATTTTATGAGCACGCATGCCGAGAAATATCCCATGCTCGTGCAACATCCCGAGTGGATTAGCCCCATTGCGCAACGCGAACAAAAGGTGAACGCCCTCACGCCACGCTACATTCCCACGCAAGCCATCAGCAACACGCCCGTTTGTCGCGAAGCAATCCACGACGGCGACATCCTGGCATTGGTCACCAACAAGCCGGGATTAGACATCTCGCACGTGGGCATTGCCGTGTGGCACAAGGACGGACTCCATCTGCTCAATGCCAGTTTGCTGCAAAAACGTGTGGTGGAAGACAAGCAACTGCTGGCCGACTACCTTCGAAAACGCGGTGCACAATTAGGCATCCGCGTCGTTCGCGCGTTGTAGGGCTATCCACACACCAATCCGCAAGACGGTGACCGGATGCGACTTTTCACAGCCGAATACCCCAAAAAAGTCAACGGATGAGGACTTTCACAGCCGAATACCCCAAAAAAGTCAACGGATGAGGACTTTCACAGCCGAATACCCCAAAAAAGTCAACGGATGAGGACTTTCACAGCCGAATACCCCAAAAAAGTCAACGGATGCGAATTTTCACAGTCGAATACCCCGAAACGGTCACCATTTGAGGACTTTCACAACCGAATATCCCGAAACGGTCACCATTTGAGGACTTTCACAGCCGAATATCCCGAAACGGTCACCATTTGAGGACTTTCACGGCCGAATACCCCGAAACGGTCACCATTTGAGGACTTTCAAAAAGAGAAAAAATAAAACAAGTGGCTTTCTGATGTTGCAATCTTCAGAAAGCCACTTGCTCATTATGACAAGCCTACAATCTCACCCTTTTCAAAGTGAATGGCTTCGGCTTGCGGATGAAGCGGCAAGCCCGGCATACGCATGATGTTTCCTGCAATAGCCACAATCATTTCGGCTCCCGCATTGATTACGAAATCTTGAATGGTAATGGCAAAATCGGTCGGAACGCCACGCCTTGAGGCATCGTCACTGAAAGAATATTGCGTTTTGGCCACACACACAGGGAAGCGGTCGTAGCCCCACTGCGCTATCTGATGCGCCATGTTTAAGGCCTGCTTTGTGAACACCACACCGCCGGCACCATACACTTCCTTGGCAATCTTACCCACCTTTTCTTGCACGCCATCAGCCTCATCGTAACCATATTTCACGCCCGAAGAGGGTTGTTTGGCAATGGTTTCGGCCACCAAGCGCGCCAATTCCTCACAGCCTTCGCCGCCGCGAGCAAAGCCATCGTTCACGGCAAAGCCAATATTCTGCGCGGCACAATGCGCTGCTACAAGCGCAAGTTCCTCGGCGGTGTCGCTCTCAAATCGGTTGAGCGTCACCACAACCGTTTGCCCCATGCGCTGCAAATTGCTCACATGGCGGTCTAAATTAGCCAACCCACGCTCCACGCAAGCCAACTGTTCGCCGGCAGGTGTGTCGATGGTGACGCCTCCATGCTCTTTCAATCCACGAATGGTGGCTACCAAAACGGTGAGTTGGGGATGGATATGCGCCTTGCGGCATTTGATATCCAAGAACTTCTCGGCGCCCAAATCAGCACCGAAACCCGCCTCGGTCACGGCATAATCGCTGAATGTCATGGCCAATTTCGTAGCCATGATGCTGTTGCAACCATGCGCAATGTTGGCAAAAGGCCCGCCATGGATGAAAGCCGGCGTACCCTCTAACGTCTGTACCAAATTGGGTTGCAGCGCATCTTGCAACAACACGGCGATGGCACTCGCCACACCTAAATCTTTTACGCAAAAGGGCTTGTTGTCCAACGTCACACCCAGCAAGATGTTTTCAATGCGACGCTGCAAATCGTTCATGTCGGTAGCCAAACAAAGAATGGCCATCAGCTCGCTGGCAGGAGTGATGTCGAAGCCACTTTCGCGCATCAGTCCGTTGCTCTTGCCACCCAAACCGGTGATGATGTTGCGCAGGTTGCGGTCGTTCACATCCAGCACACGCCGCCACACCACCTCTTTCAGTGCAAAGCCATCACGGTGGTGCTGATAGAGATAATTGTCCAACAGCGCCGCAATCATGTTGTGGGCCACGGTGATGGCATGGAAATCGCCCGTGAAATGCAAATTAATTTTGTGCATCGGCACCACCTGTGCATAACCGCCTCCCGTGGCACCACCCTTCATTCCGAAGCATGGCCCGAGCGAAGGTTCGCGCAAAGCCAGGGCCGATTTCATCCCCAGGCGGTTCAAAGCCATCGACAACCCCACGCTCACGGTAGTTTTACCGATGCCCGCTTTCGTGGGACTCATGGCCGTCACCAAAATCAAATGGTTTTGTTTCACGCGGTTCTCATCCACCAACGCGGCGGGAACTTTGGCAATGTGGCGCCCGTAACACTCGAGTTTCTCTGTGGGAATGCCACAGCCCCGCGCAATGTCGTTGATGTCTTTCAACCGACATTCGCGCGCAATTTCAAGGTCTGTCTTCATCTGCTTTTGTTAAGAATTGGATAACGTTGTTTGTTGTTGATTGAAACATGCCGCATTGTTAAAAGCACATCACCATTGCCTTTACGCATAGCATGTATCGCTCGCAAAGGTACAAAGATTTTGCTAAAAAACAGATGCTTTAAAAGATTATCTTTCACCCCACAATAGCGCTTCACCGTTTCTCCTACGCATACAGCGATTATGCCTGCACTTCCCCGTTTCGGTTGAGCGAAGCATAAGGTTATGCCTACGCGACGGACGTTAAGATGGCGTTTTGCTCAGCTTGCGGAGCTTCCATCCGCTCCACAAACACCACATCACGCTTAGGCCGATGAGGAAAATATAGAGCACTTGGAGCAGCGACAGGAAGGTGTAGATGCGGCCGGTGTGCACTTCTAACGCCACATTGCGCAGCGACATGGGCAGCGTTTGCATCCACTGCGGCATAGGCAGGCGGGCGGTTCCCTCGTTATAATCGGCCACAAGCGCGCCCACTTTGAAGTCGTTCGAATAGCCCGCCACGGCATTTTTCCCAATCGGTGGACCGGAAACGGGCTGCATGGGGCCGCCATCAAAATAGTCGGTCGCATAGCCTTGCGCACGATCCCAGCGATACATGCCGCTAAACGAGCCGATAAGCCAGCGGCCTTGCGCGTCTTTCTCTTCAACGTTGATGCCCATCACGCTCACAGGAGGCTGCACCGGTTCGGGCTTCGGCGTGCTCTTCAGGGTCTTCAAAGCATAGAATCCTTCCGACGAATAGAGCAACCAATCGCCCTGTGCGGCATCATATTGCAACGACCGCAGCTTGTCGTGCCACGCATTTTCGCTGTCCATGGTCGAGAATGGCAGCGGATGCACGCGCGACGAGACGATGGCTATCAAGGCGGGTGGGCGCAACAACCAACCCGTGAAGCTCAGCAACAGCGTGCAGACGATGGAGAGCCTGCCCACATGATTGTGCCATTGCAACAGCCAGCGCATGAATTTGGGATGCTTGTTGCGACGCATGCGCGGCAAAAAGAAATAGACAACGCCCGTCAGCGACAGGAAAATGAGCACAAAGGCGATGGCATCGACCACCAAAACACCAACAATCCCAAAAAGTTCGCCGCTGTGCAGCAGCCACACCAAACGAAACAACGACACCCGCCCATCATAACCTTGTGGTGGCAACAAGGTGATGGGGCGGAACTGTTTGTAGGGAGGCACGGCACAAAAGAGCATCGATCGGCTGGCTATCACGAGGCTATCGCCTTGCAAACTCATATCCACCAGCCGCTCATTGGCATCATTTTGCAACGCCACTTCGTGCCAGATGCCATTGCCCTGCAACCGATAGAGCCCATATTGTCCCAGTGCAAAGAGCTGCTGTTGCGGGGTGAGGCAAAGGCGTTTGATTTGCCGATAGTCGGCCCCCGTGGGCAAGCCGCGGTTAAAATCTTTCAAACCCGCGCCCATGCTGTCGGTCATCCAAATGCCGTTGTTGCCATAGATGAGCACCTTTCCACGCCATTTCAGCGTGCCTTTCAGCAATCCGCGGTTCCATTGCATATAGCGATAGGAGGCCGGAAGCAAACTTCGGCTCACATTCACCGAAGCAAACAGTCGGGGATGGTTGAGCACCAAGCCCGACAAGGCAAACATGATGAGGAAGAAGGCGCAAATCAAGCCCAACCATTTGTGATGCTTCCGCCAAGTGGATTTTTTCATTTTGTGTTCGTTGATAACGTTAGCGTGGGGGCTGCTGTTGCCGTCTGCAAGCTCAATTAGCACGCCGAGAACGGCTCGTGACCCACAAATAGAGCCCCAAAGTTATAAAAACCAGCAGAATGATGAGCATGGGGAGCGCGTATTTCTCGGGCTGCCCCCAAAATTCTTTGAAGAAGTTGATGCGCCCAAGAATTTCTACCGGCGTCCAAAACACAATCACTGTGGCGATGGCCATACGGATGTTGGCGCCCCAAGCGGCAAGGTGCAACTGACGTTTGAGCATGAAAATCGAGCCCACCAAACAGCCCAACCCCACCAAGAACGTGACGGGATGATGGTCGCCTAAGAAGTTTTTGTCGTAGCAGAACATCAACAGCAGATAGAAAGCCCACAGCATCATGTTGACTTCCATAAAGGTAACGATGGACGTGTGGCGCGTCATCGGGCGCACAACAATTTGGTTTCTTCGTCCTCTGAACAGCACCTTTTGCAGCCAAGTGATAAACAAACAGCCGTTGCGCGTGCTGAAAACATACATCAACATCGTCATCACCCACATGCCAAACGTGGCGGGCAGGATGAGATATTCGGGTTTTGTCACCACCACACCATGCTCTATCTCGGGCTGAACACCGTAGCGCCGCGCATAATACATAAAGAGAAACTCAACCCAGCCGGTCCAAAACAACAGACCACCAAACAAGCCCCACAGCGTTTGTCGTGTGTCGCCCCGGGCAAACACGCCGATAATAACGAGCACAAAGCCTAACAATCCGAGCAGAAAGCCGGCCACATGCACACTGCCTTCGCTCATCAATTTCTCCATTAAAATCATCGCGGCATGGGCTAAAGGCATGGCAAAAAGCACCAAGAGAAACGCCACGAGGGTTTGTTTCACATACCATTGCGAGGAGGATTCTTTTTCTTTGTTCATAATTCAAATGGTTTTAGAACAGCGTTTACACGCTGCTATTTTAATTCATCACAATAATAACTGATTTGTCCACCCGTGTCTCCCAACTCAACATCGCCCTTAAACCAGCTGATGATTTGCAGTTTAAAATAATGCTGTCCATCGGCCGTGCGTACAACATAGGTGTGAAACGAGGGCGCATAGACGGGAGGTGGTCCCGAGAAGGTGAGCGCTTGCGACAACAAGGGGTTGGCATCGGTCTTCAATGTGGCTGGCCCGCGGTTAGGGTCAAACCAAGGATTTTCGTTGAAGTCAAGATGATGGGCAATGAGATACTTGTTCCAATCGTTGCGCGAATAGGTAATCGACACCGAATGGTCGTCGACAGTCCATTGCAAACCGGCCGGCAACTGCGCCACATGTTGCCACTTATCGTAGTTGCCATAGCCCAAATCGGCAGCTCCGCCCTGCCCTTCGCCCGACGTACCGCTGTTGGTTCGAAGCCGATAGCCACAGAAAGCCACATCCCAATCTAAACGATGATGTTGCTCACCTTCCTTGATATCGCTGCCAGGCATATAGCGATTAAACACCTCGCCTGTGCGCAAATTGACATACAACCAGTCATTGCTCACTCCCGTTAAATAGCCCGTGATGCGCGGAAGGGTCTTTCCATTGAAAGGTTCGGCATCATAATGCACACACGAAGCCAACACCATCGCGCAGCTCAGCCATAAACATTGTATTGCTTTCATCGCTTATGTTTTAGGGATTTCACGATTTCATCCATCAAAAATTCTACTTGAACATAACCCCTTGCACCACATGTCGCCGGCACGTTGAACATCGTAATGCCCGACCCCAACGTGTGGGGCACATAGTTAAAGAGGTTATCTACGCCGAGCGTTACCTTCACTTTGTTATAGAAGGTCTGCCCTATAGCCAAATTGCACAGCACATAAGTGGGCAGGGTGCAACGGAAATAGGCATCGTAACTCTTGTGGTGTTCGTCCACCCACACACGGTCTTGCACGTCAAACTGCTTCTGCCCCATGAGCGATGCGCTGAAAATGGTCTTCAAACGATAGTTCTTTCGGTTCAGCGTATAGTCCAAACTTCCCGTTGCAGCGTGGGGCGATGTGGTGTTAACTTGTATGCCTTGCTGCTTGCTTACATTCACATAGCTATACGTTCCGTTGAGCGTAAATCCATCGATGAAATGCCATTTAAGAATTGCTTCAACGCCCAACATGCGTTGATTGCGAAGGTTGGTGTATTCAAAGTTATACTGCATGTCGTAGATGTGCCACACGCCTTCAATCTTTTTCCGAAAGAAATTGCCATACGCATTCACATTCATAAAGAAGCGATTGGTGCTGTATTCCGTGCCCACTGATACATAATGGTTTTTCTCGGGACGCAGCTCTTCATTGCCACGGATTTGAAACATGCCGAGATGATCCCAGTTAAAGAACAGCTCTTTGATGCTCGGTGCCCGATAGCCCATGGAATAATTGGCACGAAAGGCCCATTGCTCGTTCAGCGAGTACTTGGCTGCGAGCTTGGGCATCCACATAAAACCAAAAGCTTTTGAAAAGTTAGTGCGCACCCCCAAGGATAACATCCAATGCGTTGTGGGCGTCCATTCATCCTGCAAGAAATATTCGGTTTCGCGCAGCGCGCGCGTGGTCATCTTGCGATTGACAAAGCGGTCACTCGTTAAATCGTCGCTGGTGTGCTCTATTCCGAAGATGAAACTGTGATGATTGAAATAATTACTCGTCAGCGAGAGGCGCGGTTCTAAAATCTGACTCTTATAAACCACCTTGCGTTCGTCAATTCGTTCGTGGCGTTTAAATCGCTGATAGAAATCACCATGCAAGCTCAACTGCACCGAAAACCAATTCTTGACATCATACTTTGCTTTAAAGCCCGTCATGAAATCACGGCTCTGCGTGAAATTAAGGTCTTGAATGAGGTCGTAGGAATTCATAAAAAACAGCGTGCCATAGACCTGCATCGAGAGGTTTTTCACAGGGTCGAAGTAAAATTTCTGTGCCAACGACACATGCTCGGTACCCTCAATGCCCATAGGTGGACGTGCAACGACGCTGTTGAGAACAATATCATGCGGCAAAAACGGATTGGCTTCTTTCGTATAAACCTTTTGGTCGTGCGTGGCCTGGTAAAGATAAAACGCATCACTCGAGCTATACCAAACATCGGTTTGCGAGGTAATCGCCTTATATTTCATGCCTGCCGACACCCACGCTTGCAGGTTGGGGCGGTCGCTATTCTTCTCAAACATATAGAGAAAGTCGCGCTTTGAGGGCTGTTTGTAGTTGCGTTCGTTCATCTGTCCCCAGCGAAAGCCGGCCTGAATATCCAAAGGTTTCGCCGCTTTCTTTGAGATGAGGTTGATGACTGCGCCCGAAGCTCGGCTGCCATAGAGCGTGCTGCTGGCACCTTTCACAATCTCGATGCGGTCGATGGCGTGCAAATTAAATCGCTCATAATCTAAGTTGCCAGCCATTTCGCCTGTCATTCGCTCGCCATCTTGCAGGAAAAGCACATGCCGCGCATCCAACCCTTGCATCGAAATCTCGTTGCCAAAGCCCACCTTTTGAATGTTCATACCGGGTGTTTCCTGCTGGAGCGCATGTTGAAGGTCGCTATATCCTGCATCAACCAAAGCCTTTCCACCTAACACTTGTGTCGTGATGGGCGAGAGTTTCACAGGACGTTCGGTGCGTGAACCCGTCACAACCACGTCATTCAGATGCATCACATCCTCGCGTAAGGTAATCTTTACCGTCTCTTTCTGAGGTAGTTGCACCTCGCCTGAAGCTGTAACATAGCCCACAGCAATAATCTGATAGTGGTAAACACCCTGTTTTTCAAGATTGAAAACAGCCTCGCCCGCAGCATCGGTCACGGCTGTATAGGCCGCCTTTGTGCTACCATTTGGAGTGAGAGAGATATAAATACCCTCCAAAGGTTGCTGCGTTCCTTGCTCTTCAACTTTGAATTTCAGTTGCTGTTGCGCCCATAACGCCATGCAACCCCAACAGAACAACAAGGTGAGGAATAGCTTTTTTCTTTTCATCTACGTTTTTTCTATGCGGAAAGAAATGCGGATAACATTTGGCTTAACCCGCATTTCAATGTTACAAGGCCTTGCTATGCGGGCTACAATCCATGCTCTTCTTTATATTTCTTGAGGTCTTCCTCATATTTTTTAAAGTCCTTTTCGTAGGTTTTAATACGATTTTTGTCAATGGTTTGCAGGAAACACTCTGAACGCACATTCATCATGTTGTAATTGACAATGAAGTTTATTTGATGAGTCATTACATTATAATATCCTTTCACGATACTTCCCGTTGCTTGTGATGGCTCTCCCTTCGCATCTTCTCCAGAAACAGAGCCATTTTCACCATAAAACTTAATCCAACCATCTCCTTTATATTCTTCTTTTTCCCAAGAATTAAGCTGCATCGTTTTTACCGCACAGTTGAAGTTTATAATCATCCCCATCTTACCAACAGTAAAGTCTAACAGCGAGATTGTAAAGCTTTGTGGGTCTGTATTACTCCAGGTAAAGTTAAATTTTGTAGGGCATCCTGTTGGAAGTAAAGTCTTGTTAACATTACCCATAAAAGCATGTGTATTCAGGATAATATCCCCTTGAAGAAAAGATTTAGCCTCATTCACCAAATTAATGTCGGCATCGGCTCTTTTCAGTTCCTCATCTGAACTGCAAGAAACAGTGAGGAAAATCCATAAGAAAGAAAGAACTAACAGTGGAATTCTACGAAAATATGAATATGTCATGATTAAACCCTCGAATTGAATACTACTAAATTCGCGGTTTGCGACAATGCACAGCTACGTGCAATGCCGCAAACCATTGTCTTATTGGTGTCCCTTGAAAGTAACAATTGCCTTGAAAGGAATTCCAAAATATTTTGCATTCACCGATGTAACGGTGAATGTCAACCGACCATCAGATGTGATTGTCCCAGAAAGGCTTGCGTTGAAAGAACTTTTAATTTTAAAAAGAACAAATAATTTCAACATAATAATATTCTGCATTGACGGCATATTAAACGAACCATCTGCAGAAACACTGACATCTTTTGCCATTACCTGGATAGTTCCCGGCATTTTTCCGGCCTTGAATTCTTGAAGCTCTATGGTATAGGTATGCTCTGATGTCTTTGTTACAAATGCCTTTACAGCTTGCCCTGAGGCCTTTTCGCCATTCATATAGACGCGAGTCAGTGTGCCGGAATAAGCCACCCGGTCTCCAACATGAGCCTCATTAGCAGCGTAAACGCTATTTAATGAAACGATGCACCATAATAGCATCAACAACGAAAATATTCTTTTTTGCATGATAAGTTAATCTAAAAATTAAAACTGTTTATTTCCAATTATAGGGATTGTATTCACTCCAAACATCATAACCATCCCCAAGGTATTTATTGTATTTTGTTATAAATGCCTTTGTTTCGTCTTTTTTGTAGACATCTTCTGATAGCGTTAAACTAATAGTATTCGTTTCAGACAGGTCTACCAACTCGTTAGCACCACCATCATAATAATACTTTAAGGTGGCAGGATAAGTTATTTTACAATTCGGTAGGCGGAGTAACATGAGGTCTTGGAGGCCTTTTACAAAGCTCAAATCAATCTGTTTCAACTTAGGCAAGTCAATAAATGCCAGATTATTTAATATTCCTTCACCAGATTTTCGAATGACCACTTCCTGTAAGTTCTTACAATCTCGCAAACCTAAAATGTTGGTGAAGAGCACATCAAAAGCCTCTGCCTTTTGGTTTCCGATTAATGTTTGTGAAAAATCTAAGCGTTGAACTGTATTGTTGTGCGTAAAGTCTAAAGCCACTAAACTTGTTGCTTTTGTGAAATCTGACGCTGGGTCGGTATCAATGTGAGTGAGTGCTAACGCCTTGATATTCGCTCTTGGGGCGATATACGCTACGGAGCACTGGTTTGTACAATTCAAAGCAACTCCGAAAGGTTTATAGAAAGGGTTGTTGATAAAATATTCTATCCCTTCAACAGATTTCACCTTATCAATATCTTCAAACGGAATCATAACATTTAACATCACATTTTGTCCCGTTGCTTCCAATGCCATTGGCTTGCTGATATCGATAGATGTCTCGTTAACGAACAATTTACTGAATATTGTTTTAAGATATTTTCTAAAATATTCGTCAGGAATTTCTCTGATTGTGTTATAGGCTTTCAGTTGTCCTTCAGCGCCCATCATCTGCATGTCGACCTGTTTCTTCTCAGCTTTGCTCTCTGTGTAGAATGGCATCAAGTCTTCTACATTATATTTGGCCGTAGCCGGAAGATAGAGTTTTGCTAATGGTCTAAGAATGGTTGTCTTTACTTCATCATTCTCAACCTTTGTACTCACTAAGCCTTCAAAATCATAAATGTCATTATTTGTCAGGTCGACACCTGTGATTTGAGTAGGAAGTTTAGCAAAGTCGAACACGGGGCCATAGCCATTGTTGGCGAGTTTCAACTCGTGGAGATTGGGGAACACGTCAAGCCCGGTGAGGTCTTTCAACTTTGTTCCACTTAAATCAAGCGACTGGGTGTTTTGAGCTAAGTCGTTAAGTTCCAGTTGTCCCTTCTCATTAAAGGTGAACCCTTTCGCTTTCAAAACATTTACTAACTCAGCATTTTGCAATGCCTGCGAACTAAAAGATGGTGCATTGTCTTTCTCACTGCAAGAAAACAAGACCAAAGCACAAAGTGCTAAAAAGGATTTAAAAACAAATTTAAAATTCATAAGTCTAAAAGTTTTGTGCAAAAATAAAACTAATTCTAACACCATGCAATCCCCATTTTTAGTGATTTTCATAGCACTTATTAACTTCTATTATATATTTTGCGGCTTTTCTTACACTACTCATCCTCATTTATTAGTATTTTTAGACAGGTATAGCCTAAAACTGATAACGAAAAACAATGAAAAAAAGACTCATGATTTACTCGTTTCATCAAACAGTGTCCATAGACCTTACTTCAACATGAAAAGCTCACCGCTCTATAAAATGGTGGCGTTTACCACATAATATCACCCACTTTTGCAACAAAACTGATAGAAATTAGGACGCAATATAGCCCATTTTATGGAGCAGGATATACATAAACTCGTCGCATAACAGATTTTGTGGGGGCGTTAAAAAACAAAAATCACGGTAAAAACAATTCTTTATAGAAAAATAATTGTAACTTTGCACAACTATATCTCGGGGTTGACTGGATTTGACGGCGAGATGAAATGGTATGTAAGCACGCGGAGATTCGGTTGTTTTCTCCCTAATCAAAGCAATCAGAAAATTAATTGGCGAAAACAATTACGCTCTCGCTGCCTAATCGAAGCATAGTAGATTACTGGCTTAATTGCGTCACAAGGTGATGCAACGAGACACCGCTCCAAGGATGTTTTTCCGAATCTGAAGACTCAGCGGTGCAGGTAAATCGGAAATAGTTGAGGTTGGCCTCGCAACCTTGATGACACTTTTAGAGGATAAGTCTGTAGTTGGTGGTTCAGGTCTTGCTACAGAACGAAAACCAAAGGCTGAAATAAGCGTGTAGAAAGCGTATGATTTCCTTGTGCGGACGTGGGTTCGAATCCCACCAGCTCCACGCTATAAAGACTATAGGAAATGGATTAAAAGCAGATAGTCGCCATAACTCCAATGAGTTATGGCGACTACTGTTTATAATATTTCCTTAAAAACAATAGAAATTTATTCCGTAGTAAACTCACAGTAGAACATGTAAACGACAAAAGGATTTCGTTACCGAAATCCTTTTTGTGACTCGCATGGGGTCAATAGTGGGAATCGGCGTAGTCTCATATTACTCTGATTTACAGTACTATAGATTATTCATTTTAAGTTATATTGTACTGAGAATCGTCTTCTGGTAACATTGGTAACACACCACTACTACTAGTAACACATTTCGCTTCCTTTCACCTATAGCTATTGGGCAAGCAGAAAAAGAGTATGCTGTTAATTAATTCAAAGAACTTTGTCAACGGACTAAAGTCTGAATCGCTCCGATATGAAATTGGGATGATTGGCACAACTTAGATCCTCTAAGTAACAATACAAAGATAGTAAATATCCACTAAAGTTCCAAATTCTATTTCACTTCCTTTAACAGACGAATATTGGGTATTCTCATTATCTCCCGATAGATATTGTGACACAACATCTGCCTGAACCATGTATCTTTTTCTAGATTCTATTTCCATAACTTTACAAAAGTTACCGACTAAAATATGTTAATATGACGATTCAAGAACAGATAAAGCAGCGTATAGACGAAGCTGAACCTGGAACAGTTGTCTTCGTCAATGACTTTGCTGAATTCGACAATGAATATGTCAGCAAGTTACTTTCTACTCTAAAAGACTTTGGCGTTCTTGAACGTCTTGCTAAAGGCATATACTATAAACCGATAGTAACCCAATATAGTAATGTATATCCATCAACTGAGAAGATAGTAAAGCTAATTTTAATCAGCAAGGATATTAAGGAAAGGGGTGATTTGAAAGAACTTCTTGCTGAAATAAAGAAGAAAATGGTTCTCCAAGAAAAAGCCAATGGAAAAGTTAAATTAGAGGGCGTGGGGCAGCTTGTAAAGAATGCCCTGTTCATTCAGACTGGTACTCACTACGCTGACAAAGATGCCCCAAAAGATAGTGTGATTTATCCAATTCTGGCTGTAACCGACAGGAGGTTGCTTCTTCCTAGAATGAAGAACTATCTCGATTATCGTATGTATGAAGAATGTATGAGGCAGAGCGTTGATTCTTCTAAGATAATGCCATTATTGCTTATAGATATTGCTACATTGAACCTATATTCAGCTAATTTTAAAAAGTATGGTATGAAGAAATATGCGGATATGTATTATTCAAATACAAACTTTCCTCCTAATGCGGATGAATTTTATAGCAATCCAGAATTTGTTGCATCCAACCACTTTATCTTGTTTGCTACTTACATGAGAAGCCAAGATTATTTAGGAATGGATAAGTTTCGAGATGTGATGATTGAATCAATAATAAAGAGCGCAAAAGTGTAACGAAGAATATGTAGTAGCTCCCTAAATTCCATGATGGAGAATGTGTTTGAATACTTTCAGATCTGCAAATTCGTTCTCAGTTCAAGCTGAAATCTGCGCTTTCGCAAGAAAATTACGGAATACAAGTTAATTATCCGCAAAAAAATTACGAGGCTATAAATGTTTTATATATCTTTGTGGCGTATTTCAAACAATAAAGATTATGCTGATAAGATTTGCTGTTACCAATTATCGCGGATTTTGCGACCGCATCGAGTGGGATTTATCTCATCCGAAGAATTATACGTTTAATGAGAATGCCGTTAAAAACGGAGTGGTGAAGAATGGCATTATCTATGGACCGAACGGCTCTGGAAAGAGTAATTTCGGATTGGCGATTTTCGATATAGCCAATCATCTTTCGCATAAGTGGAAGAAACCTGATTATTATCTGAACTATGCTTCGGCATATAATCATCAAGGGCCAGTGGACTTTGAGTACACATTCAAGTTTGATGATAGCATAGTGCTTTATAAATACACTAAGGTTTCCCGTGAACTGAAGGGTGAGCTGACCCGGGAGCAACTACTTTTGAACGATAAAGAGCTGCTTTATAAGGATGATGTTACTCTTCGATTGGCTGACGAGTTTGCCCTTACAGATGCAGCTAAAGAGAACCTGAAGGCGAGTGCAAACGATATCTCCGTGGTGAATTATCTCCTAGGTATGGTGCCTTTGGCTAAGAACCATGCCCTGTTAAGGCTTCGCAATTTCGTGGAGAATATGCTTTTCTTCAGAAGTTTGGATAACCGCGAATTTATCGGATTGAAAGAGGGTACCAACAACATCGAGGAGTATATCATCAAGAATAATCTTACGGATGGTTTTGCTGTATTTCTTAAAGAGACCAGTGGTCAAGAGTTCAACTTTGCCCAACCTGCTCAAGGAGAGACCGTACTTCAGTGCATCATTGGCGGAGTGCGAATTCCATTCTTATTGGTTGCTTCTACAGGTACTCAGAACTTGGAACTTCAGTTCTATTGGCTCAACGAGATGGTGAATGCATCATTTGTTTTTATCGATGAGTTTGACGCTTTCTATCATCATGAGCTTTCATACACACTCTGCAAGCGCCTGTTCAAGAGTAAGGGCCAACTGTTTCTAACTACGCACGATACCTTCCTGCTCTCGAATGATCTTCTTCGCCCGGATTGCTTCTTTATCTTGAAGGATAAAAAAATCAAAGCCATTTGCGATCTGACCGATAAGGAGCTTCGTTTCGGTCATAATCTCGAGAAACTTTATAGGGGAGGCACGTTTGGCTTATGATTCTGTTTGTGTTTGAAGGTGGGTCGGCTGAACCGAAGGTCTTTGACTCGATTGGAAAGTTATTCCTTTCGGACGAGGATTTTCGTATAGTCAGGTGTAAGCATGATTTGCCTACGCTCTATTCGCGTTTGAAGGCTAATGGCGATGACTTGTTCCGCACACTGCCGTTCGAGGAAAACAGAATTGAGATACCCGAAGGTAAGCGTCTCGATACCCTGTTCTCACAGATTTTTCTCTTCTTCGATTATGATTTCCAAAATCGTATGGGATTGGAAAAGCTTAATACCATATTGGAAGAGATGCTTGAGTTCTTTGATGACGAAACCGATAATGGTAAGTTGTATATCAACTATCCCATGGTGGAATCGTTGAAGTATACCAAGGATATGCCAGATGCGGACTATTACAAATACATTGCCACCAAGGACGAATGTGCCAACCATTTGTTTAAAGGTAATACGGAGCGATTCGCTTATGCCGCAGCTAAAGCTTATCGATTCATAGATTTGAAGCAGACGAATGAAACAGAAGTAACTACAAACTGGGAGAATCTTAAGGCTCAGAATGTGGCGAAGGCAAACTATATCGTTTCTGGAAATAACGCTATACCTGAGAATAAAGATGATATCAATCAGAATGCAATCTTTGATGCCCAGAAATCAAAGTACGTGGATGTGAATGAGAGCGTGTCTATTCTGAATTCCTTTCCGATATTCATATACGATTATTTGGAGTAGTAGTGGCTAAATACTCGAAACTCCACATTGCTAAATCCTAATAGTAGTACATGTGAAAGTTCTAAAATAATACTTCAGGTGGAGAAGCGTGATGAATACATGACTTCTCTTAAAACGGCAAGCATCAATGGCAATATCACAGCCTTTGATAAATTCATGTATGGCTTGGTAGGGCTATTTGAAACTGACCTTCGATGATGGAGTGTATTAATTGAACGATTCTATTCCCATATTATAATATGACAGCAAATAATCTTGATATAATAACAAGAATAACAGTTGAATTACATAAAGGCGATGCTCCAGGGAAAAATTGGGCACAGGTGTCCTTTATTCCAATAGGCTATTATCAGGGAATGTCTATGTCTTGACAGCCAAGCACTGTCTCAAAGATTTTGCCGGAAACGAAAAAGTGTCTATGCGGGTATTCAATCCAAGTAGTTGCCGCTATGAGTATTTTACACCCATCAATCAAACTATCCTACGACATCCGGTTGATGATGCAGGGATTATCATATTCAACAAGCGAGAACTTGTAACTATAAATCCAAATCTACCATCTATATTTGTAGTAGATAAGAATGTGGGGGCAGAAGAGGCTGTGACAAAGGGCTTTCCTGTGGCAAGCCTTGACCAAACAAGTACAATGGGTGAGTCAGATCTAGTTGCACTCAGCATGCGTTATCGCCAGGAGATACCATCAGAACATTCTTTCCAGATGACTACGCCAGATGATTATACAGAGGACACCATTATAGGAATGTCTGGTTCAGGAGTGTTTATTGAGGCGTTTGATGAACTTTATATCAATGGCATATTTACTCGTTTTACGGATGAGGGGAGGGGTAAGGTGATATATGCTCAACGTTTGACATCATTTAATGAACTGTTAGGCTTTGAATATAAGAAAAAGCTTCCTTTGACATATCTTGGACATCATAATCTTGGGCATAAGACATTTGAAAATAATGTGAAAGATTCTGTAGCAAATCTGGGCCCAAGATATTGTCAGAAAGTCAATGTAAAAACAGGAACGGCCAGATACTTTAGTTGTGTTGCCAAAACACCAGATTATTATGATCGCCTAATCAAAACAACAGACAACTGGCTTACAGAAAAAAGCTATAGGACTCGAATGGATTCGCCTCGCTTAGGAGAATTAGAGTCAAACTTGAAAGTGCTTAGGTCAGATTTTGCTTCAGCCTTGACTTTATTGGACAGGAATGTTGAGGGAAATATTAATTTTTCCGGCCTCAAGAAACGCATGGATGATTTGGATTCCGAAATTGAGCAAATACAACATAATCTGTATGCCGATTATTCATCTCATTCGGATGATGACAGTGATTTAAGAAAAGAAGTGGATGCTGATGAATCAAGACTGTCAGAAATATCAAGAGACCTGTATACATTCAAAGAGGAATATGATGATTTAAAGATAGGATTGGCAAATAGCCCTTATCTCATAATCAAGGGTGAGGCTGGATGCGGAAAATCTCATTTGTTAGGTGATGTTGCTAGTAGTAGGATTGCCAATGGTTTACCTACTCTTTTATTCCTAGGTACTGATTTCGCCAGAGGGACTTACGAAGATGTCATCACTTCAAAAATAGGCTTTTCCGGTACTTTTGCAGAACTCTTGGGTAGCATGAATCAGATAGGCCGACAGATCGGTTCCAGGGCGCTTATATTGATTGATGCACTGAATGAAGGGAATCGAGCATCATTATGGAAAACTGGGTTACCTGGGATAATAAGGAGGCTGAAAGATTACCCGGCTATTGGGTTAGTAGTGTCTGTACGCAGTACCTATTATGATGATGTGATTCCTGATAATGTGGAGACAAGTTGCAATGCGACTGTTGTAGAACATAAGGGGTTCAAAGGATTAGAATATGAGGCTATCAAGTCTTTTTGTTTGGCCTATGAATTGAACCTACCTAATGTTCCAATCCTTACGCCAGAATTCTGCAATCCTCTGTTCCTCAAAATTGTCTGTGATACGTTGGAAGCTGCTGGAGCAAAAGACTTTCCTCAAGGCTTCAATGGCGTGACATCACTCTTTAAACAATATCTAAGTACCCTTGACAAGCAGTTAGAGCAAAAAAAGCCCGAATACAAATACCGGGACGTTGTAAGCACATCTGTAAAATTGTTGGCTCTGCCAATTTTTGAGGCGAAGTATAATCTTTTGAATAAAGTAGATGCAGATGCAATACTTCAGTCCTATTTCCCTGCTTGTCCCTCTTTGTTGGCGGATTTAATTGACAATAATGTCCTACTCAAAACGAAGAATCAGTTTAGTGAAGACAATGCAGAAAGTATTGTATTCTGTTATCAGCGTATCAGTGACTTTATCATTGCTAGAGAAATAATACAAAGGTATTCGGATTGGGATTCGTTTGTGGCAAATGTAAGTAAAGACTCTACATTACGATCGGTTTTCAAAGAAGATTATTGGAATAAAGGCATTTTGGAAGCCATCGCTATTATAATCCCTGAAACATTCGGTCATGAAATCACAGATGTTATCAAATTCATCCCCGACAAAGACCCGAGAAGACATTATTACTCATGCATTAGTACGCTTACGGAGGCGGAGATAAACAGTTTGAATTGGCGCTCTATTGATTCAATCAACAAACAGACTATACGAAGATTTCTACAATCGAAAACTTGTAGCATTGAACCAGAGACATGGTATTACAAGTTGACAGAGCTATCAGTCATAAAAAAACATCCATTCAATGCGAATTATTTCCATTCCATGATGTCAAGTATAACAATGCCAAAACGAGATGCTGCATTTCAGTTCTTCTTTAACGGCTGTGCTGGTTATGATGATGAAAGGCTCGCTAACCCCTTGCGAAGATTAATTGACTGGGCTTGGTCGGAAGGAGTGTCAGAAAAAACAGATGTGGAATCGGCTAGACTGGCATCAATCATGCTTTGCTGGCTTCTTTCATCAACCTATATCAAACATAGAGATGAAGCTACAAAGGCTCTAGTCAACCTCCTTTCAGAGCAAGTGGATGTACTGATCAAGACCATGCGCTCTTTCGAAAAAGTTGATGACATGTATATCTACGAGAGACTTTATGCTGTAGCATACGGAGTGGCTTTAAGGACGTCATCAACAGAGGGCCTTCGTAATCTTGCAATGTATGTTTATAATACCATCTTCAAGCATTGTAATCCACCAAAGGATGTTCTACTACGAGACCATGCGAGAAATATCGTGGAATATGCTTGCTATAAAATTGGACTGACTTCTGTCAATATGAGAAAAGTGCGACCGCCGTACATAAGCGAGCTGCCGACATGGCCTACTGATGATGAGATTAAATGTCTTCATGTCGATTATAAAGCCCCTGACTTTAAGGAAAGGAATGGCGCTGAACAGAATCAGATTTGGGAATCGGTCAAAGGAGGATTAGCTGATTTTTGGAATAAATTGGCTGAACCGGTAATCAATAGTTTTTATCCTATCTCAATTGCTGAGGAGAAAAAAACTTCAAAGAGCGGAACGCTTGTTCAAAGGTGATATGAGAAAGATTGTCAAGATTATTTCTGAAACGAAAGCGGCTAATATTCTTAATGGGCAAAATTTGTCGAAAAGAGAATCATTCAGGGATAAGTTTTTTGAAACGATATCCGAAGGCATTGAAACGATGATGACAGAAGAACAACGTCAGGCAATGAATGATGTAATGATTCCATTCTATGTGAAAGAACGTCCCTTGCGGGATCGCTATTCTCACAAATTTCCAACAGTAGGGGTTAGAAACTGGTTGGTTAAACGTGCGTACGGGTTAGGCTTTGATGTGGAGTTGCATGGACAGTATGATCGTTTTGCCAAGGATTGGACTTTCCGTCATTCAGATGACCGGATAGACCGCGTTGGTAAGAAATATCAGTGGATAGCCTTCCACGAGATAATGGGTATTCTAACTGACAACTATAAATTTGAGGATGACTATGCTAATGAAGGTTCCGGTGGTTATGAGTATTTCCATGGAACCTGGCAATCTTTTTTGAGGAACATCAATCCTTCAATGATTACAAGGGTAAAGAATGATGGTTCTGAAGCAACAGATATTAGTGAGGAGAGTGACGAACGTGAATGGTATAAAAATGAAAAGTTTGAGAACTGGGAGTACACAGGGCTGATGAATTATGGACTTCAATGAGTCGGGATTTACCAAATCCCGTTGGCATGATACAGAAAGTAGACGAGGCGGGAGATGAGTGGCTTAGCTTAAATAATTCTGGTAGTTGGGATGAGCCCAAAGATATTGGCAAGGAAAAGTATCAGTATGATCTTAAAAGACATGATGTCAGTTTATATGTAGATGCTATTCTTGTGAGAAAACAAGATCTTGCAGAGGCTATTAAGTGTCTTGACAATAGAAATCTATGGGGCGAAGTAGATATTCCACGTGATGACTGGCAATATCTGGTTAATAGAGAGAAATTCTGGTCTCCGGCATATAAAGACGTATATAGGGAAGTGAAGGACTGGTCAGATACTATTAAAGGGCTTACAGTTCCCATTATTTATTCTACAGAACAGACATGTGGGCATATAGAAGGAGATTGCTCTGGCACTATTGATCGGTATAGTGTTCCCTGCAAAAGAATTTTTGAAGGTTTGGGAATGAAATATGATTCACATGATGGCCGGTACTTGGATAATGGCGGCAATCTGGTAGCGATAACCTATGGATATGATCAGATACTTGTGAGGAAAGAATCTCTCTTGAGATTCCTCGACCAAAATGATTTGTCTGTCCTATGGATTGTGAGAGGAGAAAAGCGTGTATACATAAGCGGAGGTATGGGCTGCTTGAGCGAATATGATGCTTGTGGCATCTATTATTTGAATGGGGATATTAACCCGGAAGGTGTTCTGCGGATGTATAAGCGAGTGTAATATGAGACTGGTATGTTACAAAGCCATGTGTGGAGATTCTTTTCACCTGCAATACATGGGCGAGAGCGGTAAATGTAGAAATATTCTCCTGGATATGGGCTACTCTCAGACGTATACCACGGTATTGAAAGATGTCATTAATAAACTGTTAGCGAAATCTGAACAAATTGATGGATTATTTTTGTCACATATCCATGACGACCACATAGGAGGTGCTAGGAAATTCATAAAGGATATTCAGTTAAACGTATTTCCGAATGAATCTGTTGGACGCTGGTATATAATGCTCCAAGAAGATATATCGTTGAAAAGACCAACAATAACAAGAATGGCGTATTATGTGGAATAGCGTCTGGAGATAAGGTGTATGAATATATTATGGCGAAAAGGCCGAGCAATCTCGTAGATTTCTTGTCGGGACAGACTTTTACTGTAGATGGAATGAAAGTAACCATTCTTTCACCAGATGAGAAAAGACTGGACCAACTGAGAAATAAATATTCAAACAATAGACCGCTTTGCACCTCTGAAACAGATACAGTTAGTGTTGAGGCAGGTAATGTGGTTGATGACTACTCAACACCTCTTGATAAGTTCAAGGTGGAAAGATTTCAAGAGGATAACAGTATTGAAAATGCGAGCAGTATAGCCGCTATGTTCGAATATGGGGAAAGAAGAATCTTATGGCTTTCTGACTCGGTGCCTTCTGTGATTATTAAGTCATTGATGGATTTGGGTTATAGTGAGAAGAATAAGGTACAGTGCGATGCGGTTTTGATTTCTCATCATGGCAGTTTGGCTAATAATAGTTTGTCTTTATTCAAAATGATATCATCTGACAGGTTTATTATTAGTGCTGATGGCATTAACCGTCATTGTTTGCCTAATAAAGAGACTATAGCAAGGTTGATATCAGCGACTCCTCGGAAGCCAGTAGCACTCTATTTTAATTATTCCGATGGGCGCTTAATGAGAATGTTTAATACAGATGCCCCCGAAGAAGTTAAGTCAATGATTGATGCTCGTTATTTGAAGGATAAAGAAGCTATAAAATTTTGATCATTCTATTTCTCGTTGGCTTTTTGTAATCTACACATATAAGTATGATAGAAGTAGATAGCTTATTGAATTAAGAATATACCACCTAAAGGAAGATAATACTTTATAAATAGCCATACGAAGGTAACAGATTATCAAAGAATAGATTATGTCGAAAGTAGAGGCCATTTGAGAAATCCGAATAACCATCGACATTCCATATGCATTCCCAATGTGATAAGAATATTATTATAATTAACCGAAGATGTTAATGCAAATGAAGGAAAGAATAGTGTAAAAGATACTATTGCTGTAACATAGATTATTAACGTGCAGAAAAGATTGATTTGAGCTTTGAAAAAATGTACGATGTGAGCGAAAAAAGCTCATGTAATTTGCGAAACCCAATTGGTGCTTTTGTTAATGATGTAGCTTATATAATATTGATTCTTTGTTTTAAGTTAAGCTACATTGTAAATTATGGGCATTTAGTGGTATAACTTAAATTGAAATTGTATTTATATTTGATAATCTGTGTGCCTTTATTGTTGTTAGTTGTATTGAATCTTCTACCACCCAGTTCTTCAGTCCATATTTCTGAGTAAGTCCACAGAACGACGGGGGTTTGGGAGTTGAAAAGGTGCTAGCGGTAACACATTTTGTTCTCGAGAGGTATTTCCTATTCCCGATAATTCCCGTTAGCCATAGAATTTAACATTGATATAAAATCCTATAAACAACGAGTTGGAACACAAGTACCTGTGTATCAAACGCAAAAAAGGGGATTCTTTGCGAATCCCCTTTTTCCGTTTCTGTGACTCGCATGGGGCTCGAACCCATGACCCCAACATTAAAAGTGTTGTGCTCTACCAACTGAGCTAGCGAGTCAATCAATGCCAAATGCCTTGCATTTTAAAGCGAGTGCAAAGGTAAGTATCTTTTTAGAAACTGCAAAGGACGCACAACAGAAAAAGTAATTGATTAAAATTCTTTAACTTTAAGATATTAAGTGCGGATCACTTGTCTGAATGGACGACGGTGAGGGGTGTTGCATCGGTTGGGATAGCACGAAGGAATTGCCGGCCGGCCTTTAAAGGAGTGGTGATGAGTTCGGGACGATTGTACGTTTTAAGGAAGCTGTCATAGAAGCGAGGAGCCTTTTGGGGCAGCACAAACGGTTTGGTAGCTCGGCCCGTTTTGCTATCGAAATGCGTAAACCACGGCTGTGCCCATCCACCATTCAGGCGCTTACTGCTCAGGACCATCCATTTTCCTGAAGCGGAAAATCCGTGCCAACTATCCACATTGGGACTGTTCACGGCCTTTAGTTCACGACATTCTCCCGTCCGAACATTCAACATCCACAAATCGCTTTCGGGATGCCAAATAGAGAAGTTGCCATAATCAGACAAGGTGAAAACCACGAAATTGCCATCGGGTGAAACGACGGGAAAGGAGGCAGAACGATGGAATTTGGACGCAGGATAGACGGTTTCAACGCTTCCAAACTTCATTTTCTGCGCATCAAACGTTACACGGCAGAGGTCATAGCGTATGCTGTCGAGCGCCAAACGCGATTGCGGCATACGTGCCCGACAGAAATAAAGCTGTCGACCATTCGGAGCCCATGCAGGAAATGTCTCGGCATGCGTGGGAAGACCAATAGCGGAAAAGGTTTGCACACGATGATGCTCCACGTCGTAGACCACTAAGTCGGCTGCTAAATCGGCCACTTCGATGGTTTTCTTGCCTGCCGAATGGAAGAATTGCTGAATTTCATTGGTTGAGAACGCGATGAGTTTCCCATTAGGATGCCAGGCCGGATAAGTCAGGCCGTTGGGCAACGCATCAGCCTTCGACGCCACCTTTTCCACACGACCATGACGATAGATTAACGTTCCGCCATCCTTTCCGCGCACATGCAACATGGCCTGTTGCGCATCGTTATGATTAAACGAATGGCAGTTGACACACTGCCGATTAAAATCTTTGTTTTCAACAATGGGTGTTTGCTCAAAAGACGTTAGATTACGCTGATAGATGCCCATTTCATGCCACAATTCGTAGCCCGGATAAATGAGGCGATACACCAAAAAAGAATCGATGGCATCACGCGAAATGCGGTTTGTTATGGACGGATAAACCACCCATTTGCCAGTCTCCTTCACGCTGATGCGAAAGAAAATGGCTTGTCCGGCAGCCGTTTTCAGCAGTTGGTGCCAAGCGGTTTCGTCGATTTCAACTGTGGGTTGAGCCGATTGCACCAAAATCTCGGCACCACGTCCGACGATGCCAATCTCGGTTTGGTAGGCCTCTCCCTTGTGCAAAATTTCAAAATTCGTGGGCGCAATATTCCACGGAAGCGTCACGTTGGTATAGTCGGGATAGATGGACAACTTGCGTTTGGCACGCACATCGCTGGTGATAGCGCGAGCCACAACTTGTGCCGAGCAACAGCATCGACAACAAGAGAAGAAAAGAAAAGAACTTTTTCATAACTGCTTAATTCCATTTTGATGCGCCTCCTGTGACTCCTCAATCACTTGATGACCATAGGGGCTGAGATAATTCAAATAATACCAATAGGTGTGGCCAAACTCCTGCTGCAACAACGGCTGATTGCCCTGTTCGGTGAGCTGCATGTAGCGGGCGAAACGGGCGCGCGTATCGGGCGAAACGGTGAAGCCGCACCGCGCAAACGTGGCCTTATCCACACCCATTTGATAGATGAGCAGCGCCTCTTCGTAGCAAGACGGCAACGCAGCCACATGAAACGCACGAATGTGAGGCAGCTGTTGCGCAAACAAACTGACATGATTGCTCAGCAGCAGCTGTGCCATGAGATAGTCGAACGCCATGCGATTGTGCGGATCGTGCTGCAAAAGATATTGCAACTCAGGCCCCAAATTCTGCACATTGGTGAAGCGCACACCCTCGCGTTCTGCCCCCCGCAAAGCATCACGAAGATGGGGAACGTGCCCTGCTCGGAGCTGCTGTTCAAGCTGCTTTGCCTGCCCACGATAGAACAACGTGTGCTTGAGTTGCTCGATAAAGACCTGCGCCACCCGCGGCTTGCCCAGCACAATGTTATAACGAGCCAAGTTCACCAGATGGGGCGCCGTTGGCCCATCCACCACCAACGCCTCAGTTTCCCAATGGAGCGCCTCGTTGAGCAACCCCAACTGCTCGAACAGCATGCCGCCAAACTCGGCTTCGGCCGCATTGCCCCGCCAAGGAAAATAGAGCGTTTGCACCCCCAACGAAGCCGGATAATCGAAGAGCCGCGCCGGCAACTGCCCTGCATGATAGAGCGCCATGGTGTGAAAATAGGCGATGAGCGGATTGGTTTTGCCCGCATCAAGATAGCGCTGCGTGTAGCGAAGCACCGCAGGCCAATCGCCTTGTCGCGCATGAAAAACGGTTTGCAACAAGATGCCTTCTTTAGCCGGATAATGCTTCATGAAGCCCACATAGCCCGCGCCCAACGCCGTCATCCCCGTAAGCAGCAGGCTGATGGCTTGTGCCTTCGTTAACCAAGGCTTTTGAATGCTGAGCAGGGGTAACCACGAGGTAAATCGAGAGAGCAATGCCACCACCAACCAGCCCACCCCAATCAGCACCACGCTCAGCACCACCCAGCACAAATCGTGGGCCGTGGTTTCGGTGTAGATGAGCAGCAACAACACCGGCACGAGCCCCAAGCACAGCGGCAGCGCACGCCCGAAGAGCAAGCGTTTGAGCATGCCCTCCACACCAACGAAGATGAGGGTGAGCAGAACGGCCATCACCATTGCGCCCAACCATGGATGGAAGAAAAACTGCACAACAAAGTTGGTGGCATAGCGCAGCAGCCCCTCTTCGGCCAACGTTTGCCGAAAATAGTCGGCTGTGAATCGAAACAGGTGGTGTTGCTCGTGATAGCGGAGCACATTGGCCAAAGGCACGAGATAGGCATAGCCCGTGGCCAAGAAAACAATTAGCGTGGTCAGCGAGCGAATTGCCGAGAGAGAAGTAAGCTTTTTGTTCATTCTATTTTGCGTTTGCGGAATTTCCCGACGGCCAACTTTTTGATTTTTTGGCCCTGCGGAATTTCCCGACGGCCTATTTTTTGATTTTTTGGCCCTGCGGAATTTCCCGACGTCCTATTTTTTGATTTTTT
>NZ_BAJQ01000016.1 GCF_000613785.1 Segatella oulorum JCM 14966 | reverse complement strand
CTTTAATAAATGGGATACTAATGATAGTTTTTCCTATGATTTGAAAACTGGCAAGATTGAGGTTATTATACATAACGCACAAATAGTATCTATAAATAAATATCTCATTTATGAAGATACAAACAACGTCTTCCATTACAGAAATAACAATTTTGTAGATGTTTTTTCTTCTAAATATTTCTTTAATATATTGGAAGACAACTACGGGATTACTTATACTAAAACACATTTATCAAAAGCAAATTTTCAAGATGAAATTCTTTGGCAATTTCCTCTCTCTTCATTGGGAGGGACGGAATATGAGCCAGGCAAAACCGATAAAATAGATAGAATTTTAGGCATTGCTCACGGCAATATTTGGTTTTATACAGATTTTGGAAGGTTGGTAGCTTTGGACTTGGAAACGGGGGATGTGGTTAAAAAGATATCGGGCAATCCTTCCGACAAGAATTCTACTTATGAAATGACTTTGGGATTAGGAGATTGTTTTTTCCGACCATCAGATAAAAACATTGTAAGTGTTAGTGGATTTGATTTTCAAATCATCGACACTGAGCAGTTAGCAGTTACAGAGCAGTATGATTTTCGGGAAGCCGATCCCATGGGTATAGGAACTTATCGAAGTGTATATAGTCCGATGCTTCAAGGAGATTATTTCACCTTTTTGGGAATTAAAGAGGAGGACTTTGGATACATTCGTCGAATTGGTATTTTCGATTATAAAGCCCGCAAACTTGTTTGGGAATATGAAGTCATCAGCGAAGAGGAATGCGATGGAACGAGAAACCAATTAGTGCCTCCCCAACCATTGTATATGAGCGGTAATAAATTGTATATCAAAGACATCAAAGACAATTTGCATATCTTTGAACGAGAGGACATATGACGACAAAAAACATGAAGAAAATTAATATACCTTAATTCCGCAACATAAAATCTTTTAAGATAACCAAATAGTTTTAAGTATGAGATATATTAAGTCAAAAAGAATAGGAAATGTCAGTGGCTTCTGTCCCAACAATGGGGACTACGCCTATACTGAAGGAGAAAGAGGTTATTTGTGTATTGATGGGGTGCTTTTAGAAAAAGATGATGCACCTTTAGAGCTTTCTCTTAGAGGGAAATATATGTATGTGTGGTATGGCTCAGGTAAATTTGAATTATATGAGGGGCATACACTTTTGAATAGTATAGAACGTAATGTTATTCTACTAAATGAGCAAACTCAATATATAGGTAAGAGCTATGCGAAATTTAATCCCTTTCGAAAGGGTTATAATTTCTCTTCTCCGATTGATGAACAGCTAGTATTGTCTGAATTTGTTCCCGATAGGTTGTATGTAGAAGACAATTTAATCATTGCCTATAATAATTTTAGAGGAGAATTCAAGCGAATAAATACTGAAACAGAAATCCTTTGGCAATACTCTCTTTCCTCATTGGGTGGCTCAGAATATGAATCTGATAAAACTGATAAAATAGATAAAATTTTAGGCATTGCTCACGGTAATATTTGGTTTTATACAAAATTTTATCGGTTAGTAGCTTTGGACTTGGAAACAGGGAAGAAAGTACACTCATTAGATTGCTTTGGTGTTTATTTAGATGAAGTTACTAAAGATATTTTTGCTATTGCCTCAAATGGTTGGACTATTATAGACACCCAGACATTTACTATAAAAGAAGACTATTTTTTTTCAGAAGAGGACCCTGAGGGGATGGGGCAATATGAATCTGTATATAAGCCTTTACTTCAAGGAGACTATTTCACCTTTTTGGGTGAGAAAGAAGAGGATTACGGTGGCATTCGTTGGGCAGGTATTTTTGATTACAAAGCCCGCAAACTTGTTTGGGAATATGAAGTAATCAGCGAAGAGGAATGCGATACGACCAGAAACCAATTGGTAACTTCACAACCATTGTATATGAGTGGTAATGAATTGTATATTAAAGATATCAAAGACAATTTGCACATCTTTGAAAGAGAGGATATATGATGACAAAAAACATGAAGAAAATTAATATACCTTAATTCTGCAATAAAATTATTCAAAATGTTTGATACCATCAAGAAAATTGGAGTATATTTTACAATGAGTAGACCTAAAAGTGACATTCGATTATAAGTCTATCCAAAAGCATTGAGATTGCAAGCCGATTACATTCATTTTGTAGTACGATTAAGGCCATATTACACCATAATCAAGGCTATATTACCCTCCCTATCTACATGCGTTTATTAACAGCAATACAGACATCTATGTAAAAGGGATTTGGGGAATAAGCACAGCCCTTCGACTATCGCATTACCAGCCCTTACGTTTAAAAAGGGAATGCCACTTGGAAGCTATGCAGAAATTTGCTATATTTGTCAGCGAAAACCCATCAAAATATTGATATGAAACAGTTTCTAACACTTATTCTCGCAGTTTTTTTTGGCCTCGGCGCATGGGGGCAGCAAAGCGACTATGACAAATTTCAAACATTGTTAACACAGAAAGACACGGCGGCACTGCGCAAGTTCATCCCCAAATGGGAGCAAAGCGCCGGACAATCGGGTGACACCTATGCGGCCTGGTGTAACCTGCTGCTAATGGAAGCGCGGGAAGAAATTTTGCAACTCTCGGCCGACACGACGGCACATGAAGGGCTTATACTCATGGATTCAACGGGGAATAAGGCTGGAAGTATCACCGATCTGGTGTGCTATGATGCCGAGAAGATGCAAAAACTTTATCAAAAGTTTGATGAAGGATTGGCGAAATATCCCGACAGGCTCGATCTTTGGTTTGGCAAGGTTCATGTGCAGCTGCTCGATAACCATCCGAATGGCGCCGTGGAGACCTTACAAAAAACCATCGACCGCTCGGTGGTTAACCATCAAAAGTGGCTTTGGACGAACGACAAATCTACCTCGTCAGCGCCCGAAGACTTCTTCTTCTCCACACTGCAAGACTATTTCCGCCAACTCTACGATGCGAAAGAAGACACGACGAACATGGCTTTCGTCAATCATGTGCTAAAGAATTACCCAAAAAACACTTATTTTTTGAACGACAAAGCGGCGTTGTTGGCCGTCAAAGGTGAGAAACAAGAGGCCTTAAAAGTATTGCTGCAGCTCCATCAGTTAGCACCCCATGACGACATCGTGATAGCCAATATCGCCACCCTTTCTAAGGAGACCGGCAACAAGAAGCAAGCTACGGAATTCTACAAAAAGTTACTGAAGAGCGAAAACGAAAGTCTTAGCAATGACGCCAGGCGCGAGTTGGGATTGAAATGGTAATTCAATCGTGTATGGAAATGACGTTTAAGATAAGGGAAATCATTTTTGGGGGATTGAGCTTCATGCTTATTTGGCTGCTGTTTGCCTGCCACCCTACATCCATTCGCCCAGAGGTTGAGCGCATCATTCTGCGGGTTGGCAGGTCTTACACACCAGGAGCAGTAGGCTATGAGGGGGCGACTAACGCATCAAGATAAGATCATTGACACGTTGGCCAGTGTGGCTTCGATTGACGAACTCTATCTGTTGGCTTCCTCAGATAGTGCACCCATGACACGATTAGCAGCTTTCATTGCCCTGATGCAGAAGCAGCCCGACATGGCAAAAAACCTCGCTTTGATGGACATGCAAGACCAAAGTTGTGTGCCAGCGCAATATGGTTGCAGCGGCTATCAGGAGCCGCTGGCCAATCTTCGCATCGAAATTCTCCAGCAGGAAGGTCAACATTACGGCTTGATGAAAGCCGACTCAGTGGCTGTTGACAGCTGTGTTCTGTTTGCCTCTCACGTCAAGCATCTTGATTATCTCCGACAGTTACTGCGCCGAATTCCGCCTCATCGCATGTATTATACACGTGTAAAGTTCCTTTTCTTCAACGAGCATTACATTGAAGCCTTGGTTGCTTTGGCGCGTTATCGCAAGACCGAAGATGTGCAATATGTTTTGGATGCGCTCCATGGAAAGGTGAAAGATCCCGCTGATGTTGATGCCTATTGGGAGGGATATAACCGCATTCACACACCCAGCGCTACCCTTTGGGACAAGCTGCTGCGTTGGCTCCATTCCGAAAAAGCTGCTGATAAAGCCTACAAAGCGCCCGAGAGATGGTTTGATATGCATGCGCGATGGGAGTATTCGCCGGCAGATGACGACTATAATGATTGTCAGCGGGTGAAGGAATATGCCCTGCAATGCGTTGCAGAAAATCCTAATGTACCAGCCTATCGGCCTTACCTCAAGGCGGCAAAGGCCTATCGCGACCATTCGCGCCTATCTGATTTTGACCTCGATGCTTATTGACACGAGAGCCAAGTGCACGTTTTTAGGATGTTTCTGCGGCCATCCTGTTCACGACTTTCTCCACATTGAAACTACAAAAGGCCGAAAAAGCTGCGAAAAGCAAAAAAAGAGAATTGCAAAAGGCCAAAAAAGGCCGGCACACCAATGTGTGTCCGCAACATTTTAGCCCCATCATTGCCCCATAAGGGCAAGCATTGCGCCGTTATTTCACTCCTTGCGGCGTGTTGCGGATAGGGTCATTATACTGCACCTGCAAGCCGACGAGTTGCTTTTTGAGCTGTTGCGTGAGCTTCTCCGTGCCGGGGCGGCCATAAATGTTGTGCATTTGCGCAGGGTCTTTCTGCAAATCATAAAGTTCCCAGCTATCGATGTCGTTGTAAAAATGCATCAACGAGTAGCGCGGCGTGCGAATGCCATAGTGCCGACACACCGAATGTTCGGCCGGATATTCATAATAATGGTAATAAAGCGAGTTACGCCAATCGCGCGGTGTTTTGCCTTGCAGCAAAGGCAACAGCGAGCGGCCTTGGATGTCGCTCGGCACTTTAACACCCGCCAACTCGAGAAAAGTGGGAGCATAGTCGATGTTCTGCACCATATCACGGTTCACGCCATGCTTGCCACCAGGCATATAGATGAGCAACGGCGTGCGGAACGACTCTTCGTACATGAACCGCTTGTCAAACCAACCATGCTCGCCCATGTAGAACCCTTGATCGGACGTGTAGACGATGAGCGTGTTGTCTAAAAGCCCTTTCTCGCGCAGATAGTCGATGACACGCCCCACATTACGATCGACCGAGTGAATCACACGCATGTAATCGTGCATATAGCGCTGGTATTTCCATTCGGCAAGCGCATTTCCCGTGAGTCTATCTGCTTTAAACTTCTTGATGATGGGGTCGTAATGTCGATCCCATTGCGCACGTTGCGACGGCGTCATGCGATTGTAATTGCCACGTCCCCAAGCCTCTAAACCCGTGTTGGTGTGGATTTCGTTCTCATGGTCGGCCATTTTGTTGTCGTAGATGATGTCCATGTCTTTGATGATGCTCATTTTTTGCTTCTGCGCAGCGAGCCGTCCTTCGTAGTTATCATAGAAATTCTTAGGCAACGGATAGACCACATCATTGTAGAGGTCGAGATCGCAGGTGTCGGGGTCCCACACGCGATGGGGCGCCTTGTTGTGCATCAAAAGGCAGAAAGGTTTGTCTTTGTCGCGCTTGTGCTCCATCCAATCGATGGCCAAATCGGCAATGATATTGGTGACATAGCCCTGGCGTTGCAGTTTTTTCCCATTGCAAAGAAAATCGGGGTTGTAGTAATCGCCCTGGTTGATGAGGATATCCCAATAGTTAAACCCAGTGGGCAACGAAGTCAGATGCCATTTGCCAATCATGGCCGTCTCATAGCCCGCGCGCTGCAAGAGTTTAGGAAAAGTCTGCTGATTACCGTCAAAAGTCTTCGAGTTATCCGTAAACCCATTGGCGTGGCTGTGTTTTCCCGTGAGCATGCAGGCACGCGAAGGGCCGCTGAGTGAATTGGCCACAAAACTCTCTTGAAACTTCATGCCGTGGTTGGCAATCCAATCAATGTTAGGCGTGTTGATGAAACGATTGTCATAGGCGCTGATTGTCTGATACGAATGGTCATCGCTCATGATATAAACGATGTTCATCGGTTTCTTTTGCGCATGCGCCGAAATACAGGCGCCCAATGTGACCGTGCCCGTAAGGTAATAAAGAATGTTTGTTTGCATATCAGTAAATTAAATTGATTGAACGAAAAACTGCCCAACCAGGCCCCTGTGTCCACGAGCCATTGGCGAGCGAGGCATACGCGATTGCAAAGGTAGTAAATAGTGAGCGAAAGCATACGCGATTGCAAAGATAGTAAATAATCTCTATTGCGATGGTATTTCTATCGAATTTTATCACTCATTCTACCTCCAAACGAAAACACCGCGGCAATTTCTCACTAAAAAGGCCATTGCGGAAATCACCTCGCCTATGACAAAAAGCAAAAAGGGCTGGTGCAGGTAGCAGCGTTTCATGGAGCATGGTAAGTTTAGCATCTGCGTGCCTACCCACGTTGCTCATTAAGAGTGCACTTGTTGCTAAATTTATGCACCACACAGTATATACACCTATATTATATAGGTGGAAATTCCTTGTTTTCGAGTGGAAATGCAGCGGTGACAGATGAAAACGTCACACTTGTGAAAGGAAAAGTATTATTGGCAGATGGAGATACGGCTGCGCGGATGTCCGAGTGGGTATACAGTCGCCGCCTCTACCATTTTCGGTGTGGTTTGCATTTTGTAGTTGCTGACGAAGGCAATGCCCACACATTGGCACAATGGAAATGTGCAGGCGAGGTGCTCGACAGCACATTGACACCGCGGAAATGTTCGAGCAAGGGGCTCGACAGCACATTGACACTGCAGAAATGTTCGGGCGAGAGGCTCGACAGCACATTGACACCGTGGAAATGTTCGGGCGAGAGGCTCGACAGCACATTGATACCGCAGAAATGTTCGAGCAAGGGGCTCGACAGCACATTGACACCGTGGAAATGTTCGAGCAATGGGATCGACAGCATATTGACACTGCAGAAATGTTCGGGCGAGGGGCTCGACAGCATATTGACACCGTGGAAATGTTTAGGCGAGGGGCTCGATAGCATATTAAAATTGAAAGGAATATGAGAACTGAGGGTTTTTTAAAGTGTTAAAATAAAAAAAATATGAAGAAATGGGCAATTTTTGTATGCAAATTTTGGTGCTATGCAAAAAAAAGCCTATTTTTACAGCGTTAATTGTTATTGACCCGAGAAAATAGTTCTCGACGGTAACCTTTTGCATTAAACAACTATTAGCGTCACTATTGACGTAAACAAATTTAATAAGTTTAATATGAAAAAAACTACTGAAAGTTCCCCTCGCTACGTGCGAGTGAATGATGGCATCGCGACGCATAACAGCGCGATGCATGCCGAGTTGCATCAACGTCTTTACGATTTGGTCTCAGAACCTGACAAACAGAAACTGCATATCACCGAGAAGCAGTTAAAAGATTGGCGTGCGTTGATTGACCAAGAACTGGATTTGAACCGTGCGCAACGGTCCTCGGAAATGACGCCGCAGTTGCAGAAATTAGATGACGAACGCAGCGGCCTCCTCACCCAGTTGTTTGCGACCATTCGCAACAACGCCCATTCACCCATCAACACTTTGAGCGAGCCGGGCGCAAAGCTGTTGCCGTTGGTTCGCTCCTACAAAGGCATTCAAAAAGAGTTAGCAGAGGCCAAGAGCGCACATGTGGACGGGTTGCTGATGGATTTGGCCAAATTGCCCACCGAGACGGCTGCGCTGGGGCTAAACGTGATCATCGATGCGCTGAGAACCAACAATGAGAAGCTGGGCAAGCTCAACACGCAAAGGGTGATGGCCGATAGCAAACGAACCATCTCATCGATGAAGCAGTTGCGCCCCATGACCGACGAAGCTTTCTATGAGATTCGTAGCAAAATCGAGGGTTCCTATGCGTTTGCTACCGACGATGCCGACCGCAAACTGCTTATGGAGCTGGTAGATGCCATCAATCATATGTTGGCAAGCTATTCCACCACGCGCAAATCAAGCAAGGTGCAGCAGAACATTGCGAAGCAGATGGCATTAGAAAACAACCACAAGCTCATCGACCCTCAGCTGCCCGAATTGGCCGCGTCGGCAGGTTACACCCCAGGCGACCTGACGTTCACTGGCCACACCAAAACAGTCAACAAGGAGATGCGCTACGAAGTGCAGGTGGTCAGCACGGGTAAAAAGCTATGGACACGGTTCATAGGCGCCCAACTGATGTTTGTGAAAACGAAGACAGGCACAAGAGGTAACGGCTCGGCTAAGGTGAAGCCGAAAGATAGGAAACGCCCCGGCGGCAGCAATAAGCCTTCGGATGGCAAACAGCCCGACGATGGGAACAAGCCGGGGGGTGGTGCCGGCAGTGGTGGCGGCAGCAATCCTTCTGGCAACGGAGGCAACCCCAGTGGCGGCGAGGGTCATGGCTCGGCCACGGTGACACCGAAAACATAAAACTTTTGTATTTCCATATACTAAGAATTGGGCGGGAATGCGCGATGCATCCCTGCCCCTCAATCGTTATGTTGAGGAAGTGACAGCCATTCTCAAATGATGATGCTGCGTGGGGAAAAGCATCTTGGAATGGGAAAAAATGACAAAGCGGTGTGCCACGGCAGTAGTCAGAGCACCATTTTTCGGAGTGTTCCTAAGGCTAAATTTAAATGATTTTCAACTGTTTTCTTCGAAATGCCCAACAGCTTAGCAATTTCTTCGTTAGAAAACCCAGAGAGCCGACTCAGCCGAAAAATCTTTTGCCTTTGCTTAGGCATGCGCGCGATGAGGATATGCGTGCGTTGCCTCAAATCGTTTGCAACGAGATGTTCATGAGGCGAATTTACGTCTACCCGCTCCTGCTGCGTCGTTATCCGTGCCATCTTTCGGTTTTTCGATTGCAGAAAGTTCACCAACGCATTGTGCATGCAGCGAAACAAATAGGCTTCAACATTTCGGATGCCGGGATATTTCGTTTGTTGCAACCACAATCGCATGAAAATTCGCTGGGTTAAGTCCTTTGCATCGTCTTCGTTCTTTAGCACTCGTTTCAAACTTTGAAACACACAGGGATAATAGGCATTGAAGAGAAACAAGTAGGCAGACGGATTGCCCCGCATGAATTGCTCCATGATTTCATGCGAAATTTCTTGGGTCTTTGCAGACAGGTTAAAATATAAGGGTAGCATATATAGAATGGATTAATGTGGTCAACGAAGCGTGGCGGTGGCTGACACCCCTAAAGTGCTTCACTTTGCGGCATGGAGAATCCGCCGGCGCTGCAAAGCATACATCAGCCAGGCCAATGCAAAATAGGCAATAGCCTGCAACCACAGGCCCATGAGCTCGGGCCGAATGTCGGCAAGCGTAGCGCCCATGCTGCTGATACGCAGGAAACCTCGCACAGCAAAGGTTGAGGGGAAGAGGCGCGCGAGCAATTCCCACACCCAGGGCATGTTGCTCTGTGGCCACGAGATGCCCGTAAGGAAGAGTAAAGGCACCGAGGTAAACACCACTAAGAGCATCACTTGCTCGCGCTGGCGCACAGCAAAGGACAAGGCCATCGCCGCAAAGATGGAGGCCAGCAAATAGGGCAAAAGTAGCGCCACGAGGCTGCCTGCCGAGGCTAAAGCGGTGAAACGAAACATTTTTGGAACGGCCAAGGTGAGATAGGTTGCCATCACAGCGAACACCATGAAGTAGAACAAAGCTTTGCCCATAATCAAGGTCAGCGCGCCAACCTTGGGGGTATTGGCCAGCGTTGGATAGCCCTGCCGATTGCGTTCGCGAGCTATTCCGGCCGCCATGCCGATGCCCAATAGCAGTGCTTGCTGCATAATTAAAATCAAAACGCCGGGCAAAATGGCATTGCCATAGCTCCTGTGGCGTTGAAAATAGGCACTTCGGCAACGGCGAGCGGTTCGGTAGCCAGTTCGTCTTCATGTTCATTAAACGTGGGTTGCCGATGCAATAAAATGTTGGCATTTTGCTTTGCCGCCACCGCCTGCGCCGTTTGAAACACGGCTTTATACGCCAACATAAGACTCATATCGCAATAAACGCTCACATGAGTTTGTTCTCCCCGATGGAGCTGCTCGGCATAATCGCGCGGAAAACAAACTATTC
This sequence comes from Segatella oulorum JCM 14966, assembly GCF_000613785.1. Lineage (GTDB taxonomy): Bacteria > Bacteroidota > Bacteroidia > Bacteroidales > Bacteroidaceae > Prevotella > Prevotella oulorum. Next base: position 37,252 of record NZ_BAJQ01000016.1, on the reverse strand, counting down.
CATAGCCCTCCTGCCGCGCCAAGTGCTGTCTCGCCTCGTCAACACTGTTGCTATAAGCAGCCACTTGCACGCTTGGTGAGGCATCAAACGCCCGAATGAAAGCACGACTCTCGTGGCTATGGCTCACATCCACCACCACTACGGGCACTTCATAAACCACCTCGTTATTGTAAATCCACGAATAGAGCAAGGGATAAATCAAAGGCAAGAGGAAGAAAAACATCACCACACCTTGATCTTTCAAGGCAGCCCGAAGCTCTTGCGCCCAAATATTGCAAAGCGTTTGCAAGGCCGTTAGCATGCGAGAGAGAAGCATTTTCAAATCCATTTAGGGTAGATAGGTGTAAAGTAACATCGCACGTTTGATGTTCCACAAGCTGACAAATGGCAGAAAGCAAAACAACAACAATGCCAACAAATTGAGCCAAGCAGCAGACAGAGGGAAACCGTTGAGCACACAGAGCTGATAGAGCATGTAGTAATGGCGCAAAGGAAAAAGCTGCGCCACAGCTTCAAGCATGGGACTCATGGCAAATACGGGGAAGGTGGTGCCCGCAATCGAAAGACTTACCACCGCCCAAAGTGAGCAAACACTCATGGCCATGCGCAAGCCCGGCATCAGCCCAAAGACAAAGATTCCGAATCCCTGCGCTGCCAACAGCGACAAGATGCCACAAAGCAAGATGGGCAGAAAACCACCCGAATGGGGGAAGTCTTGCACGTAATAGATGTAGAATTCGAAAGCATAGAACATCAAAAGCGACACCACCAACTGCGGAAGCAACTTTCCGGCCAAAGCCACCCATGCACGATTGTCGGCTAAAGCCATCCATTCGCGACTCCGTTGGAACTTAATCTCGATGCCTAAACTATAGGGTGTAAGCAAAAAAACAAACAGCATGAGCAGGCCCGGCACCATCACCGTGGAGAGATAGACATTATAGTTGGCCCATGGATTTTGCAGCATGTGCAAATCAATCGCTATGGGCTGCAAAGTAGTTCTTATCTCACGTGGCGTGCGTCCCAAGGCACTCAACTTCGCTTGTCCCACCGCAGCCGAGCCTAACGCCGAGATGGTTTTGAGGTCTTTAAAAAGCAACGAGCCGGCCACCAACGTGGTGCTGCTATAATAAAAAGATAGTTTGGGTTGCGTGTTGGTGCCCAATCCGCGCGTCATCCCCTTCGGAATATAGAGAAACGCATAAATCTCATTGCGCTGGATTGCCTCGCGTGCCTCGTTCATGTTCTGATATTGCGCCACCACTTGCGAGGATTGAAAAGCATCTAAGCGCCGAATCATCGCACGCGAAGTGGCTGTCTGGTCTAAATCAACCACGCCCACAGGCATATCTGTGGGTACGCCTTGTGCCATCAACGAGGTGAAAAACACAATGACAACGATTGGAAACACCACCAAACTAATCCAATAGATGGGCTGTTCACGCATAATACCACATTCGCGAAAGGCTATTGTCCAAATCTGTCGCAAGGTTTTCATGCCCGTTATCTTTCCTCTATTTCAAAATCAAACTCATGCCCGGGCGCAAACCTTCTATCTTGGTTAAGGGGCGCGCACGCACCTCAAACGTCTTCAAGTCATATTGCCCGGTGGTCTTTGTTGCTTTCCACACAGCATAACTGCCTTGATCTTTCACATAATAGACCTTCATTTTCATCTCCTTATTAAACGCCGGCACAAACACAGAGAATGTTGTTCCAATCTTCATTCCCTTGAGCTGATCTTCCCGAATGTTGAATGTCCCCCACTGATCACTTAGCTCTGAAATGCTCATAATGGGCGAACCCAGCCCCAACAGCTCGCCCACCTTGGGATAAACCTCGCTCACTTCGCCTTCAACCTGCGCCACTTGAACCGTTTCTTTCAGCATCGAAGCAACCACTTCCACTGCGCCCAAAGCGGCTTTTACATTGCTGGCTGCCACACGTTTTTCTTGCGAACGGGCACCATTCTTAGCCATGTTATATTGGCTTTCGGCTGCCTTCACTTGCGCTTCCGACGCTTTAAAGGCCGCAAAAGCCTCATCGCGTTTCTGCCCACTAATCACCCCTTCGTTGTAGAGGTTTTGCATGCGGTTATAAGTCTTCTTGGTAATTTCAGCCGCCGCACGTGCTTGTTGCAGCAATTCGAAGGCGCCTTGAATTTGCTCTTTGCGCGCACCTGCATCGGTTAAATCCTTTATCGCCTCGGTCGTTGCAGTTGTTGCTTGCGCCACTTTCTTCTGCGCATCCATCTCAGGAATTTCAATAATGGCCAACGTGTCGCCCACATGCACATAGTCACCCTCTTTCACTCTGAGCTCAACCACGCGACCCGGATATTTACAAGCCACCCGAAATTCTTCCACTTCCACTTCGCCTTGGATGATATCCTTCTGCTTTCCCAATGTGAAGAAACCGATAATTCCTACAATGGCCACCACAAGAATAATGCCTAAGATGGCCAAATACATATTTGTATGTTGTGATTTTGTTGACATGATAATCTGTTTGATGAGTTTATGGGTTAATATTCAAGCACGCCTAATGCCTTTTGTAAATTCACTTGTGAGAGTCTCACCTCCACTTCGGCATCTATTTCCTGACTCTTTGCTTGCTGCCATGCCGCTTGAGCTGCCAGCACATCGGTCGACTCTATGACGCCTTCTTTAAAGCCGAGCGTTGCACATCTGAGGTTTTCTTCGGCACTATGGATGTTCTTTCGCGCCATAACAAGCCGCTTATGCGCCTCTTTCACCTTGAATTGGCATTGTGAAATTTGCAGGCTTATCTTCTCTTGTGCATCGCTCAGTTCCATCTGTGCAAAGCTCGTTGCCGCCTTGGCTGCCCGCACTTTATAAGCACCTTCAAACCAGTTCCACACGGGAACCTGCACCAATACGCCCACATTCCACGTGCCGGCCAACTTACGTTCGAAACCGTTAAACACATTAGGGTTGCTGGCAAAATAGCCTCCGGTGAGCAAAACATGCGGTAAATAGATGGCACGCACCAAGCGCTCGCCTTGCCTTGTGAGGTCAACCATATTTTGAAGCATGCGCAACTCGGGACGATTTTCATTGGCTAAACCCTTGTCGGCCACAGCTTGTGACTGTGCATCGAGGTTGAGCACACGTTGCAATGGCTGTTCATCAACCAACGACACACGCTCCTCTAAAGGCAAACCGCAAAGCTGACAGAGCAACATCTTGGCCAAAACCAATCCATCTTCACCTGCGTCACTTGCATTTCAGCCTCATTCACACGCACATCCACCTTCAATCCGTCGGCCTTTGTGGCGACACCTTCTTGAAACATTTTCTGCACATCGCCCGACAACTTCTGCACCAAGGCCAAATAGCTGTTGGCTAATTGCTGTTTCTGTTTCAACGAAACAACCATCCAATAGGCCTGGTCTACATTATAAAGCGTCGCCTGGCGCTTGGCATTTGCATCGTTCTCGGCCACACGCTCATTGAGTTCGGCCATGCGATTGAGCGCCGTGATGGCTCCACCCATATAAATAGGTTGCCGCACTACAACCGCCCCACCCCACATGTGATGGGTGTTGGTCTCAAGACTGTTGACAATATTCTGCCCCACTTGATTGCCCATGCCCGCCATGGGACCGCTGACTTGACTGAAAACACTACTGATTTGGCCTGCAACTGAGGGCGAAATAACCCCATGAGCCACCATGTTGGTGAGCAAACTCGACAGGTTTCCGCCGGCAGCAGCAGTAACTCCTGTACCCAAATGGTTGAGCGCATCCTTTTGATCTTTGCTCAATAACGAAACGCTTTCACTAAAATATTGATAGCCACCCACAACATCTACCTTGGGCAGATATTTCGTCTTGGCTGCCTTTCGCAGCTGCAAGGCTATTTCTTGCTTAAATTTTGCGGCGTTAATCTGCTTGTTATTGCGGAGTGCCAGTGCCCTGCAGCTGTCTAAACTCAAAGGCTGTTGCGCCGCGACAGGGAGCAGTGTTCCCCACAAAAGCAAAACCGAAACCATTTTTTTCATCGTGCGGATATTTTTAATTCCTACCACTTTTCTTCGCAATCTGTCATGAATTGCCACCCAATCTCCACCTTTTTCCTATTGAAAACGGTACACTTTGCCACGCCATTTATTTAAAGGTGAAACTCTTTGAACCAATCATGTTGCCATCAGCAAAGATACTCACGTTGTAAGTTCCTTCCATTAAGGTCTGCGTGACATTCCAAAAAAGGGTGACAGGTGTCTCTTGTCCACCATATTCTATTGTCTTTTGCATAGAGCTTTGCAATGTCTTGTTTTCATAATTAAAACTGCTTCCGCCCCCCAAAAGATTGCCCGATGGCGACGTGATGCGCACATAAACAACCTTATTTCCGTTGCCCGCTGTCACATTTTTCGTGATGGTGAAGTTTAATTGCAAGGCCGTACACTTTTGAATGCTGTTCGTAGTCTTGCCCTTTTTGTTCTTGGCAACAAGATTAATTCCCGTGGCATCGAGCTGCGCAGCAATCGCCACTTTCTCGGATAGTGAAGCCTTTTCGCTATTCAGTCCCTCGATTTGGCGCGTTGCCTCGGCATATTGTCCTTTGATTTGCGTATTCTCGGCAGTGAGGTTTTGGTTCAACCGATTGAGCGAATCAATCTCCATAACATAACTTCTCAGCACCTTTCTCACCGTAGCCAATTCGCGTTTAAGGCGTGCAATCTCGGCTGCATCGGTGGTTTTCACACGTCTCAATTCGGCCAAAAGCCGCTGTGTTCGTTCCTGCTCGGCCGAGAGTTGTGCCACGATAGAGTCGTTGCTGATCTGCGTTTTCATCTCGCTATACTGATTGGCAAACTGCTGATACTCATTTTCCATTTCCTTTTTATCGAGTTCAGCCAACTCTTGCATGGCTTCATTCGCCTGCTTCTGTTGGTGCAAATTCACGGCAAGATAAACAATTCCTGCCGCAAGAAGCAGTCCTATCACAAGTAGGGGAATTAAAAATTTCTTTTTCATATTTGGAATTCTATTTTGCGTCATCAAGTGCTACAAAATTATTTATTTTCTTCTAAATAACCAACTTTTTATCGGCTGCAACGCTTTTTATCCTCTTTTTCCACGCATTTTTGAGCAAAAAAGAACAATATAAAAAATAATTTTATAATTTTATCGCCCAAAACCTATCGTGCGAACATGTACAGGACTCATTTTTTTAAAAAGGCATTCTATCTCTACTACGACGGTTTTCGCCAAATGACATTGGGAAAAACGCTGTGGCTGATTATTCTCATCAAACTGTTTATCATGTTTGCTGTGTTGAAAGTATTTTTCTTTCCTAATTATATTAAGAGCAAAACACAGCATGGCGGCGAGGCAACGTTTGTCAATGAGCAGCTCAAGCAACGCATGCCGAAATGAGACAGGCAGAGAGAATGGACACGGAAGAACGCCATGCAAAGCAGCATGACATTTACAAAAAGCTAACAATTAATGATTTAAAATTATATTACAATGATGTATCAATTATTAGACATCAGCGCTTCAACCATTGATTGGTCGCGTGGACAATTTGCGCTCACAGCGATTTATCACTGGTTGTTTGTGCCCCTGACGTTGGGCTTAGCACTGATTATGGGAATTGTTGAAACCTGTTACTATCGCACCCGCAAGCGCTTTTGGAAAGATGCGGCAAAGTTTTGGCAAAAACTTTTTGGCGTAAACTTTGCTATGGGCGTAGCAACAGGCATTATCTTAGAGTTTGAATTTGGCACAAACTGGAGCAACTACTCGTGGTTTGTGGGCGACATCTTCGGCGCACCTTTAGCCATCGAAGGGATATTAGCTTTCTTTATGGAGTCGACTTTCGTAGCCGTGATGTTCTTTGGATGGAAGAAAGTGTCGCCGGGTTTCCACTTGGCTTCTACCTGGTTGACAGGAATTGGTGCCACACTCTCGGCTTGGTGGATCTTAGTAGCCAACGCATGGATGCAGTATCCTGTGGGACAAACGTTCAATCCCGACACCATGCGCTTTGAAATGAATTCATTTTTCGACGTGGCTTTGTCTCCATTTGCCGTTGGAAAGTTCTGCCACACGGTGACTTCCTCATGGATTATCGGTGCCGTTTTCGTAGTAGGTGTCTGCTCATGGTATCTGCTCAAACGCAGAGAGCAGCTGCTGGCCGTAAACAGTTTGAAGGTGGCTACCATTGTAGGTTTAGCGGCTTCGCTCTTAGCAGCAGCCACAGGCCACGACTCTGCCTACCAAGTGGCGCAGACACAGCCCATGAAATTAGCCGCAATGGAAGCCCTCTACCAAGGCGGAAAGGCGCAAAGCCTGTCGTTGGTTGCCGGCGTTTCGCCCTTCCAACAACCCGACTATCTGCACCAACAGGAACCACCTTTTAAGATAGGTGCGCCCTATGCGCTCTCGGTTTTGGCTACGAACAGCTTCGAAGGTTATGTGCCCGGCGTGCAAAATATTCTTGCAGGCTACACCAAAAACGATGGCACAAAAGAGCCGTCTGTAGCCGAAAAGATGGCACGTGGGCGTCGTGCTATCGTCGCTTTGCAGCAATATCGTGCAGGAAAACGGACGCCCGAGGTGAAACAAACCTTGCGCGACGACATGAAATATTTTGGTTATGGCTATGTAAAGTCGCCCGATCAAGTGGTGCCCAACATCCCCATTAACTTCTGGGCATTCCGCATCATGGTGGGATTAGGCATGCTCTTCATCCTCTATTTCTTGTTTGCTGGCCACATCACCTGGCACAAAAACATTGCCGATGATAAGTGGCGCTGGCTCTGTCGCGCAGGCATTGCCTTGGTTCCCTTGGCCTATATTGCCACTGAGTCGGGCTGGATTGTAGCCGAAATGGGGCGTCAACCCTGGACCATTCAGGACCTATTGCCCACGTGGGCAGCAGTGAGCGACCTCAATTCGGGTAGCATTATCATCACCTTCTTCTTGTTCCTCGCGCTCTTCACCACGATGTTAGCCGTGGAAATCAACATTCTGTTTAAACAAATCAAAAAGGGGATGGAGGCCCCAAGTGTATGAGTTATTCTTTCTTTCAGCACTATTGGTGGTTTTTAGTTTCGTTGTTGGGCGCCCTGTTGGTGTTTCTCATGTTTGTGCAAGGTGCCAATTCGCTCATCTTTAGCTTAGGCCACACGCCCGAAGAGCGTCGCATGGTAGTGAATTCAACGGGCAGGAAATGGGAGTTCACCTTCACCACTTTGGTTACTTTTGGCGGTGCTTTCTTTGCCTCGTTTCCACTGTTTTATAGCACAAGTTTCGGTGGAGCCTACTGGCTTTGGATGACCATTCTCTTCACGTTTGTGCTGCAAGCGGTGAGCTATGAGTTCCAAAACAAGTTGGGCAACCTGCTCGGCACCCGCACCTTTCAATGGTTTTTAATCATCAATGGGCTCGTAGGTCCGTTGCTCTTAGGCGGCGCTGTGGCTACATTTTTCGATGGAAGTAACTTCTTGGTTGACAAGCAAAACCTCACTAATTTCATGCAACCCGTCATCAGCAAATGGGCGAATGCGAGTCATGGTTTAGACGCTTTACTCGACCCTTGGAATCTCATTTTTGGTTTGGCGGTGTTCTTCTTGGCGCGCATTTTGGGCTTGTTCTACATCATCAACAATGTAGATAACAAAGCCATCAACGAGCGTGCACATCGCCAATTACTGTACAATGTTGTTCCGTTCTTGGTGCTGTTCTTGGCCTTTTTGGTGCGCACCTTGCTCAAAGAGGGTTATGCCTATCAGCCCGAAACAGGTGTGATTTTCATGGAACCCATGAAATATCTGCACAATTTGCTCGATATGTGGTATGTCACACTCATCATCCTCATCGGTGTGGTGCTGCTGCTTTTTGCCGTGGGTCGCACGTTGTTGCGTCCCACTTATATGCGCGGCATTTGGCCGGCAGGCATTGGTGTGGTGCTCGTAGTATTGGGATTGCTGCTTTGTGCAGGCTGGAACAACACGGCTTACTACCCTTCAACGGCTAATTTGCAAAGCTCATTGACCATCGCCAACAGCTGTAGCAGCCTGTTTACGCTCAAGACTATGTCGGTGGTTTCGCTGCTTATTCCCTTCGTGCTGGCCTATATCTTCTTGGCATGGCGCGCCATCGACCGCAAAGCCATCACACAGGAAGAGATTGAAAACGACGAGGCGTATTAGTCTATATGCTCATTTACACAAAAAAGTGGTAGATGCTTCGTTGCATCTACCACTTTTTCTGCGCCGTAACAGCCTAAACTCCATGTGCGCTGCAAACCTACTACCGATGAACCAAAAGGAAATTGTTGAGCTGCTGCACCACATATTTGGCTTTATCAATGTCATTGCCTATAGCTATTGACAAATGCTCGCCGTCGGTAAGCGCAACAACTACCTGATAATCGTTGGTGGTATAGGGGTTTGAACGGTTGTTAAACGTCACTTCGGCAATATCCTGCGCCTCGAACTTCCGCCCCTTTAACACCACAAAGTCGGCATAGAAGAGCAGGGGTGCATCATAGGTGGGACTGCCAAACGTGTGCACACTCACCACTTCATCGGGCATACCATAGTCGCGTTGCATCGCCTGCAAATAGCAATCTTCATCGGTACAAGTCGCCTCAGCAGCATGCGTCGCTACATGGTGCAGCCTTTGTTTGCGATAAACCATGAGAAGCATCGCCACGACAGCGACAATCATCACCAGTAAAATGATAGAAGGAATGTCCATTGTTATTCATTTTAAAAACCTTAATCATGCCCAGCATCCCTTTAGATGCAAGCACAAAGTTAGGCGATGTTCGGCAAGGAGCAAACAAAGCAGCATGCTTTTTAAGTTTTTTTCAAGCGCATCGCTCATCCCATTGGCATGCGGCGCTTGAGTGAAGCAGCTCACACTTAACGATTAAATTTTAACATATTTCCATCGCGGAATTGCGCAATAAATCGTATATTTGCCACCAATAAATAGAAAAAAGAATAATTTAACCTTTAAAATTTCAACAAAATGAAACGATTAAAGACAAAGATGTGGGTCGTGGCCTGCTTAGCTGTGGCAAGCATGGCGCTCAGTTCATGCCTCAATGGCAACAACAACAGTGAGGAAGATTGGTTTGGAACACCCGCCGAACGCTATCAAACGTTCCTCACGATGAAAGGGAATTATGCAGGGAAACTCTATTTCCCGAAAGGAACAGACCGTGACGGCAAGTTTGAGAGCGACAGTATTGTCTCGCATTGGCGCATCATCAACGACTCAACGATGGAGATCTATAACGTTCCTCCACAAGCATTGACAACCTTTGTGAGCGATGCTGCGCTGAAAACAGCCATCAATGCCTCGGCACCCATGACGCTTAAATGCAAAGTGCTCTTCACCAAACCGCAGTACAAGATGTTCTTTGCAGGTCCTAAACCCACCGAACAGCCCATCCTATTGAGCGGTGCAAGCCACAAAGTGAAATTCTTTGCGCAACAATTCACCAACTATTCCTATGGTAAGCGCCTCGATAACGGTACGGTGATAGCGCAATTAATCTTCACTGGCATTCAAGTTGACAACGATAATAACAACAAAAACGAGAAAGATTTCCCCATCATTTTAAAAGGTCAGCGCATACTATAAGGGCATGTACCCTTGGTTTCTGTGCCAAAAGGTTCAAGATGAACAAACAATAAAGCGGATGCACCTCATGATGCATCCGCTTTCGTTGCTATAAATGATTAATTAAAACCCTCTTTAGAAATTGTAATAAAGGCTGAAGCTGATGTCGTTGCCATCAAGATTCAAACCATATTCGCTAGTCTTATTCGTAGCGCCGCTAACTTTGCTTTGGCTCCAACCCAAGAAACCTACGTGAGAAACAAACGAAAGACGCTCGTTCAAGTTCACAGCTACACCAGGACGCACGCCTGCAGACCAATTATCCACGCCGGCTCTGTTATTACCATATTCATGTTCGTAGCCGAAACCACCGTCAACAAACAAGTTGATGAACTTGGTGTGGACAGGAGTAAAACGAGCATAAGGACTAACCTCAAAAGCCTTTCTCCCATTCTTGGTAGCACCCTGCCAACCGAAAACCGTACCTACAGCCCAGTTGTCATTGAGGTTATAACCTACTTCAGGGAGGAATTTATAAGTGGTATAAGTATCATTACCATTGTCGTGTCCCTGAACTGCGAAACCACCACCAACATAAACTTGTGCGTTTGCACTAATGGCCAAGCCTAAAGCTGCAACCATTGTCATTAAAATCTTTTTCATACTCTCTTATTTTTTATCCTAAAAATGTAATTAAATCGAGGGCAAAGGTAAAGAACTTTCATCACACAAACAAAATCTTTCGCGTTAAAAAAACTAACATCCTGTTCTCATGACTCACCTCAGTTGCACGCAAATAAAGGGTTTCCTTCTGGTTTCTGCCCACCATAGCGAGCGCTCTTGCTGCGCTTCATTTCGCCGATTACCACTTTCTTGCTACCTTTGCACCATGAAAACTGTTTTGATTTCTATTGTCTTGCTGCTCATGCTTGTCGGTTGCGGCTATGTAGGTCGGCGCATGTGGCTACTTCTTCCGACGGACAACGCCTATAAAATGGTGGTATTGGGACTATTGTTGGCTACGCTCATGTGCTTCTTTTTCAATTTCATCGTGGGCTTAGATCGTTTCTCTCTTCCTCTGGCACGCGTGTTCTACGAGGTTGGAGGTTCGTCCATCTTCATCCTACTTTATCTTGTGATGCTCTTCCTTGCGTTAGACTTAGGGCGGCTCATCGGCCTTGTTCCTTCAACATTTTTACGTCACAGTGTGCCGGGAACGCTCTTCGTTTTCGGTTTCATCGGCGCCCTTTTCACCTACGGTTATGTGCACTATTACCACAAGGTGCGCGTGGAGATTGCCCTCCGGTCACGCAAGCCGCTCCCCCAACCCAGCAAATTTGTGCTGTTGAGCGATATGCACTTGGGCTATCACAACACGCGCCACGACTTGGCCAAATGGGTGGATTTCATCAATGCCGAGCATCCCGATGCGGTACTCATTGCGGGTGATATTGTCGATTTCAGCATTCAACCGTTGCTCAAAGCGGATATGGCGGCCGAATTTCGACGCCTCAATGCGCCCGTTTATGCCTGCTTGGGCAACCATGATTACTATGCGGGCGAGGAAAACAGCGAACGGTTTTATCGCGAGGCGGGCATCCATTTGCTGCGCGACACGGCCGTAGCTATCGGAAAAGGCATTACGATAGTGGGCCGGGACGACCGCACAAACACGCATCGCAAGCCCTTAAACGAGATGATGAAAACAGTGATGGCACGCAGTACACCATTCTGCTCGACCATCAACCCTATCATTTGGAGGCTGCTGAGCGCCAGCATGTGGACTTTCAATTCAGCGGACACACGCACAATGGGCAGGTGTGGCCCATCAATTGGATTGAAAGTGCCATCTACGAAAAGGCTTATGGAAGGCTGACAAAGCGCGAAACGCACTATTATGTGTCGAGTGGTATAGGCATTTGGGGCGGGAAATTCCGCATCGGTACGCAGTCAGAATATGTTGTGTTAACTCTTCAATAGCCCACGGCGAGCAAGCGTTTTGGGTGGTTAGCGGCGCAAAATGTAATCGCGACACTCCTCCATGAGCCATTTGGGCGTGCTCGTAGCTCCACAGATACCCACGGTTTTTGCCCCGTCAAACCAGCGCATATCAATCTCTTCGGCGCTCTCCACCTGATAACTATGCGGGTTTACCTGCAGGCATTCGTGGAACAGCACCTTGCCATTCGAGCTTTTTCGCCCCGCCACAAACAGCACTACGTCGTGGCGTGTGGCAAAGTTGGCGATGTTGGGCATGCGATTGGCCACCTGACGGCAGATGGTGTCGAAGCTCTGGAAAGTGGCGTTGGGCGAGATGTGGGTTTGAATATAGTCGATGATGTGGTGAAACTCGTCCAAGCTCTTTGTGGTTTGCGAATAAAGGTAAATGCTTTTGTTGAAGTCTAATTGCTTCACATCGTCGAACTTCTCTATCACGATGGCGCGACTTTTTGTTTGCCCCACGAGCCCCAACACTTCGGCATGGCCGTTTTTCCCGAAGATAACCAGCTGTGTGTCGCTCGGCATGTTGTTGAGCGTTGCAGCCACACTGTTTTCATATTGTCGCTTGATGCGCTTCTGCAACTGCAACACCACGGGGCACGTAGCATCGATAATCTCAATGTTGTTTCGGGCAGCGATGGCATAGGTTTCGGGGGGTTCGCCATGCGCTCTCAGCAACACTTTGGCATTGTGCAACGTCTTTAATTGTTCGTGGTTGATGGTGATGAGCCCGCGTTGCGACAGCCGTTCCACCTCCATACTGTTGTGCACGATGTCGCCTAAGCAATAAAGTGTGCCGCCCTTAGCCAACTCCTCCTCGGCTTTTTTGATGGCTGTGGTCACGCCAAAGCAAAAACCACTGCCGTTATCGATTTCGATTTGTAACATCTATCTTACTTTAATTTTCACCATCACCTTGCCCTTCTTGGGGTCGTTGGTAATCATCAGCACGCGCGGCGCACGCCGATTGCCCTGCATTTGGTCGGCAATAGCCGTCACCTTCAGGCGAGCACGCGTGCCCGGCACAATCGTTGTCTTGTCCAACGACACCTCTAAACCGTTGCCCAAAAGCTGCAAACTGCGAATCTCCAACGGCGACCGGCCTAAGTTTTCAATCTCTATCTCGCCACGCAACTGCTTCTTTCCACCAAATGTTCCTAAGTCAAGGCTGTCGGCCGAAAGCAACATTTGGGGTGCTTGCGCCTGTTGTTGTGCCGTCATGTCCTGGAAAGCAGGCAGCAATATGGCCGACACCTTAATCCGTTTCTCATCAGAAACTTTGTCGCCGGGACGCATACCCAAATAGATATCTGTGGTGGTGAGCCCAAAATCGCGCAGCTCGCGCGAGTCAAGGGTGATGGTGGCCACCCCCGAACGATGGGGACGCAGCTGCGAAGGTGACAGCTCGCCCGAAAGATAGTTGGGCAGATGCATGAGCACCGGCTGCAACGTTTCGTTGGAGTTGTTGAAGAGATAGAGTTTGACGGTGGGGCGATCGCCACGATTGACATTGTCAAACTCAATATCAACATCGTTCACTTTCAGTTCGCCCAGCGTGTAAGGATAGTCTCCGGTATAATCTTTCAGTTCGCGCACCACCACCCCTTGCAGCGTCAACAGCAAGGGTTCCTTGCTCGCATTGCTGTAAACGGCCAACTGTTTGTGGAAATGTCCCAGCGTCTTAGCATCATAAACGGCTTCGATTTTAAACTCTTTCCCCATGCCCACCGACGTGGGATAGTTGACCGTTGTGCACCCGCAACTCGTGCGAACCTCACTAATCTTCAGCGTTCTCAATCCTTTGTTTTTCAATGAGAACGAGGCCTTCACGGGGTGATTATACAACACTTGTCCCACCCGCATCACCTCTTGTGTGCTGCTGATGCGCTGGGCTTGCAAGGTGGTTGCGCCCAGCAGCATCGCCAATAATAAAGTTTTTCTGTTATTCATTCGTTAGTTTTATTGCGCGATCACGACCGCTGAATTCCGGACTATAGGTGCACTTGGCCGTGCAAATGCCACTGTTGTACTCGCCTTTGCGGTCGATAAAATATTCCGTTTCTATCACATGCTTTCCTTTAGTCAACTGATCGAAGAAATAGCGCGTCTGCTTGTCGCCGGGCATATAGTAATAACCCCAATCATAACCGCTGAGTGGGTTGACGGGTTCCAAGCAAGCAGCACGCTCATCGCTCACCTCAACAAAGTCGAAATCGTGCGAAGCCTCAAGGGTGATGCGCACTTTCACGCGGTCACCCACCTTCAACCGGTCAGCGTTCACAGCTGCTCCGTCGGTCGTGAGCACCTCACGTTTCACACGCAAACCCGTGCTCTGCGCCGTGATGTCGCGGAGGGGTTGCGTAAACTCGGCAAACACAGCCCCCCAACTCATGTCGTTCGAGGTTTTGTCCACGGTGAGATTGCCAAAGGTTTTACCCGTCTTCTCGGCCGTCGCCACCGCTGTTTTCGAGGTACCCATTGTCATTTCCAAAGGTTTCCCATCCAACATCAGTTGTGCATTTCCCGTTTCCTGCTTCAACAACTGCAGCTGCCGCGCATCCATAAACGCATAAACGGCTTCAACAGCGTTGAGGGGCGTGTCCCATTGCTGCGTGTGTTTGCTCTGCAACAACCATTGCTGCATCTCCTGAATGGTTTGCTTATCCCCCGGCGTTACGAGCCGCAATGCCTCAATGGCAGCCGTCTCGGTAGGAATGCGATAGTCAAACCACGAATATTCTGCGCGCGGTGCATCATAATAGCGTCCCATTTCGGGCGTGCAAACACTATATTGTTTCAAACTCTCGATATGCTGTTTGGCCAAAGCCGTGTTGCCATTGCGCGCCAAAACCACCGCCATCACCGCCTTGCCATAAATCGAAAACAGGTTATGTTGTTTGGCCACAAGCTGCAAAAGATATTGCTCATCGGGCGTCGTGAGTTTGCCTTTCTGCAACGAAGCGATATAGAGATATTGCAACAGTTCCTCGTCAGGCACAAGCTTTCCGTTCCTCCTGGCTTCAGCTTTGCGCAATTCTGCCACCTGCTTCTTCACTTCTTGCGCCAAAAAGCGCATCGCATTTTTCAGCAAGGCTTGTGTAGCCGTTTGTCCATTCAATAGGAAATTCAGTCGTTGCAGCATCTTAGCCACCGACAAGGTCACATAGAACGAGCCGCGCATGCCGGGCATCCAAGCCAACGAACCGTCGGCGTTTTGCAGCTGACGCAAGCCAAACAGCGCCTCTTCCTGATAGCGTTTCATGGCAGCGATGGAGTCGGTTTGTCCCACTTTCTGCAGCATGGCTATCGACAAAGTATTGGCAAAATATTTGGCAGCCAATGCAATGGCATCCGTGGGATCCGCCGAAGCGACCGACGGCAACGCCTCAATCATGAGCCAAGCAGGGTGGTTGGTATATTTCACGAGTAAGTGGTTATCTGCCCGTTTCACAGGGAAGAGGGCATCTAAAGCGATGGTCTTCGTGCCCGCCTGCGTTTGCATGAATGCCACAGTGTTGATAACCTTCGCTTCATCCGACAGAATCGGCAGTAAATGCTGTTCGCCATCACTGAAAGTAGCGCCAGAAACCGTCATGCGACAAATCACGGCATCGCCCATAAAGCCTGCTGCTTTCAACTGTTCGGGCGCAAAGACAAAGGCTGCTTCCTGCGTTTCGTTGGGTTGCAAGTTGAGTGTTTTCTGCTCCGAAAGCAACAACTTCTCGGTGGCGGCATCCAAAAGTTGCATCGTCACCTGTGCCGAAAGCATTTGCGAGGTGGTGTTCACCACGCGATTAGATAGTGTAGCCCTGTCGCCCATACGCACAAAACGGGGCAGATTGGGCATAATCATAACGTCTTTTTTCGCCTCGGTTACACCAGCAATCACTGCGCTCTGCATGTCTTTATCATGCGCATAACCCAAGAAGTTCCAAGTGGTCACACTCTCGGGCAAGGTGAACTTCAACGTGAAATTGCCCTTGCCGTCAGCCATCAGTGCAGGGAAAAAGAAAGCCGTTTCGTGTAAATTCTTGCGCACCGATACCGCAGATGCTACTGGTTTTCGCTGCTCTGATGCCACTTGTACGCCGCTTGCGGATCCTGTTAAGGACACTTTTTGCTCGGCGAGGCCCGTAACAACCACTTCACTGAGCGCCGCACTTTCTCCTTTTAGTTCCATATCGTATTTGGGAACCGGCGCAACAAAGACTTTTGCCGCACGATAGCCATATATACGAGCTGAATTTCTTATATCAAAACCATTGAAGTCGCCAATATGGGTGAACTGAAGTGCATTCACACGCAGGGGCTTAAAGGGTCGTTCGCTGTAGAAATCCATCTGTGGCGACCACAGATTATTCCACATGGAAGAAGGAGTATCGAGTTGGAAGTTAATGTCTGTGTCCCACGTATGCTGGCTGAAAGCATCAAGACTGGCATCATAAAGGGTAGCTACCAACTGGGCTTGCACGGGCTTTCCATGCTTATCGCTCACGTGAAGCGTCCAGGTTTCTTGTTGTCCGGGCATCAAACGATTGCGGAAAGTAGTCCATTTCAACTGCAAATCCATCGTGGGCATGGGACGCCTGATGGTTGTTTCATGGCGATAGAGCACCCCATTTTTGACCCATGCATAAACCAATCGCAGCCCATCCTTATAAGCGTCTTGATAGGTTAGCGCACGTGTCTTCACCTCGTTGCTCAACGACAACTGCCCACTTTCGAGCACTTTATCGCCAGCCAACACGCTATAATACACCGTCACCTGCGAATCACGGCTACCCACCTGCACATAGACAGGCTTGCCATCGGCAGGGAATTGCGTGGCCGAACCATAGAACCAATCGGGCGTATCTGCAACCATCGTTTTATCCTTGACATCAAACAACACGAACGAGCGGCGCAAAGTGTCGCCCTCGCACACGGCTTCTATGGTGTGTTTGCCATTCTTCAGTGTCGACAAGGGCAAGGTAACCGGCTTATTGGCAGCGACGGTGTAACGGGTATTATCCAACTGATAGTTTACCGTGGCATCCACCTTTTCTCCCGCTAAGTTGAGATACTGAAAGGTGATGGGCTTCAGGCTGTCGCGCTCTATGCGCTCAGCCATGGCAAAACGGAACACTCCTTTGCGATTGCTCAACGGCAGTTCCATGTCGGCTTCGTGGCTCTCGCCGGCCTGATCGGTAACAGTTGCATGCAGCTCATAGTTGTAATAACGGGGCAAGGTGGTTTCGCTTTCAGGCAAATGCAAGGGCAACTGGAAACTGAAACGTCCCTCTGCATCGGTCTCAACCGTATCTTTCAAAACGTCTTTTGCCATTCGACTTGCGACGCGCCACCAAAAATAATTGGGGCGAAGTGTGGCTTCATATTTCACTTTTGCATGCTGCACAGGCACCCCTGCATAGCTCTTTGCCACCCCTTCAATGCGAATGGTGTCACCATCGGCATAGTGTTGCTTATAAGGAGTGAACGCCACATAGAAGTTGGGACGCTTATATTCATCGACCACAATCGTGTAACTATCGCCATCATTGGCCGATAGGCTATATTCACCTGTCTTGCCTTCTTTCGGAAGGTCTATCGTTGCCTGTGCCGTTCCATACGCATCGGTATGCAGAGTCAACACTTTTACCGCATCGCCTTCGTCATTTTCCAACGACAATATCACCTCCTTTTGGGCATCGACATGTGCCTTTTTGGCTTTATCGTCGCGTGTAAAAGCCACCACACTCACCTGCACTTGTTGGCCGGGGCGATAGATTTTGCGATCGGTGAACACCATGTAGTTTTCTTCCTTGTAGGCATCTTTTTCTTTATCCTCATAGCTCTCGCCTTCTGAATAATAGGAGTTATCAAGCGTTGTCAAAGCAAAATTATCATCGTTTGTAAAGGCACGATAGCCACTTACATAGTCGTTTTTGCCATATTGCAACATCGCTTCGCCCTTTTTATCGGCGGTGAGCACCAGCTTTCGATCTTTGTTTGCACCATTGCTCGAAACAATATCAACACTAATTTTCGCTCCCGGCACAGGATTCCCTGTGGTAGCATTCACCGCAACGAGGCGCATTTGGTCGTTAGGCAATTCAAGTGCTAACACACGCAGGTTGGAAACATGGAGCAATCCACGCGCAGGCGGCACGTCTTTGTCCTCGGTTTTAAACTCAACCAAATAGACACCTTGTTTCAAAGGAGCCAGCGTCATCGAGTCGGCCACCACTTTATAAGGTGCATTGCCCACGTAACGATGGGTTTGCGACACGGCTGTCTCGGGCAATAACAGGCGCTGTAGAACGGCATAATCCTTCGTGTTTTCGGGATTAAGCTTTGTGCCCTCGGTTAGACGCAAGCGCGTTACGGTCATCGTGAGCGAAGGAATGTTGGTGATTTGCATCACCTTTATTTGATGCTTCACACCCGGACGAATCTCCTTTTTACCGAAATTCACTAAGAACGACGGCAAGGTGAGCCGGCTTTGCTTGTTGCGCAGCACATTCATACGCGGCCATTCGCCCCATTTTTGCAAGGCATAATTCAAATAACTCATCTTTTCACGGGCGGGCACATCATTGGCTCCGTCCATAAATTCATATCGGGCAATGGCCAATTCGCCTGCAATGGGCAGGTCGCCATAGCGCGAAATGAGCGAGTCTAACCGCTGCAGATAGACCGATTTCCGCGCCAACGACGACGCATTATTCTCCGTTTGTCTCAACAACTGCAACGCCACATAGCACGCGGCACTGCGATTATCGTGGGCATCATACCACCGATGCAGCGTAGCATAATCGCCCACTTCCATGCCGATGACATGCAACAAATCGTTGTTGAAATATTTACTGTCGACCCCTTCAACCAACAAAGGCACATAATCAGTCGCCTTTGTGCCGGCCAAAACGGCAGGGTTGGTCATCGCCAAAAGCTTGTAACGGTTGGCTACTGCCATCGAATCACTGTTCCAACGATGAGCCTCATAATAGCCCTTATACAACAAGCAGTTGTAAACGGCCGCCAAAGCCTTGTCGTTTTGCGCAGCCCGCTGAGCCGAAACCTTAAACGACTGCAACTGCGAGGCTAAAGAGTCGGGTGAAATCTCGTCCCACGCCGCCATCAAAGACAGCTGCGCTTTCAGCAGATTACCATACGACTTCTCGGCCTTAGCCTTGGTAACAATCTTTTGTAATGTGTTGATAGCCGAGCGTGGTTGCCCTTTCGCTTGCCATTGTTCAACTTGCTTCCACAACGTGGTGTAACCATTTGCCTGTGCCATGAGCGGCAAAAACAAAAGGGAAAGCATCCATACCGTAAACTTCTTCATATCGCTTTGTCTTTTCGTTTCATTCCATCTGCCACGAGCGCGCATCAACATGTGGTTTCAATTGATCCGAGAGATGGTCGCAAGGAGCCAACAACGCATCGTACATCGCTACGCATCACACCGGAAAATTTAGCTCACCCGTACGCTTTTCCATGCAAAGATAATGTTTTTCCCGCATATCTTTATTAGAATAAGGTGTTTTATTCGTCGGTCACCCCAAGCAAGTTTCATTCTCACGCTTTTTGATACTTCCAATAATTTGCTTATTTTTGCAATCAATACAAACAAAAAGAAATCAATAACAATATAAGGAACAATGGAAAAAATAAAGAAAATTAATGTAATGTTATTTGGAATATGGTTCTTGGTGGTACTTTCATTCCTTACAACCTTTCCGACAGACGACTTTATGGTTTTTTGGGCTTATGCAAAACAGGTTTCGTATTCGTCATATAATGGATTGGCAGCAATTGTGGACGTATGGGAACTGAAAGGATTACTTTTCAGAACAATATATTATACAGATGCGTTTATAACATCTTTCTTTATAAATGATTATAGTTTATTGTACGCATTTGTTTACAAGCTGGTCGGATTAGCTGGCTATTTTTCCTTGCTCCTTGTCATTGTGAGAGTCATTCCTAAGCAATATAGAGAAGGTATAGGACGCACTAAATTGTTTTTTACCCTTGGCATCTTGTTATTAACGGTCCATTTCGCAAGTCATCTTCAGGCAGAAATGTGGGGAGTCCTATTTTTCATTTTGGCTTTAGCACTGTATTTGAACGATAAAGTCTGGTGTCAGATAATTGCTGCTATCGTATATTCATTGACTTTCTACCTGAAATCTCCAATGCCCCTACTAGGAGGTACGTTGTTTTTCGGTGCAATGCTGATAAAAAAACAGACATTGGGCAGGGCTGTCAAGGGAATAATACCCTTTGTCATTACCACGATATTATTTTTGTTCCTTAGTTTATTCTTGATCTATAGATATTATCCACAAGAGATAACAGATATTTGTGATGCATCGTATTATCAACATACACTTTTACAAGATGGTTGGTATTGGGGAGCTATAAAGAATTTAATCCACGGGTTTATTTACGATAGTTTCTTATATAATATACCATGTGCACTGGGAGTAATCGCCGCACTTTACTTGTTCGCCAAGTGGTGCAAAGGAAACGATTACAAACAATGTGCGCTTTTGGTTTTGACTTGGGTATTTCCACTTGTCTATATTATCTTATCCAACTGCTATTTTGTATACCATTATTATTTATTGGTTTATCCAACTATAATTACACTACTTCTATTCCACAGAGAAAATCCAATGGCCATCTCTGGAAATCGTCCACTACATGTGATTTTAGGAACATACATGGCCTATTATATGTTTGTTTTGTCTGCTGTTGCTCCTACAAACCTTGATATCAAGCATGAATATACCAAAATTTGGGAAGAAAATAAGCAGAAGAAGGGGATATCCTTAGGTTGTCGAATGGGTGGCGGTGAAATGCTTTTCCTTGATTCAGGCTTGGGGGCATTTATCTTTAATAACAAATCATACTTAAGGTACTTTTATGTGCTTCCTCTTCAACGCATAAGTCCAGATAATCCTTTTACTAAAACAGATACATATAAAAAGGTCAAGCAGAAAGCCATGGCGTATAATGGTGAATATCTGACATTAGAAACTGACTGGTTCTTTAAGAATGGAAATGATGATATAAAAGAAAAAATAGAAAAAGAATATAAGTTGTATGCCATTATTGATATTCCTGAACAACCATGGGATTTGTTTCATATAGATAAACAAGTCGGACATCTATATTTATATAAGAGGACAAAGTATTAATGGCTTGGTAAAATATCTTTTGAGATGGCCGACCTGAAAGGTAAAATAGCTACCGAAAATGTTTTTAAGAAGCATCTGAAGATCGAAGGTGTCATTCATCTTTCTACTTCCAAGGCAGTCAAAAAGAGCGTTCAGAAGCCTCTACTCCACTATCGTAACAACATTGTTTCATTGATTAACCTATTGGAACTGATAGCAAAATACAATGATGTAAAGGTCTCCATTTCCTCTTCAAGTTAAGTAAGCTATACGCAGATTCAGAATAAGATTAGTATACAAATAGTTCTAACTGCTTTGATTTCTCAACATAAACAGATAGTACATAGGGCTTATTGTCAGAGAAGCAATAAACAGTAATGGCAGAACATAGGTTCATGATAAAGTCATGTATCAAGCTGTGCCACGAGCGCGCATCAACATGCGGTTTCAATTGATCCGAGAGATGGTTGCAAGGAGCCAACAACGCACCGTACATCGCTACGCATCACACCGGAAAATTTAGCTCACCCGTACGCTTTTCCATGCAAAGATAATGTTTTTCCCGCATATCTTTATTAGAATAAGGTGTTTTATTCATCGCCCACCCCAAGCATACTCCTCACGACAGCCCGCCATGTAAATGGTAACAAATACGGGATGCAAATCAAATCTCGCATGTTTTACACGACAATCCCTATTATTTTATGCCGAAAAATGCACCATATTGCGGCGTAATATGGATGAGATTATTTTACAAAAGCGGCGAAATCGTTCTTGATAGGCTGATTACTTCTCCCTATCATCTATCCATTATGCCATTCTTCTAAACTTTTTCTCTAAAATATTTTGAGTAAACAAGAAAAAGTATTAAATTCGCCATTGTTAACAAAAATCATTGAATTAACGGACTATTGACATTATGATGTATTCTAACCTAAAGTGTATTGCACTTGCCATTATGCTTTTTACGACGTTCTCCTCATTCGGACAGCGACAGATTAAATATGGATATGATGGTGCAGGCAACCGTATTAAACAAATCGGGTTTGTGGATAGTATTCCAAAATATGCGCCATCATCACCATTATCACCCTCACCCAGCCTCATCATAGCGGGAGAAAAGAACCCTAACATCCTCGTTTCTACCGATGTTACAGGGACAAGCATACAGCTGAAAATCGTAAATAAGATCAAGAAACATTACGGGGAATATAGTGAGGATGCGAAAAAGTGTTTGAAGCAAGCTATGATGCGTGGGGTAAACAAACCATTAAACTTAACAAGATTGGTTTGCAACGCGGCTACACGGGGCATGAGATGCTGAATGATTTTGATATCATCAACATGAACGGTCGCCTCTATGATCCCGTGCTTGGCCGTTTCCTTAGTCCCGATAACTTTGTGCAAATGCCCGACAATGCACAGCGTTACAACCGCTACAGTTACTGTTTGAATAACCCATTGAAGACATGAGAAGTAACAGAAAACTATTCAAAGGAGAAATTGATCTGATAGTATATCTTGCAGCAGAAGCAGGTTATCCACTGCATAAAGGTTGGAATGAAACTATAAGAGCATATCCTATCACAAAAGATAGAATTGGGACTATTGCACTTTTAATAAATGGCGACAAAGTAAATCTCCAGCAAGAATCTTTTGATATTGCGAGTTGTAAATTTATAGATGAAGACAATGTCGAAGTTGTTGCTTATCTTTTGGTTGATATGAATAAAATATTATGTGAGTTAGATTTATGGAAAGTAGACGACAGCCCTATTATAAAAATTCCTTCAAAGGAATATTTTAATAAGGTTCCGCTCATAGAGTAACAACTCTCTATGCTAACGGGATATACCTAACTATAAAATATTAATAGGAAACTGTTATATTTAGTATAAGCAATGCTGCAAAATTACGGTAAATTGGTCTGCAACGGGGTTATACGGGGCATGAAATGTTGAATGATTTCGACATCATCAACATGAATAGTCGCCTCTATGATCCGTGCTTGGCCGTTTCCTTAGCCCCAATAACTTTGTGCAAATGCCCGGCAATGCACAGCGTTACAACCGCTACAGTTACTGTTTGAATAACCCATTGAAGTGTACCGATTCATCAGGTGAAGCCTTTGTCATTGATGATGCAACTATCGCCTTTACCCTCTTTAGTGTGGCAAGCAGCATGATGCAGGCGGCAGCTACAGGTGGAAACGTTTGGAAGGCAGGTGCAGCTATTGGCGTTTGGTTGGGAGGAGGTGGAATTTTCCCTGGTGCTATCATCGGCGGTATCACAGGTTCTTTTGGAGGTAGCTGGATAGAAACAGGCGCTGTGGATGGCTTATAGGGAAGATAAACGTTTTATACGGTATGAATAGAAGTAGGTTTGCATATTTTTTAAATGCTATACATTATTGTATATGGTTAAATGATATAAAGTTAGGAGTCTTTTTAAGAAAGTTCTCAAGTGCTTTTATGTCCCTTGTGCTTACAATCTGTTTCACAAAGAAATTCAAAAGGAGACAGGAGGAACGCATGGCAAAAATGCAAAAAATAATGAATAAGTTTTACTATGATAAAGAAGTGGGCTACCATATCGGTTGGGCACACCATTGGTTTGGATATTTTTATTCGTGTTATTCTGGAGTATTATCGTTTATTATATTTGGAATTATATTACATTTTTGGGGAATGATAAATCGGTTTGTAATTTTATTCTTCATAGGCATCCCCATATTTATATGTTTCATACCTGCAGACAAAGCCGTCTTTTCAAATGATATTTACCTGAAATATTTCAAAGAATTTGAGAAAGAGGATGAACAATGGCATAAAAAGTGGAAACGAAGAACATGGCTATTTTGTATAGGAGGGTGCCTTATGACAATAGTGGGTATCGCTTGTATGTGGGTAGTACTATTAATGTGAAGACTTCGAAAACGGCCTTTAATATATGAATTATTCATGTATCGATTTCAAAACCCATGGCAAGTTTTGGACAGAAACATGGGCTAATTACTTGTCGAAGAATTATTTTAGAACAAAGTGGTTGGGAGGAACTGAATATATTGCACAAAAGATAAGTAAGTTTAATTGGTTTCGAATAAAACTTGTTCAAATACAAGGATTATTAAGATATTTTCCGCGTGGTATGTTTTAGATGAATTAATAATATGAACATATTACTTCATACAACTTTCAAAAATATGAGGAGATACAAAATCGTGTTTTTTATAGGGACTATTAACTGTTTGATGTTCTCATGTATACCCATTATTCATATAAAGTATATTGCTGACTTTCAGAATTTAACGCAAGATACATTGATAATAGGTGCATCTAACTATAACAATATTGATAGTATGAAGAATTTTTTGTGGTCAGGATATGATATTTTAAATCATAATAAATTTGTTATAAAGGATTCAATATGGAAGGGATTTGAGATGTATAAATATATTATTCTTCCAGATTCTATATGTGGAATTAATGAAGATTTTTTGTTTAGTCAAAACAATGATACATGCTATTTCTTTCTTATTAGGTTGCGTGATGCCAAACACTATACATTCGATGAGATACATCTTAAAAAACTATATAAGACTTGGCCTGTTATAAAAGATAAGAACGGGGAGTTTGATAGGAACATTAAAAAGAAGATCGAATGAAATTAAAAAATGTCATTAGTTGTATCTTGCTTTCAATATGTTATTCTTGCATAATGGACACAAAAGAAGCTTGGTTCATTAAAAATAGAACTAAAGACACTTTACTTATTACACTGTCTCAAGTAGATACACTTCCTGATTGGCAATTATGGAATGAAGATTTATGGAAAATAGCACCATCAGATCGTAGCAGAAGGGAAGAAACGGCATTCCAAATTGCTACTATTGGCAATATTGCCTTTCCAGATTCTTTTGTATATGTTAATTCTGATAATTTTCTCTATCAGGATACATGCTATCTTTTTACTATCGAATGGAGAATGGCCAAACGTTATTCGATGAATGAGATTCACTCAAAAAGGCTCTATAGGAGACAAGATGTAACAAAAAAAAGACTTTCATCATAATATGTTTGTATATACAAAAGTAAAATCTCTTCAAGGACATTAATATATGGTTGAAAGTCAGTATTACACTTCTCAAATCAGAGGTAATATAGTTGTTACTAACAATTTATGGACTCTCATACTATTTGTCAATGAAAAGGGCGAAAAAGTGTTTGAATATCGCAGGTTCTTTTGGAGGTAGCTGGATAGGAACAGGTGCTGTGGATGGCCTATATGGAAGATAAACGTTTTATATGGTATGAATAGAAGTAGGTTTGCATATTTTTTAAATGCTATACATTATTGTATATGGTTAAATGATATAAAGTTTGGAGACTTTATAGGGCGCATTGTTGATGTAGTATTATCACCCATTCCCAAGCTCTTTTTTACAAAGAAATATAGAAAGAAATATGAAAGCCGCTTGCCACAGGCACAAAAAATAAAAAAAAAATTTTCTATGATAGAGAGACAGGCTACCATATCAGTTGGGCAAATCATTGGTTTGGATATTTTTATTCAGGATATCCCGTGGTTTTGTCATTTATCCTGTCGGGTATTGTTTTCCGCTATTGGGGAATGGTTAATAAGATTATAATTTTGTGTATTATAGGTATTCCCATACTTATATGTTATATTCCAGCCTATAAAGCCGTCTTTTCAAATGATATTTACCTGAAATATTTCAAAGAATTTGAGAAAGAGGATGAACAATGGCATAAAAAGTGGAAACGAAGAACATGGCTATTTTGTATAGGAGGGTGCCTTATGACAATAGTGGGTATCGCTTGCATGTGGGTAGTACTATTAATGTGAAGCTTTCGAAAACTGCCTTTAATATATGAATTATTCATGTATCGATTTCAAAATCAATGTAGGAAACTTGGGAAATGATAAAATTGTGTTGGTTATCCCAAATGGAGTGGGCGTTTGTGCACCGCCGTGCATGCTTCTTATTGTGTTGTTAATCCTGAATAAAGCCGATGTTTATGCTACCAAGGTGCATGCCTCCCGATGTCGCTTTGCCACAAAGTTAGCCGTTTTCAGTTGAAAATTGTTATTATTTATAGCAATGACTGTTGAAAATCTATTCGTTTTTTTCGATGCGAAAACGCAACCATTAAGGCATAAAATCAAAATACAAAGATTGCACTTAAATAAGTCCAAGGCTCGAACAAATAACATAAGTAATATTTATAAGGATGTATCCTACAGTTAATATTTTTTCTCTTCGTATTTTTTGATGTCTAACCTGCCACAGAAAATAGATTTCTATGCATGTAAGTAGGACTACTATCCACAAAAGTATTCCACGAAAATGTATAACCTTGAAATGCTTACTAATGGAGATAACAAGGAAGATGATTATGTTAAGCAATGACAATGCGTAATAGTTCATGTTATATATATTCTATTTAAAATTCTTGTTTAATATAAAAATTAAAATGGAGCCTCTGCAATTTTTATATTGAGAATAATATCATGAAATTTTTATTGAACAATGCAAAAATAGAATTTTTCATTTTAATTTCAAACAAAAAAAGGCTATTTTTTATTGATTCTGCAAATATAACAAACAAAATCATACCATTATAATTTTTGTTCTTTAAATTTTTCTTGTTATTTTTGTAAACTGAACTACTCCACTTTCACATCATCATAGGCCGCATCGCGTGCAAACATCTTCACAACATAAGGGCAGACGGCACGCAATTTCTTTTGATGGAGGCGCGCATAGCGTGCCACTTCGTCTAACAACATTTTTGCAATGCCTTTTCCTTGATGGGCTGGTGCTACAACAGTGTGTGTAATTGCCATCACATCACCTTGCCACTCATAGTCAATATAGCCATAGTTTTCATTGTTTGCGCTGATGAAAAAGCGGCCCCCTTGCGGTGTCTCCTCGTGTCTGAACGTCATATTCTTTTTTATTTGATAATTATTACCTATCTGTTTTGCAACGCTTGTTTCCACTTTAGTGTTGAAAATGCGTTATCATTTGGGACAAAGGTAGGAAAAGTTCCCTTTTATCAAGCCTTTTTATCGTAGAAATGTGAAACAAGAATGAAATTTATTTCGTACTTTTGCAACATGGACAACAAAGAGGCTACCCTACAGTTAGGGACACAACCCGTTGGAAAATTATTGCTACAATACGCGTTACCCGCTATTGTAGCCATGACGGCTGCATCGCTTTACAACATTGTGGACAGCGTTTTTATTGGCCAACGTTTAGGTCCTTTAGCCATCTCGGGCTTGGCCATCACTTTTCCTTTTATGAATTTGGCCAGCGCCTTTGGTGCAGCTGTGGGCATAGGTGCCGCCACTTCCATCTCGGTGAAGTTGGGACAAAAAGACTATGCTACGGCAGAAAACATCTTAGGGAACACCATCACCTTGAACTTGATTATCGGTATCGCATTTTCGATTGTCACACTTTTATTTCTCGACCCCATACTTTTGTTCTTCGGAGCAAGCCACGCCACGTTGCCTTTTGCACGTGACTACATGGTGATTATCTTAGCGGGTAACGTATTTTCGCACATGTATTTTGGCATGAATGCCATCCTTCGTGCAGCAAGTAAGCCCCGTTTAGCAATGTTTGCCACCATCTTCACCGTGCTGATGAACACGCTGCTCGACTACATCTTTATCATTCTTTTTGACTGGGGCATTGCCGGAGCGGCCTATGCCACGATATTGGCACAGATTATTGCGTTGGTGTGGCAGTTGAAAGTGTTTAGCAACCCCAAGGAGTTGCTGCATTTGAAGCGCGGTATCTATAGGCTACGACGCGACTTAGTGAAGAATATCATCAGCATAGGCATCTCGCCGTTTGCCATGAATGTGTGTGCTACCGTGGTGGTTATCTTCATCAACTTGCAGTTGGTACATTATGGCAACGACCTCGATGTGGGTGCATTCGGCATCGCCAACCGCATCATTATCATTTTTGCGATGCTCGTAATGGGTGTGACACAAGGCATGCAACCGATTGCAGGATATAATTATGGTGCGCAGAAGTTAGATAGAATGTTGCGTGTGGTGAAGCTATCGATGGTTGCAGCTACCGCCATTATGACCGCTGGATGGCTCATTGCCATGTTTGGTCCCTATTATTGTGCACGCGCATTCACGAAAGACCCCACACTCATTCAATTGGGCATCAAGGCCATTCGCCTCGCCATGTTGGTTTATCCCATCGTGGGCTGCCAGATGGTCATCACAAACTTCTTCCAAAGTATTGGCAAAGTGAAGGTGAGCATCTTTCTCTCTTTGTCCAGACAATTATTGATTTTACTTCCTTGTTTGGCCATTCTGCCCCTGTTTTATCATGTGGATGGCGTGTGGTATGCCATGCCGACGAGCGATTTTATTTCAACCGTTATCGCTGCATGGATGATGAAACATTATATGAAGAAATTCCAACAATAACAGTTACAATAAACACATGGAGAACAAAAATATTATCCTGAACATAGGAAGGCAGATTGGGAGCGGTGGACACATCATCGCAACACAACTCGCTACTTGCTTTGGTTATCAACTCTACGACCGCGAGTTGCTCAACTTAGCTGCCAAAGAAAGTGGATTTAGCGAGAAGTTTTTTGAACAAAACGACGAGAAGACGGGCTTTTTCCGCACGCTGTTTCACGCTAACGTGCCGCTCATCGGCGAGAACAACTTCTATAAAAACGACCTGTCCCAAGAGAGCTTATATCAGTTTCAAAGCGATGCGATTTTAAAAGCCGCAGCCGAAGGCAACTGCATCTTTGTGGGAAGGACCGCTGATTACATCCTCCGCGAGCACAAAAACAGGCTCGATATTTTTGTGACAGCCGATATCAACGACCGCATAGCACGCGTGATGGAGCGCAGAAATTGCAACGAAGAAGCGGCACACAAGTTTATTACGGCGAAGGAAGAGGCACGCGCCACCTATTATAATTACTACACCGGTAAGCGATGGGGTGCGGCCAACAGCTACGATCTCTGCGTGAACAGCAGCCGATTGGGTTTAGAAGAGACGGCAAACTTCATTGCAGCCTTCGTTCGACAACGCTTCAACCTATGAAGAAAATCGGCATCATCAGTGACACACACGCTTATTGGGACGACAAATATGAGCAATACCTATGCGAATGTGACGAGATTTGGCATGCAGGTGACATCGGTTCCCTGGCGTTATGCAATCGCTTCGAGGCGATGGGGCCGCAGTTCAGAGCGGTCTATGGGAACGTTGATGGATATGATATTCGCGCGCGCTACCCCGAAGTTTTGCGCTTCAAATGTGAGGAGGTTGACGTGCTGATGAAACATATTGGCGGCTATCCCGGGCGTTATGACAGCAGCATTCGACAGACGATATACGCCAATCCGCCGCAGCTTTTCATCTCAGGGCATTCGCATATCTTAAAGGTGATGTCGGACAAAAACCTCCATCTGCTCCACATCAATCCCGGTGCGGCAGGCTTGCAGGGCTGGCATCAGCAACGCACACTCGTGAGGCTCACCATCAACGGCAATAAGTTTGATGACTGCGAAGTGATAACATTAGGAACAAAACAAATTAAATGATAGTTTATGAAAACGTATCTTGTAACAGGAGCTGCCGGCTTTATCGGCGCTAATTTTGTGAAGTATTTGCTTCATAAGAAGTATAAAAACGATGAAAATGTGAAGGTCGTGGTGCTTGATGCCTTGACCTACGCCGGAAATCTCGGAACGATTAAAGACGACATCGACGGTAAACGCTGTGTTTTCGTGAAGGGAGACATCCGCGACAGCCAACTCGCCGAACAACTCTTTGCGGAACACGACATCGACTTCGTGGTTAACTTTGCCGCCGAAAGTCATGTTGATCGCAGCATCGAAGACCCACAACTTTTCTTAAGCGTTAACATCTTAGGCACGCAGAACTTGTTAGATGCAGCAAAGAAAAGCTGGATGACGGGAAAGGACGAGCAAGGTTATCCCACGTTTAAGGCCGGAAAGCGCTATCATCAAGTATCTACCGACGAGGTTTACGGCTCGCTGGGCGCCGAAGGTTACTTTACAGAGCGCACACCGCTATGTCCACACAGCCCATACAGCGCGAGCAAGGCCAGCGCCGATATGATTGTCATGGCTTATCACGATACCTATCATTTGCCCACAACGATTACGCGCTGTTCCAACAACTACGGCCCCTACCACTTTCCGGAGAAGCTCATTCCGCTGATGATTAACAACATCTTAGAAGGGAAACCGCTCCCCGTCTACGGGCAAGGTTTAAACGTGCGCGATTGGCTCTATGTCGAAGACCATTGCAAGGCGATTGACTTAGTTGTGCGCGAGGGACGCGATGGCGAAGTGTATAATGTTGGCGGACACAACGAGATGACGAATATCGACATCGTGAAACTCACCATTGAAACCATCCGCAACATGATGGCCACGCAGAAAGAACTTCGCGCGGTGTTGCGCAAACAAGTTAAGGATGCGCAAGGCGATATCGACATCAGTTGGATTAATAATGACCTCATTACTTACGTTGCCGATCGATTGGGACACGACCAACGCTATGCGATTGACCCAACAAAAATCAAGCAAGAGCTTGGTTGGTATCCGGAAACGAAGTTCGCCGATGGTATCGTGAAAACCATCGAGTGGAATCTTGCTCATCAAGAATGGATCAAGGAAGTTACCTCGGGGGATTATCAACGCTACTACGAGGAAATGTACGGAAAGAAATAGAAACAACAAAAAGGTGTCTATCGCAAGCAACTTTCTGCATAGACACCTCTACTAACCTCAAACCGCAACAACAATGAAAAAGATTATGCTATTAGGGTCGGGTGAATTAGGCAAAGAATTCACCATCGCGGCCAAGCGGGCGGGTCTCTATGTCGTGGCCTGCGACAAATATCCCTTTGCGCCAGCCATGCAAGTGGCCGATACGTGCGAAATATTCAATATGCTCGATGGCGCAACCTTGGCGCAGGTCGTCGACAAGCATAAGCCCGACATCATTGTCCCCGAGATTGAAGCCATCCGAACCGAGAAGCTCTTCGATTTCGAAAAGCAGGGCATCCAGGTGGTTCCGTCGGCACGCGCAGCCAACTTTACGATGAACCGCAGAGCTATTCGCGACTTAGCATCGCGCGAACTGGGCATCCGCACAGCCAAGTACCACTATGCCAAGACATTTTCCGAGTTTAAAGCTGCTGCCGAAGACATTGGATTCCCATGCGTCGTTAAGCCACTCATGAGTTCAAGCGGTCACGGACAAAGTTACGTGCATAACGAAGCTGAATTGGAACAGGCTTTCCATGATGCCATGGAGGAAGGCCGTGGCGATGTGAAGGAAGTGATTATCGAAGAGTTTATCGACTTCGATTCCGAGTTTACTTTGCTCACCGTCACCCAGAAACATGGTCAAACGCTCTTTTGTCCCCCTATCGGACACACGCAACAAGGTGGCGATTACCGTGAAAGCTGGCAACCCTATGCGATTGACGCTTGCGCGCTCAAGCAAGCCGAAGCCATGGCCGGAAAGGTGACCGAGGCACTCACCGGCTACGGCATCTGGGGCGTAGAGTTCTTTAAGACCAAGCGCGGAGAGATTATCTTCTCCGAACTTAGCCCACGTCCTCACGACACAGGCATGGTGACGCTCGGCCACACCACCAATCTCAGCGAATTTGAATTGCATCTCAGAGCCATCATGGGATGGCCCATTCCCGCCATCCATCTGGAGCATTGCGGCTGCAGTGCGGTGGTCTTAGCAAAGAAGACGACCGACAGCGCGCCCGAATATCACCTCGACACAGCCCTCAGCGAGGACAGAACGCGCGTGAGAATCTTCGGGAAACCCACGCAGCACGTTGGCCGCCGCATGGGGATTGTGCTCTGCTATGACGAAGTGGGGAGCGACATCGATGCGCTAAGAAGCAAAGCCAAGCGCCTCGCCCAAACCATCATTCCGTAGACCTCCGCAACGAAAATGAATCCCATAACCCCGCAAGAGATGCGTGGCGCAAACGAAGCTCCATGCATCTATTTCAACAAGATTGCCGACGAACGCGGCAATCTTTTTGTCGCTGAAGTGGCGAAACAACTCCCCTTCGCCATTCAGCGCGTCTTCTTCATCAACCATGTGCCCGCAAATGCCACGCGTGGCGGCCATGCCCATTTGCAATGCAGCGAAGTGATTGTGCCCATTTGCGGCTCGTTTGTGGTGACCTTAGATGATGGCACGCAACGTTGTGACTACGTGCTGAACCACCCCCAACAAGGCTTGCTCATCGAAAAAGGCATGTGGAGCCAGCTCAGCCACTTCTCGCCCGACGCCATCTGCCTTGTGCTGGCCGAAGACCTCTATAATACCGACGGCTACATCAACGATTATGCCCACTTCAAGGCCTATCGACAATGTTTCAAGTAAGCGTCTATCAGCCCAGCCAAGCCGCCGAGTGGGATGCCTTTGTGCACACGGCTAAAAACGGTCTTTTCTTGTTTCTTCGTCCTTACATGGACTATCACAAGCAACGTTTCACCGATCATTCCCTCATGGTTTACCGCCGCAACCAGCTCTATGCAGTGCTCCCCGGCCATGCCGTGGGGCGCACGTTTTATTCCCATCAGGGACTCACTTTCGGCGGGCTGCTTTTACAACCTTCGGCCACGTGCGCGCCTGTCGTCGATGTGTTCACGCAAATTCTGGCTCATCTAAAAGCTTGCGGCTTTCAGAAAATGGTCTATAAACCCGCGCCATGGCCTTTCCACAGCCTTCCCACCGAAGAAGACCTTTATGCCATCTTTCGCGCGGCACATCCACAACTCGTTGCTCGCGAGGCCTCTACCGTCATCAACTTGCAACAGCCTCTCGCCTGGCGGAAAGACCGTCGCACGGGGGTTCGCAAGGCCACAGCCGAGGGGATTATCGTCGAAGAAAGCCACCGCTGGGAAGATTTTTGGCTGCTACTCACC
This sequence comes from Segatella oulorum JCM 14966, assembly GCF_000613785.1. Taxonomy (GTDB): domain Bacteria; phylum Bacteroidota; class Bacteroidia; order Bacteroidales; family Bacteroidaceae; genus Prevotella; species Prevotella oulorum. The sequence goes on along the minus strand of NZ_BAJQ01000016.1, from coordinate 4,456 downwards.
GAAAACCTGCAACAACGCCACCACACCCTGCCGACACACACCATAGAAGAGATGCGCTTGCTGCACGCACGGTTTCCACAAAACATTCAACTCTTTATCGCACGACAAACTGCAACGCTACTTGCCGGCGCTGTCGTCTACGACTATGGCGCCACTGTGCACACACAATATCTTGCCACGAGCAAGCTTGGTCGACAGCGGCACGCCCTCGATGCGCTGCTGCACAAGCTTATTACCGAACGTTATGCGCATCGCGGCTATTTTGACTTTGGCAAATCAACCGAGCACGATGGTCGCTACCTCAATACAAACTTAATTTACCAAAAGGAAGGTTTTGGCGGACGAACGGTCTGCTGCGACACCTATGAATGGACACTATGAACATTGAATATCTTCCCTTGCGCCAACTCAATGCACGCTTCCGCGACACCATCCACCATGCCACCCGGCAGCTTCTAAGCAGCGGGCGTTATCTTAAGGGTGATGCCACAGCGCAATTCGAAAAAGCCTATGCCCGCTACATCGGCACGCAACATTGCGTGGGTTGCGGCAATGGCTTCGACGCCTTGCAGCTCATCTTCCGCGCTTATATCGAATGGGGAAGGCTGCAACCGGGCGACGAGGTGCTTGTGCCAGCCAACACATTCATCGCTTCAATTCTCGCCATCACCGAGAACCAGCTCACACCCGTGTTGATTGAGCCGCGCATGGCCGATATGCAAATCGATGACAGCTTGCTCGAGCGCGCCATCACGTCGCGCACACGCGCAATTTTGTTGGTGCATCTCTATGGCATTTGCGCTTATACCGACACCATCAAGCAGCTTTGCGACAAGCATCAGCTGCTGCTCATCGAGGACAATGCGCAAGGCCACGGCCTATTGTTCCGCGCCCAACACACGGGCAGCCTCGGCAATGCCGCTGCGCACAGTTTCTATCCCAGCAAGAACCTCGGCGCGCTGGGCGATGCAGGTGCCGTCACCACCAACGACGAGCGATTGGCGTTTGCGGTGCGCAGCATAGCCAATTATGGGGAGCGAACGCGCTATGCGAATGACTATCGCGGCCTTAATAGCCGCATGGATGAATGGCAAGCGGCCATTCTCTTGGATAAATTGCAACAGCTTGACGCCGACAATGCGCGCCGCAAAGAGGTTGCACAGCAGTATCAAGCCCACATCAATCATCCACAAATTGCTTTCTTGCCTGCGCTAAACTCGGTCTATCATGTTTTTCCTATTTTCTGCACACAACGCGATGAGTTACAACACTATCTTGGAGAAAACGGCATTGAAACTCACATTCACTACCCCATTCCACCCCATAAGCAACGTTGCTTCCCGACATGGAACAGCCTCCATTTGCCCATTACAGAGCGCATTGCACAAACGGAACTTAGCTTGCCTTGCCATCCGCTCATGACCGAGGAAATGATACGTTTCGTAACGAGTGTACTCAATCGGTTTTCACCGTCGCGCTAAAAAATCCAGCCGTTTTATTTGTCGTTCTTCGTAAAAGTTTATACCTTTGCGCCCATGAACGTAAAGTTGGTTACATATAGCATACAGACGTTGCAAAGAAATTCAAAATTCTTTGCATCTTTTTATGCCATTTATTTGGTCAATCCAAATAATTGTGTAACACACACACACAGGAGCGAGACCAATCTAAAGGTACGCGCGACGCGCGCGTAATATACAACATAATCACTTATAAACAAAGGGTGTGCAAGAAGTTTTTTATAAACTTTTTGCATACCCTTTTTGCGTGCATAAATGAACAGATTTTGTGTGCAAAAACATCGAAAGCATTATTCGTAACATATAAATAGTTTTAGCAAAATGAAGAAAAAATTGTATGAAACACCTGTGTGCACGGTCATTCCGTTGGCAACAGAGTATTTGTTATTGACGAAAAGCCCCGTGGCACGTCCCGGTGGCGGCGGTGAAACAGGTCACAAAGGCAGCGTCAGCGTAGGTGATTTTGAAGATGGCGGCAGCGAAGAAGTCGAAGATGAAGATTAAACGGCGTGCACAGTCCATCGCAAGTAGTAAACAACAAAACGAAAAAAGAAGATGAAACATACATTTCGAAAACAACACTTTAGCAGCCTGTGCAATGGCAGTCTGTTGCTTGTCCTCGGTGCAACCTTTCTATTCGGTGCTTGTGCCGACGACGATTTGGCCAACGAACAGCCCGGCAAGCACACCGGCACGACGGTAGCCTTCAATGTGAGCGACGCTCAAATGGAGGCCTTGGCACAAGCCGGTGCCAAGGGCATAACCCGTGGTTTGAGCCCGCAGCCCCTCTTGTCGGACGACCTTGCCCCACGCAAACTTGAAGCTACGGGCAGTAATCCTCACGACTTCTGCCTGATTGAATCGACTGTCGAAGGCATCAACCCCGTGAAACCGGCCGAAGGAACGCGTGCCGAAATCATCAAGACGGCCACCCTCGGCAATTTCTCGTCCATCGGCTATCGTGCGGCAAGTTCAGCTGCCGCAGCTAATCCGAGCACGGCATTGTTGTGGTTTCATGGTGAGAAGACCAATCCCGATGGCACGTTGCAACGCCGTTACGATTGGGACTGGCCGGTGAATGTTTTTGGTCGCTTCTATGCTGTGTCGCCCGAGGCTATAGCAGCCAATGGCATCACACTCTCGCCGAGCAGCTTGGCGCAGGTGCCTTATGTTGATTTTGAGGTGAAGAGCAATGTTGTTGACCAAGTGGACTTGATGACAGCTTGCTCGGGCGAAGTGCACTACATCCATGGCAACGACCCCACGAGCAACCTCAAGTTCACGCATGCCTTGGCGGCTGTGAAGTTCTCCATCGGCAGCAACCTCTCACCCGTCACCATTACAAAGATTGAGCTGACCAACGTGAAGTATAAAGGTCGTTATCGCCTGTCCAATCAGGCCGATGGCAGCGGTGCCACTTGGACTTCGGACAACGCCACCACCACGATGACGCTTGATAACATTAACATGAACGCAGCCGAAATGCCCAATACTATGTTGGCCGGTGCGCTCGACCCCGACCCTAATCATCACAATCGCACCGGTCGTGAGAATTACACATTCTTGATGATTCCACAAACGATGCCGGCCAAGACGGCTGCCAATGCTATCAAAGCCGTTATTTATTACCAAGACGGTGCTACGACCAAAACTATCACTATCCCACTCACAGGCGAATGGAAGGCCGGCGTGACAAAAGAATATAAACTCTCGCAAAGGAATTCGAGCTGGGGCTATACTTTTACGCTTGCCGATGAAAATAAGGCATACGATTATCAAGGTAATGAAACGAGTAGTAACATTGCTTTTAAAGTAACCAGCTATCGCCATAGTGGCACTACACAGCAGCCCGTAGCTTGGAAGATTTCCAAATATGAAGAATGGGACTATACGCTCAATGGTGGCACAGGAGGCTGGTAGATAAAGGGGAAACCAAGCCCGATTGGCTCGGCGACCTCACCGATCATGGCAATGGTGGCACAGCAGCAGAAGTAGGCAACACCGCAGTGAAACCTGCTGTTAGTGATAAACTTGCCGCTTACAACCAAGTACTGAAGAATGCCACGCCCAAAGGATCGGCCGGCAATCCCTACAACTTGGCCAATCCCGGTGGTAATGGTACAAAAAATCATATTGAAGAGACCGCCAACTGTTATCTCATTTCTGCCCCGGGACACTATTGCATCCCGCTGGTCTATGGCAATGCCATCAAGAACGGTATAACCAATACCAAATCTTATCAGACCTCTAACAGTGGTACTTACATCCTCCGGCATTTCAAGGACCACGCCGGTCAGGATATCACCGACCCTTGGATTACGCAAAGCAATAGTGGGGCCAACGCGCCCGATAATGCCAAGGTAGTCTGGGCCGATGAGAGCGGGCTTGTAACCCATCTTGGTTTAACAGGCAGTGGCACCAATGCCTTCGTGAAGTTTGAAGTTCCCGCATCAGCCATCAAGAACGGCAACGCCGTGATTGCCGTCACCAAGGGCGGCACGGTGGTGTGGTCGTGGCATCTGTGGTTTGCTCCGCAGGATGCGCTCAACACCGTCACCTGCACAAACTTTCAAAACCATGAATACAAGTTCACACAGGAAACGCTTGGCTGGAAATACACCGCTTTGAAAGTTTCTACCTATTCCGCTCCCCGCAAGGTCAGGGTGAAGGTGGAGCAGACCGTTGCCAATGGCGGCGTGAAACAGTTTGCCTACATCACTATTACGCAGAATCCGGGTAACGCGCGGCAAGGCTATAGCACGTTCTATCAGTTCGGGCGCAAGGATGCCTTCCCCGGCACCGATACCACTCCCGACGGTTCGTTCAACAAGGACGGAGGTGATAATATGTCCGTCACGAACGGTATCCAGCATCCCGAGACTTTCTACACATGGGGCTCCAGTTGGTATAATAGTCCTCCAACAGGTTACTCTTAC
>NZ_BAJQ01000017.1 GCF_000613785.1 Segatella oulorum JCM 14966 | reverse complement strand
GGGACTAACGCATTTTTTCTTGAAAACAGACTAGATACGCTGTAACTAACGCGTTTTTTCTCGGAAACAGATTAGATACGCTGTAACTAACGTGTTTTTTCGTTGAAACGAATTAGATACACTGTAACTAACATGTTTTTTCGCTGAAACGGATTAGATACGCTGTAACTAATGTATTTTTTCTTGAAAACAGATTAGATACGCTGTAACTAACGTGTTTTCCAGAACGTTACACAAAATATTGCTGTGCGAAGGCTTCACCCAAATCGAAGCCCTCCTGATAAAGCCGTTCCAACTTCTCAACATCAATCTCCATGCGCCCCACTTCCAAGGGGCGAATGGGGCGGATGCAAACGATTTTGCCTTCAGCTTCCAACCGGTCTACCAAATCGATTTGCTGGTTATAAACCTCGTGCCGACGACTCAAGGCTAAGCGCAAACGGGGATACTGACGATAGACAAAGCGCGGTTGCTTGAGATCGGGACTCGTGTCGCGCCAACCTTTATTGCGCGTGAGCACCACCACGTTGGTGGCGTGTCCTTGCGAAATGGCACGCGCCACGGGGATACTGTCGACAATTCCTCCGTCGAGCATGGGGATGCCATCCACCATCACAATGCTACTCACGTAGGGCAGGCTGCTCGAGGCGCGTAGAATGTCGATGGCACGCTGGCGCGATTGTGTTTCGGTGAGATACATCGCACGCCCCGTGAGACAGTTCGTTGTCACCACTTCGAATGTGTCGGCGTGCTGAAAATACTCGTCGAAATCTACGGGGATGAGCTGGTTGGGAAACTTGTTATAGAGCAAATCGCGGTCGAAAATGCACCCCTGCTGAGCCAAATGGCGCAAACCGATGTAGTGGTAGCGCGACAGATAGTCGATGTTGGCAATGCGCGCACGTCGGGGTTGCCGGCTTACATAGCTCATGCCGTTGCACGCGCCTGCCGAAACGGCCACCACATAACGAAAATAAATGGCATGCTTCATCAAGGCATCGAGCACCCCACTTGTGAACACGCCACGCATGCCGCCACCTTCCAAAACTAATCCCGTTTGATGATTGATTTCCATCGCTAACTAATAAATTTATAGCTTTAAGCGTAATTTTATTGCAAAGATAGAACTTTTAGGCGAAAAATATATAACTTTGTAGCCAAATCAATGAAAACAAAAATGTTTGATACAGCTACTTACGTAAGACGACGCAATGAACTCAAGAAACTCGTTAACGAAGGTGTCGTCATTTTTTTTGGCAACAATGAGTCGCCAGTTAATTTTCCCAATAACGGTTACTACCCTTTCCGTCAGGATTCGTCGTTCCTCTATTATTTCGGTTTGCAACGCGATGGACTGGTAGGTGTTATCGACATCGATAATAACCGCGACATCTTGATTGGAAACGATATCGACATTGAGGATATCGTGTGGTATGGCTCTGTTCAAAGCATGCACGATATGGCGCAACAATGCGGCGCCGATGAAACATTACCCATGAAGCATCTGAAGCTCATCTGCAATGAGGCACTGCGCACGCACCGCAAGATTCATTTTCTCCCGCCCTATCGACACGATATTAAAATTCAGATTTTCGATCTCCTTGGAATCCATCCCACACAACAGAAAGAGGATGCAAGCATGGATTTAATTCGGGCTGTGGTGAAAATGCGCTCCGTGAAAGAGCCCCAAGAAATTGAAGAGTTGGAACGCGCTGCCGTCATTGGCTACGAAATGCATACCACAGCCATGCGCCTGACGCGTCCTGGAGTAACCGAAAAATTTGTGGGCGGACAAGTCGATGGCATCGCAAACTCGTATGGAGCAATGGTGAGCTTCCCCACCATCTACACGCAACATGGTGAGATTTTGCACGGCAATCCATCAATGAATAAGCTCGAGGCCGGACGCTTAGCGCTCTGCGATGCGGGAGCTGAAACCATCAACAATTATTGTAGTGACAACACCCGCACGATGCCTGTCTCCGGAAAATTCTCACAGCGGCAGTTCGAAATCTATTCCATTGTGGAAGCTTGCCACGACTACACCTTAGAAGTGGCCAAGCCTGGCGTTCGCTATGCCGATGTCCACTTTGCCGTTTGTCGATTGATGTTCGACAGATTAAAGGAATTAGGTCTCACTAAAGGCGACACAGAAGCCGCCGTTCAAGCTGGTGCGCACGCGCTATTCATGCCACATGGTTTAGGCCACATGATGGGTATGGATGTGCATGATATGGAGAATTTAGACCAAATCAATGTGGGATTTGACGAGGAAACTCGACCAAACCTCACGCAATTCGGTACGAATAATCTGCGCATGGGTCGCCGATTAGAAGAAGGTTTCGTTGTGACCGACGAGCCCGGCATTTATTTCATTCCGGCCTTGATTGATGAATGGAAAGCCAAACAGCATTGTGCAGCCTTCCTAAACTTCGACAAGATTGAGAGCTATAAAGATTTTGGTGGCATCCGAATTGAAGACGATGTGCTCATCACGCCTCAAGGTTGCCGCTTTATCGGTGCACAGCGCATACCCTATCATCCAAAAGACGTCGAAGAGTTTATGGCCGCACATCGCGCAGAATAAACAACAAATAATTGCAATTTTAATATAAACATTATAATTCGAATAAATGAAAAAAGTTTTAGTTATGGCGCTTGCTGCACTTGTAGCTTTCGGTGCACAGGCCCAAGAGAAGAAAGACAATAAAAAGAATGCCAACAAACCAGTCTTTACCACCATCAAAGAGAACAAAATTACAAGTGTTAAGAACCAAAGTCGCAGTGGCACCTGCTGGGACTATTCCACATTGAGCTTCTTAGAAGCTGAGATATTAAAGAAAACGGGCAAAACGTATGACCTCTGCGAGGCCTTTGTTGCAAATAAGACATATTTGGATCGTGCTATTCAGGTGGTACGTATGCATGGTGATGCACAATTCGCACAAGGCGGAAGCGCTTATGATCCCATCTATTGCTTAAAGCATTATGGCATGTGCCCAGAAGAAGCCATGCCTCTTCCAGGCACACTCTATGGCGATTCTTTGAACAATTTCAATGAATTCTTCGCAGTCATGACACCCTACGTACAAGCCATCGCCAAAACAAAGAGCGACAAGCTTTCTCCACAATGGAAGGTGGCGCTGCAAGGTATTTTAGACGCATACTTAGGTAAATGCCCTGATAGATTTACCTATCAAGGAAAGAGTTATACTCCGCAAACCTTTGCACAAAGTTTGGAGATTAACCCTGATGATTATGTAAGCTTCACAAGCTACACGCACCATCCTTTTTATACTGCTTTCGCTGTTGAGGTACAAGACAACTGGCGCAATCCACTCTCATGGAACCTTCCTCTCGATGATATGATGCGCATCATTGATAATGCTGTAATGAATGGCTACACCATTGCTTGGGGAGGTGATGTTTCAGAACCCGGATTTACACGTGATGGGTTGGCTTACTCTATTGATTCAAAAAAAGCACAGAGCCTAAGTGGAAGTGATATGGCGCATTGGTTGAAGCTGACACGTGCTGAAAAGAAAAATGTGCTCGACTCATTAGGTTGCACTGTACCTGAGGTAACGCCTACACAGAAATTACGCCAAGAACGTTTCGATAATTGGGAACTGACCGATGACCATGGTATGCTCATCTACGGTATCGCAAAAGATCAGAATGGAAAAGAGTATTATATGGTTAAGAACTCATGGGGTGAAGTTGGCGATTATAAAGGAATGTGGTATATGACCAAAAACTATATTGCAAATAACACCATGGACTTTATGGTTAATGTAAACGCCGTACCCAAAGATATTAGAAAGAAATTAGGCATATAATTTCTTTCGATGGAAAAAGAAGACGAGACTTAGCTTCCCAAGGCTACGTCTCGTTTTTGTTTTCTGAATAATTTTGCTTACCTTTGCAGCCAATTAATTCATTATTAAGATTATAAAGAAGATGATAACACTCACCAATCTTGCAATCCAATTTGGAAAGAGAGTACTATACAAAGATGTAAATATTAAATTCACTCGAGGCAACATCTATGGTGTCATTGGGGCTAATGGAGCGGGAAAGTCAACGCTACTCAAAGCTATTAGCGGTGAACTCGAGCCAAATCATGGGACGGTGGAATTAGGACCCGGCGAGCGCCTTTCTGTCTTGGAACAGGATCACTTCAAATACGATGAGTTCAAAGTGCTTGACACTGTACTCATGGGTCATCACCCCCTTTGGGAAAACATGAAAGAGCGTGAACGTCTCTACAGTAAAGAAGAAATGACCGAAGAAGACGGTAACCGCGCTGCTGAATTAGAAGAAAAGTTCGCCGAGATGAATGGCTGGGAGGCTGAGAGTGAAGCCGCACAATTACTGCAGAATTTAGGTGTTTTGGAAGACTTACACCAAAAGATCGTGGGAGAATTAAGCAACACAGAGAAGGTGCGGGTCATGTTAGCCAAAGCCCTATTTGGAAAACCTGATAATTTGCTGCTTGATGAGCCTACTAACGACCTCGATTTAGACACCGTAGAATGGTTGGAAGATTATTTAGGGGAAATTGATGAGAACCAGACTGTACTCGTTGTGAGTCACGACCGTCACTTCCTTGATGCCGTTTCCACACAAACCATCGATATCGACTTTGGAAAAGTTACAGTGTTTGCAGGGAACTATTCGTTCTGGTATGAAAGTTCGCAATTAGCATTGCGTCAGGCACAAAATCAAAAGATGAAAGCCGAAGAGAAGAAGAAACAATTAGAAGAGTTTATTCGTCGCTTCTCGGCTAATGTGGCTAAGAGCAAGCAGACCACCTCACGCAAAAAGATGTTGGAGAAATTAAATGTGGAAGAAATTAAGCCTTCAAGTCGAAAATATCCGGGTATTATCTTCCAGATGGAACGTGAACCGGGCAATCAAATTCTCGAAGTCGAGGATTTGAAAGCTGTTGATGCAGATGGGGACGTGCTCTTCGATCGTGTGAATTTCAATATTGAAAAAGGTCAAAAGGTTGTGTTTCTAAGCCACAACCCCAAAGCCATGACAGCGCTTTTTGAAATCATCAACAATAACCGAACCCCTGACGCCGGCACATTCAAATGGGGAGTGACCATAACCACGGCTTATCTTCCACTCGACAATACGGCGTTTTTCAACTGCGATTTAAATCTCATCGATTGGCTCAGCCAATATGGCGTAGGTAACGAAGTGATGATGAAAGGCTATTTAGGACGTATGCTCTTTAGTGGCGAAGAAATCCTCAAAAAGGTTAATGTACTTTCAGGTGGTGAGAAAATGCGCTGTATGATTGCACGCATGCAACTACAAAATGCGAATTGCCTCATTTTAGACACTCCCACTAACCACTTAGACTTGGAGAGTATTCAGGCGTTTAACAACAACCTCACGCAATTCAAGGGCAATATCCTTTTCTCGAGTCACGACCATGAATTTATCGAAACCGTGGCCGATCGCATCATCGAACTTACACCCAATGGCACAATCGATAAGCTCATGCCCTACGACGAATATATTCATGACGAAGGAATCAAAGTACAACGTGCAAAAATGTATCAATAAAGAATTAATTGTACGCCGTGCAAATTGTGCAGCAATCAACCAGTGGATGTACGCCTTGTACATCCATTTTGTCTACAATGCTTTGGCATGCCATTTGCATTGATGCACAAAATAACAAATAAATAAAACAAACAATATGACAGACTTTGAAAACCTCTCAAAAGAAGCCGCAAACAAGGCGAAAGCAGAGGATAAACAACAGACAGAAAAGACTGACAAGTCGTCAGCTCCAACTGACAAATATGACGAAAGGGAGAAAGAAGATAAGTTAAGTCCTTTAGAGAAATTGCAGCAAGAGAACGAAAAACTTAAGGATCAATTGCTGCGCACGATTGCCGAATTTGATAATTTCCGCAAACGCACAACAAAAGAGAAGTCCGATTTAATCTTAAATGGCGGTAAGAAAACGGTCACGGCCATCCTACCTGTGCTCGACGATTTCGAACGTGCCTTGGAAGATGGCAGCACCGACGTTGAAGCTGTAAAAGCCGGCATGCAAATGATATTCAACAAGTTTATCAAAACCTTAGAAGGCATGGGGGTGAAAAAAATCGACACCCAAAAGGCTGACTTCAACACCGACTATCACGAAGCTGTCGCTATGGTTCCCGGCATGGGTGATGAAAACAAAGGTAAGGTGATTGATTGTGTGCAAACAGGCTACACGATGAACGACGAGGTCATTCGGCATGCCAAAGTAGCCGTTGGACAATAAAGGTTAGATACATTATGGCAGAAAAACGAGATTACTACGAGGTGCTGGGCGTTGCACGCACAGCTACGGACGAAGAGATAAAATTAGCCTACCGCAAAATAGCTATCAAGTATCATCCCGACCGCAATCCCGGCGACAAGAACGCAGAAGAAAAATTTAAAGAGGCTGCCGAGGCCTATGATGTGTTGCGCGACCAACAAAAGCGCCAGCAATACGACCAGTTTGGCTTTGCAGGTGCACAAGCTGGTGGCTTCGGCGGTAGCGGAATGGATATGGACGACATCTTCTCTGCTTTTGGCGACATCTTTGGGGGACATGCAGGATTTGGCGGCTTTGCCAATGGACAACATCAACGCCCGCAATATCGTGGCAACGACCTCCGCCTCAAGGTAACCCTCTCTCTTCAAGAGGTACTCACAGGCGTCACAAAGAAATTCAAAGTGCGCAAGGACATCACTTGCAGCCATTGTCATGGCTCTGGTGCCGAAGCCGGAAGTGGAAGCGAGACATGTCCTACCTGTGGTGGGCGCGGAGCTGTGGTTCGCACCGTACGCACCATGTTGGGCATGATGCAAACGCAGACCGAATGCCCTGAATGCCATGGCGAAGGCACCATCATCAAGAACAAATGCAAGGAATGTGGCGGTACGGGCGTTGTCAAAGGCGAAGAAGTAGTTGAAATCAAAATCCCCGCAGGCGTTGCCGAGGGTATGATTGTCAACGTTCCGGGAAAGGGCAATGCAGGCATGCACAATGGTATCCCGGGCAACATCCAAGTGCTCATCGAGGAACAGCCCAACGACACCTTCGTGCGCGATGGGCAAGATGTCATTTATAACCTGTTGCTCGATTTCCCCATGGCAGCCTTAGGCGGAGAAGCTGAAATCCCAACCATTGACGGAGGCAAAGTGAAAATTAAGATTGAGCCCGGCACACAGCCCGGAAAAACGTTGCGTCTGCGGCACAAAGGACTGCCCGCCGTACAGGGTTATGGCGACGAAATGGGCGACTTGGTGGTGAACCTCAGCGTTTATGTTCCCAAGACGCTCGACAAAGCCGAGAAGCAGGTCATTGAGAAACTGAAGGACAGCGACAATTTCAAGGGAGATAGTGAGACGAAACGAACCATTTTCGAACGCTTTAAGAATTATTTCACCGCCTAACGCAAGTTCGGAGGTAAGCAGGAAAGAGCGCATGCTGATAAACAAGCTTGCGCTCTTTTCTTATGGCGATTTTTCAGTAGTGTCTAAAAAAAGTTGCCGCAGTCCTACCCTTATCCACCAGCACGGCCTGCACCCACACAACACATCGGGGGCGGAAATGCATCGCGCACTCCCGCCCAAACGAAACTGTAGGGGCGGTGCCTGCGTGCCCGCCCGAACGTCCACGTAGCGGCGTTTCCATACCAAAAATATACGCATTGTGCGCGGGGATTTTAACGATGGATGCGCCCTTGTGGGGCGACACGGGCGGGCACATAGGCACCGCCCCTACCAATCTCCATCATATTTTTCCGCACAATTCCACACAAACAAAATAACCATTTACGCACAATCTTCCACAGCGACACCAACTGTTCCACACGCAATCTGCCCAAATGCCATTCTACATTCACGCGCAATCCACCCAAACGAACCGTAGGGGCGGTGCCTGTGTGCCCGCCCGAACGTCTGCGCAGCGGCGTTTCCATACAAAAAAATACACGTATTGTACGCGGGGATGAACGATGGATGCGCCCTTGCATGGCGACACGGGCGGGCACACAGGCACCGCCCCTACCAATCTCCGTTATACATTCACGCGCAATCCCCCCAACGACATCAACCACCCACGCACAATCCACCCAAACGAAACGCGTAAACAATCCACACAACACTCGGGGGCGGAAATGCATCGCGCACTCCCGCCCCCATAACTCAAAATAAAAAAGTGTGTGTATCGTTATGATTTCGGCGCCACCGTGGATGCGTCATTTGTTTAAACAAATTATTCTTTCAGCATCACCGCGGATAACGCCATTTGTTTAAAACAAATTATTCTTTGGGTGTCCCGTGGATGACGCCATTTATTTTGAAACAAGTTATTCTTTGGGTGTCACCGTGGCATCGCCCTGACCTTTGCCACCCGGTTTATCCTTACCATCGCCACCGTCACCTGGCTTTGCAGCATCACCGCCCGGCTTCTTGCCATCGGGTGTTTTTCCGCCGTCTCCGGGTTTCTTCCCGTCACCAGGCTTCTTTTCGCCATCCGACGGCTTTTTGCCACCCTTCTTTTTCTTCGGCAACACCTCATGTTTGAAACGGTCAATGTGCTCGTTGAGGAACTTGGCCAACGCATCGTAATCGGTAGTGCCCGAGACCATCGCCAACGCATTGACGAACTTCACGAGGTGGCGATAGGCGGCATCGGTGGCCAAACGTGCTGCGCGCAATTCGCCGGCAATGACGGCCGATTGTGCCGTGGTGCGGTCGACGATAAACTGCTCCACCTTGGCGTTGGCCTCCTTCAGCGGTGCAACATAGAGCGTGAGCCCCAACTTTGCCACCTCGGCAGCATGCTTTGTTTCCAAATCGGCGATGAAATTGTGCAGCAAGCCCGTTTCGCGGTCCAACTGCATCGCAGGGTTGATGGCATAATCGGCCACACACTGCTTCAGCACCTTTCCCGCTTTCGCCACATCGGCCACGGGCGCATCCGTGAACCCATTAATCGCTTTGCGCAGCGAACGGAAAATGTCGTCGCGCGTCTTGTCGGCTGCGCGGATGTCGTCCGTGATAAGGTTCCGACGCGAAATCACCAGACAGCGATCCTCCTCCTTCAACGCGGCAGCCAACGCCTCCATCGCCTTTTTCGCCGAAGCATTCGTACTCAGTGTTGTCTCCGCTGCGAAACGGTCGTTCACCACTTTCATAAATTCGTAGTGCGCACCGTTGTTCATGCCCACTAAATCAACTTTTTGGATATCAATCATCATGAAATGCTTTTAATGTATTAAATAAAAAAAATTGTTCTTTGATCGTTGTTATTTTTGCATTTCAATGCTCGCAGCGTTACTGCGAGCATTGTTTTTTGCGTTTCAGTGCTTGCAGCGTTACTGCGAGCATTGTTTTTTGCATTTTGGCGTTTGCAGCATTACTGCGAGCACTGTTTTTTGCGTTTTATCGCTTGCAGCGTTACTGCGAGCACTGTTTTTTGCGTTTTGGCGCTTGCAGCGTCACTGCGAGCACTGTTTTTTGCGTTTTGGCGCTTGCAGCGTTACTGCGAACATTGTTTTTTGCGTTTTATCGCTTGCAGCGTTACTGCGAGCATTGTTTTTTGCATTTTATCGCTTGCAGCGTTACTGCGAGCATTGTTTTTTGCATTTTATCGCTTGCAGCGTTACTGCGAGCATTGTTTTTTGCGTTTTATCATCGCCGCGCGGCGCGGGAATAATATTTTTGCATTTCATCGTTTGCAGCGTTACTGCGAGCATTAAAATTTTTGTTTTCACCTTTGCGGAACGTCGATGTGTGTTTGGAATGGTAGGGGCGGTGCCTGTGTGCCCGCCCGAACGTCCGCGCAGCGGCGTTTCCATCCGAAAAATATATTTGCGCATCACGTATCATACACGAGGATTTAACGATGGCTGCGCCCTTGCGGGGCGCGCTGGCCGGCACACAGGCACGGCCACTACCCTTGCTCTTATATCATTTCCCATTGTTCATTCCTCCTTTTAATAGTCTGCCATTGGTCGGATGCTGTAACCTGTTGCTCGGTAGCTGTTGACCCTCGGTTGTACGAAAGAATTCGTGAAGTTCAGGCGGCAGCCGCGATCAGTGTTATCCCGAATAGCTGACCAATAGCAACCGTAGGTACCCACAGAGCTCAGCACGCCATCACTGCTATAGCGGAAACCCAAAGCGGCAAAATAGACCAAGGCATCAGGAGCGGTAATCCTATTGTTGAAGTTCCAACCATAATCCCATGGCTTAGAAACGTTGAAGTCTGCCGGGGCACTTGCATTGCTACCTGTTTTAGTAAAGCCTGAGAAAGCATTTGATGCCGGTAGTTTGAATCCTGCTGGACTAGGATCGTAAACGGTCTTAACCACGGCATTGTCGTTCCCGTCGGTTGTGGTATTGTTGGCCGACCATAAGTTATACCAAGAGTAGCCGGTAGGAGGATTGTTATACCAAGATGGGCCGTAAGTGTAGAAATTCTCGGGATGCTGAATACTGTTCGGAATGGATATGCCGCCGCCAGCATTTTGGTTGAAAGTTCCAAATAAGCCTGCATCCGTTCCAGGGAAAGCATCCTTGCGCCCAAACTGATAAAATGTAGCAAAGCCCTTACGTGAAACAACATTTGGCTTTTGCGTAATGGTGATAACACCCTCCTTAGGCATCATGGGCAATCCTTGTCCATAGCTCTGCACAACCTTTACCTTGATGCTACGTGGTGAAGTATAAATAGTTCCTGTCCAAGTGGTATATTTCATACCGAGCGTCTCTTCAGTAAACTTGTAGTCTACACCTTGGAAGTTCGTGCAGTTGATGGTATTGAGCGCATCATCGTGGGTAAACCACAAATGCCATGACCATACCACTGTGCCATTTCTCGTTACTGCAATCACAGCATTGCCATTTTTGATGTTGGCTGCGGGCACTTCGAACTGCACAAAAGCATTGGTGCCGCTACCTGCCACGGCAAGGTTGGTTACAAGTCCGCTTTCATCGGCCCACACAAGTTTTGCTCCGTCGGGTGCATTCACGCCTCCATTACTTTGTGTAATCCAAGGGTTGGTGATGTCTTGGTCGTTATGATCTTTGAAGTTCTTCAATACAAAGGCGATTTTGGGGGCTGTTGGACTGCCAGTATAGGTGTAGGCATTGGTATTAGTGCTACCATTCGTAATGGCATTACCATAAACCAGCGGAATTTTATAGTAGCCTGGATGGGAAATGACATAGCAGTTAGCCGTGTTACGTGGTGTAACATTGCCTTTTACATCGTGTAGGGAAAGGTCGTAGTAATCAGAAGCATCCCCTTGAGGGTTCTGTTTAAGGGCAGCATTCATCAGTGCAAGTTTGTCTGTAAGCACTTCGGGCTGCAAGGTTGCCTGGCCAATTTCCCCTGTAGTGCTGCCATCTCCACTCGTTTTCGTCAATCCCGTAAACCATGCCGGTTTATTGTTTGACCATGTCAGGCCACCGTCTGTACTATAGCCCACCACTTTCCAAGGTACAGGCTTCTGAATTGCGCCGTCTTTACGGTAACTTTGAATGGTATAGTTACCCGTTGAAGTGGCATTATATTCGGCAGCTGCAGGTGGTGTAACGGTCAGCTCATATTGCCAGCTCGAGGTGTTCTGCGACAAGGCGTATGTCTTTGTCGTTCCGGGCTTCCACGTGCCGGTGAGATTGACCGCAATGGGTGGAGTCGCATCTGCAAAATAGATTTTCACGCTGACGCCGGCCAATGACTGCGGTATCATATAGAACACAAAATTGTCGCCACTGTTACCCATGATAACATTGTTCACCGCCGCTGATGTGCTCACGCTCACCGTACCGTCACCACCCAACGTAAACGTTGCGGGTGTGGAAAGCGAGGCAGGATTCCACGCACCGGTAACCGTTTTGTCGGTGGGCAAAGTATATCTGCCTTTGCTCTTTGCTCCGATAATCTCCACCTTTGTAATCGTTTTGTTCCACGATAGGTTTTGCCCTACCTTGAAACGCACCGCTGTGAGCGCATGGCGGAAAGTGAGGTCGGTGCGTGGTGCTGTGGCACTCATGGCACCAATATCGGTGTGTACATTGCCCGAGCAAGCCGTCATCAAATCTTTTTGGTTCTTCACATTGGGTTCTACTTCGAAATCCACATAGGGCGTACTCGTGTAGCCTTCTGGCGAAAGCTTTATCTTGCTATTGTCGGGCTTGGGATAAACCGCATAGAAGCAAGCGTGGGTTTTCACCCAATCCCAATAAATCGGGGTAACGAGCGTGCCGTCTTTCTTCGTATCCTTATCATAAAACCAAGGGGCAAGGCTCGTATCGGAATAGCCATAGAAGGCCGTGGTCGAAAAGTTCTGCATCGTGGGCATGGTTGTGATGTTCGCACGGGTCGGCGCGTCGTCTTCCCATTGCGAGGGCAGGCCGGGCACAGTGGTCTCAATCAAGCAGATGTCGCTACTTGCTGCAGCGCCTTGCACGGGCAGTTTCTGCATCGTGAGGTCTTCGGGTGCAAGATTTTGCAGCGCCAACTGGTTAGCAAACGCGGTGCGCGTCATCGGCAGGCCAGCTTTAGCAGCGGATTTTGCTTGGTCTTGCGCTTTAGACTGTACCGCCGAAACGTTGAACGTCACAAGCGCTTTGCCATTGTTGTCGTTGGTTTCTACATCCTTGTCGGCACAGGCAAACAGCGTGAGGCCGACTGTGAAGCAGGCGGCAGCAAACGGAAGGGCGTGCCGCAGGCTGTGGTTATCTAAAAATTTTCTTTTCATTGATTCGCTTTTTAAATCGTTACTTACTCATTGCATTTGCAAACTTAGTCTTCTTCTTCCCATTCGCCACCCCAGCGCTTGGCGCCCGAGAGGTTGGCATCTTCATTATCTTCGCTGGGATTTTCAATCGTGACGCTACCACCGTTGTCACCGCCCGGTCGTGCCTTGGGGCCACTTTCGCCCAACAAATAGTGCTCGGTCGCGAGGTGGATGACCGTACATGCAGGCGTTTCATACCATTTTTTCTTCATTTTTTGTTCTGTTTAAATGATTATATTTACTACTATTGATTTCTTGCTTCACAGGTTCAATTACACACACGAAAAAGCATCTGCAAAGAACTTTGAAAGCTCCTTGCAGATGCTTGAAACGGCGGACCGACACCCGCGCCGGGCGCACCGCTATCGCCTTAGTACAGAGACTTAGACCGTTGTTAGAATGTGTGTGTGTGTGTGTGTGTGTGTGTGTGTGTTACACTTTTATTTGGATTGACCAAATAAAAGATGTTAAAAGTCGAAATATTTTTATTTTCTGTCTTCATTTTTACACCGACACAAGTTATTGTTTTAATGATGTTCACAACGAACATCGGGTGCAAAGTTATAAAGTTTTGTTGGAAGTGGCAAACAATGCAGCGAAAAATATGCATGTGCCCGCGTTTACACGATTTGAAGCAGCTCTTGTATGTCGCCGGTGGCTTTTATCGGGCTTGCAAAGCGGCAACATACAAAAAGTCGCTCAGCCGATTGATAAATTGCAGGCAACATGAAGGGATAGGCTGCGTGCGCTGCAAACTCCACAGGCGGCGCTCACAAGTGCGCGTTTTGGCACGTGCATAATGTAGGTGGGCAGTGAGCAAATTGCCTCCGGGACGCACAAAGCAAAAGGCATGGCGCGGACTATTTGCATCAATATAACGCTCCATTTCACGGACTTTCACCTCGAACGCAGCGTTGTCAACCGTGCGCGTGTCGTCGGCAACATGAGCCATCAGTAGCATCAAGAGCTGTTGCACGTCCATCAACTGCTGCTGCAGCACCGCGTCATGCGCGGCATACTCGGTAACAATTCCCAGGAGCGAGGTCAGCTCGTCGAGCTCACCGTTTGTTTCAATCCGCACGTCATCTTTGGCTACGCGCAAACCGTTTCCCAAAGAGGTTTCGCCGCCATCGCCGCGTTTCGTATACACAACCATATTCTTTATCTGTTTTTTAGAATTACATAAATCACAACCGGCGCACCGATGAGCGGTGTGACCGCGTTGAGCGGAATGATGCCGCGACTGCCCCAAACATGGCACAACAAACAACATAATAAGGCCACAAACGCCCCCATGACCATGGTGGCAGGGAGCAAAAGGCGATGGTTGTCGGTTGTCAAAAGGAGGCAGGCCAAATGGGGAACGGCCAAACCGATGAAAGCGATAGGTCCACAGAAAGCTGTGGTCACAGCCGTGAGGAGTCCTGTGAGCAGCAACAACGTGTGACGTGTTTGCCGGACATTCACGCCTAAGTTGGCCGCATAGTCCTCGCCCAACAACAACGCATTGAGAGGCTTCGCCAATGCCATCGTGAGCATAAGTGCCACACCGACCACTGCTGCATAGGCGGGCAAATAGGTTGGCGACACGCTTCCGAAATCGCCCATTCCCCAAATCACGTAGGACTTCACGGCCTCACCATTGGCAAAGAAGTTGAGCAATGAGATGGCGGCTCCCGATAAATAGCCCACCATGATACCCACGATGAGCAACATGACACTGCTTTTTATAAACCATGAGAAGGCAAAGATAAGCATCGTCACGAGCATGGCTCCTGCAAAAGCTGCCAACAACACGGCTATAAATCCCATGAGGTTAAAGTGGGCAGCAAGCACATCGCCGCCCAACAAAAGCATCACTAACGCTACCCCTAATCCCGCACCGCTCGTCACACCGAAAACACCGGGACTGGCTAACGGGTTGCGAAAGGTGGTTTGCAGCAATAAGCCACACACAGACAGTGAGGAACCTGCCAACACAGCCGTGAATGCTTGCGGCAACCGATTGGCCCACAAAATGTAGTTCCATGCAGGATGTTCCACCATGATTTGTTGTCGGGCAGCGCTATTATTTAGCGAGAAAAGCAGCTGCAACGCATCGTGCAACGGAATCGTGACACTACCCACCAGCAAATTGCCCAAGAATAAAACCACGATGCCGAGCATCAGCGCCACGAAATAAAAGATAGTTTTTTTCATGTGCCGAGATTATTTCATGCGATGATAGTAACGCAATGGCGCCAGGCCAGTTAGCGTTGGATGGGCAATCTGCACGATGTCATTCAGCAACCTGTCGGGATGAAAGTCCACCTCTTCATAATAGGGAACTGCGGTACAGTCACAGCCAAAGACCTTTCCCTGCCGAAAGGCTTTAAACTGTGCATAGCTCGCATCCTCGGCTAACAACGCTTGCCGTGTGTTGGGCTGATGGTTGTATTTGATAAGCCAAATATCACTATTTCCAGCCTCATTGAGCACCGTTTCAAACGATAGCGCAAGACTGCCAGCATGGATATCATCAGCGAAAGGATAAGTCACCCGTGCATCGCGCAACAGCTGTGCAATGGTGCTCCGTCCACCCGGAACATACCAGACACTGCCCATCTTGCGCTCGGTAAACGCCGAGACCTTTTCTCTTGTCTGCTGTGCCTTGCCCATCAAAGCGTGATAGTTGCTGTCGACCTGTGCAAACAAAGTGTCCGCTTGCTGTGCCCGTCCGAAAAGCAAACCATAGAACTTCATCCATTCGGCTCGTCCAAGTGCCGAGGTCTCCATGTAGTCGGCAGTTTCGATGATGGGGATATTTAAAGTTGCCAACTTGCCGAAACCACCGCTTTGCTCAAACGGCGACACCAACAAAGCCTCAGGATGCAACTGCATGATGCGCTCTACATCGGGTTGCATACTGCTGCCGCAATCCACCACCTTTGCCGTGTTTCGGGCCGGTAATTTAGCTCGCCGCTGCACGTCGGACAGATTGATATAGGCTAAATCGCATACACCGCTAAGTGCCTGCTGCGCGTGCAAATCGTAAAGCAGTGCGCAATGCGACGTGGTGAAAACCACCGCATGCGCAATGGGCGTGCGCACCACCGTAGCTTCCATCGTCTGCAACTGTGCATCGTGCTGCAACAGACTATCTCCCACTCTACCTTTGGGAACGAGCACATAACTATGTAGCACGGCACCTTTCTTCCAAGGATTGGCCAATGTGGCTTGTACATAACCCTTATACTGAACGAGTGAAAGCTGTTGGGCATAGCGCAATGCAAGGGTGTCGCCCTCATAAGTGGCGTTGCTTGTTGCAGCACCATTACAAGCACAAAAGATACCACAGACAAAGGCTATGAAAACAAGTGGGCTCTTCATCCGGCCTTAATGTACTTCGGTGTTGAATAGAATGGTTGAAGGACCAACACCCACGTTGTATCTATTCAACTTCTTCCCCGTAGCACTATACATTTGCAAATAGCCGGGTTTACTATAAGCGGGCCAGCCGCCTTGCATCGTATAAGACGTTATGAAGAGATTTCCGGTTTGAGGGTCGACAGCTATTGACTTTGGCGAATCAACAGCGATATTCAACGCCGTCGTTTTCTTTGTTGCCACTTGATAAACGCCATACGCCACTTTGCCTGCACCATAAGGCGCATTGATGGTGTAGAACTGTTGACGATAAAGAGTTGCTTGCGTAGCATTAGCGACAACCGTTTCGGCAACGTCTTTGCCATTCTTGGCCACCACCTGTTTTAAACCGGCCTCAATCTGTGCATAGTTTTGAGAGGCATCTCCATACTTTCCCCAATCAAGCACATAGATATCATTTCCAACCACATACATGTCTTGCGGATTATAAATGCCTTCAACCTTCTTCTCTACAGAGGTGTGACGCGCAAAATCTACGATAGAGATTGTCCCTTTGCCTGTGCCATAATAAGAATTGGCCACCAGCACTTTTCCATTAGCCACAGTAAATCCTTCGGGATGATCGCCCACCTGAATACTGTCTTTCAACGAGAAAGCGACAGTATCTATCGCTGCCAAACACTTGCCATACGTGGTGAAGTAAATGCGTCCGCCGTCGGCCACCAAATGACGCGGATTTATACCTTTCTTTTTGCCTAAGAGGTCAGTGGTCTTCACCTGCTTGATGGAACGCAAGTTACGATCGGTCACCTCAATGGTGTTATCATCGGTTGAAACGAAATAAATCTTACTGCCATAAATTAACGCGTGATTAACCGTTCCACCAAGCACTCGACCATTTACTTGCAAAAAAGTGTTGTTGGCAACAAATCCTGTTCTATAATCAAGATAGCTCACTGAACCGGGGATTTTACTTCCCAGGTTTCCTTCGCAAACTACAAAGGCACCATTACTGATTGTGATGGGGTCAGCGGGTTGAATGTCATCATCGTTGCTACATGAAACAAAAGTCAATGCCCCCAAGAAAAGGGTTGCGAATGAGAATAAAATTTTCTTCATTGTGTAAATATTTAAATATTAAAATTGATAATTCATTGTGAATTGATAGTTGATGCGGGGCATGGGATAGTTGGCCACAAACTCATATTGCTGTCCGAACAGGTTTTTTACATCGCCGCGCACCATAAGCACAGCCTTGTGCAGAGGAAAGGTGCGATGTACCGAAAACCCCACATTCCAAAAGCCATTTAAATCCGTTCCATCATAATGTGCATGCGTGGCCCAGCGTCGGCTCATGCCGGTGGCGGTGACCGACAGATTGACCCACGGATTGCGCCAAGTGAGCGATGCTGCTGTCGTGTGTTTGGGAATATAGGCAATTTGCTTGTTGTAGGAATCGGTCGTTACATCCGTACGGTTCACTGTATGTTGAAAACTATAGCTTGCATAGAACATAAATTGTTGCCGAGGTGTAAGCGAAAGTGTTTGCTGCGTGGTGAGCTCCAAGCCATTTGAGTTCACTTTGCCAAGATTAATGTTGGTCCAAACAAACATATTGTAGGGTACCGCCACGATTTGATTGCCCACACGATTCATGTAACCATCAAGCGTAAATAAAGCCTGCCACATACGCGTCAGCTGGTGTTGCCAGGTGAGTCCCAATGTGTATTGCTGCGTCGTTTCAGGCTTCAGCATGGGACTGCCGAAATGATAGAAATAGTTTTCGTTGAACGTGGGCATACGGAAGATGTTTTTATAGGCTGCTCGCAGATAGAACTGCTCTGCAGGTAACACTTGCCACGACAACGACACTGATGGCGACAATTTTTGTGCATCTTTACTCGCAGTGCCTCGGTGCGCACCATTATCATAGACCGACAACAACAAACGTGCTATGGCGGTGAAGCGCGGTAGCATATATTTCCCTGTTAGGCTCTGTAACAGACTATGTCTATAGGGACGGACATCGGTATTGAGGCTACCGCTGAGGTTGTTGAAGAAATAATCGGCAGCATAGCTCACAAATACTTGCGTTGCCACCTGATAGCTCACTGCTCCAGAAATGTAAGCCTCACGCTGATTGTAATCGGCATCGTGCACGTTTCCCGTAGCTAACTCGTCACGATAGTGGGTGGCAAACCAATTCCATTTACCTTGCATGCGCACACGCCACCGGCCATCATCCGAACTTTGCTGCCATTGCAACTGTGCAAAGGCATTTCCTTCGTGCAACTTCTCACCACTCAATGCTGAATAAAAGTGTACCATTCCAGGCAACAATTTATAGCTATTATGATAGAAAAGTGTACCATTTAGCCGCCCATTCTGCCCCACTTTCCAAGCGAAATCAAATTGTCCTCGTCCTTCGTTCATTCGATTATGTGTGCGACGTTCGTGCGTTATAAAAATTCCATTGCGCAACAAAAAAGGATAGTTGCCCTCATAATAGGTATATTCACCCGAGGCTGAAAGTGCAAATCGCTGATTGAGTGCCTGCTCATAGCGGAGAAAGGGATTGATCAAACCAAACGAACCAAATCGCAACTGCGTTGATAGATGCGGTTGCTGATTGTCAAATGTGGCACGCAAGGTTTCGATTGAGAGTACGGCTACCGATACAAGCTGTCGAGCCGAGACTAAAACATCTTGATCATCGCCCACCGATAATTGCAACACACCCACATTATTCAGCGTGTAGCGCGACAAATCGACAGCACCCGTTTGACTCTCATTAAGCATCACACCGTTGAACTTCACACCTGTGTGCGCTGCCCCGAATCCGCGTACACCTAATGTCTTCATGCTGCCCGCACCACCATAATCACGCAAATTGGTGCCCGGTATACGTTGCAGCACATCCGAAAGATCTGTGACCCCACGCTGCAACAAATCGCTGCTATTCCAAATACGCAGAGGCACATTGCTTTGAATTTCTCGGGTACGCGGTGTTTCAACAATCTCAACACCCTGCAACTCTTTAGCGACAAGGGTGTCGGTAGTTATCATAGGCGCAGCAGCCAAACTACTGAAATAGCTCATAGCCCACAGTGCAGCAAGCATTCCTATGCGTTTATGCATCGCTTTTACAATCTTTTTTAAAAAACGACTTACGTTGCTTTCCTCGAAACAAGCAAGTACTTCACAGGCAATGGCAGGTCTTCTGACTTTTCGGTTTTCGAAGAAACACCTTCCCGACCCAATGTCAGTGGCATACGCTTCTTCAACAATACCGATTACAGCAGCGGGACTGTTAAGGACTCTCACCTTATTCCCTTTTAATCAAAACTCGGTTGTGAACCAATTGCGAGCGCAAAGTTACAACAAAAGCTGAAGAAAACAATACTCAAAATGTATTTTTATGATGCGTCAAGCCACATTTTCGCATGCAATCACCATGTGTTCTGCGCTGAACAAGTTGTATATGGGAGAACGACACCCGCTCTTGCAAAAAAGGACATTCCGCACATCTCACATCCTTTATTATAGGGTACACTTCAAAAAAGAATAGGGCAACCACGAAAAAGAATACAAAGTTTTGCTCGTATCATAAAAATATAGTACATTTGCCTACGATTTAAACAGCAGTGTTAACCCATAAAAACTTTGATATGCAAGATTCAATCAAATCAGTTTTGTCAGGAGATTTTCATGTGAGAAAATTTCTGATGTTTGCGATTACAGCCCTTTTAACTGTAATCGTGTGGAACCTACCCGCTCACTTCTTTGGAATCGAGGGGCTCACCGTCGTTCAACAACGTGTAATCGCCATTTTCGTGATGGCGATTCTGCTGTGGATAACCGAAGCCATCCCGGCGTGGGCCACTTCTATCACCATTATCTTTGTGATGCTCTTTTGTGTGAGCGATTCGTCGTTCAGCTATTTCCAAGGAACGGAAGACCAATATGGCAAGATGCTCGATCACGTGGGTGTGATGGCTTGCTTTGCCGATCCCACCATCATCCTCTTCCTTGGTGGATTTGTGTTGGCCATTGCAGCCACGAAAAGCGGCTTAGATGTGTTGATGGCACGTACGCTCATCAAGCCTTTTGGCGAACGGAGCGAGCACGTGCTCTTGGGCTTTTTGCTCATCACGGGCATCTTTTCGATGTTCATCTCCAATACGGCCACAGCAGCCATGATGCTCACCTTCCTCACACCCGTTTTCAAGGCGTTGCCGGCCAGTGGAAAAGGTCGCATTGCATTGACCATGGCTATTCCCGTAGGCGCCAACCTTGGCGGCATGGGTACGCCAATCGGTACGCCTCCCAATGTGTTTGCATTGAAATATCTCAACGACCCGGCAGGCTTGAACCTCGGCATTTCTTTCCCCGAATGGATGATGATCATGGTGCCGCTGGTACTTGTGTTGCTCATTATCGCATGGCGCGTCATCCTTCATTTCTTCCCTTTCACGCAAAAGACAATTCAATTAGAGATCAATGGGCACGTGTCACATAACTGGCGCACCATCGTGGTAGCTGTGACTTTCATCCTGACCATCTTCTTGTGGGTGAAAGGCAAGGATTGGTTTGGCGTGAATGCCAACACCGTGGCCATGCTGCCCATTGCCGTGTTTGCCTTCACGGGCGTGATTAATGCCAAAGATTTGCAAGAAATCGATTGGTCGGTCATTTGGATGGTAGCCGGTGGATTTGCTTTAGGCAATGCAATGAACGAAACCGGGCTGGCCGAGAATGCCATCAAGAGTATTCCATTTGCAAGCTGGAACCCATTTGTGATTCTGATTATCGCCTGCATCATCTGTTTTGTGCTGAGCAACTTCATCTCGAACACTGCCACTGCCGCACTCTTAGTGCCCATCTTAGCCGTCGTTTGCAAAGGAATGGGCGGTGCGTTAGGTACTATCGGCGGCACCTCGACCGTGCTCATCGGCATCGCCATCGCAGCCAGCGCTGCCATGTGTCTGCCCATCAGCACGCCCCCAAATGCTATCGCTTTCTCCACAGGTCTTGTGAAGCAGAACGAAATGCTCAAAGTGGGCACCGTGACAGGGGTTATCACATTGGTTTTAGGCATAGGATCGTTAATCATCATGGGCAAGTTGGGAATTCTATAACCCACGCTCAAAGCAAGAGGGGTGCACAGCTTGTGCGCCCCACATTTTTTCAATATAAAAACATCACACCGCTTTTCATTCACAAATTCTATCCGCATGTTCTTACAAAAAGTTTTAGGCTTCGATGCCAAGTCAAAGAATCTGCGTACCGAGCTCATCGCCGGTGCCACCACTTTCCTTACGATGTGCTACATTCTGGCCGTCAATCCTTCGATTCTCAGCAACACCGGCATGGATAAAGGCGCGCTTTTCACGGCCACAGCTATCGCTTCGGCCATTGCTACGCTGCTCTTGGCGGTGATGGCCAAACTGCCTTTTGCCCAAGCACCCAGCATGGGACTCAACGCCTTTTTCGCCTTCACGCTGTGCCAAACCATGGGCTATTCGTGGCGCGAGGCATTAGCCATCATGCTGGCCGAAGGACTTATTTTTCTGCTCATCACCTTCCTCAACGTGCGCGAACACATTCTCAACGCCATTCCGCAAAACCTGCGCTACGCCATCTCGGCCGGCATCGGCATGTTTATTGCCTTCATCGGACTAAAGAATGCCGAAATCATTGTGCCCAACACCGCCACCTACGTGAGTTTAGGCAAATTCACGCCGACGGCCATCGTGGGCGTCATCGGCATTGTGTTGAGTGGCGTGCTCATGGCACGCAAAGTGAAGGGCGCCCTTTTTCTGAGCATCATCCTCACCACCTTGGCCGGCATTCCATTGGGCGTGACGCAGATTCCCACAGGCTGGTCGCCCATAAGCATGCCCCAATCCATCAGCCCATCTTTTGTCAATTCGATTTCTCAAGTCTCTTCACCCTCAAAACAGCCATGGTGGTTGTGTCGCTCCTGATGGTCAACATCTTCGACACCGTGGGCACACTCGTGGGCTGGCCTATAAAATAGGCATCGTGAAAGCCGACGGCACCATTCCCAAAATGAAAGAAGCCATGATGAGCGATGCCATCGGAACCACTTGCGGCGCTTTCCTCGGTTCGAGCACCCTCACCACCTACGTTGAAAGTGCATCGGGCATCGCCGAAGGTGGCAAAAGCGGCCTCACATCGGCCTTCGTGGGCATGCTGTTTCTCATCGCCCTATTCCTCTCACCCCTCTTCATGCTCATTCCCAGCGCAGCCACCAGCGGCGCCTTGGTGATGGTGGGTGTGTTGATGCTCGACAGTGTGAAACAGCTCGATTTAGGCGAGGTGAGCGAGGCCTTCCCCGCGTTCATCACCATGATTACGATGGTGCTTTGCTATTCGATTGCCGATGGCATCTATCTCGGCATCCTGTGCTATGTCATCTTGAAGCTCTGCACCACACAATACAAGCGGCTCAACATCACGCTCCTCATCCTGGCCATCCTGTTTATCCTGAATTTCGTCATGGCGTAGGGACGGTTGCCTGCGTGCCTGCGTGCCCGCCCGAACGTTCGCTAAGCGGCGTTTCCATACCAAAAACACACGCATTGTGTGCGGGGAATTGAACGATGGATGCGCCCTTGTGGGGCGACACGGGCGGGCACACAGGCACCGCCCCTACCCAACTCCACCAAACCATGCGGTGTGCCATTACCGCATCGCGGTTATACTTTTGATAGCGCAGGGTTGGCAAGTGCAACGCAGCCTGCCCTGGGTAATGAATGATGCAAGCGAGGAGGCTACCCCCTTGGGGGTTGTACTTTTTTCATCGCACATCATCATCACACAGTGCCGAATGAATGATTTCCCCACATGAAAATTGATTTTAAA
The DNA here is from genome assembly GCF_000613785.1 of Segatella oulorum JCM 14966. GTDB lineage: Bacteria > Bacteroidota > Bacteroidia > Bacteroidales > Bacteroidaceae > Prevotella > Prevotella oulorum. The sequence continues at coordinate 23,693 of NZ_BAJQ01000017.1, read as the reverse complement.
AAGTACAATGCCGATGGCATAGGTTCCCCTCCACGACTTTACCCAGGGTAGATTTCGCTGCGCTCAATCAACCCTGGGCTGAAAAAAGTACAACACCGATGGTGTTGGTTCATGTGCACCGTTTTCCCAACAAACAAACAAAACCACCCGCACGCAATCCACCCAAACGAAACCAACCGTCCCACACATAATCCACCCAAACGGTATCAACCGCTACACGCAATCTGCCCAAACGAAACCGTAGGGGCGGTGCCTGCGTGCCCGCCCGAACGTCCGCGTAGCGGCGTTTCCATACCAAAAACACACGCATTATGCGCGGGGGATGAACGATGGATGTACCCTCGTGGGGCGACGCAGGCGGGCACACAGGCTCCGCCCCTACCAACCTCCACTAAACCATGCGGTGTGCCATTACCCCATCGGGGTTATACTTTCGATAGCGCAGGGTTGGCAAGTGCAACGCAGCCTACCCTGGGTAATGATGCAAGCGAGGAGGCTACCCCCTTGGGGGTTGTACTTTTTCTCATCACACATCATTACCACACGCGGCGAATAGATTATTCGCGAATGATTTCCCCACACGAAAATTGATTTTAAAAAGTACAATACCGATGGCATAGGTTCCTCTCCACGACTTTACCCAGGGTAGATTTCGCTACGCTCAATCAACCCTGGGCTGACAAAAGTACAACACCTACAGGCTTGATTTCCCCACATCCATTTACACACGAGGATTTAACGGAAAATGCGCCCTTGTGGGGTGACACGGGCGGGCACATAGGCACCGCCCCTACCAATCTCCATCATATTTTTCCACATAATCCCATACAAACAAAATAACCATTTACACACAATCCACCCAAACGATAGCAACCGTCCATGCGCAATCCACCCAAACGAAGCCGTAGGGGCGGCGCCTGCGTGCCCGCCCGAACGTCCGCGTAGCGGCGTTTCCATACCAAAAATACACGCATTGTGCGCGGGGGAATAACCGATGGATGCGCCCTTGCAGGGCGACACGGGCGGGCACACAGCGCCGCCCCTACCAACCTCCATCATATTTTTCCACGCAATCCCACACAAACAAAATTCCGTCCATGCGCAATTCACCCCAAACGAAATCAACCGTCCCACACGTAAAATACACGCATTGTGCGCGGGGGATGAACGACGGATGCGCCCTTGCAGGGCGACACGGGCGGGCACACAGGCACCGCCCCTACCAAACTCCGTTATACATTTACACACACATCGGGGGCGGAAATGCATCGCGCACTCCCGCCCCATTCTTAAAATAAAAAAGTGTGTGTATCGTTATGATTTCGGTGTCACCGTGGATGACGTCATTTATTTTAAAACAAATTATTCTTTGGGCGTCGCGTGGATGACGCCATTTGCTTTAAAACAAGTTATTCTTTCGGCGTCACCGTAGCATCGCCCTGACCTTTGCCGCCCGGCTTATCCTTGCCGTCACCCGGTTTATCCTTGCCGTCGCCACCATCACCCGGCTTTGCAGCATCACCGCCCGGCTTCTTGCCATCGGGAGTCTTCCCGCCGTCGCCCGGCTTACCGTCACCCGGTTTCTTCCCATCGCCAGGTTTACCGTCGCCCGGCTTCTTATCGTCCGAAGGCTTTTTCTTCGGCAGCACCTCCTGCTCATAGCGCGTGATGGTTTCGTTGAGGTATAGGATAAACGTGTCGAAACCTTCGGCCATACCCAACGATACCAATGCGTTGAGCACCTCGGCCACACGCCGATAGGCCTCGTCCGACGCACGCCGCGCCTGTTTCAGCGCCCCAGCCACCTGCGGAGCCTTGGCCATGCTGCGCGCCTTAATGAGCGACTCCACCTTCGCGTTGGCCGCTTTGAGCTGCGCCACATAATCCGTCAGGTTCAGCAACGCCACCGCCGCCGCATCCTTGCCTTCGCAGTCGGCCACCAAGTTGGTAATGAGCCCCGTCTCGCGCTCCAACTGCATGTCGGGGTCAATCTTGTAATCCTTGATGCGCTGCATCAGCGTTTTCGAGGCCTTAGCCTTCTCGCCACGGGGAACTTGACGTAGCTCCCCACCGCCTTTTTGTAGCCCATAAACAGGGCGTCGCGCAACGCATCGTTCTCGGCGATGGCATCGCTCTCCGCATTTTTCTGCGAAATCGACAGACACTCGTCTTCCGCCTTAAACTTCGCCGCCAACACCTCGACAGCCGCTTTGGCCACCGCATTTTTGTTGATTTCCGTTTCCGTGGCCAACTGCTCGGTCACCGCTTTCATAAACTGAAAATGCGCGCCGTTGTTCAGGCCTCGCAAGTCAATACCTTTGATTTTCTTCATCGTGATTAATTTTTTTTTTTGATTATGAATGAAGGCCGAACCACCCTCGGCCCATAGGTTCTTCTTTGGGGAACGGCTGTCCGGAATACGGGACAGCTCCATCCTGTTCGGGGAACGACCGTCCGAAACACGTTACAGCGCCATCCGTTCGGGAAATGGCTGGCCGGAACACGTTACAGCGCCATCCGTTCGGGAAATGGCTGGCCGGAACACGTTACAGCGCCATCCCGTTCGGGAAACGACTGGCCAGAACACGTTACAGTTCCATCCCGTTCGGGGAACGGCTGACCGGAATACGGGACAGCTCCATCCCGTTTGGGGAACGACCGTCCGGAATACGGGTTAGCTCCATCCTGTTTGGGGAACGCCTGTCCGGAACACGGGTTAGCTCCATCCTGTTTGGGGAACGCCTGGCCGGAACACGGGTTAGCTCCATCCTGTTTGGGGAACGCCTGTCCGAACCTCCGGACAGCCATTTCCATATTAGCATGATTCCACATCAACATCATCTCTCGTTTAATTATCTGCTACCGGGCGGACAGAGTACACAGCTGCCCGTCCGTCGTTGACCATCGGGGCCACGAAATAGTTGCCAAAACTCAGGTAGCAACCGCGGGCCGTGTTGTTCGGGACGGCCGACCAATAGCAGCCGCCGGCGCCCATGCCGTACAGCATACCGAAGCTCCATTCGCGATAACCCAAAGCGGGGAAATATACAGTGGCGTCAGGACTGCTGATTTTGTTGTTGAAGTGCCAACCGTAGTCCCAGGCACCGCTGACATTGAACTCGGATTGCGTGAAGGTATTGTTACCAGTGGTCGCGAAGCCAGTGAAGGCGTTGGATGCCGGCATGTGGAAACCGGCAGGACATGGGTCGTAGATGGTCTTGACGACAGCGGCGTCATTGAAGCCAGTTACAGTATTGTCCATCGACCAGAGGTTCAAATAAGTGGCGTTACACCAGTCATCAGAGTAAGTTCCAGTCCCGGCAGGCGCAAACATCTTCTCAGGATGCTGGATGGCATAACCTATAGAATGGCCACCAGGGGTGCCATCGAAAGAATAGTTACCCTCTGTAATGGCATCTGTACCGGGCAGGGCATCCTTGCGCCCAAACTGATAGAATGTGGCTGCCATTTCTTTTTTATTTTCCGGATTTTGCATGATTACGAGCGGTGCAGAAGCTCTGACACCACCGTTGCCTGCTTGCTGTTCAATGGTGAGACGTGCCTTGCGAGGTTTGTCGTAGGATGTTGCCTCATATTTGGAATATACTTGTCCCAGTGTGTTACGCGTAAATTTATAGGTGATGCCGCCGTAGTTCTTACACGGAATCTTGTCCAATGCGTCGGCATGGTCGAACCACAAGTGCCACGACCAAACAATGGTGTTGCCGAGTTTAACGGCTATAACAGCATTACCATTGCAAATGTCTCCTTTCTTCACCTCAAACTCCAAAAAATCCATGGAGCCAAGATTAGTTGGAATATCATTAACAACGCTTAAAGAAGAACTGCGTATCAGATTGGGTTGATCCATCCAAACAATTGAAGCACCATCAAGGTAAGTGCAGTTGCGCACTAATTCTTGCCCCGGCCATGTCCATATCCCGATGATCTTTTAAGGTCTTCAGCAAATAGGGGGTACCAGCAGGCTGTGTCGACCGGAAAGCGTTTCCTTTAATGATGCCATTTTTATAGGAATTACCATAAACCAATGGGATGCAATAATGGCCGGGAGCAGAGATGAGATAACAGTTGGCACTCTCTTCTATATTCATCATAGAGCCATTTCCACCGGGATTGGCCAAGTTGTAGGGATTGGTGGCCGTTCCTTTGGGTGTGGCATCTTTGAGCACTTGGTTGTAAGCGGCGAGTTGGTCGGTAACAGGAGCGGCTTTCACAGCGGTGTTACAAGCTTCAGCTGCTGTTCCACCATTGCCATGGTCGGTGATGTCGCCAAGCCAATCGGGCTTCGTGGTGCCACGGTCTATCCAGCCGCCGATGCCGCCATTGAGGGTATAGTCCCACTCTTCGTATTTTGAAATCTTCCAAGGAACGGGCTGCTGTGTAGCGCCACCTTCGCGATAGCTCTTCACTTGGAACTGTGCACTTCCCAAAGCGGTGCCCTGATAATCGAAGGTCTTGTTATTATCTGCAAGGGTTAATTGATAGCCCCACGAGGAGTTCTTTTGAGAGAGTTTATATTCCATCGTGGTATTGGCTTTCCATTCACCAGTCAAGGGAAAGCTAATGGTCTTATCGAGCCCACCTTCTTTGTAATGGAGAATGGCCTTGATAGCATTAGTAGCTGTCTTGGCCGGCATCGTTTGTGGAATCATCAAGAAGGTGTAATTCTCCCGACCAGCGCGGTTGTGGTTGTTGGGGTCGGGGTCGAGCGCACCAGCCAACATCGTGTTGGGCATTTCTGCTGCGTTCAGGCTAATGTTATCAAGCGTCATCATGGTGGTGGCATTGTCAACCGAAGTCCAAGTGGCATCGCTGCCATCGGCCTGATTGGGCAGGCGATAACGACCTTTATACTTCACATTGGTCAGCTCAATCTTTGTAATGGTGATGGGTGAGAGGTTGCTACCAATGGAAAACTTCACAGCAGCCAAGGCATGGCGGAACTTGAGGTTGCTTGTGGGGTCGTTGCCATGGATGTAGTGCACTTCGCCCGAGCAGGCTGTCATCAAGTCTACTTGACTCATCACATCTTGATTAACTTCGAAGTCAATATAGGGTACTTGCGCATAATTGCTCGGCGAAAGCGTGATTTTGTTTGCTGGTGTAGCTTCGGGATAGACGGCATAGAAACGACCGTAGACGTTGACGGGCCAATCCCAATCGTAGCGATGATTTAACGTACCATCGGGATTGGTCTTTTCACCATGAAACCACAACAGCGCGGTGTTAGGATTGGCTGCAGCTGTCGAATTTGCCGCGCGATAGCCGATGGACGAGAAATTGCCGAGGGTGGCCGTCTTGATGATTTCGGCGCGTGTTCCTTCGGCCGGTTTCACGGGGTTGATGCCGTCGACAGTCGACTCAATCAGGCAGAAGTCGTGAGGATTACTGCCCGTAGCTTCAAGTTTTCGTGGGGCAAGGTCGGCCGACGAGAGGGGCTGTGGGCTCAAACCGCGGGTTATGCCCTTGCGCCGGCCTGTGCCAAGGATTCCATTTGGGCATCGCTCACATTGAAAGCTACCGTCGTGCCGGTGTGTTTGCCAGGCTTGTCAGTGGTTAAGTCATCGTCGGCACAAGCACCGAATAGAAGGGTCGCACCGAGGACGAGCAACAGACTGCCATTGCACAGGCTGCTAAAGTGTTGTTTTCGAAATGTATGTTTCATCTTCGTTTTTCGTTTTGTTGTTTACTACTTGCGATGGACTGTGCATGTCGTTTAATCTTCGTCTTCGACTTCTTCACTGCCGCCATCTTCAAAATCACCTACGCTGACGCTGCCTTTGTGACCTGTTTCACCACCGCCACCGGGACGTGCCACGGGGCTTTTTGTTAATAACGCGTACTCCGTTGCTAACGGAATTATTGTACATGCAGGCGTTTCATACATTTTTTTCTTCATTTTTTGTTTTGTTTAAATGATTATATTTACTACTATTGATTTCTTGCTTCACATATTCAGTTACACACACGAAAAAGCATCTGCAAAGAGCTTTGAAAGCTCCTTGCAGATGCTTGAAAGGGCGGACCGACACCCGCGCCGGGCGCACCGCTATCGCCTTAGTACAGAGACTTAGACAGTTGTTAGAATGTGTGTGTGTGTGTGTGTGTGTGTGTGTGTGTGTGTGTGTGTTTACACTTTTATTTGGTTCTACCAAATAAAAGATGTTAAAACTTACACTATATTTTGTTGCTATTCTATTCATTCTTGTTGCTTTGAAAACGAACATCGGTCGCAAAGGTATAAACTTTTAGCGAAAGTGCAAAATCTTGGATAGAAAAAGTGATTGTAGCTGCAATTTCATCGCTACTGCTACTTACTCAGGTTGGCACGAATGTAACCAAACACCGGTGACCATCGGCACTGCGCCATCGGAGAAAATGGGGAAAGGCGATAACAACAACGATGACCGAAAATGCGGCGGTATGGCCTCCAATGACCGTCACCAGCATAATTTTTACGTTTAAGATGAGTTAAACCATTAACGAAAAGTGTTAAATGCGAATAAAGATTTAAGGAAATCGACTTTGATAAATGATTTTGGTTGTATATTTGCAACCAAATAAAAACAAAACAAAATATTGAAACATTAAACTTACATTGTTATGAGAATGAATAGTAAATATCTTTTCAGCGCCCTGTGCGTAGCGGCTTTAGGCCTCTCTGCAGGTGCATTTATCAAAGCAAATGCAGCACCCGAGGTTGCAGCTGTAGCCCAAGGGCAGCCCATCGATTTAACTTATGCAGCCGAGAAAGCACTTCCCGCAGTGGTGCACATCAAGTTTGTGCAAAATTCAAAAGTGCAAACCGTTGAGGCCGACGACGACCCCTTTGGAGGTTTCTTCGATCCCTTCGGCTTCTTTGGTAATCCCAACCAAGGCGGAGGTTCGCAGCGTCGCAAAGTGCAGACACCTAAAAAGGAGGCTACGGGCAGTGGTGTCATCATCAGCAGCGACGGCTACATCGTGACCAATAACCACGTGGTGAATGGTGCCGACGAGCTCACCGTGACGCTCAACGACAACCGCGAATATTCGGCACGCATCATCGGAACCGATCCGCAGACCGATTTAGCGCTCATCAAAATCAACGGCAAGAACCTGCCCACGCTTCCCATTGGCGACAGCGACAAACTGAAGGTGGGTGAATGGGTGCTGGCTGTGGGCAACCCCTACAACCTCAGCTCCACTGTCACAGCAGGTATCGTGAGTGCCAAGGCACGCTCCATGGGCGGCGACGGCAGCAACGGTCCGCAGATTTCGAGCTTCATTCAAACCGATGCGGCCATCAATCCCGGCAACTCGGGCGGTGCCTTGGTTAATGCGCAAGGCGAATTGGTGGGCATCAATGCCATGCTCTATTCGCAAACGGGAGCTTACAGTGGCTACGGTTTCGCTATTCCCACAACCATCATGACCAAAGTGGTGGAAGACCTCAAGCAATATGGCACCGTACAACGTGCTGTGCTGGGCATCCGCGGCGGCGATGTGCTGAACTATATCAACGCGCAGAAAGAAGAGAAGAAAGAGGTTGACTTGGGCACCAACGAAGGAGTTTATGTGGCCGAAGTGGTTGAAGGCAGTTCGGCCGAAGCTGCCGGCATCAAGAAAGGCGACGTGATTGTGGCTGTTGATGGCAAAAAGGTAACGAAGATGTCTGAGTTGCAGGAACTGCTGTCGAAGAAACGTCCGGGCGAACAAGTAAATCTCACCTACTTGCACAACAAGGCCAAGCACAGCAAGTCGGTCGTATTGAAAAATGCACAGGGCAACACCAAAGTGATTAAGACTGCCGACCTCGATGTGTTAGGCGCAAGTTTCCGTCCCGTGACCGAGCAACAGAAGAAGGAATTCAACATCAACGTTGGTTTGGAAGTGACGAAAGTGGGCAAAGGTGCAATCAAAGACAGCGGCATTGACACCGGTTTCATCATGCAATATGCCAACGACACGCCCCTCAAGACCCTCAACGATTTGCAGGAGCTTGTGAAGAGCGCGTCGACCAGCCAAGATCCCGTGCTGATTGTGAAAGGCATTTGGCCTACGGGCAAACGCGATTATAAAGTAGTGAAGATTTCGGAATAACGCAATTTTGCGCTATCCACATCAAAAGGCAGTCCGCTTGGGCTGCCTTTTTTGTATGCTTGGCGTAAGCATGATTCTAATCACGGGATTATCCTCCTCAGAATCATCACCCATGACTGCCTGGAAACAACAATCGTTTATCGGCTGCAATGGCTGGTTCAGCCCACGCTTTGGGCACAAATTGCCAGTTGTTGTGGGGTTCTGCCGCTATTGTACCTTTTGCATGGATGTAATCCATAATGATTTGGCGCTGGTCTTTACTGCTCATCCACACAATGCGCTGTGGAAGTTCTTCGAAGGAAATGCCCGCACCGCGTGTCAGCAACTCACCTCCACCATTGCCGCGATAGCTGTTCATTGCCACACGATAGCTTTGATTGAGCATGAAAGGAGCCCCATTGCTCAACCGAAGGATGTTGATTTTCTGTCCGACAGGTTGCCGCACATCGACTTCATAATCAATGCCGGCCACCGTGTCGAAATTAAATGCTAAGTTCTGCCACCGCCAATGCCCATCACTCCCCTGCTCCATGCGCATGAGATGGTCTGTAGGTTCATGCATCGTCTGTGTCCAAAGGGCATAACTGTACTCCAAAAATTGCTTGATTTCTTGCCCTGTTAAGCGCAACACATACAGTTGGTTTTCGTAAGTGTAAAGATTAAACAGGTCGTAAACATGAATATCGCCCGGCGCAATGACTGCGTCAAACTTCAGCGGCGCATTGAATGAGAGTGTGGCCGGAGCGGCAGCCAGCTGTACATCGTGAATAAAATCGCTGAAGCGTGACGAACAGAAGAAGCTGTCTCGCGTGCGCAAAGCATGGGTGGTGCGGCCAACAACTTGCTGCGTGTAGCTTTCCACCTGCTGCTTATCGGTAGCAAAATGTTGCATAAAGTCATTGTCGAGCGGTTGTTTTTCGAGCGAAACAAGCTGCGCCGTGCAATCAACTTTCTGCACTTTCCCCTCACTAATTTCTATGTCAAGCGTAGCTTCAGCCATCAAATGAACATTGCTCGAAGGGTTGAGCAGCGTGGTAAACGAACCATCTGCATGACCAACTACTTCCTGCTTTTGCTGGTGGTCGTGCCCGAAGAGAATGAGATCTATTCCTATTGTCTGCTGTGCAACGGCCTGCACTTCATTCTCAGGATAATGTGCATCCGCTATTCCACCCACATATCCCGAATGAAATAGCCCTACAACAAAATCTGCCTGCTCGCAGCTGCGCACATGATGAACCCATCTTTGCAAACACGAGGCAATGCTTTGAAACTGCATGCCCTGCCACAAACTCTCGTGTAACCAATAGGGAATCGCAGCTGTGAGCATACCGATAACCGCAATGTGCACGCCATCGACAACAAATATTGCGTAAGGTTTAAAATAAGGTTCGCCAGTCCGTGCATCCACAACATTAGCCGCCAACACAGCGTAGTTTGCCTCACGGATATATTTATCGTAAACCGCATGGCCCGTTTCAATGTCGTGATTGCCTATGGCCTGCGCATCATATCCCAATTCGTTGAGCACGCGCGCCGCCATGTTTGGCTGATCTGGTGCCACGAAATTGCTGTAATAACAGGTGGGCTGACCTTGCAACACATCTCCCCCATCGAGCAACAACAACCGTTCCCCGTAGCGTGCACGTTGGGCTTTGATGTAGCTTGCAGCCCGCGCAAGACTGCCTGTGCACGGCTTTCGCTCAATAAAATCATAAGGAAAAAAGCTGCCGTGAATGTCGGTTGTGTAGAGAATCTTAATTGTGGAGTGCCTGCCCATAACAATGAAGATATTGTTGTGCCACCTTTATATAATCATGGTGAGCTTTTACATAATCTATACTTTGCTGTTTCAACGCATTGAGTCGTTCGGGATGCTGGATAAATGGCATGAGCTGCTGATAGCAATTTTCCTCGTCGGGCTGCACATTGATTACCGGACGCAACAGCTTCTCACCTAATAGCTCATAACTCTCAGGTTCGCCTCCGCCCACACAAACTACACCATAACTCATGGCCTCCAAGGCATTCATGGCGGGTGTGTAGCTATAAAGTTGGTCGAAAAGCAAATCGCATGGCTGCATGGCTGCCACATATTGTGCAAAAGGCATATCACGCGCCACACGCAGACTGAATTGCTGTGGAAAATCACACTGCAATTGCTCGGCTACGCGCAACATGCGGTCGGTTCCTTTGTAAGCACTGCGCGCCTGATTAATGCCGATAAAAGCCTTCAAAGCACCCGAAACAGGAGCTGGGCGAACGGCTTTTGGGATGATGGGCAACGGACAGAAAACCGTTTTTTGAGGATAAAGCGGTTGATAGCACACCCAGTATTCATAAAGCCCTGCTATGATTAAGTCGCAATCCTGGGCAATATATTGGTTGAGTGCAGCTTTCGCCGTTCCGCTCCATTCCGCGATATGACGTTGCGCCTCAGCATCCTTGCGAAGTGCATTCCCGATATTAAAATCGCTGTAGCGCAACGGAAAGCGCGTGATATTCTCGTGCACCCAATAATAATCCATGCCGAATGCGCCCAAGATAACACACCTATTGTGGCGGCGCAAATAACGATAGAAGAAAAAAAGACGCTCGGCTTTCAACTCAAAAAACATGGGATTGATGAGCTGCACTATGTCAAATCCGCGCCACTGAGGCAACAACCTTAAAAGTTTTGCATAAAGTCGCAAGCCGCTCAAAGCCCCTGGATGTCGACTCACATCCACATCGCGTGGATAGTTTTTCCAGAAATCCCCATTCGAGACCACCACCACCCGATGCCCCAAAGCGCGAAAACCTAAGGCCAGCGTGTGGTGCACATTGCTATATTCGCCCAATAATAAAATCTTCATTTCAACATTGTTGCTAGGATCACCTTTCGCCCCCAACTATAATTGATGAGGTTTCTGAAAAGCGAATATTTCTTGGTGTAATGCTTATTGGGCAGCGGGAAGAGTCCATATTTGCGCATCCGCTCACAAGCATCGGTGAGCCGTTCATAGCTATGGGTGAGGCGTGCTGTGAGATAAAGATAATCCATCGTGAGTTGCAAGATACGCCGTTCCAACGCCTTTTGTTCAGAAAGCGTGAGCGTTTTCTTTTTCTCCAATAGCGCAAGAATCACTTCCTCGGTGTCTTGCAATCGAAGCAACTTATTTTTAGGCTGCTTTTGATGCAGAGCAGAGGCTGCATGTTGCCGATAGAAATAGGCTTTGGCCGAGGTGGAGAATAGATGCTTCGATTGCAAAATAAGTTGTGCCGTGAACTCTTCATCTTCAGCATAATGCCGCATGGTTGTGAAACGAAGGCCATGCAACAAATGCTTGCTAAACAGATAGCCACAAGCTGTGCCTCGCAAATTGTGCGTCTGCATATATTCAACACCTGCGCAAGGCCCCTCATAGTCATCTGCAAGTGGCACTTTGGGCGAAGTCGACAGCTGGAACAAAACCAAATCGGGCTGATGATAGCGCACCAAATCCAAGCAATGTTCATAGGTGGATTGCAACAAATAGTCGTCGCCATCAACAAATTGCAAATACTTGCCCTGCGCCATGCTGATGCCACGATTACGCGCCATGCTCAGCCGCTGGTTGGGCTGCCGCACATAAATCAACTCATCGCAAAAGTCGAGCAGCACATTGATGGCAGGCTCGCGACTTCCATCATCAATCACTATCAGCTCACGGTCATTGCGGCTCAACGAGAGTTTAAGAACGCTTTCAACGCATGCGCGCAGCTGCCGCGCGTCGGTGTTGCAAGTGGTAATGATGAAACTCACCAACGGTTTGGAAGCAGGGTTTTGTAGATTTTGTGAATGAAGCATAGGCCTTGTATTCCGATTAATGAATAAATGTAGAGTTTAAACGTGCCGCGAAAAGGTGGCCGATGGGGCAAGAGAATGGGGCCGCCTTGTCGATAAATATCTAATTGTACATTTAAGATGCACGCAAAGTAGGCTTTGTCGCAAACCTTTTTCATCGTGTTTACATGCCAATGCAGCAGACTTTCTAACTGAAAAGATGATGCATTGGCCGCCAAACCATGCGGGTTTTGCTGGTAGTGATAGCAGCCCTCGTTCACGGTGGCGATGCACGGACAAGACGGGAGCAAGCGCATCAAAAATTCGATATCCTCGAATGCCGCACCCATTTTAAACGGATGCCGCATCACCTGCTCGCGGCGATAGATTTTATTCCAAGCATAGCCATGGACATAGGCTCGCGTGCGCAGCCAATAATGCCGCCAATCGGTGTAAAGCCGTGGTGCGAAAGCCAATTGATGCGCCTGCGCACTCCCCTCGCCTACAAGGACGGGAAACTCTAAAAGTGCTATCTCTGGATGCTGCTTCACCATTGCAAGCGCTGCCGCATAAGTGCCTGGCGCCACGGTGTCATCGCTATCCACAAAAGTAATATATTGCCCTTTTGCCACTGCAACACCCGCATTTCGAGCACTGCTCAACCCCTGGTTGTCTTGGCTGACGCAGCACACATTCTCATGCCCCGTAACGATGTCAGAGGCAATCTGCCGCGCATCAGCCGGCGCACCATCATCAACCAAGATAATTTCCATCTCATCCACCTGCTGCGCCAACACAGATGCCACACTTTGACGAAGCGTGGTGGCCGACTGATAGAATGGGATGACGACGGAGAGTAACATGGTTGCAAAAGTAATAAAAAACCCATGAAGGGGAAAGGCTTGCCTGCATATTTTGTGCTGCCAAGCCAAATGCACAAGGAATGTAGCCTTGCGACCCTCGATTGTTACGAGATTTTATTTTCGCGTGCAAACGACCCTGTTGCCGCAAAAAGATTAAGAAAGCAATAAACAAAGCAAGTGTTTTGTCTATTGCCTGAAAATTGCTACTTTTGCAGCAAAAGAAAAAGAGATATGAAAGAGGTGAGAATGGATGATAAGGTGTTGCAGATGGCGGCCGAGAAAGGTTATGATGAGTTTGTTTCAACCATCACGCAGGCCCTATTAGATGCTATTGGTGGCGAACTGAATGGTGAAAACATGATGCAACTCAACGCCGATCAAATCACCTTGTTGGCCTATCATTATTTGCACGAAGAGGTGATGGAGGGCGGTTTTGTGCAGCTCATTCATAATGGTTTGGGCGGTTTCATCTTCCTCAACCCCACAGGCAAGGCCTTTCGTGAATGGGGCTTGCAAGAACTCTTTAAAATCTTGGGCAAAACGCATCGCCTTTATTCAAAATACCACGCCGAGATAGAGCGCGATTGCGATGACGAAACGTTTATGGCAATGTATGAGCAATTTGCCGAGTTCGACGAATTCGACGAACAGTTTGTTGAAAATGAAGAGCTTTTCACGCGGCAAATTGCACGTTATGTTGACCATCATTTAGATCATTTTGTAGTGATAGCACATGAGTAAGCAAAATAAAGGTGGCAGCAAAGGCGGCCCCATTCAGATAAGGAATAAGAAAGCTTCGTTTGAATATTTTTTCACCGACACCTACACTGCGGGTATTGTGCTCACGGGAACCGAAATCAAGAGCATTCGGGCGGGCAAGGCTTCGCTGGTAGATTCGTTTTGTGTGGTCTACAAAGGTGAGTTATGGGTGAAGGGCATGAACATCAGCCCCTATTTTTATGGTTCGTATAGCAACCACGAAGCGAAACGCGACCGCAAATTGTTGCTCACCAAACAAGAATTGCGTCGCTTGGCCGATGCTGCGGCGCAAATAGGTTTTACCATCGTCCCCACGTTGCTCTTTATCGACGAACACGGGCGCGCCAAAGTCAAGATTGCCGTGGCAAAGGGTAAAAAGGAATTTGACAAACGGCAGACCTTGCGCGAAAAGCAAGACCGAAGAGAAATGGATCGTATGATGAAACATTATTAAATGTTTCGCACCATCCGTTCACGATGCATTTAAATTTATGAAGAAATTACAAGATGTTATTCAGGATAGAATCTTAATCCTCGATGGCGCTTTGGGAACAATGTTCCAGACTTATGCGCTTTCCGAGAAGGATTATCGCGGAACGCTGTTTCAAAACTGCCCGCAAAAGCAGTTAAAAGGCAATCACGATTTGCTAAACCTCACCCGGCCTGATGTGGTACTTGATGTGCACCGCCGCTATCTGAAGGCCGGAGCCGACATCATTGAAACCAACACTTTTTCTGCACAACGTATCTCGCAAGCCGATTATGGCTTGGAAGCGGATAGCTATAAAATAGCACTCGAAGGCGCTCGCTTAGCCAAAACGGCTGCGATGGAATTCGCTACCGAAGAGAAACCGCGCTTTGTCGCAGGCTCCATTGGTCCGACAAACAAAACCTGCTCGATGAGCCAGATGTCAATAGCCCGGCCGCACGCAACCTCACGTATGACGAATTATATGATGCTTATGCCGAAGAGATACAAGGATTATTAGATGGCGGTGTGGATGCCTTTCTCATTGAAACGATTTTCGACACGCTTAATGCAAAGGTCGCTATTGATGCAGCTATCGCAATAATGGCCAAATACAAAAGAGAACTTCCCATTATGATTAGCGCTACGATTAGCGATTTAGCCGGTCGAACGCTGAGCGGGCAAACGTTAGAAGGCTTCTTGGGCAGTCTCAGTAGCTATCCCATCTTCTCCGTGGGACTGAACTGCTCGTTTGGGGCACGGCAAATGAAACCTTTCTTAGCTTCATTAGCCCACAAAGCTCCCTATTATATCTCTGTTTATCCCAATGCCGGTCTGCCCAATTCGTTGGGACAATATGACGAATCGGCCGACAGCATGGCACAACAAATTGAGGAATACTTGGACGAAGGCTTGGTGAACATTGTGGGAGGATGTTGCGGCACAACCGATGAATTCATTGCTAAGTTTGCCCAATTAGCCAAAGGCAGGAAGCCTCACCGGATAAACACGAAATCCGATGCGATGTGGTTGAGTGGCTTAGAGCTGTTGGAACTCACACCCGATATACGCTTTGTAAACGTGGGCGAGCGATGCAATGTTGCCGGCAGCCGCAAGTTTCTGCGTCTCATTGAAAACAAACAATATGATGAGGCGCTTGCCATTGCGCGCAAGCAAGTGGCCGATGGTGCTATGGTGATTGATGTCAATATGGACGATGGCTTGTTAGATGCAAAGAGCGAGATGGTGAACTTCCTAAACTTAGTGGCTTCTGACCCCGACGTGTCGCGCGTGCCCATCATGATTGATTCCAGCAAATGGGATGTAATCCTTGCTGGATTAAAATGTATTCAAGGCAAAAGCATCGTGAATTCCATTTCACTCAAAAACGGTGAAGAGGTGTTCCTTCGTGAGGCGCGGGATGTAAAACGCTATGGTGCTGCCGTGGTAGTGATGTGTTTCGACGAGCAGGGACAAGCTACATCCTATGAACGCAAGATTGAAATTGCCGCACGTTCCTATCGTTTGCTGACAGAGAAAGTTGGTATTAATCCGCAAGACATCATCTTCGACCCTAATATTTTATCAATAGCTACGGGTATTGAAGAACACAACAACTATGCTGTAGATTTTATTAAAGCAGTCGGTTGGATAAAGAAGAATCTTCCAGGAACCCACGTCAGTGGCGGTATAAGTAATCTTTCATTCTCTTTCCGGGGCAATAATGATATTCGAGAGGCCATGCATGCCGTGTTTCTCTACCACGCTATTCAGCAAGGAATGGACTTCGGTATCGTTAATCCTGCTACCAAAATGGTTTACGCTGACCTGCCCAAAGATTGGCTTAAAACCATTGAAGATGTGGTGCTCAATAAAGATGCAGAGGCCAGCGAACGCTTGATTGACTTAGCCAATCGGGTGAAAGCAGAGCAAGAACAACGAAAAAATGGTGCTCGAACTGTTGCTGAACAGCATGAAGCATGGCGAGAGACAGACGTAGCGCAGCGATTGGCCTATGCATTGCGAAAAGGAATCAGTGATTATTTAGAAGTCGATTTGGCCGAAGCGCGCCAACAATATCCACACGCTGTAGACATCATCGAGGGACCACTGATGGCTGGCATGAACGAAGTGGGAGAACTCTTTGGCGCAGGTAAGATGTTCTTACCCCAAGTGGTAAAGACCGCTCGCACCATGAAACAGGCTGTGGCCATTTTGCAACCTTTCATTGAAGCCGAAAAAGCCGAAGGCAACTATGTGGCAGGCAAAATCTTGTTGGCCACTGTCAAGGGCGATGTGCACGACATTGGTAAGAATATTGTAGGCGTGGTGATGGCTTGCAACAACTACGAAGTGATTGATTTGGGTGTGATGGTTCCGGCAGAACAAATCGTGGCCGAAGCCATTGCACACCGTGTCGACATGATAGGACTGAGCGGTTTGATTACCCCTTCGTTAGAAGAAATGGTACATGTGGCGCAAGAAATGGAGAAGGCCGGCCTGCATATTCCTATCATGATTGGTGGCGCTACCACCAGCCAACTGCATGTGGCACTAAAGATTGCTCCCGCATATAGCGGTCCTGTAGTTTGGATGAAAGATGCCTCACAAAACGCATTGGTTGCCGCACACTTGCTAAACGATGGAGCGCGCGAACGGCTGAAACACGAGTTAAACGCGAAATATGATGAGTTGCGCCAGCGTTTTGAACAGCGCCAAACCAAAACAATTTCACTCGAGGAAGCTCGTGCCAATAAATTAAATCTGTTTCCTACGCCCAATGCATAAATTCACATCACCCATAACTATTCAAACAAAATGATTGATTCTTCAGCTTTTCAAGGAAAGAAAGCAAAATACTATACGCTGGGCTGCAAACTAAATTTCTCAGAGACCTCTACATTCGGCAAGATGTTGTCTGACATGGGTGTGCTCACGGCCGAGAAAGATGAGCAGGCTGACATCTGTCTCATCAATACCTGCAGCGTGACCGAAGTGGCCGACCATAAATGTCGACAAGCCATCCACAAAATGGTGCGCGAGAATCCTGGGGCATTCATCATCGTGACAGGCTGCTATGCGCAGTTAGAGAGTGAAAAAGTGAGCCAAATTCAAGGCGTCGATTTGGTGTTGGGTTCCAACGAAAAAGCCAACCTCATTCAATATCTCAACGATGCGTTCTTGCACAAAGATGACGATGCCCTGCATCAATACCACAGTGTCAAGACAAAGGATATTAAAAGTTTCCAACCATCGTGCTCACGAGGCAACCGAACGCGCTATTTTCTAAAGGTACAAGACGGCTGCAACTACTTTTGCACCTACTGCACCATCCCCTATGCTCGTGGCTTTTCGCGCAATCCTACTATCGCCTCTCTCGTGCGGCAGGCCGAAGAAGCCGCTGCTGAAGGCGGAAAAGAGATTGTGCTCACGGGGGTAAACATTGGCAATTTTGGCGAAACCACCCACGAAAGCTTTCTCGATTTGGTAAAAGCACTCGACGAGGTAGATGGCATTCAACGCTACCGCATCAGCAGTTTGGAACCCGACTTGATTGATGATGCACTCATTGATTATTGCAGTCGCAGCCAAAAGTTCATGCCCCACTTTCATATTCCTTTGCAGAGTGGCAGCGACGAAGTGCTCAAACTCATGCATCGGCGCTATGATACAAAGCTTTTTGCGGAAAAGGTGATGCGCATCAAACAACAAATGCCCGAAGCTTTTATTGGCGTTGATGTGATGGTGGGTAGCCGTGGTGAGCGTCCCGAATACTTTGAAGCTTGCTATGACTTTCTCAACAGCCTACCCGTGACGCAGCTCCATGTATTTCCTTACAGCGAACGCCCAGGCACACAAGCGCTCAATATCCCTTATGTGGTGGACGAAAAAGAAAAGAAAACGCCGCGCCAAACGTCTGATCGCCTTGAGCGATGAGAAAACACAAGCCTTCTATGCACAATTCATTGGTCAAGAAAAACAAGTGCTTTTCGAAAAGGCGCCACGCGGAAAAGCCATGCATGGGTTTACGGACAATTACATTCGTGTGGAACTTGCCCCTGCGATGGCGCGTGAAGAATATGATAACCAGCTCATGACTGTCCGGTTGGGCGAATTCAACCACGACCACACGGCACTCAGAGTACAAAATATTGTTGAGGAATGAAGATTGTAGCCATTGTTATTTTAAACTGGAATGGGCGGAAAATGCTCGAACGCTATCTGCCTGCACTCGTGCGCAACACCCCACAACAAGCCCAAATCATAGTGGCCGATAATGCCTCGACCGACGACTCGATGGCTTTTCTCGCTGCCCACTATCCCGACATCCGCTGCATCGAACTCTATCAAAACTTAGGCTTTGCCGAGGGATATAATCGTGCATTGCAGCAGGTGGAGAGCGAATATTACGTGCTGCTCAATTCAGATGTCGAAGTAACCGAGAATTGGCTCCAGCCCCTACTCGACTACATGGAGCATCATCCCGACGTGGCAGCATGCCAACCCAAATTGCACGCGGTGCACAACCCACGCAATTCGAATATGCCGGTGCGGCCGGCGGTTTCATGGATCGGTGGGGATACCCCTTTTGCCGTGGGCGCATGTTTGAAACGGTGGAAACCGATCATGGCCAATACGACCGGCCTGCTCACACATTTTGGGCTACGGGCGCCTGTTTGTTCATTCGCGCTACAGACTATTGGGGCGCAGGAGGTTTGGACCAACGCTTCTTTGCCCACAGCGAAGAGATTGACCTTTGCTGGCGGCTCAACATTCAAGGGCGCAAAATAGCGTGTGTGCCCGACAGCACGGTTTACCATGTTGGAGGTGGAACGCTGCCCAAAGGCAACGCACGGAAGACCTATTTAAACTTTCGCAACAACCTCACCATGCTCTATAAAAACCTTCCATCAGACCAACTTCGGCCCGTCATGGCCATGCGCTGGCTGCTGGACTATGTGGCAGCTTGGCAGACGCTCATTACCCAGGTGAACGTTGCCGACTTCAAAGCTATCTATAAGGCGCGGCACGATTTTTGGGCTTGGCGAAACGAGTTTAAGGACGACCGTCGGCGAATTCAGTCGTGGCGCAGTGAGAAAAGTTGCGATAAGCTTTATCGGCACGCCATCTTGTGGCAATATTATATCCGCCATCGCAGGACATTCGCCTCACTTCCTCAACACAATGAATCCTAAACAAGCCATGACAGAGTTGGTGCCTTCCAACTTCTTGAGAGGCAATTCTTACTAAAAACAAGGTTGCGGAAAATTCCGACGAGCCATTTTAATCAAAAACAAGGCTGCGGAGAATTCCGACGGGCCATTTTAATCAAAAACAGGGCTTCGGAAAATTCCGACGAGCCATTTTAATCAAAAACAGGGCTTCGGAAAATTCCGACGGGTCATTTTAATCAAAAACAAGGCTTCGGGAAATCCCGACGAGGCATTTTTAACAAAAACAAGTGTTCGGGGACTCCCGACGAGGCATTTTTAACAAAAACAAGTGTTCGGGGACTCCCGACGGGGCATTTTTATCAAAAATAAGTGTTCGGGGACTCCCGACGAGGCGTTTTTATCAAAAACAAGCGTTCGGGGACTCCCGACGGGGCATTTTTATCAAAAACAAGAGAATGGATTGTACTACCTGTTCCATGCGCCACAATTCGGACACCGCCCCTTGCGACGCATGGGTTTCCCACAATTTCCACAGATGAAAAGCGTTCGGTTTTTCGTGCTATACCGATAGAGCGCAAAATAAACATAGGCCACCAGCAGCAAATAGCCCACATAGTAGAGGCTCAAAATGCTAAACACGATGTAGTTGACGGCGCAGATGCCCATCAGACCGCAAGTGTAGAGGATGGCCTCGGTGACGGGCAGTTTGTGGAAAATGTCGTCGACAGCTGCCATTCCCACGATGAGCATCGCCCAAACCGACGAAAGGAAGATGGCCAAAAGGGGCGGAACGGAGAAAGGATTGAGCGTGGGATGGAAATAGAAGTGCCGCCACACGTCGGGCGCGAACAGCTGAATGCTGGCATAAAAGGCGGCCGAGGTGGCCACGATGATGGCCAGCAAGGTGGGATAAAACGAATCGATGTCCTTGAAATGCACCAAATGGGCATGCTTGCGCATG
Source organism: Segatella oulorum JCM 14966 (assembly GCF_000613785.1). Classification (GTDB taxonomy): domain Bacteria; phylum Bacteroidota; class Bacteroidia; order Bacteroidales; family Bacteroidaceae; genus Prevotella; species Prevotella oulorum. Next base: position 3,559 of record NZ_BAJQ01000017.1, on the reverse strand, counting down.
AGTTTGCGCACCATGTAAAACGCAAAGATGAGCACAAGCGCTATGAACGACAGCAACAGATGCACGTCGGAGAAAAGCGAGATAAATTGTGAGATGGGATCATCGGGCACCACGTTTTTTAGCAAATTGCGCTCGTGCGTCCAGCCAAAAGTAGCCTGATCGCGCGCCACCTGTATCCAAACTGAATCGACCTGATCGCTGGGAACAATGCGAATGTCGGCCACCACCAGATGGTTGTTTCGATACACGTAGATGGTGTCCAACGGCAAATCGGCATGTGCTTCCTCGGGTTGCTGACGCACCAACGGGAAAGAGTCGACCTTCACCAAGAAATTATAGTTGTTGGTGTAGTGGTGTTTCGCCTGGAAAGAGAGCGAATCACGCTGCTTCGCATCATACATGGTCCACGCATCGGCCTTTGAAGGTTGTGCATGATGGCAAGCCGTTGTGAGTAGCAGGCAGGCAAGCAAAATAAGCAAAGGCCGGAAACCAAATGGGGCAATTCTCTTCATGTTGTTCTCCTTCTATTGATAGGGATTATGTTTCAGCGTAAATGTTCATCTGACAAGCCATGCAATCGAAATCCAAAGTAAACCGACGGCCATCGCCCAAACGCAATGTCAACGGCTCTTTCCACGTGGGGCGCTGCCCTCCCCGTTTCACACAAAATCCTAACTCGTAGCGGAGCAATGGCGGCATTGCATGATAAGAGGCTTTGTCGGCGGCGCAAGTTCAAAAGCTGGCTGCAAATGGTCTAACCCTTCGGCCGCATAGAAATCGCGGGCTGCGGCGTTGGCTATATTATAAAGGTAGGGATGTTGCTGATAAGTGGCAGGGAAAAGCGTTGAGATGGGCTGTTGAAATGGCTTGGTTTTTGGGGCAATGAGCAACTGATTGCGCAAAGGTTTCAGCGCTTTTAATTGTGTCACAACACCACGACGCAGTTGTGCCAACAAGCTCGAAGGCAAAAACAGCTGCTCGACGCCATCTGAAAAAGTAAGCTGCCGGCACACAAATTCTGTTCCACCCAGCTTTGTGAGTTGCATTCTCATATTGTCTGTCTGCAAGCTTTTGCCTTCTCGTGGGCAAAAATAATAGTACAACTTACCGCCTCTTCCATTCCATCGTGCTTGACTTGCAAAAAGAATCCATCGGCAGTGGTGCCCAACAGCATGTCAAGTGCCATGCGGCGTTCGGCTGTGGGCTTAGCCAAAATCTTATCAAAGGCAACATCTTGATTGCGATAGAGGCGCATCCCCTCACGCAGTTGTTGCGGCATGCGCTGAGGATAGAGCTTGTTGCCCTCAACTCTGTTCACCCTAAACCCTTCTAACTCACGTTGTGCATTAACGAAACAGAGTCCGTCGCCATTAGAGAACGAGGCCACCCCCGCCACAATCAATGCGTGACCACGAATGGCTTTCACGGTGCCCACAAACTCACCCATAGCCTTGGGCGTATCGAAGTTGGCGATGTGAGACACGCGTCCGTCAAGAAAATAATGGGTGTAACCACGATTGAACGTTTTGTTTAAATCGGGCGTAAAATGATAATCCACCTCGCCCCATGAAGCACGACGATAGCGTTGCGGATGCCGTTTTACAATAGCATTGAGTTGCTGGCTGTAAGCACTCACGACATTCTTCACATAGTCGGCCTCTTTCAATCGGCCTTCAATCTTAAAAGAGCAGGCTCCTGCCGTCACCAACTGCTCGATTTGGTTCAACTGGTTGAGATCTTTCAGCGAAAGTAGATGGCGTTGGTGCTCGATTTCTTTTCCTGTAGCATCGACCAAATCAAATTTCATGCGGCAGAATTGTGCACAAGCTCCACGGTTAGCGCTACGGCCAAAACAATGTTGCGAAGCATAGCAAACCCCCGAATAGCTTACGCATAACGCCCCATGCACAAACACTTCTAACTCCATCCCTGGCACTTGGGCATGAATGGCTGCAATCTCCTCAACCGAAAGCTCACGTGCCAACACCGCACGCTGAAAGCCTAAAGCCTGCAACCAAGCCACTTTGTTTGCCGACCGATTGTCGGTTTGTGTAGAAGCATGCAGTTGAAAATGCCACTTTTCAGCAGTTGTCCACCGCTTAATCAGTGCATATACGCCCATATCCTGCAACAACAGCGCATCGACTTCTATCGCATCCAAAGCACAGAGTAACTGTTTCAGTGCTGCGATTTCGTGCTCATAAACCAAGGTGTTGATGGTAACATAAACGCGAGCACCAAAGGTGTGTGCATATTGGCACAGTTGCGCTATATCCGCAATGCTGTTTCCTGCCGCAGAACGGGCACCAAAGCTATCTGCACCAATATACACCGCGTCGGCACCATGCCGAATGGCTTCGATGCCTATTGCAGCTGTTTTGGCGGGTGCTAATAATTCTAACGTCTGCATTTACTTAATATCATTGACATTATAGGGCGTCGCCTGATAAACATAGTAGTTGATCCAGTTGCTATAAAACAAATGGGCATGTGCACGCCAACGCACCATGGGCGCTGCATTACAATCATCATGAGTATAGTAATTCTGCGGCATATCGACATCATTGCGCACACCCAAATCACGTTTATATTCAGCATCAAGCGTCGTTGGAGAGTATTCCAAATGGCCCGTGATGAAAAATTCGCGGCCATCACGCGCCATAACCATGCCCACGCCGCTGACCGATGACTCGGCTATCATCTGCAACTCGGAATGTTGCAACAGGTCACTGCGCCATAATTCGGTATGGCGACTTTGCGGCATAAAGAATGTGTCATCGAAACCACGGAAAATGGGAAGTAGCGGCATCAGCGCCTTTTGCGCATAAACGCCAAACATTTTCCGCGCTAACGCATGTTTTGGAATGCCATAGAAATGATAAAGCCCGGCCATAGCCGCCCAACAGAGATAGAGTGTACTCGTGACATGCGTGCGTGCCCAGTCGAAAATCTGCACGATTTCATTCCAATAGCCCACAGCCTCATAATCCATTGTTTCAACGGGTGCGCCCGTAACAATCATGCCATCAAATTTTTGCTGCGACAGTTCTGCAAAGTCTTTATAGAACATCATCATGTGCTCAATGGGCGTATGCTTGGGCGTATGGCTCTTCAGCCGCATAAAAACAATCTCGATCTGCAAAGGTGTGTTCGAAAGCAAGCGGATAAGATCGGTCTCTGTTGTGATTTTAAGCGGCATCAGGTTCAAAATCACAATCCTTAGCGGACGAATATCTTGGCCTTGCGCACGCGCTTCGCCGATGACAAAGATATTCTCCTGTTTCAAAATATCAATGGCCGGCAATTTATCGGACAGCTTCAGCGGCATAACGTTACTGCATTTTTAATCATGCCCACAAAGTTAGCGCTTTTTGCTGAAACGGAGAAATTATCGAATTTCGAATGCCAACCGCACACTGTTTAGCATTACATCGCCGGCGAAGCCTCTTTTTCGACTATACATCGTTTGCAGTGCATCGTCGAAGCCTTGTTTGTGACTATACATCGCTTGCAGTGCATCGTCGAAGCCTCTTTTGCGACTATACATCACTTGCAGTGC
>NZ_BAJQ01000018.1 GCF_000613785.1 Segatella oulorum JCM 14966 | reverse complement strand
CCTATATCGACAAACACATTTTTATTATCCACAAGGCTACATACTACAATCTTGCCGGAGAGAAAGAAAAGGAGATGACCGTCTCTGCAATCACGGAAGTGGATACAAAGCACCATAAGTATCGCTTTAAGGAGATGACAATGATTAATCTGAAAAATAAAAGAAAGTCGGTATTGAATAACAACGTTATTAAGTTCACCCCTTCAATTTCGGACAGTTATTTCACCACTCGCACACTGGAACAAGGCAAGTAAAACTTCTCTTTTCCATTCTACCTCCATTTGTTGCAATCAGAAGTTGTAACAGGTGGAGGTTTTGTGCATTTATCATAAGCACAAACAATTTAGCAATATAAAAATCATAATATGAAACAACTGATTGAAACAGAAACCTTTGAGTTGCTGCTATCAGACAATAGCAAAACTGCAACAGACAATCTTATCAAGGAAATTATAAGGTTGGGGGAAACCGAAGCAAACCTTGCTTCATTGTATCGTACTCTCCATTACACTCGATTCCATTTAGAAAGTATGACTGAAACATCAGGCATACCAACTGAAATGGGAAAAAAATGTATCAGAGCTGCTCTTTGTCATTGACACGGAGCTGGAATTAGTGAAAATGCGAATGCAGGGACTTCTTCCTGCTTTGTCCGTCAAACCCGCCAAGAAACTCTGTTGGACAGGCAAGGCAACAGATTTAGTTGAACTCCTTTATGCTCTCGACACCTGTGACTGTATCAATGATGGAGAAATAGGTGTGGAGGAATTAGCTGATGTTCTTTCTGAAATCTTTGGAGTGGAGATAAAGAACTGCTACAACGTCTATATGAACATGAAACGCCGCAAGGATGACAGCCGTACCTACTTTCTTGATGAACTCCGTGAGAAGCTGAACAAGCGTATGGTGGAGAGTGACCTGAAAGGTGGCAAGTTCAAGAAACGGTAAATCAAAAGGGAGATATTCCGGTATTTCGGAGTACCTCCCCTCATTCATTCTTTGATAAGCACTTCCAACTTCTTGGCTATGTCCTCAGATGTTGGAAGCAGTTCCTTGTATGCCTCCGGCAATTCGGGTGAGAGGCTGTATGTTGCCACCCCGATAGGCATTGCAGAAGTTTTAAGGGCATACTCCACAATCGTCCTGCTTTTGGATTTGCAAATGATGATGCCGATGTGAGTGGTATATTGTGCGTACTCATATTCTTTCTTCTTTATAGATGTTATTCTTGCCGCCTCTTACCGAAAAGCCTTTATTACCCTGAACACTGCCCACAAGCAGGTGAAAGGTGCGGTGAAGACTCCTATGACGACAAAGAGGAGCAGTTTGACAATATAGTAAACAATCCACTGCCCATTTGTCCCAGCCATCATCTTATAAGGAATGTACTTTTCCACAAAGAGATAGCCTGACCATATTGCCATCAGCACATATCCGGACATCCATCGCATATCCTCAACGCCTTTGGTCGCCAAGAAGTTCCATTTGAAACCTATGACAAACAAGGCGATGAGAAACAACAGACTGAAGATGCTTCGCCAAACCTCACTACGTTTTCTTTTCTGAAAACAAGGTGTACAGAGTATCGGCTGATATCTTTCCGCACATTCTGAGCATAGTCCTTTCCCGCAATCTGAGCATTGGGCAACTGCTGGTTCTTGGGTATGATTAAAACAATTCATAGTGTAATCAATTAGCGTGTTCAAAAATATAAAAATTCTGCCTTAGAGCCAAGAAAAACAATCGTTATTTCTTGGTATTGAGTAGTTTGGAAAGTTCCGGATCATCGGCAATCCGCTGCAACTCCCGTTCCACGATTTCCCGCACCTCCGTCTTGACACGGTCATAGTTCGCCTTGATTTCTTGCTCCATCATATCCTCTCCGTTTTCATTCGTGAAGTCTGTCAGAATGGGTATCGGGCGGTAAGCAGCCGTTTCCTTTGCAACTTTCGCATTGTCCACTACAATCTCACAGTGGAATATCTTCTGCTCGATACGTTCGGAGAAGTTATCTGCGACCGCTCCCACGAACATTCCCTGTGTGAGCGTGGAAATCTTGCTCTGCGGAATCAGGCTGTCCATCTGTGTGGAGATGGAAGTGGTCTTATCGCTACGGGTGATGCTCATGCTCTGCCGTTTCTGAAGCACCTTGCCAAACCTCTCCGAGAGCGTCTTTGCCGTTTCGCCGACCACCTGACCGGAGAAAATGTTTCCGACAGTGTTCATCACCACGGCAGCTTCCTTGTCTCCATAATCCCGCTTCAACTGTGAGAAGTCTTGAAAGCCCAAGCATACCGCCACCTTGTTGCTTCGTGCGGTGGCAATCAAATTATCCAACCCCTTAAAATAGATGGTGGGCAGCTCGTCTATCAGCACGGAACTTTTCAGCATCCCTTTCTTGTTTATCAGCTTCACGATACGCGAATTATACAATCCCAATGCTGCTCCGTAGATATTCTGTCTGTCGGGGTTATTCCCTACACACAGGATTTTAGGCTCCTTGGGGTTATTGATGTCGAGTGTGAAATCATCGCCCGTCATAATCCAATAGAGCTGCGGACTTATCATCCTTGACAGCGGTATCTTGGCGGAGGCTATCTGTCCCTGCAACTGGTCAGCCGCCCCTCCGAGCCAAGCATCCATGAAAGGAGAAAGGTAATTCTCCAATTCAGGATAAGAGGTGAGTATCGGAAAAATATCCTCATACTTACGGCAGAGAAACTCTATGGCATGCGGAAAGGTGCAGTATTTCCCTCCCTCGAAAATGCGGAGATACCAAATGATGGCGGCAAAGAGTACGATGGGCGACTCCACGAAGAAATCCCCCTGCTTCTGCACCCACGTCTTGTTGAGGTTGAGCATAATCGTATAAGCCGATTCGTAGGCATCCGATATGTCGCTCATAAAGTTAGGGTGTATCGGATTGCAGCGATGCGATCGCCTCGGGTCATCGAAGTTGATCACGTAAAACTTCGGCTTGACCTTGTATCCTTCCGAGTGATGCAGCAGATGATTGTACACAATCGTGGAGAGGTCTGGATACTTGAAGTCGTAGCAGTAGATGGCAAATCCTTTCTCAATTTGCTGTTTGATGAAATTATTGATGATGGCATAGGACTTACCGCTGCCTGGTGTTCCTAAGACGGATACCGCACGGAAAGGATTGACCACATTTATCCATCCTTTATTCCACTTTTTTCGGTAATAGAAACGAGTCGGAAGATTGACCGAATACTGATTTTCCAAGAGCCTTGTCTCCTGCATGAAGGATTCGTTCTCCTGATTGAAGACATCCTCCATCAGGTTGTTCTTCAACAGACGGCTCATATATAGTCCCGCCATCAGCAGGCACACATAGCCTACGGTTATCGTAAAAGTATAGAGAGCCGCGTTCGCCTCTATGGGCAGAGGCAAGGCGAGTATCCACCAATTGAGGAAGAAAAAGACAAAGCCGGCGCCCATGAATGCCCATATCTTCGACCAAGTGATATGCTCTTCCTTAACGCCCTTCGTACCCAGACAGGAAAGCCCCATCAGTACCAGTGCAAAGAGTTTGGTGTAAAGCATATTGCCGAACAATCCCGCCGTGCGCTGGAAGTTCATCAGTATCCTGTCCACCACACCGATATTCACGCCCCATAGCCGTATCGCCTCATAGCAATACCAATAGAGGTGGGCTACTACCAATATAATACTTACGGCACGCAGAAAATCCATGATTTTCGCCAGTGCCCTCAAATCGTCTTCTTGTTGCATAGTGTTTCGTTTAATTTCGTTCTTACTTTTATGATTGTTGAAATTGTCTTATAAGACTTTTCAAATTGTCTTATAGGACAATTTTAATTCTCTTATAAGAGAATTTGGTGCCTCTAATAATTCCTGATATTCAACATATTACAAACTCCCCATTTTACTGTATTTTAGAGATGGAAAATATGGCTTATAACCGGGGCTTTTGCTGTTTCTTCTTTCTCTGCATCCGTCTGCGGAACAGTTCTTCCTCCCAGTCCGTTCCGTGCGCTTCCATGGGCAAATCAAGAAGACCGCCCAATACGGAATCTCCGTCCGAAATCTGAGTTTGGTGAATACTGCCTTTCTCACTCTGCTGTATAGGAGCAGACAGTTCGGGATGCGGGCGGTCGAACCACTCGGCAACGGCGTTTGCCGAAAGTTCCTTGCCCAATCGTGAGCCATTGACCACACAGCCGTTGTTCTGGTCTATGAAGGTGATGCCATAGAGCCGTCCCTGTTCGTTCTCACGGAAGAGTACATCAATACCCTTGTGATGGAGATTCGTTCGAAAATCCTCTTTGGTAGCAGAACGTCTCAATGCTCCGGCTACGACCTCTTTGGTCTTGGGGGCAAGATGCTTTTCTTTCAGTTTCTCCTTTGAAGCCTTGAAGTTTTTTTGCAAGGCTTCATATCCGACAGCCTTCCCGAAAAGGGAAGCCTTGAAAGGATTACCCACCTTCTTACCTTTATCATCGGTAGCAAAATAGACCAATCCGTTATAGGGCTTTCCATACATTTCCCCCTTGACCTCTTCCACACATATATTATAGGTGGAAAGCAAGGCGCGGTATTCCTTAAAGCTCGGACAGTGATAAAATTTGACCGCCGGTTTGATGACTGAAGCCAGTTGCTTTTTAAGGTTTCCTTCTTCGAGACAGACTTTCTGCAAGCGAAACGCTTCCTTGAATTGCTTCTTGTCGGCAGGATGCAATCCATACCTTTGCTCCATCTCCCGTGTGATATGCTTACTCTTGTAGAAGTTGTTGCCATCGTTAATCTTCCGTCCCGTCTCATCCATTGCCAAGGTCACGATGTGCAGGTGATGCCGGTCTATATCCTCATGCTTATAGACCACGAAAGGCTGATTGCCATAGCCCATCCTCTCGATATACTCCAATGCAATGGCGGAGAACTGTTCATCGGAGAGTCTGTCATCGGGATGCGGGTTCAAGGAGATATGAATAACGGGCTTTTTCGTATGAACTTGGCTTGGCATATATGCCAGAAAGTCCTGCATACAATCGGTAATATCGTGCCCACCATCGGCAGGACAGAACACCTTATTTGTTTCCAATATCCTTGCGACGCCTTCGTTTACCTTCTCTCCGTTGTATGCCAACGCCCCATACAAGGAACTTCCATAGCTTATTTTTGCGACCATTTCTCCTGAAATTCACGGGTGAGTTGTACGATTTCGCCTCCGATAGCCGCCAATTCGAGTGTCAGTTTCTCCAGTTGGGCAAGCATAGCGTAGGCTTTTTTCTCGGTGAAATTGCTTTTTAAGGCAACCACGACTTGGTTGTAATTGACCCCTACGCTGCGAAACTGTCCGTACAAAGTCGTCAGTTTTTGATAGTAATCAAGCAACGAACGATCGACTTTTATCACTCGGAATGTCTCATTAAAGATTCTTGCTTTGATGAAAGCCGACTGACTTTGTACACCAGCCGTTTCTTTCATGGAGAGAAATTCGGCAAATTCCATCGCCGTAAAATTGACTGAAACCCGTTTTTCGGTCTTCACTTTGGAGCTTATGCTCCGCATCTTCTTCATTTTCATTTCTTACTTTGGATTTTAGTGTTTCACGACATCACCGGCATTTGAGGCATCGCATTCTCTCTTCCAAGAAAAAACGACTTCGGAGTTTTTTCAGCCCTCTGCAAGAGCAAGGGTTTTATGCTGCAAAAACGGAGTCGTGCTGCATAAAACATACCTTGCTATTTGCTCCGGCGCAAATAAATCCGTCCGCGAAGGACGGAAGTCGAGTTCCTCAAAAAGAACGCTTTGTGCCTCGAAGACTTCGGCTTACCGCTTGGGTGCAAAGTTACTAAGCCTTGTGTCTAAGTCACTTATCTTTTACGAAGCCACAAATACGCAAATTGACGCCACAAGTACGCAGTTAGCAAAAAGGGCAGAAACAAGGGGGTAAAGGCTTCTATATTTGCCCCGTCGAACAGGTGTTTGCAGGTCGGTGGACATACCTGCCTGCCCAAGTCTGAAAACCTGTCCGCAGCCATTTGACCAGACAATTACGAAAATGGAAATAGAAATGAGAATATGTACAAGTTATTGCACCCGTCGCCCCTCACACCCTTGCACAAGGGTACAAGTGTGGACGTATGGATGGGTGGACGTGTGCAGGTATGACTCCCGTCATATAGCTCCACTCCTATGCAAGGAGGGACATATCCCCAAAGGCGGGTCTATGTTCCCTTATCGGAATACCTCACCGTATGCCTGTCCGGGGATTTATTCCCTCACAGACTCATTTCCATATCTACCTTTTCAAGGAAACAAGCCAAGGCGTGCATGCGCCTTTCCACACATATATGTAGAACCATTAAACAGAAAATGAAATGAAAAAGAAACCTGTTTTCATTGCCTTCTCCACCCAGAAGGGCGGTGTCGGCAAAACGACCTTTACGGTCTTGACGGCAAGTTACCTGCACTATGCCTGCGGGTATAACCTTATTGTGGTGGATTGCGACTATCCGCAATTCAGCATCAATGCCATGCGTCAGCGTGACGCACAGGGCGTGGATCGCAACCCCGCGCTGCAAGAATTGGCAGCCACCCAATTCTCCGAGTTGCAAAAGCCTACGTACACCATACTTTGTGCCACGGCAGAGGCAGCCGTGGATACGGTCAGGGAATATCTGGACACGCACGAGCCGGATACGGATTTCGTCTTTTTTGACCTGCCCGGAACCATCAACAATGACGGTGTGCTGACCACTCTCTCCGGTATGGATTACATTTTCACACCCATCTCCGCCGACCGTATATCCTTGGAAAGCACGCTGAGCTTTTCAGCCATCATCAAGGAGGCGATAACCGACAATACAGACACTGCCAACAAAGGATCTACCTCTTTTGGAACATGGTGGACGGCAGAGAGAAGACACCCCTCTATGCGATGTATGAAAAGGTCATTGCCGAGTTGGGACTTCCGGTCTTGAAGACGGCAGTCCCCAATACGACCCGCTACAAAAAGGAAGTGATGGATGAGGGTACGACCCTCTTCCGTTCGACTATCTTTCCCGCCTCTCGCACGCTGCTCAGAGGCAGTCGTCTGAAAGAGCTCGTGGAGGAAATCCTGTCCATCGTAAAACCTGAAGCGTATGGCAGAGAAGAATAAAGGGGCGATAGATCCCGTCGCCATCCGGGAACTGATTTCACAGGGTATCCCGATGAAAAAGAAAGAGAGCGAGATGATCCCCTCTCCCGGCATTGAAGAGGTGGATGAGTCTGTTTCGGAAACACCGAAAGAGGCTTTGGAAGAGCCACAACTCCCCATCCGAACACGTCGCAAGAATACCGCCAAAGGAGATTACATCTCGCTCTTCATGCACCGCAATGACCTGTATGACCGCAAGGCAATCTACATCTCCAGAGAGTTGCAGGACAAACTGTCGGAAATCGTCCTCTTCATCCGAAAGAGGGAGATGACATTGGGCATGTACGTGGAAAACATCCTTCTCAAACATTTGGAGGACTACAAGGAAGAAATCAACCGATTAAGTGAAAAGAACTTCAAGAAATTATTGTGATATGAAACAGAAAACAAACCGACCAATGGCAGGCAAAGAGTCCTGCAGAGAACGAAAAAGCGTCTCTTCAAAAGTAACTATCCGTAACTCCACCACGCTCATCGAGCATTCCGAGGGACACCCTACAGGTCTCCTTCAGGAAGAGAGAAGCGATTACGAAACCGCCTTTCTGCAACCCCTGAACATCGGAGACCGAAAGGGCGTGTTCATTTCCAAAAAGACACAGGAAGAGATTTCCGAAATCGTCTATGTGGCAGCCGCAGGCAAACTGACGATTGGGGCATTCGTAGAACATATTCTCCGGCATCACTTAGAGAGTCACCGTGATGAGATAGACGCCTTGTTTGAGCAACAGTTCCGTAAACGTTTCGAGCGATGAAGCAGGTGATTGTCATTCTGCTGTCGGTCGGCTTAGCCTATCTCGGCAGCGTGCAGGTCACCCGCTTCCTGTACGGACGCTATCGGAGTGCCGTGAGACTCTATCGTGACTTGCGGCTCTTTTTCCGGGAACGGGGCAAGGGGAAATTCGTCGTTACCATCCGCATCCCCCAAAAGGGATCCTCCAAGAGGAGAATATCCTTTTAGCCGAGTTGCCCATCGAAGAAGAGCAACAGGAACAGACGCCTGAAACGGGAATGTCGGAAGAAACCTCTCCTTTCATCCCCGAAGAAGAGGATTATGTATTGGTGGAAGTCCAAGGTGAAAGCCACTCCCTTTCGGAAAGTATCACCGTGGAAGAACTACAACAAATGGGCAATGTCCTCTCCTGCAAGAATGCTCCGATAGAAGAAGCTGCAAAAGCTGCCGAAACCATCTATAAGATACACGACTCCCCGATGTTCCAAGCGATTAAGAAAGCAGCCGGGGAACGTGTCCGCGAGCTGCTGGAGCGCGTTGCCGAAGAAGCTCCGAAAGAGGTTCACTCAGGCAGTTTCGATTACAAACGATTTATCAAGACATAGTATTCACCCACTCAAAGAAAAGAGAAAATATGAGTAAACCCATTTATCTTGCCATCGCTTCCCCCAAGGGAGGTGTCGGCAAAACCTCGCTTACGGTACTTTCCGCAAGCATTCTGCATTACCACAGAGGATGCAATGTCGCTGTCGTGGATTGCAACCATCCCGTCTATACCATCGCCCGTCTGCGACAGCAAGAGTCGGAAGACCTGAATCATCAAAGGCTGATGCGCCTGAAACATCGGACAGCCTATGCCCCTTATCCGATTATCTGCACTCCGGTGCGGGAAGCCCTGAGGCGAGTGGAGCAACACTGTGTGGACAGCCATCCTCGATGCATTCTTTTCGACCTCCCCCCATTGATGCGTACCGAAGGGACGGTGGAGTTGCTTTCGGCAATGAATGCCGTCGTCTTTCCCGTTACGGGCAGTCCGATGGATATGGAAGCCGTCCGCCATTTCATCGACATCTTGGGAGAACAGATACTGACTATGGGCAAGGGCAATATCCGTGAGCTTTACCTGCTCCGCAATATGCTACAGGCTTGGGAACGTGAGGAAGCGGACGAACGCTGCCGCACCCTTGGCGATGAAACAGGAGCTTTACTGATGCAGACCTCATTGAGCCATTCCCGTTTGTATCGTCCGCTGCTTTCCGAACGCAGAAGAGGGGTATCCACCCTCTTCCCACCCCACGGAGGGAAGTTGAGCAGGCTCTGTATCGAATTAGGCGATGAGCTTCACGAAATCCTGCAACGCCTATGTACCGAATAGTCCTTGTCCTTCTCTTGCTCTACCTTTTGTGGCTGCTTCTTTTTTTCTTGTATGAACGAAGAAAAAGGAAGAACAGGGCAATTGAGAAAAAGCCTTGCCAGATGGTCTCTGAAGCTGAAATCATCGGTAAAAGTCACTTCAAACTCAGCCACTCGACGCCACAAGTACGCAGTTATCCAAAAGACGAGGTGGAAGCAAAAAAGGCATCTACATTTGCTCCCGAAAACGGACAAGAGCCATTGGAAGAGCCGGATGAACAGCCCGACATAGATGAGATTCCTTTAACGTATGAATCCTCAGATTCTTCATTGTTTGAAGAGGAGGACGAGGAACTTCCCTTACAGGGAGAAAGCGAATATGCCACGGGAATTGATTTTGAACGGGTGCTGGAAGCCTTGTCGGTCATTCACCGCCACGCCCATACCGAAGCAGAACAACAGAGAACCGGCGATACGCTGAGAGAGTTGGAAGGAACTCAGCTGATGGAAACGCTCCGAAGCGATGCGAAACGCTCGGCCACGATAGATGAAATCGTCCGTGCCCGTTTCGAGGAGCTTTACAGCGGCGAAAAGGCGTAACGCCCCTTCCGAATGGTTTTGTCCCAATAGTATGAACCCTTTAATGCAACAAGCAATGAAAGAAAAAGAGTACGGCTGACCCTAAGAGAGCCACCACTAAAATCCGAAAGTAACAACAGTATTCACCCGTCGGGAGAGTCTATCCAATCCTCTCGGCACAAAACAAAGATTTATGACCAAAAGACATTTTCTTATCGCAGCCATTCTGCTGCTTTCCATTTCCTCTGCCTTTGCCCAAGGCAACGGTTTGTCGGGTATCAACCAAGCCACGAGCATGGTGACGAGTTATTTCGACCCTGCAACGAAACTCATCTACGCCATCGGTGCGGTCGTGGGACTTATCGGAGGGGTAAAGGTCTATTCAAAGTTCTCGTCCGGAGATCCGGACACCTCGAAGACCGCCGCGAGCTGGTTCGGAGCCTGTATTTTCCTTATCGTGGCAGCCACCATTTTAAGAAGTTTCTTCCTCTAAGCCTATGGAGACCTATCCCATCAACAAGGGGATCGGTCGCTCGGTAGAGTTTCAGGGACTCAAAAGCCAGTATCTGTTCATTTTCGCCGGAGGGTTGCTTGCCCTTTTCGTGCTGTTTGTCATCCTCTATATGGCGGGTGTCAATCAATGGATCTGTATCGGCTTCGGAGGGACTTCCGCATCCATTCTGGTGTGGCAGACTTTCTCCCTGAACAAGAAGTATGGGGAACACGGGCTGATGAAGCGTTCCGCTTTGCACAGCCACCCTCGATACCTCATCAACCGACGACGCATTCCCCGTCTGTTGCGGCACAAGGAGCTGCCAAAACGAAAGAGAAGAGAGAATAAAAGAACGAACAAAGGAAAGGAGGAAAGACAATGAGAAACGTACTGAAAGCCACCACGCTGGAAAACCGCTTCCCGTTGCTTGCCGTCGAAGAGGGGTGCATCCTCTCGAAGGACGCCGACATCACGGTCGCCTTTCGGGTGGACTTGCCCGAACTCTATACGGTGACAAGTGCGGAGTATGCTGCCATCCATTCGGCTTGGGTAAAGGCGATCAAGGTATTGCCGACCTACAGTGTCGTGCACAAGCAGGACTGGTTTGTCAAGGAGGGTTACCATCCGGACTTGCAAAAGGAGGATATGAGTTTCCTCTCCCGCAGTTTCGAGCGACACTTCAACGAGCGACCGTTCTTGAATCACGCCTGCTACCTGTTCCTGACCAAGACAACCAAGAACCGCAGCCGGCAACAGAGCAACTTCTCTACCCTCTGCCGTGGGCATATCATCCCCAAGGAGGTACGGGACAAGGATACCGCCCGCAAGTTCCTCGAAGCCACCGAGCAGTTTGAGCGGATTATGAACGAGTGCGGTTTTGTTCGTCTTACCCGACTGAACGACGAAGAGATTGTCGGCACGGAGGAAAAACCGGGACTGATAGAGAAGTATTTCTCACTCTCCCTTTCCGACACGACGGTATTGGAGGACATCGACCTGAGAGCCGACCGTATGCGTATCGGCAACAAGCGGCTCTGCCTGCATACGCTCTCCGATACGGAAGACCTGCCCGGACTGGTTGGCACGGATATGCGTTATGAACGCCTGTCCACCGACCGCAGCGACTGTCGCCTCTCGTTTGCCGCTCCCGTGGGGCTGTTGCTCTCGTGCAGCCATATCTACAACCAGTATGTGCTGATTGATGACAGTGCCGAGAACCTGCAACGCTTTGAGAAGAATGCAAGGAACATGCACTCGCTCTCCCGTTACAGCCGGAGCAACCAAATCAACAAGCAATGGATTGACGAGTACCTGAACGAGGCGCATAGTTTCGGGCTTACCTCAGTCCGCTGTCATTGCAACGTCTTGGCGTGGAGCGAGGATGAGGAGGAACTCCGCCGTATCTGTAACGACGTGGGTAGCCAGCTCGCACTGATGGAGTGCAAGCCAAGGCACAACACGGTGGATGTGCCGACGCTGTTCTGGGCGGGCATTCCCGGCAATGAAGCCGACTTTCCCGCAGAAGAGAGTTTTTACACCTTCATCGAGCAGGCGGTCTGCTTCTTCAATGAGGAAACCAACTACCGTGATTCGTTGTCTCCATTCGGCATCAAGATGGCTGACCGCAGCGGCAAGCCGATTCATCTCGATATCTCCGACCTGCCGATGAAGCAAGGCATCACCACGAACCGCAACAAGTTCATCTTGGGACCTTCGGGTTCGGGCAAGTCATTCTTCACCAACCACCTCTTGAGGCAGTACTGGGAACAGAACACCCATATCGTATTGGTGGACACGGGAAACAGCTATCAGGGCTTGTGCGAGATGATACGCCACAAGACGCAGGGCGAGGACGGGGTCTATTTCACCTACTCGGACGAGAGTCCCATCAGCTTCAATCCCTTCTACACGACGGACAAGGTGTTCGATGTGGAGAAGCGGGAGAGCATCAAGACCCTGCTGCTGACACTATGGAAGAAGGACAACGAGCCTGCCACACGCTCAGAAGAGGTTGCCCTCTCCAATGCCGTGTCGCTCTTTATCGAGCGCATCAAGGCGGACGACGCTATCGTTCCCTCGTTCAACAGCTTTTACGAGTATCTCACCACCGACTACTCGGCATTGCTCCGTGAGAAAAAGGTCAGGGAAAAGGATTTTGACTTGGCCAATTTTCTCAACGTGCTGGAGCCGTACTACAAGGGAGGGGAATACGACTACCTGCTGAACTCGGACAAGCAGATCGACCTGCTGAACGCACGCTTCATCGTCTTCGAAATCGATGCGATAAAGGATCATCCCATCCTATTCCCCATCACGACCATCATCATTATGGAACTCTTCATTAATAAGATGCGACGGTTGAAAGGAATACGGAAGATCATTCTTATCGAGGAGGCTTGGAAGGCGATTGCGTCCGCAAACATGGCGGGATATATAAAATACCTCTACAAGACGGTACGAAAATTCTTCGGAGAGGCGGTCGTGGTGACGCAGGAAGTGGATGACATCATCTCCTCAGACATTGTCAAGGAGTCCATCATCAACAATTCGGACTGCAAAATCCTGCTTGACCAGCGCAAGTACATGAACAAGTTCGACCAGATTCAGGCACTCTTGGGACTGACGGACAAGGAACGGGGGCAGATACTCTCCATCAATCAGAGCAACGATGCCACACGGTCGTACAAGGAGGTGTGGATCGGTCTGGGCGGCGTTCAGTCCGCCGTCTATGCCACTGAGGTGTCGAAAGCCGAATACCTCACCTACACGACGGAGGAGACGGAGAAGATGCGCGTACTTGCCCGTGCCGAGCAACTCGGCGGGAATATGGAGCTTGCCGTCAGGCAGCTCGCCGAAGAAGAATAGTCAATAACAATCACACTAAAATCCAACGTAAAATGAGAAAGAGAATTTTAATGCTTATGGCGTGCGGTTGCCTCTTGGTAGGCAATGCACACGCCCAGTGGGTGGTCACAGACCCCACAAACCTTGCACAGAGTATCATCAACACGACCAAGGAAATCGTGCAGACCTCCAAGACGGTCAAGAACACGCTTGACAACTTCAAGGAGGTCGAGAAGCTCTACAATGAGAGTAAAAAGTACTACGATGCCCTGAAAAAGGTGAATAACCTCGTGCGGGACGCCCAACGGGTAAAGGAGACAATTTTGATGGTCGGAGAAATCTCCGATATCTATGTGAAGAACTACAAGAAGATGCTCTCCGACCCGAACTTCCGACCGGAAGAGCTGGTCGCCATTGCCAACGGCTACACCAAACTGCTCGGAGAAAGCAACAACCTACTCAAGGAACTGAAGCAGGTGGTGAACATCACCACGCTGAAGATGACCGACAAGGAGCGTATGGACGTGGTGGATCGCTGCTACAAGGAGGTGAGGGATTACCGCAACCTCGTGCGTTACTACACGAACAAGAACATCTCCGTGAGCTATCTCAGAGCCAAGAAGCAGCAGGACACCGACCGGGTGCTCTCGCTCTATGGAACGGACAACGAAAGGTATTGGTAATCATGGGAGCGGAATTTGACAACCTGCACCAAGTCCTCCGTTCGCTTTACACGGAGATGATGCCTATGTGTGGCGACATGATAGGTGTCGCCAAAGGCATTGCGGGCTTGGGCGCGCTCTTTTATGTGGCACTCCGGGTATGGCAGACCTTGGCTCGTGCCGAACCCATCGACGTCTATCCGTTGCTCCGTCCCTTTGCGCTCGGTCTCTGCATCCTCTTCTTTCCGATGGTCTTGGACACCATCAACGGCGTGCTCAGTCCCGTCGTGCAGGGGACACACAAGATGCTCGAAAAGCAGACTTTCAGCATGGACGAATACCGCAAGTTGCGGGACAAGCTGGAATACGAGGCGATGGTGAAGAATCCCGAAACAGCCTATCTGGTCAGCAACGAAGAGTTTGACAAGAAATTGGATGAACTCGGTATCTCTCCCTCGGATATGGCGACAATGGCGGGAATGTACGTGGAACGCAGTATGTACAACCTCAAGAAATGGTTCCGCAATATGGTGCGGGAGCTCTTGGAACTGCTTTTCGCCGCTGCCGCCCTGCTCATCGACACGCTTCGGACATTCTTCCTGATTGTCCTCTCCATCTTGGGACCGATAGCCTTTGCCATCTCCGTGTGGGACGGTTTTCAGAGTACCCTCACGCAGTGGTTCACGAGGTATATCTCCATCTATCTGTGGCTGCCCGTGGCGGACTTGTTCAGTTCGATGCTGGCAAAGATTCAGGAGCTGATGCTCAAACACGACATCACGCAGTTACAGAACGACCCTACCTATACGATAGACACCTCGAACGGAGTGTACCTCGTCTTCATGATGATCGGCATCATCGGCTACTTCACCATTCCGACCGTTGCGGGTTGGGTGATACAGGCAGGTGGAGCAGGTAACTTCGGCAAGAACGTGAACTACGCAGCAGGAAAGGGAGCCGGTATCGCAGGTGCCGTGGGTGGAGCCGTTGGTGGATTTGCCGGAGGACACGCACGAAATGCGATGAACTATGCAGGGAGCAAGGGAAGAGAGATAGCCGGGAAATTATTTCATCGGGGAGGAAACCAATCATCCGAACCATCGGAACAAAATTAAAAAGCTATGGAATTTAAGTCATTAAAGAATATCGAAACGAGTTTCAGGCAGATACGCCTCTTTACCTTGGTCGTCATCTGCCTGTGTGCTGCCCTTGCGGGCTATTCGGTATGGAGTGCCTACTCCTTTGCCGAAGCCCAACGGCAGAAAATCTATGTGTTGGATGGCGGTAAGTCGCTGATGCTCGCCTTGTCGCAGGATCTGTCGCAGAACAGACCCGCAGAAGCCAAGGAGCACGTGCGCCGCTTCCACGAGTTGTTTTTCACTCTTTCGCCCGATAAGAGTGCCATCGAGGGGAATATCTCCCGTGCGCTGCTCTTGGCGGACAAGAGTGCCTACAATTACTATCGGGATTTCTCCGAGAAAGGATACTACAACCGTATCGTGGCAGGAAATATCAATCAGGTCGTGCAGGTGGACAGCGTTCTCTGTGACTTCGACAGCTATCCCTATGCGGTACGGACGTATGCCCGGCAGATGATTATCCGTGCGACCAACGTGACCGAGCGCAGTCTCGTGACCGTATGCCGCCTGCTCAATACGAGCCGCAGCGATGACAATCCGAATGGCTTCAATATCGAAGGATTCGAGATTGTGGAGAACAAGGACATCAGTACCCGTAAGCGATGAAAAAGAAAAGTCTGTTCCGAATGATGCAGGAGGGAGCGGAGGCAAGACTCCGCCGCCTGTGCGGACGCATCCCCGCTCATCTGAGGCTGTATGTCGTCCTGACGATGCTTCTTTTCTTCGCTTTCCTTGCCAATTATGTTTTCTTCAGCGGTTTGTTCCGTCTCTTCTCCGACGGAGACTCCGAGGAGGAAGCGTTACCAGAAATCGAGCATATAGAAGCTCCTGACGTAAGGCGGCTCTATCCCAAAGACAGTATCAACCTATTAAAGTATTACGATTATGTTCCCATTCAAAAGAAAGACAGCCTCCGATATGAGCACCTCGCCTGAGCTGACGGAGGAAGAGAGACAAAGGCGAAAGAAGTTTGTCATCTATCCCCTGATGTTCCTGCTTTTTGCAGGCTCTATGTGCTCATCTTCGCTCCATCGGAGAAAGAAGAGGAGAAACAGGCGAAGGGATTCAACACGGAAGTACCCGACCCGACAGCAGCCGAACTGATCGGTGATAAGAAGAAAGCCTACGAGAAGGAGATGATGGAGGAGAAAGAGCAGGAGCGCAGCCGCGCGATGCAGAGTCTGAGTTCCATGTTCGGGGAGATGACAGGAGGACAACCGGAGCAGAGTTCCGAAGAGTTGGCATTAAAGACGGATTTGTCGGAAAGAGATAACGGCTTTGGCTCTCGCACTGCTGCTCCGCAAGACGGCTTTCACGCCTCTGCATCAGCCTACCAAGACATCAACCGCACGCTCGGCAGTTTCTATGAAGCACCGAGGGAAGACCCTGAAAAGGAAGAACTGCGTGCCCGATTGGCAGAGTTGGAAAACCGTATGAGCAGCGAACAGCAGTCGCCCGCCATAACCGTGAACGACCAGATGGCACTACTTGAAAAGTCCTATCAGTTGGCGGCAAAATATATGCCGTCGGGCGGTGGACAGTCCTCTTCCAATATGGCATTGGCATCGGACGGGGAGACGGTTTCCGAAGGGAAAGCGGTCGTAACTACCCGAAACGGGAAGGCGGTAGCCTTTCCCGTTTCCCCCGTGAGCGAACAAGTGGTGTCGGCTCTGGCACAGCCGATGAGCGACTCGACTTTCCGCTCCGAATATGTCAAGGAGAGGAACTACATATTCCATACCGCCATCGGAACAGCCCCGCTGACGGAGAAGAATACCATCTCCGCCTGTGTACATACCCGGCAGACGGTTACGGACGGGCAAACGGTACGTTTCCGTCTCTTGGAGCCGATGCTGGTATCCGGTAGGGAAATCCCTCGGAACACCTCGGTGGTCGGCGTGGCGAAGATACAGGGTGAACGCCTGAACGTACTCATCTCTTCGCTGGAATATCACGGGAACATCATCCCCGTGGAGTTGGCGGTGTACGATACGGACGGACAAGCTGGGATATTCATCCCCGGCTCGATGGAGCGCAGTGCCGCGAAGGAGATTGTCGCAGGAATGGGTACTTCCGCAGGCAGCAGTATGAACTTCTCCACTGATGCGGGCGCACAGCTTGCCGCTGATTTGGGGAAGGGACTGATACAAGGCACCTCGCAGTATTTCTCTAAGAAAATGCGTACCGTCAAGGTGCATCTGAAGGCTGGTTACAAGGTATTGCTCTACCAATCGGACAACAAGTAATTCACAGTTATTATTCACCACTTTAATCCAAAGTAAAAATGAAAAGAACAGTTTTAGCCATCGCCCTGATGCTGGGCGCAGTCTGTGCCAACGCACAGGAAACAACTTCAAGCGGAGATCTCTATCAGGGGCTGACTCGCGAAATTGCCTTTGAGCGGATGATACCACCCCACGGTTTGGAAATTACCTACGATAAGACGGTGCACATCATCTTCCCCTCTGCCGTGCGCTATGTGGATCTGGGTTCGCCCAACCTCATTGCGGGGAAGGCGGACGGGGCGGAAAACGTCATCCGTGTGAAGGCGACGGTCAAGGACTTCCACGAAGAGACGAACATGAGCGTCATCACCGAAGACGGTGCATTTTACACCTTTAATGTCAAGTATGCCAACGAGCCGCTGTTACTCAATGTGGAAATGGCGGACTTCATCCACGATGGGGAGAGCGTAAACCGTCCGAACAACGCCATGGAGGTCTATCTCAAGGAACTCGGAAACGAAAGCCCGATGCTGGTAAGGCTCATCATGAAATCCATTCACAAGGAGGACAGGCGGGCGGTGAAGCACATCGGCAGCAAGTCCTTTGGTATTCAGTACCTGCTCAAAGGGTTGTATTCGCACAACGGACTGCTGTACTTCCATACGGAACTGCGCAACAAGTCCAACGTGCCGTTCGACATCGACTTCATCACGTTCAAAATCGTGGACAAGAAGGTCGCCAAGCAGACTGCCATGCAGGAGCAGGTGCTGCTTCCGCTGCGTGCCTACAACTACATCACCTGCGTGGCGGGGCAGAAGAGCGAACGCACGGTATTCACCCTGCAAAAGTTCACCATCCCCGATGACAAGCATCTCATTGTGGAGATGCACGAGAAGAACGGCGGAAGACACCAATCCTTTGTCGTGGAGAATGAAGACCTTGTGCGTGCAAGGGAAATCAACGAACTCAAAGTGAAGTGATATGAGAAAGCTCGCATTTTTCCTGTTTGTCGTGTCGCTTGCCCTCTTTGCAGGGCAGGCGCACGCCCAGCGTTGTCTGCCCAAGATGAAAGGTATACGCCTGACCGCAGGCATGGCGGACGGTTTTTATTCTTCCTCTTCCAAGAATGAGACGGGCTATACGTTTGGGGCTGCGCTCGCCACCTACACCAAAGGCGGACACCAATGGGTGTTCGGGGCGGAGTATCTCCGAAGGTACCATCCCTATCGGGAAAGGCGTATACCTGTGGAGCAGTTCACGGGCGAGGGAGGTTTCTTCTTTGGGGTGCTTTCGGACGGAAGCAAGACCTTTTTCCTGTCAGCAGGTATTTCCGCCTTGGCGGGCTATGAGACGGTCAATGGCGGAGAGAAACGGCTCTTTGACGGCTCGACACTACGCAATAAAGACGGTTTTATCTACGGTGGGGCAATCACCCTACAGGCGGAGACCTATCTGAGTGACCACCTTGTACTGCTGCTCTATGGCAGGGAACGTTGCCTGTGGGGAGGCTCTACGGAGCGTTTCCATGCCCAGTACGGTGTCGGACTGAAAATCATGCTGGACTGATGGATGCACGACAGATGAGAGAGATTCCCATTGCGGACTTCCTCAGCGCAATGGGGATTCATCCGACTAAACAGAAAGGAAATGCCTTGTGGTATTCCGCTCCGTACCGCACGGAGCGGACACCCTCTTTCAAGGTTGATATCGCCAAGAATGTTTGGTTCGATTTCGGGACGGGCAAAGGTGGCGACATCTTCGACTTGGCAGGAGCGTTCATCGGAAGCGAGGATTTTCTCCTGCGGGCGGCATTCATCGCAAAGAGCGGAACGTGTCCGCTTTCCATAATAGAACGTCCACAAAGGAATGAAGAGAAAGAACCCATCTTCGAGGATATATGGGTACGCCCGTTGCAAGATGCCAGACTGCTGGGCTACTTGAAAGAAAGAGGCATCAATGCCCACGTTGCCATCCCAAACTGCGAGGAGGTTCGATACCGGGTGCATGGCAAACGGTACTATGCCATCGGCTTTCGCAACGATGCCGGAGGATTGGAATTGCGCAACCGCTTTTTCAAGGGCAGCATACCGCCAAAGGACATTTCCTTAAAGTGTAACAGCTCGGACGTATGTTCCGTCTTTGAAGGTTTTATGGATTATCTCTCCGCTATGCAGTTAGGTATCATCGATTCGGATTGGCTTGTGCTTAATTCCGTATCCAATGTGGAGAAAGCGGTGAGAGCCTTGCAGGGATATGAAAGGATAGAATGCTTCCTCGACAATGACGATGCAGGACGAAGGACTTTTCAGAGATTGCACGCCCGCTTCGGGCAGAAAGTCATTGACCGTTCCTCGCTGTATGCAGACCATAAGGATTTGAATGACTATCTGCTGTCTCAAAGGCAGGTGTGAGTGTATAATATTAAAATGTAACGAACAATGAAGAAGAATATATTGAATACGATTTGGGTAATGGGGGTACTCTCCATTGCCGTGTTTTGTCTATCTGCTTGTGATCACGAGTTGGATATTCAGCAGGCATACCCGTTCACGGTAGAGACGATGCCGGTGCAGAAGCACATCACAAAAGGGCAGACGGCAGAGATACGCTGCACGCTCAAACGGCAGGGACGGTTTGAAGAGGCACGCTACACCATCCGTTATTTCCAACCCGATGGCAGGGGGAGATTGAAGATGGATAACGGTACGGTCTTCAAGCCCAATGACCGCTATCCGCTCAACAAGGAAGAGTTCAGGTTATACTACACCTCCGCTTCCACCGACCAGCAGACAATAGACGTGTATGTGGAGGATAATTTCGGACAGACTGTGAAACTCTCGTTTGAGTTCAACAGTCAGAAGGATGAGGAAAAGGAGAAAACGGATGAGGGCAAGAAGTAAACTTTTCGTTTTATCATTCTGCCTTGTTTGCCTTTCCTGTTTACGGCTTTCCGCACAGGATGGCAGGAAAGTCCTGCTCTCACTCCCTCCATTCGAGCGTGCTGTTCTCTGCATCAAGCATTTCGAGAGCTTACATTCTTGGAAGGACTACCCCTATGTGGGTTATGGTCATCAGCTTCTGCCCGGAGAGCAGTTCACGGCGGCGATGACGGAACGGCAGGCGGACTCCCTGCTTCGGGCAGACCTGATGAAACGTCTGATGATGTTCAAGGATTACGGTAAGGATGCTTTGCTGCTTGCCGTCCTGTCCTACAATGTCGGAGCAGGCAGATTGCTGGGATATGGGAAACACCCCAAGAGCCGATTGCTACGGAAGATAGAGTCGGGCGACAGGAATTTCTACCGTGAATTTATATCTTTCTGCCGATACAAGGGCAAAGTCCTCAGAGGGCTTGTCAAACGACGAAAAGTAGAGTTTGCCTTGTTTTATATACCCTGATTTTCAAATACGCCTCTTACGACATTTTTATGCTCCGCAAGGGGCGTTTTCTTGCTGTTTTATTCGCCTTTCTCGTTATGAATGAGTAACTTTACAACCTAAATAAGAAGAGATTATATGATTATATCGCAAAAGACTATTGAAAAATTGAGAGAGCTAATAAATGAAGAAACAGAATATCGTTCTGGTTCTAAACTTGTTGCTTTTTTCAATCAATATGGATTTAGAGATGTGTATGGAAATGGCTTTCCCTCAAGATGGATATACACAGAGGAGAAAATACGTGCATTGAATGGAAAGCCTGAATTAGATAGATGTATTAAGGATGTTTTTGCGCCAGTAAATTTTATTGGAAGATTCTCTGAATTAGATTCTTTTATAGCAGATTTCAATCAATACCTCTGTTTTGATGGGTGGAATGTTATACGTAAAGGTCGCGAAATAACTTTTTCAAAAGCAACAGGTGTAGATATTGACAAGGAAAAGGAAAAAGAACGCATCGTAAATAATACGGAAGCAGAGTTCCTAAATACGGAATTTGCAGATATTCCAATTGAAAATCTGCCAATAGGTAATTATGTATTACCCTATATAGAAGCACGTATCAGCGAAATCAAAACATGCTTATCTGCAAAAGCTTCGTTATCAGTAATATTCCTTTCCGGAAGTACATTAGAGGGAGTCTTGTTGGGATTAGCTCAAAATAATCCGGCGATGTATAATCAAGCTAAATCTGCTCCAAAGGATAACAAAACAGGAAAGATTCGGCAGTTTCATGAATGGACACTTAGCAATCTTATTGACGTATCTTGTGAGGTTGGTTTCCTAAGAGAAGATGTCAAGAAATTCAGTCACTCACTGCGAGATTTTAGAAATTATATTCATCCATTTCAGCAGATGTCAGAGAAATTTTCACCTGATGAGAATACCGCAAAATTTGCTTTCAAGTATTGAAGGCTGCATTATTTCAAATAACTCAAAACAAGAAAAGATGAAGACAATTGCTTTTGTTCTCGGGAACAATGATTATTTTGAAGGTGCTCAATTAAAGTGTGCTGTAAACGATGCCGCTGAAATGGCTGCAATTTTTCGTCGCCTTGGATATGATGTTTTTGAAAAACTAAATTTCAAGTCTGAAGAATGTTCGAATATTCTAAGTTCATTTGAAGATGGAATAAAGGATTATGATGCTTCTATCTTTTACTTTGCAGGACACGGCTTTGAACTTGAAGGCGAAAACTATTTAATACCAATAGACTGTCAAATACCTCCTATAAATAAACATGAAGCAAACAGATACTGCATCAGACTGACAGAGGTCTTAGGGATTCTCAAAACAAATTCAGGAAAAGTAAATATAGTAATAATAGATGCCTGTAGAAAAACTTTTGACAGAGGAGTTGCAAGTTCTTTTGCACAGGTGCAAGCTCCCAAAGGAACTCTTATAGCCTTTTCTACCTCTCCCAACGAAGGAGCGAAAGATGGTAATGGGCAAGATGGTCATAGTGTGTATACAAGTGCCTTATTGCAATATATAGGAAGGGAAACATTATCTGTTGAGAGTCTTTTTAAGAAAGTCCGGAAAACGGTCTATAATCTAACCAATGGAACTCAAACGCCATGGGAACATACATCTTTAATTGGAGATTTCTTTTTCAATACAGGGCAATTGGCTTATTCTGTAGAAATCCCTTATGACGAAGTTGTTGTTAAAGACTCCCTGTTCGATGGAGGTGATGTTTTTGGCAATTTAATTTTGGAACTCCGTTCTTGTGATTGGAATAGACAAAACCCTGCAATGGAACAGATTCGCAGAATACCTGCTTCTGACCTCAACAAAAATCAACAGTTTATTTTGGGACGCAATTTGTACCAAGCTAATGGTTATGCGTGGGAAGTGCAAAGATTTTTTGAAAACCTTGGAAATAACTTATCAAAATACAATAAAGACGAAGAAAATCATGTTCTCAATGGTATTCTGTTCGAGATATACTTTGATAGTAAAGGAGATTTTCGGAATGAACTAAAAAGACATAATTTTGATAGAGTGTTTTCTCTTCGGAAAAATCCAATATTTGCAAAATCTTTTGGTTTTATAGAGGAGGTTCTCCAACCATATAAAGAACAACTCTATTATATTCCCACTATTCATGATGAGCCAATTGATATTGACATCAGTGCAGAAGAAAAAAACAACTCAACAGTATTTGGAGAAGAAACTATTCAAATTATACACAAAGTTAATGTGGAGAATAAAGATATAACAAAAGCATTCTCTCGCAGTTGTACTTATGGCATAAATGAGTTAGGAGTAAAATCTTGTTTGTCTAATTTTCTTACAGCTCCGCAAGATTTGATTCAAATACATAGCAATGTTTTGTTACAGAAGATAGCTTTTGCAAAAGAACTGTTTGACGAAGATTTGCCTTGGTAATGGTTTTTTGTTACTTTTGAGCCGTATCAACTCACTGTCAAAAGTAACGAGGTGTTTTTCATCGGGGTTTCTTTGCTCCTTTCTTTGTCCGCCCGAAGCTCACGAAAGAAAGGAGCGGTCGGCAAATTTGCCGACCGCATTACGTTGTCTGTTCTTCTTGAACGGTTATCCGTCCCGTCTTTACTTCGGGGTGCGTGGAGAAAGCCCAATTGATTTCCTCATCGGGAAGGATGCTGTGAACATTTCCGCCCATCACCATTCCGCAATCCTGAATGACCTTTTGCCTTGCGTCCTCCCTGCTCTCGGCTACCACCTCAAACACTCCTTCGAAAATATATTGCGTCCGTACTCTGTAAACTCTCTTCTTCATATTCTCAAAATTCAGCAATTAGTAATCTGTGTTCTTTCGGCTCTCCATTGGATAACCTGCGGTGAGTAAGCCAAAAATGGTATGCGCCATAGCCGTATACAAAAAACTTGTCAAGTTCCGTTTCTTCGGCTATCCGCTTGACGGCAGTCCTCAGTTCCTCTTCATTGGCGGATAGGGTAATGGCATTGATTACCCTTATAAGGATATGGGGTATCTCGTCCGCCCAATTGCATACGATGCTTTCTATTTCTGCTTTCATTGCTGTGATAGTTTTATGGTTTATACTTTATGCTGTTTGTCTCATTCGCTGACGGATTAGCCGTTTGTTGGCATTGACAAGGTTCACAATTTGGTCGTGGTATTCTGTGTTTTGGTTGCACACTCCACGACTTTGCACTACTTTGAGCGTGTTTAAATTGACCTCAATCGTTTCTATCCGTCTACCCTCAATGGTCGCCGAAAGGATAAGCGAGTTCTCTTTGAGATAGTAGGTATTGTCGAACACACAATGGTGCATTGCCACACCCTCATCCAAATGTTCCTGCACGCTCTCCAAAACGTGGACTTGGATTGTGCCATCCGTGAATGAGATACCGAAGAACTTTGATTTGAGTTCGTGGAAACGCTTTTCATCCTCCATTGCCTTTTTGCGTTTCTTCTCCTTTTCTTCCTTTTCCCTTTGTCTGCGGAGTTCGTTTTGTCTTAGGTCGTGTTCCCTATGCAGGTCGGTGGGGCAAACATACTTGGGGCTGTGTATGTCCTTGCCCAATCTGCGGAGCATATCCACATAGTCGCACCATATCGAAATGTCCTCTATGTCGTAGCCGTTGCGAGTGGCAACCTTATAGGACTGCCAACAAACGTCAAATGTCCGTGAATTATCAAGAAAGTATTTCAAATGTTCGGTTCTACCTGCTTTCAGCAAGGTTTCCGCTCGACTGTCGGACAATAGGGCAGGTATGAGAACGGTTGGTGCAATGTCGTGAAAATCGTCCCTAAAACCATTTCTACGGAGTGTCTCTGCAACCTTGAACTTGGGATATATCAGTGAATACGATATATGGCGGTAGGCTTCGTTATCGTTTCTCACTGCCATAGGCGAGCAATAGGAAAAGGTGTCGATGTATCTACCCAGTACTCTTTGAACGGCAACAATCGTCTTTCGTCCTTGTGCGTTCCACCAATACTGACCGATTTCAATAGTGTATGATGATGCCTTGCAACCTTTCTCCATTTCCACAGAAAGAAGAAACATTCTTAATACTTGGTACTCTTTACAAGTGGTAAGTATCGTAAAGTATTGCTTCTGTCTTATCTTACGTTCAAAAGTCGTTCGGACTTGCAACTTTGCTCTACAATGAGGGCAAGTGCATGTATATGCCGGCTTTTCCATTGTCCAACTATGTCCACAATCCATACAAGTGGTACGACCTTTGGGTAATCGATAGGCGAAATGGTCTATACACTCACGGAATGCCCATTTACTCTGTATCTTGGTTATCGGTCGTAAGTTCTTGCTCTCTGCAAGTACTGCTTTCTCAAACTTGTTTCTCGGTTTCATAATCTTTCCTCCTCAATTAGTTGTTCCGAAATACATAGCCATCCTTATACCAAAAGTCCGTACAAAAAAGGTCATCGGCATATTTGGAGAAGTCAAAATATATCAGCGCAAAATCGGGTAAGTCGTTCTCCATTTTCGCAAGCTCCTCCGCAAAATCTTCCCTGCTTGCATAACTGCCTATGTAGGCGGATTGGAAAGCCTTTACAAGGCTGTATGCGTCTTGGGTGAATTGGGCGTTGTTACCGTCCGCCCATACCCAAAAGGCTTCTTGCTCCTTGTCGCTCAGTCTGTCCAACTCGTCCCGAAGTTCAAAGAAGTTTTCCTCCAAATGCCCTTCATCTATCAGACCATCGGGGATTTCCTCCCACGCTTGGAACATCAATTCGGGTTCTTCCTCGTCCTCGTGTATCTCGGCACAACGCTCCATAAAGCCGTCCAAATCATAGAAGTCCGAAAGTTCCACCCATTCGCCCTGCAATGAGCCGTTGTTGTACTTGGCATAAGTGCCTACATAAATGCGTGCTTCGTTCAATTCCTTTGCTTCCATTTTCTTTTGTTGTTTAAGGGTTAAAACTCGAATAGTGAGGGCTGTGCTATCTGCTGTTCCACTTGCTTCTCCGCTTTTGGTTTCTTGGCGGTCAGTTTGCGGTATTCCTCCGCTTGGTATCGCTCGATAGCCTTTTTCCGTGCTTCCGCTTTTTCCTCCTCTGTAAGTTCGATAGTATAGTTTACCACGACTTGGCAGTTGATGGACTTGCCTACCTTGATGTTATCCTCATCGTAGTAGTGAACGGCAAGGGAATAGACCTCCTCATCGGACAGACCTGCACACCCCATTTTTTGGACTTCCGTCAAGATGTAGGTAATGCACTCGTCTATGTTCTTATTCTCCTTGCGGAAATTCTCCGCAAAGAGTTCATCGTATGATGCTCTGGTTTCCAAATAGTTTTTGATAACGTCCTTAAAATGTTCTGTACCTTTCATTGTCTTTGTTGTTTTTATCAGTTGAATAATGTTCCGTTGGATAGAAATTCATAATTGTTGGCTTCGCAACTCTCAGCAAAGGCTTCTTCGCTGAGTTGATATTCCATATCGTCCCTGCAAGCCTTGAAAAAGCCGTTTAAGCACTTGTTCATAAGTTCGTAAAGGGTGGTGTTGTCGGGGGCTTTTAGAAAGTCGTATATAGGCTGTAATATCTCATAGTCCATATAATAGCCCGTCAAAACACAATCATTGGTGACGAATATACGGCTCTTGCGCTTTGTCTTGTAATTGTGTCCCCAAATGGTTTTGGGTATATACAAGTCGTTCCAATAGTTATTGACAAGGTATTTCAGAAGTCTAACCCCTTTCAAATTATCTTCTTCCTCGCTGTAATGAGAAGTGAAACGATACCAATAGGAATAATCATCGTATGACCATCTGTCCACCTTGATATTGAATATCTGTTCAAAGGCTTGCAATGTCTTCTCATTTTCGTCTGCCCAACTATAGTCGAAATGTTCCGCCCAATGGCTGTGTGCTTTCGCTTGTGCCTCTCTTGTCAGTTCGTGGAGGTTATATATATCGTATGTTCTTGTTTCCGTTCTCATATTCGTTTGATGTTATCGGGTTTGTTATTGATGATGTCTTTTCCGTTGTCCGCAAAGACCTCGATAGTCGCTGTCCTCCATTTTCCTCTATGGATAGGTTTTCGGAGGTGTCATACAAGGTTTCTCCGTCTGTGATGATGATTTTCTCATCATCCTCAAAGCAAAGCACGTCCTCACCTTGCCACGACTTGACAAGGGCAACGGCTTCCTCGTAATTCTCGGCTGTTACTTCAAAGTGGGTGCGTTCCCAACAAGTAACCTTTCTGTCTTGGTAAAATCTGAATGCTTCCATTGTTCCTATTTTTAGATGGTTGTCAAAATGATTTCTTGGATATAAATAGGTTCAACTTCTGAAAAGAGATAGAGTATAAACTCCTTTCTGTCTTTCCGATTGAGTTCCTTGTATAGTTCCCCAAAGGCGGATATGTTTCCGTTGAGGTAAACCGATACCATATACTCGAAGATGTTGTCCACTTCGTAGTATCTGCATTGCTGTGCGATTGTCTTGCTTCTTCTTTTCATATATCTGTCTGTTTAAGAAATGAGTATCCAAAGTATTGCCCCGATGATGAGGCATAAGCCAAGATGTACACTGCGATTGTCAAAGTGATGGTAAGTAGTAGCCGAAAGAGGAATTTCCCTGCACATATCCCTACCAGCCAAAGCCAGACGCTTCCGCCACAAAGGAGAGAGCCTGCGAGTGCAAGTACCACCCAAATTGATATTTTGTATCTCAGTTTCATCTTGTCTGATTTTTTGATTTTATGCGGATTCCAGAGGTGAGGAAGTTGAGTTTCCATTTTAATATTCTCTGTCCTCGTGTTTCCGACATTTTTTTTATGCGTCTTTCCGTCGGGTCGGTCGTTTTCGTTTCAGGGGCGTAAAAAGGTAGGGCTTAGGACAAACAAGGTTTTACGGCGAGAATACTACCTGCAATGAAATGGAAGTGTGGAGATTGTCGTCTAAACGGCTTGCCGCCCCGACCTTTTTTGTCCGTGAAAGCCCGAAACTACCTTTGCCGCTGACAACGAACAACCGATCCCGATGCGAATACTAGAATGGAACGTGGAGAGGAACACCGCAGAGGACAGAGCGGAAAAATGAAAGGCAGCCTACACAAGAAAGACTGCCATAATCATGAGGAATAAGACGAAAAGAATGAAAACTATTGTCTGAACAGACAACTATTAGAAAAGAAAAACGGAGAAAGTTTCGTCTTTCTCCGTAGATAGTATTACCTTTGCAATAGGTTATTCGAGTTATGCAAAGCGTTGTGTGTCGTTGCAGAAGATAGGTCGCTAAATCATTACCTGCTGAAAATCATAACTCACAAGGCTGTTCATAGCCAATTACTTAGACCTAAATGATAGATTTTTGCAGAAAATGGATGAGATACACTGTATCTAACGTGTTTTTTCAAGAAAACGGATGAGATACACTGTTTCTAACGTGTTTTTCCAAGAAAACGGACGAGATACACTGTTTCTAACGTGTTTTTCCCAAAAAACGGACGAGATACACTGTTTCTAACGTGTTTTTTCAAGAAAACGGGTGAGATACACTGTATCTAAATGTGTTTCGGCTCGGAAAATAAACAGAAACAGTGTTTCTAACACATGCTCACTTGGAAACGGGTTAGAAACACTGTCGCTGACTTGTTTTTATTTCGCTTTCTTCTCTACGCGGTCATTTGCTTGAGCTTCTTCAGCAAGGCAAACATCACCAACGCGCTCAACAAGCACAAGGCAATGAGGATGCCCCAGTTATACATCAACGGCACCTCGTTCCACAACATCGAAGGGATGGAGCTGAGGTAGTTGCCGATGGCCGTAGCCACAAACCAGCCGCCCATCATCAGCCTTTGTATTTTGGCGGTGCTACCTTGCTCACAAACGAAATGCCCATGGGCGAAAGCAACAGCTCGGCCAAGGTGAGGGTGAAATAGGTGGAGATGAGCCAGCCCGGCGACAACACGCTTTGGGTTTTATCGCCCAAATCCATTGGCGAGATGAGGTCGGTCGAGGCCAAGGTGATGACCGCAAAGCCCAAGGCGGCCACCAACATGCCCCATGCGATGCGTGCCGGTGCGCTCACCTCGTGACCCTTCTTGCCAAGATGCCGAAGAACAACATGCTGAAAGGAGTCAGCGACACCACGAAGAACGGATTGAACTGTTGGAAATCAGAGGGCTGTGTCTTCGTGGGGTCGTCCATTCCCAAAAACAAAAGCACGGCACCAAGCCAGGCGGCAAAAGTAATCATGCCGCAGATGAGACGACTCTTCCGCGTTTTTGCTTGCATGGTGCCAAAGCCTGTGTAGACGGATAGCGCAATCAAGGCCAAGCTGAAGATGTTGAACCAAATGCGCATGCCGCCCGAAACGGTGAGGTTGGTATATTTCTTAGCAAAGAACGTGAGCGCCGACCCGTTTTGATGGAAAGCCATCCAAAAGAAAATGACGACGGCAAACACCAGAAGCAGCGCCACGATGCGGTCGCGCGTTTGCTTGGGTGTGAGTTCCTGCACGTCGGCATTCGCCGTTTTAGCTTGCTTGGCAGTGATGTCGGCATGCTTGAACCAGTTGCGGCATCCGAAATAGATGCAGGCCGAGAGTACCAATGAAATGCAGGCCACGCCGAAGCAGAGACCATAAGCACCATAGAGTACTTCAAGGTATTTGGGGTCGAGGTTGGCTGCATCATAATGGAAACCATACTGGCCGAGATAGAGGTTGGTGATCCACTTCGCTGTGGAAGGTGCAAACATGGCGCCGATGTTGATGGCCATGTAGAACAGACTGAAGGCCGAGTCGCGCTGATGGGCATACTCGGTGCATCGTAGAGGTTGCCCACCAACACCTGCAAATTGCCTTTAAACAGCCCCGTTCCCAACGAAACACAGGCCAATCCGGCAAACATAGCCCACTTGCCCACTTCGTTAGCGGCAGTAGGAATGGCCAGCCCCAAATAGCCTAAGAACATCGTTGCGAAACCAATGGTGACACACTTGCCATAGCCTATCTTGTCGGCAATCATGCCTCCGACAAGCGGTGCAAAATAAACGACGGCTAAGAAAATGGCATAAACCTGCCCGGCTTGCGATTCGCTCCAACCGAATTTGGCCTGCATAAACAGCGTAAAGATAGCCAACATGGTGTAATAACCAAAACGCTCGCCCGTGTTGGCCAATGCAAGTGCATAAAGGCCTTTAGGTTGATTTTCAAACATAGATTGATTTATTTAAATGATGATTATTTGCTTGTCCGCATCATGTCAAAGAGGTAGGTGGCTTTGATGACAATCTGCCCAAAGTTGGAGCGCGAGAAATAATCGCGTTTCGACGAGGCAAAGATGTTGCCTAAACCATAATAATAGCGCGCTTCGAGTAGAAAATGCCCCACCGCAGGATGCACATATTCGCCACCAATCCCCGCGGCGATGCCGTAATCAAAACGACGGGCAACCTTCATGGTTTCTTGTTCGGAAACAGCACTCACACGGTCGACCACATTGCGTTGCGCATAGCTGTAGTTCATACTGGTTTTCTCGCTCAGCATATAGCCAAACTGTGGGCCCAAATTCAAAAAGAATTGCATGCCTTTCTGCTCTTTTCCCCACGCCAGATGTGCAAATATCGGCACCTGGACATACGTGAGGTTGCGACTATATTTCTCGGCAACATTCGTGGCACCATTGATTACAGGCCGGTCGTTCGCATCTAAAATATCCTCGGTCCAGCCCACTTGCACGACATTAATTTCACCCATGACAGAACAGATAGTCGAGAAATATTTCTCGCTCGTGTAGCGCATCGAGAGTCCCGCTGTAATTCCGCCATGCTGTTTCTGCGGAACGGTGGGCATAAAGCCAACCGTGCTCAGCACATAGCCACCATTCACTCCCACAGCGAAGTCGCTGCGATGCTGACCTATTTGCGCATGGATCGTTGAACAATAGCTAACACTTAGCACTGCAAAAAGCAGCATTTTTAATCGTAATCTCATATTCTTTTCTAAAGACCTTTCATCATGTTAATAGGCAAGGCTCTCAATGCTGCCGTTATAGAGGTAGTGAATGAGCTGGAAAGCCGTATTCTGTCGTCCGCCTTTCCCCACGGGTTCAAATTGCAAAGGGGTTTGCAACGGCTGATAGAAACGCTGCCAGCGATTGCCCGTAAACTGGTTCCCATATTGAAGAATACCGCGAATGAAGAATTGTGTATGGTCGTAACCTGTGATGGCGAAACGCGGAAGCGCTTGCATCAGGGGCTCATGAAACCAGCTGCGATAGCTCTTTTCCAAAGTTTGTGTGGCCGTGGCCGACGCATTATAATAAAACGTTGTGGGGATATACGTATCATATTTGCAGAAATGCGCAAAATCATACGAGGCATACATGAGCCACTCGGTATAGCCAAACAAACGCACCACCCGACCGGGATACAACTGCTCGAGACGCTCTAACTTTACAAAAACAGCATTCAACTCGGGCGAACGTGCCGTGTTGAGCACCACCACATTGGGCTGCGTGGCGCTGAAAGCCTTCGCAAAAGCATCATCGGGCGATTTTAAATTCGTAATGTTGTAGGAAACACCTTTTATATCCAGTTGCTTTCGCAAAGCTGCCGTGAATGCTCCTTTAGGATTAATGCTATCATTGCAATCGACAAACACGGGGTGGCACTTGCTGAAACGTTCTAAAAAAGCGTTCACAGCAGCGTTTGTCAGACGCGCCCCATCTTGATAAACTTGAAAAACATACGGGTTAGAGGCAACCTCATTTCCTGTGATAGAAAAGGGAATAACCAACCGAATGCGCCGCGATTTACAATAATCGGCTAAAGGCTTTACTTGCTTGCTATATAAAGGACCAAAGATCACGTTGCACTTTTCAACGCTCTCGCGTTGCAACACTTGCTCTATATCGGTGTTCGCATCCACATTCCACGCTTGGACATGAATGGTATAACCCGCCGTTTTCAACTGGTTACAGGCCATCAACATGCCTCGATAATATTCGGTCATGCGTTTTCCATCGCCATCAAGCTGATGCAAAGGCAACATCACTCCTATGGTAATTGGCCCCTTAGCTGTCGTGGCCGCCTGCGATGAAAGGGCAAGTGGGAAACCGCAGAGCAACAAAAGAATTAAAAGCAAAAAGTATCGATAATATATTCTCATAATCTTTAGTTTGCGACTTTTCAGCTGCAAAAATACAAAAAATAGTCTTTATCCCACGTGTTAACTCTTATCTTTTTGCTACCTTTGTGCGCATTATACAGGCAAAGATTGATTCAGATAGGTAATGTTTTCATTGCCCATTGCATGCGATAACATCACAAGGCATGCATAACCATTTGAAGAGATTTTAGGGAAACGAACGCATGGAAAAAGAAGATAAAAAGATAAATGTATGGGGTGCGCGTGTGCACAACCTTAAAGATATTAATGTTACAATACCCCGCAATTCGTTAACGGTGATTACGGGGCTTTCGGGCTCGGGGAAATCGTCGTTGGCTTTTGATACGATTTTCGCCGAAGGACAACGTCGCTACATTGAAACCTTTTCGGCGTATGCCCGCAATTTCTTAGGCAACTTAGAGCGCCCTGACGTAGATAAAATCACAGGATTGAGTCCCGTCATCAGCATTGAGCAGAAAACCACCAATAAAAATCCGCGCTCAACAGTAGGCACCACCACAGAAATCTATGACTTCTCGCGCCTGCTTTATGCACGTGCCGGAACGGCTTACAGCTATCTTACGGGCGAGAAGATGGTGAAATATACCGAGGAGAAGATCCTCGAGATGATTTTACACGACTATGCGGGCAAGCAAATCTACATCCTTTCGCCGCTGGTGAGAAACCGCAAAGGACATTATCGCGAGCTTTTCGAAGGCATGCGCAAAAAGGGCTATATGAATATTCGCGTGGATGGGACGATTGAAGAGCTGACACGCGGCATGAAGGTGGACCGTTATAAGAACCACAACATTGAGCTGGTCATCGACAAAATGTTGGTTGAGGATGTTTCGCACGAGCGCTTAACCAAGAGCGTTGAAGCAGCGATGAAGCAGGGCGACGGCCTCATTATGCTGTTAGAGAAGGGCTGCACCGAGGGTAAATATTTCTCAAAGCGATTGATGTGTCCCACCTCGGGCATCTCATATAAAGACCCCGCACCCAACATCTTTTCGTTCAACTCGCCCGAAGGCGCCTGCCCCCATTGCAAAGGCCTGGGCTACGTGACCGAGATTGACTTGCAAAAGGTTATTCCCAACGACAAATTGAGCATTCACGAAGGCGGCATCGCGCCCTTAGGGAAATACAAGAACCAAATGATCTTCTGGCAAGTGGATGCACTGCTACGCAAGCACGATTGCAACCTGAAGACGCCTATAAAAGACATTCCCAAAGAAGCGTTAGACGAAGTGTTGTATGGCGCGTTAGAGAATGTGCGCATCGACAAAGAACTCATCCACTCCAATTCTGACTATTTCGTGGAATTCAACGGCATCATCAAATATCTTCAAGCCACCATCGACAACGACGACACCGCATTGGGAAAGAAATGGGCCGACCAATTCAAAACCACCGTCACTTGCTCCTCGTGCAAAGGCATGCGGCTCAACCGCGAAGCGCTTTCTTATAAGATTTGGGACAAAGGCATTGCCGATTTAGCCAACATGGATATCACGGCGCTCAAAACATGGCTTGGCGAGGTGGAGCAGCATTTAGATGAGAAACAGAAACGCATTGCTGCCGAAATCTTAAAGGAAATCAAAAAGCGGGTCAACTTTCTCACCGAGGTGGGCTTAGACTATCTCTCGCTCAATCGACAAAGTGCCACGCTCTCGGGCGGAGAAAGTCAGCGCATCCGGTTGGCCACTCAAATCGGAAGCCAGCTGGTCAACGTGCTCTACATTCTCGATGAGCCCAGCATCGGCCTGCACCAACGCGACAACGAACGGCTCATTCGCTCGCTCAAAGAACTGCGCGACCTGGGCAACACCGTCATTGTCGTAGAACACGATGAAGACATGATGCGCGCCGCCGACTGGATTATCGACATCGGTCCTAAGGCCGGACGCAAAGGCGGCGAAGTGGTGTTTCAAGGAACACCTGCCGAAATGCTCAAGCAACACACGCTCACGGCCGACTATCTCAACGGCACACGGGCCATCGAAGTGCCCCGAAAGCGGCGCAAAGGCAACGGCAGAATGCTCGAAATCAAAGGCGCCACAGGCAACAATCTCAAACAGGTGGATGTGCAGTTCCCATTGGGCGAACTCATCGTGGTAACCGGCGTATCGGGCTCGGGCAAATCAACGCTCATCAACGAAACGCTGCAACCCATTCTCTCCACCCACTTCTATCGTTCACTCAAGCAGCCCATGCCCTATGAGGAGTGCCTCGGCATCGACAACATCGACAAAGTAGTCAACGTGGACCAAAGTCCCATCGGGCGCACACCGCGCAGCAATCCCGCCACCTACACCGGTGTGTTCAACGATATTCGCGCCCTCTTCGTCAACCTGCCCGAGGCCAAAATCAGAGGCTACAAGCCCGGCCGATTCTCATTCAACACCAAAGGCGGACGCTGCGAAGCCTGCGCCGGCAACGGCTATAAAACCATTGAAATGAATTTGCTGCCCGACGTGATGGTGCCCTGCGAAGTATGCCACGGCAAACGCTACAACCGCGAAACATTGGAAGTGAGGTTCAAGGGGAAATCCATTGCCGACGTGCTCGACATGACCATCAACCAGGCCATGGAATTCTTCGAAAACACACCCAACATTCTCAACAAAATCAAGGCCTTGCAAGAGGTGGGGCTGGGCTACATCAAGTTGGGACAAAGCTCTACTACCCTTTCGGGCGGCGAAAGTCAGCGTGTGAAATTGGCCACCGAATTGGCGAAACGCGACACCGGAAAAACGCTCTACATCCTCGACGAGCCCACCACGGGACTGCATTTCGAAGACATCCGCATCTTGATGGATGTGCTTCAGAAGTTGGTTGACAAGGGTAACACGGTCATCATCATCGAACACAATTTAGACGTCATCAAATTGGCCGACCACATCATCGACATCGGCCCCGAAGGTGGCTCGGGCGGCGGAAAGATTGTTGCCCAAGGCACCCCCGAAGCCATTGCCAAAGCAGGCAAAGGTTACACCGCAAAGTTCTTAGCACCCGTGCTCCAACGGCATTAACGGCCGCAAGAGAAATCGTTCGCCGATGAACAAACACGCAAGAAAGGTTGGTTGCCGGCGAGGGGCTCCCGATGAACAAACACACAAGATAGTTGCGTGGCAGAAGGGTTTGATGGAGGTTGGTAGGGGCGGTGCCTGTGTGCCCGCCCGTGTCGCCCTGCAAGGGCGCATCCATCGTTAGCAGGCGTGCATCATGCGCAATGCACAAACATTTCTGTGGATGGAGACGCCTCCTTTGCGGATGGAGGACGTGCTCTTTGCAGATGGAAACGCCGCTGCGCGGACGTTCGGGCGGGCACACAGGCGCCGCCCCTACCATTTCTCGTGTGGCTCCGTGTCCCAAGGTTGCCGGAAGAGGCTCTGCCGACGGACAAAAACAAGAAATGATTGCCGGCGAAGAGTTTGCCGACGAGCAAACGCGTGGAATGGTTGGCGGCAAACGGTTTGCCGACGGACAAAAACAAGAAATGATTGCCGGAAGAGGGGTTTGATGGAGGTTGGTAGGGGCGGTGCCTGTGTGCCCGCCCGTGTCGCCCTGCAGGGGCGCATCCATCGTTAGCAGGTGTGCATCATGCGCAATGCACAAACATTTCGACGCATGGAGATGCCTCCTTTGCGGGTGGGGAACGTGCTCTTTGCAGATGGAAACGCCGCTGCGCGGACGTTCGGGCGGGCACACAGGCGCCGCCCCTACCATTTCTCGTGTGGTTCCGTGTTCCAAGGTTGCCGGCGAACAGTTCGCCGACGGACTAAATCGAGAAAAGGTTGCTGGCGAATAGTTCGCCGACGGACTAAAACGAAAAAGGTTGCTGGCGAACAGTTCGCCGACGGACTAAATCGAAAAAGGTTGCCGGCGAACAGTTCGCCGACGGACTAAATCGAGAAAAGGTTGCTGGCGAACAGTTCGCCGATGGACTAAATCGAAAAAGGTTGCTGGCGAATAGTTCGCCGATGGACAAACACAAGAAATGTATGCCGGCGAATAGTTCGCCGACGGACTAAATCGAGAAAAGGTTGCTGGCGAACAGTTCGCCGCCGATATTCCGCGCTGTTTATCGCAGGAAAAGGTGCTCGCCGATGCACTGAAATGAAAAGATAGTCGCGGCGAGGTGCTCGCCGATGAGGACAAAATGAGGTTTGCTGCTGTCTCGAAACCGTTTTGGAGCGTTTGTCAAGATGGGCAACCGATATTTTTGGATTTCGCGCATTCTTCGGGCTTGTATGATTTAATGTTGCATTTATTTCGTAACTTTGCACAACAGAATTCGAATTCATAACATTATTATTATATGTATAGGACAAAAACATGTGGCGAGCTTAGGCTTGCGACGCGGGCACCTCGGTAACCTTAGCCGGTTGGGTGCAACGGATAAGGAAAATGGGTGGCATGACCTTTATTGATCTTCGCGACCGTTATGGCATCACACAGCTCGTTTTCAACAGCACCGCAGACAGTTCGCTCTTCGATGCAGCCAACAGATTGGGGCGCGAATATTGCATTCAGGTCGTGGGTAGGGTGAGCGAACGCGAAAGCAAGAACCCCAAGATGGATACCGGCGAAATCGAAATCCTGGCCGAGCGGCTTCAAATCTTATCTCCGTCGCTGACTCCGCCTTTCACCATTGAAGACGAGACCGACGGCGGCGATGACCTGCGCATGAAATACCGCTATTTGGATTTGCGACGGAATGCCGTTCGCCGTAACATTGAATTGCGCCACCGCATGACCATTCTCATCCGCAACTTCCTCGATGCGCAGCAATTCATGGAGGTTGAAACACCGGTGTTGATAGGAAGTACGCCTGAGGGGGCACGCGATTTTGTCGTGCCGAGCCGCATGAATCCAGGTCAATTCTACGCCTTACCACAAAGTCCTCAGACGTTGAAACAGCTGTTGATGGTTGCGGGATTCGACCGTTATTTCCAAATTGCAAAATGTTTCCGCGACGAAGATCTCCGCGCCGACCGCCAACCCGAATTCACACAAATTGACTGCGAGATGAGCTTTGTCGACCAAGACGATGTTTTGGAATTGTTTGAGCGCATGGCACGCCATCTGTTTAAGGAGATTCGTGGCGTTGAGTTGCCGCCGTTGGAGCGGATGACGTGGCAGGAAGCCATGAAACGCTTTGGCAGCGACAAGCCCGATTTGCGCTTCGGTATGGAATTCGTTGAACTGAAAGAAGCCTTCGCCGGCAAAGGTTCGTTCTCTGTTTTCGACGATGCACAATACATCGGCGGAATATGTGTGCCGGGATGTGCACACTACAGCCGTAAGCAATTAGACGAGCTCACCGACTTCGTAAAACGTCCGCAGATTGGGGCGAAAGGACTTGTTTACATTAAATATAATGAGGATGGAAGCATCAAGAGTTCCATCGATAAATTCTATCCTGAAGAGGTCTTGCGCAGCGTGCTCCAAAAGGGCGATGCAAAGCCAGGCGATTTGATGCTGATTCTTTCGGGCGACAAACCCAATGCCACGCGCATTCAGCTGTGTGCGCTGCGTTTGGAGATGGGTGACCGTTTGGGACTGCGCAATAAAGACGTGTTCAAATGCCTGTGGATTATTGATTTTCCACTGTTCGAATGGAGCGACGAAGAGCAACGCCTCATGCTACGCACCATCCATTCACCATGCCCAACCCCGACGATTTGCCACTGTTAGATGAGCATCCCGAACAGGTGCGCGCCAAAGCCTATGACTTTGTTTGCAATGGTATCGAAGTTGGAGGAGGCTCACTCAGAATTCACGACACACAACTGCAAGAGAAGATGTTTGAAGTTTTAGGCTTCACAAAAGAGCGTGCCGAGGCGCAATTTGGCTTCCTCATGAATGCTTTCAAATATGGTGCTCCTCCCCATGCCGGCTTGGCTTTTGGCTTAGATCGCTTCGTGAGCATCATGGCAGGCCTCGATTCCATCCGCGATTGCATCGCTTTTCCGAAGAACAACAGCGGCCGCGATGTGATGTTAGATGCGCCGGTGTGCTTGACGATAAACAGTTGGAAGAGTTGCAGATTCGTTTAAATCCGAGCACGAAAGATTGACATAAGTCAAAATATGAGACAACAAGACTGTCAAATCGCTAATTTTGCATTCGTTTCAACGACTAATTGAATAGAATTCAGTACTTTTGCAGTGTCGGATTCCAAGTTCATCAAGAGCAGGTTACGATAAGCAACAACAATTAATTTAGTCACTTATGACAGAAAAAAAAGCTACGTCAAAAGCTACTGCACCCAAGAAAGTCGCAGTAAAGAAAGCAGCAGCGCCCAAGAAGGCCGCTTCTGCAACTCCCGTTTTGTATATCAATGCTGAAAGCGTTGGTTTCCGTGCAGGCGATGTCTATCAGGCATTAGCTGCTGCAGAAGGTGCGCTTTCTGTTGCTGAGATTGCAAAAGCTGCAAAGATTAGTGTTGAAGAAGCCTACTTAGGCATAGGCTGGCTCTTCAAAGAAGGAAAAGTTAAAGATGAGAATAACTTGCTAACACTTGCATAACCATTCTCAAAAGTCTTATTCACCAAAAGGGGGAACTGTTGAATAATAAGCAGCTCCCCCTTTTAAATGATGGGTTGTTTTGGATTATCATCAAGAGATATTACGCATTTTAATCGAAGCCGATTGTGAAGGACTTTCTGTCAAAAAGATTGTGAATCATGTGTACAACGCATGTAATAGTCTTTTCGCTCCCATTGCTTATGATAGTGTTTACAAAGCAGTGGTGCAAGATTTGATAACCCATGCAAAGAAGCCTAATTCTTTGATTGTGCGCACAGCAAAACGAGGAACTTATCGTATCAATACCGAAAATCCACTTTCTAATCAACTGCTACTGCAATTCAAAGAACATAACGAGGAAGAGAGGAATATGGAGGAAATAAAAAAGGAGATGCCTCTAAATCTTTTTGAAGACACCAATCTCTATTAAGCATAAAGAGGGGGCTATCCGTGTATAATTATTGCCTTTTCTGCATAGGATATAGACAAAGAAAATGAGGATATATGCAACATACATCCCCATTTCTCTTATTGATATAAAATACTAATAGTTATTTTACTTTATCCACAATCGCTTTAAAAGCCTCAGGATTATTTACAGCTAAGTCTGCAAGAACCTTACGATTGATTTCAATACCAGCCTTATGTAAAGCCCCCATCAATGTAGAATAACTCATACTCTCAAGGCGAGCAGCTGCATTAATACGCTGTATCCACAAGGCGCGGAAATTGCGTTTCTTGTTGCGGCGGTCGCGATAAGCATACGTAAGACCCTTCTCCCAAGTATTTTTTGCTACTGTCCAAACATTCTTTCTCGCTCCATAATAACCTTTTGTGAGCTTCAGAATTCTTGTTCTCTTTGCTTTTGAAGCAACATGATTTACTGATCTTGGCATAATTTTTCTTCTTTAATGTTTTCTACTAAAAAGTGAATTAACGCAAACAAAGCAAATCACGCACTTGCTTCATGTTCGTGCGATCTACTAATGTTTGATGAACAAGATTTCGCTTTTGCTTCTTTGTCTTTTTAGTCAGAATGTGACTATGGTAGGCATGATGTCTTTTAACCTTACCAGTACCGGTGAAAGAAAAACGTTTCTTTGCACCAGAATTTGTCTTAACTTTAGGCATTTTTTTACTTTTTATTATTATTAATAATCGTGGCAACGCATATACCTGGCGTTACGCACTTTTTTTATTCATTTGTTGCCGCGCTATCTTTCAGCTGATCAAGTGCCTTTTCTCCATTCTTTGCATTTGCAAACAAGCCCGTCTTCTCAAGATTGGCTTCACGTTGCATGTCACTTGCTAACTTTGCCTCAGCATCTCTCTTCTCGCGATCAAGCTTCTGCTGGCTTTTCTTTGCTACACCCGATTTCTTTGGAGCAATGAATAAGAACATTTTCTTACCTTCAAGACGGGGCATTTGCTCAACTTTTCCAAATTCTTCTAAATCGTTTGCAAATCGAAGCAGAAGCACTTCGCCCTGCTCTTTAAACAAAATGGAACGACCGCGAAAGAAAACATAAGCACGAACTTTATTACCATCTTCCAAGAATTCCTTGGCATGCTTCAATTTAAAATTATAATCATGCTCGTCGGTTTGCGGGCCAAAGCGTATTTCTTTCACCTCAACCTTAACTTGCTTCTGCTTAATTTCCTTCTGATGCTTCTTTTGCTGATACAAAAACTTTGAATAATCAATGAGACGACAAACAGGAGGTTGAGCATTGGGGGAGATTTCTACAAGGTCAACACCTTGTTGCCGAGCCATATCTAAAGCCTTCTTCGTTGACACAACTTCAGAGCCTTCATCCCCTACTATGCGAACTTCACGTGCACGTATCTGTTCATTGACACGATACTGGTTTTTTAATTTGTCATTCTTCATCCAATTATTTTCTGTCTGTTTAAATACCAAACGGCTGCAAAGGTAGTACTTTTCAATTTATAAACCAAATTTTAAAACTATTTTTTAGTAATCCCTTTGCGCCGTTAAATGCTGATACTTAAACCTCCTTTAGCTTCTGTTGCCACTTCCATGCAGTTGCCAACACTTCATTCAAAGGTGTTTTTGCCTCCCAACCTAAGACCGCATTTGCCTTAGAGCAATCACCCCAAATCTTTTCAATATCGCCTTCTCGGCGTGGACCATATTTCCAATTCACTTTTACACCTGTAGCTTTTTCAAAGGTGTCGACAATCTCTTTCGTGGTATTGCCTTTT
Source organism: Segatella oulorum JCM 14966 (assembly GCF_000613785.1). Classification (GTDB taxonomy): domain Bacteria; phylum Bacteroidota; class Bacteroidia; order Bacteroidales; family Bacteroidaceae; genus Prevotella; species Prevotella oulorum. The sequence goes on along the minus strand of NZ_BAJQ01000018.1, from coordinate 5,315 downwards.
CCTGTGCCAATATTAAAATATTCGATTGGTTCTGCATCAGCATTCAACACACGCTGCATCGCAGCGACATGTGCCTTAGCCAAATCAACCACGTAGATGTAATCACGAATACAAGTGCCATCGGGCGTATTGTAATCGTTTCCAAAGATAGTCAATTCCTTGCGTATTCCTGCTGCTGTCTGCGTGACAAATGGAATTAAATTGGCGGGGACGCCATTGGGCAACTCACCGATAAGGGCTGTTGGATGTGCCCCTATCGGGTTAAAATAACGCAACACAATGCTCTTGATGCTTGCGCCACTATGAATATAGTCATAGATAATTTGCTCGTTAATCTCCTTCGTATTACCATAGGGTGATGTAGCCTTTTGATGAGGAGCGTCCTCTGTTACAGGCAAATTCTCAGGCTTCGGCTGCCCATACACGGTGCAACTTGAAGAGAAGATAAAACCTTTTACACCATATTGTGGCATTAACTCTAAGAGATTAATCAGCGAAACGATATTGTTTCGATAGTAAAGTAGCGGCTTTTGCACACTCTCTCCCACAGCCTTTGATGCAGCGAAATGAATGATACCCGCAATATGTGGATATTTCTTAAACACGCCTTCCGTAGCCTCTTTATCGCGCAAATCAACCTTTTCGAAAGCAGGTTTCTGCCCTGTAATCTGCGCAATACCATCAAGTACTTCAATTTTTGAATTACTGAGATTATCAATAATCACAACTTCATAACCGGCTTCCATCAATTCAACAACTGTGTGTGAACCAATGAAGCCCGTTCCTCCCGTTACCAATATAGTTTGTTTCATAAAAATGAATGAGTTAGATTTGTCGCAAAGGTATATAAATTATTTCATTGCACTCTCGTTTTAATATTAATTTGCACAGTCTTTATGGCAACATTTCACACTTTTTCCACGACGTTCAATGCTACACTTTCACCTTTATATAGAGAGAAGAAAACGCTTTGCGGCATTTAAAATGGCAGTCCAACTGCAAAATGGAAAGCAAAATCACGACTAAACTTAGGATGGAAGATAGGATAATGCTCGTGCACATCAGCATAGGCAGGATTGATGGCGCGCATTGCCATGTCAAAACGCAGAATGAAATAATCGAAATTCAAGCGGAGTCCCAGTCCATAGGCCACAGCCATTTGCTTATAAAACGTATCGAACTTAAACTGCCCGCCAGGCTGGTCTACATAGTTTCGCAATGTCCAAATATTACCTGCATCTACAAAAGCCGCACCATTAAACTTCCAAAACAAATACGTTCGATACTCTACATTCAAATCTAACTTCATATCGCCCGTCTGATTAATAAAGTCTATGCGACCACCTGACCCCTTAAACTTTCCAGGTCCTAATTCCCTAACGCTCCAACCGCGCACACTATTGGCACCACCCGAGAAATAACGCTTTTCAAAAGGCAGAATGGTGCTGTTACCATAGGGCCACGCCACACCTAACCCCACGTGCATAGCCAAAGCATTGCGTGCATCGAAACAAATTAAATGGGTGAGGTCTACATCAAACTTCACATATTGCGCAAAGGCTATATTAAATAAGGTGGCCTGCTGATTGGCATTCTGCTTAAAACGAAACAAATGCGACAACCCGTTGAGAATGTTGCCCGCTGTTTCAATATTAGCCCGCACAACATTCACATTGTCATTATAGGTCAGCCCCATTCCAATCTTCATGATGAACAAATCCTCGTAATTATAGCGCAAAATAGCATTGCGATTGCTCGTTCCATCCAAGTAATCGTGTTTGAAAGTGACACTGATCCAAGGCATATAAACATAGCTCAAGTCCAACACATCGGCACGATAACTAATGTGATGATGCGGTTCTGCCCAACGATAACGCCATGCAGCCGAAAAGACTCGCCGATGAAACTCAGGGCGATTTTGCAGATTATAACCTGTTGCCAATTCGGATGTTGCCAAGCTCCTGTGCTTAAACGTGCGCGAAAGGAACGGCGCTAAAAAACGAGGGAACTGCAATTTCGTTTCAAAACCATATTCCACATAGTTTTGGTTTTTATAGCCTTCCAACCCACGAATGGCCTCAAAAGCGCCACGTAATTGCACGCTCAACAACTCAGCCCCATGAAAAAGGTTGCGATTTTCCCATGTCAAGCTGGCGGCAGCTCCCAAATCTCCGGCCGTGTTTGTGCCTTCGGGCTGAAAAGATAGTGTGTTGGCTTTGTTGGTGTTCAACTGGATTTCGCAATCCAACAGCGTTGTATCGGGTCGCTCTTTAAAAGTGATATTGGTGTATCTGACGACTTGAAAGCGTGCAAACTTGTTGTAGGTTTGCTCCAGTTTATTGGCATCATACGGCTCGTGTGCTTCGAGCATTGTAGCATTGCGTAGCACACTTTTGCGCAAACGTATGGCACCACCATCCTCATTCATACGATAATAAATGCTATCAATGACATAGCAGGGATGCAACGTGTCGTGCTTTTGTTCGTTTGTGCGATAAGGCAGCAGATGCAACGTGATGTTGATATCACGACTATTGCGCGCCGAATCGGCACTATACTGAATAAAATCGCGATGAAACTTGTAATAACCGTGATTCAATAAAAAGTCTGTAATATTCTTGCGTTCGGCATTCAAAGCATCTACCGTAAATCTACTTCCAGCCGCTAAGGTGGGCTTAAACATGTTGCGTTTCTCTTTGCGCGCCAGCAAAGCCGCAATCACGCTATCTTGAATATCATATTTCAACGTATGAATCAGATAGGGTTCGCCGGGTTGCAGCCGAAACACCACCTTCACCTTCTTGCCTTTAACCGTTGTTTTGAGCTGTGTTTTTGCCTGCATATAGCCCATGTTGCGCATGGCCGACGTTAAATCCTGCACCGACAAACGCGCTTGCGCAGTGTCGAAAATTACGGGTGCCTCACCGATATGCTTCAGCGTGCGATTCATCCATTTCGTTGAGTCGCGCCCTGCCAAGGCATAGGTGCCCAGCGGAATTTTGAACAACGAAAACCATTTTGAATTGGCCGTTTGCCGCACGTAGGCACTGAGCGTAGAAGCATCCAAATCCTTCCGGTCGGATTTTATCTTCACGCTCTCGAGCATATATTGATTCTCGGGAACGAACTTCGATGCACTACATGCCGTCAGCAACGTTGCAAAAAGCACACTATAAATCTTGCAATACTCCATAGCGACGCAAAGTTAGCACATTTTCCACGAATAACAAAATGCGCTTTGCCCGAAAATTGCTACCTTTGCAAGCATGATTAGCAAAGCGAAAATCAAATTTATCAAGTCGCTTCAGTTGAAGAAAAACAGGCTTCGCGAACGGCTTTTCATCGCCGAAGGTCACAAGGTGGTGGGCGATTTGCTGACCGTGATGCCGGCTCACACCCTCGTTGCCACCGAAGAATGGACGGAAGCGCACGAAGTGCCGCAAACCACTGCGCTACACATTGTGAGCGAAGACGAGCTGCAGAGCGTGAGCTTGCTGCAACATCCGCAACAGGTGCTGGGCCTCTTCCCCTACCCTGACGTCAGCGACTTCGACATTCCGCTCACGCAACTTTCGCTTGCTCTCGACGGCATTCAAGACCCCGGCAATTTAGGCACCATCATCCGCATGGCCGACTGGTTTGGCATCGCGCACATCTTTTGTTCGCCCAACACGGCCGAAGCCTTCAATCCCAAAGTGGTGCAAGCCACCATGGGCAGCATTGCTCACGTGGCCATTCACTACACCGAGCTTCCCCCTCTGCTGGCTGCGTTGCCCCACAATTTCCCCATCTACGGCACGATGTTGGATGGTGAAAACATCTATCAAAAGACGCTGTCGCCCACGGGCATCATCATCATGGGCAACGAGGGCAACGGCCTGTCGCCCGAAACACGCGCATGGGTCAATCAGCGGCTGCTCATCCCTAATTGCTCGGCAGCCACCAACAAGGCCGAATCGCTCAACGTGGCCATTGCAACAGCCATCGTGTGTTCGGAATTTCGCCGACAAACATTTTTATAACGCAACATCAAATCCATAAAACGATGAACGAAAATTTATTCAAAACGCGCAGCGTGCTGGCCAACATGAAGACCACCATCAACACGCTGCTGCAACACTATCCCACGCTGTTCTATAAAACGTTGATTCCCTATCTCGTGGCGGCCATGGCTCTCACCACACTGCTTTTCAATGGAACCAACGCCGTTGTCAACTTCTATTCAGGCGACGATCCTTCGTTGCTGCAGGTGCTGTTGAGCCTCGTAGCGCTGCCCTTAACCCTGCTACTGCCGGCCGTCGCCATGGGCATCGTCTTCGGCAAGCTCCACCAGCAACCCCGCGCTCGCTGCATCAAGCGCAACCTTGTCGCCGCCCTCGCGTTTGCCCTGCTCACCTTGGCGCTCTATCTGCTGCTCGAATGGGCACAGTATGGCGTGCAAACGCTGTGGCCATCGCTCATTCGCGAAAACGATTTAAACGACACGCAAAACATCGAAACCATCAAATACGCCCTCACCTTCATCCTGTTGCTGCCGTTCTGCCCGCTGAATTTCGCGTTCACAAAATACATCATCACCCCCACCCTGCCCCTGCGCAAAGCCCTGAAAGAGGCCTTCACCACCGGCCGGCGCAACTGGGGTTACCTCGTTTCCAACCAAGCAGCCATCTGCTTCCTCTGCGGCGTGGCCTACTGCCTCATCAGCATACCCGTGAGAATATTGCTCAACGCCTACTATCTCAACGCCATCGGCATGCTGCAAGGCGATGCCAACGGGCTGCCCGCCTACTTCGTTCCCATGATGTTTGCCGTCTGCACGCTCATTGGCCTGCTGCTGTTTCAACTGCTCAACGTCTATGCCGCGTTCGAATACTTCATGTATGGTGCTGCTGAGCAACGCGCCCTCGAAAAGCAGCAACAGCAGCATTTGCGTTAAAAAATGATGCCGTAGCAATCGCGCGTCAAAAAACGATGGCCGTTTTCTGCGCCGCAGGGTCGAGCGTCAAAAAACGATGGCCGTTTTCTGCGCTGCAAGGTTGCACGTCAAGAAACGGTGGCCCGTTTTCTGCGCCGCAGGGTTGCTAGTCAAGAAACGGTGGCCCGTTTTCTGCGCCGCAGGGTTGCAAGTCAAGAAACGGTGGCCCGTTTTCTGCGCTGCAGGGTTGCATGTCAAAAAACAATGACTTTTTTCTGCGCCCGAGGGTCAAGCGTCAAAAAACAATGAGTTTTTTCTGCGCCCGAGGTCAAGCGTCAAAAAACAATGACTTTTTTCTGCGCCGCAGGGTCACGCGTCAAAAAAAACGAGTTTTTTCTGC
>NZ_BAJQ01000019.1 GCF_000613785.1 Segatella oulorum JCM 14966 | reverse complement strand
CGGGCTCCGGAATTTCCCGACGCCCATCTTTTTGATTTTTTGGCCTTGCTGGAACTCCAGCAGCCCGTCTTTTTGATTTTTCAGCCTTGCTGGAACTCCAGCAGCCCATCTTTTTGATTTTTCAGCCTTGCTGGAACTCCAGCAGCCCGTCTTTTTGATTTTTCAGCCTTGCTGGAACTCCAGCAACCCATCTTTTTGATTTTTCGCCCTTGCTGGAACTCCAGCAGCCCATCTTTTTGATTTTTCAGCCTTGCTGGAACTCCAGCAGCCTCGCCCCACCCTCCCCCATCAACATAAGACACAAAAAAAAGCAGGCAAGAGAAAATCTCCTGCCTGCACGAAATAATATTCTAATAAAAAAACCTTTTCGATTGAAAAGCGGGGGTTCGTTGTTAACGAAGTTTTCCGCTTAAGTTAATTGCCTGTGCAACCATTACTGCAACAACGGCAAATGTCATTAATGTTACCATAACTTTTTTCCTTTCTTTTAAATTGTTATCCTTAAAATCTCGATGCAAAGGTAACACGAATGCTGGTGCAGTGCAAGTTTTTCGACCAAAAGGGGCCGAAAACAGGCGTTTTGTTGACTTAGGTCAAACTTTTAGCCTTGCGGATGGCGCGGCGGAAGCTCCACCAATAGAGCAGCCCTGCCGCGGTGAGCCCCACGGGGAAAGAGCTCCAAATGCCCACTAATCCGCCGCGAAGCCAAATGCCCATGACATAGCTCAGCGGCAACGAGATGACAAAGAATGCCACAAAGGCTACCACCATCAGCGGACGCACGTGGGAGAGGCCGCGCAGGGCGTTGGCATAGTTGGACTGCATGCCGTCGCCAAATTGATAGATGATGAAGGGGATGATGGTCAACGAAACCAGGCTTACCACTTCGGCAGACGAGGTGAAGAGGGCGCCAATGCTGTTGCGGCACAAGAAAATGGGGATGCTGATGGCCACGGCCATGCAGAGAATGAGCTGAAATCCGGCATGCGCCACCGTTTCGGCCCGCTGATAGTCGTGTTGCCCATGAAAATTGCTTACGCGGATGGCTACGGCGGCCGACATGCATAGTAGAGCATATAGCCCAGCTGGCTAATGGTGAGCATCACTTGGTGGGCGGCCAAGGCTGTGGTGCCAATCCATCCCACCATGACGCTCGACAGGCTGAAGGCGGCTGTCTCCATGCCCATCTGCAAGGCCAAAGGCCAGCCTTGCTTGTTTTGATAAAGAAAATCGTGGCGGTTGACGCTTTGGCTGAAAAAGCCTTGCCGATAGCGTTGGTTGCGCGGATGCACAAAAAACAACGTGGCCAACGCCAAACACATGAACACGCGCGAGAGCATGGTGGACAAACCCGCCCCAAAAAGTCCCATTTCGGGGCAGCCCAAATGGCCATAAATAAAGATGTAGTTGCCCGCGATGTTGAGCACGTTTCCGGTAATCATCACCACCATCGACGTGACGGTGTTCGACGTTCCATCGAAGAACTGCTTGAAGGTGTTAAAGCCGATGACGAAGGGTATCGACACCAAATTGATGAGGAAATAGGGGCGCATGAACTGCAAGAGCTCGGCTGGCTGCCCCAAACGATTTAAATTAAGGTAGAGCGTGGTCATGACAGCCAGCAGGATGAGCGTGAGCACACTTCCGGCCGCCAAGCCATTTTTCAACGCTCCGCCGATGGCTTCGGGCTTCGATTGGCCATAAAATCGGCCAATGATGGGCGTTAACCCGTAAGAAAATCCTAAACCAAAAAGCAATGCCAAAGTAAACATGTTGGTGACAAAGCTGGCGGCGGCTAACTCGGGCAGCGAGTGGTGGCCTATCATCAGCGTGTCGGCAAAACCCAACACAATCGTGCCCAACTGCCCTATCGTGATGGGCACGCCCAAGCGAATGAGGGCGGGATACTGCGCCGTGTACTTCTGAAAAGAATGTTGCATCGTTGTTGTTGTTTCTACATTAAAAAAGAACTATCATAGACTGCTGTTTGCGGCAGCAGGTAGAAACGTCTGACCCATTACAAACCTATACGATAGCGGTTGCAAAAGTAGGCCTTTTTTCGTTCCCCAACAAATAATCTACGGGGTTTTATTTGGGTATTCCGCGTGATTTTCCTAAATTTGTCTCGTCAAAACAAGCAAGTGAAAAGAAATATTTCCAACATATTCAAAATCATTCTACCGTTGCTTTTGGGCGGCGCCATCCTTTACTGGATGTATCGCGGATTTGATTTCCACAAGGTGAACGACGTGCTGTTTCACCAAATGAACTGGACGTGGATGATTTTGTCGTTTCCCTTTGGCATTTTAGCACAGGCTTTTCGCGGATGGCGCTGGCAACAGACCTTAGCACCGATGCACGAGTATCCGCGCCGCAAAACCACGGTCTATGCGGTGTTCCTCTCCTATGCCGTGAGCCTCATTGTGCCGCGCATGGGCGAATTCACGCGATGCGGCGTGCTGAAACACTATGACGGCGTGTCGTTTCCCAAAGCCATCGGAACCGTTGTCACGGAGCGCATCATCGACTCGCTGTTGGTGCTGCTCATCGCGGGTATCACGTTCCTCTCGCAAATTCCCGTCTTCATGCGCTTCTTCGCCAAGACGGGCACGCGCATCGACACGTTTCTCACCAACTTTTCGGCCGCAGGCTGGGCTGTGACCTTTATCTGCGGCATAGCCGTGTGCCTGCTGGTTTATTACCTCTATCGGCGGTTGGCAGTGACCAGCAAAATCAAATCGACGGTCAACAGCGTGTGGCAAGGCATCATTCTTTAAGGAACGTGCGCAATGTGCCCTTATTCCTTTGCTACACCCTCGGCATTTGGGTCAGCTACTTCCTGCACTATTACCTCACGTTTTTCTGCTTCACCGCCACAGCTTCGCTTTCGTTTTCGTGCGCCATGGTGACGTTCATCGTGGGCAGCATTGCTGTTATCGTGCCCACGCCCAACGGTGCCGGCCCGTGGCATTTCGCCGTAAAGACGATGCTGATGCTCTATGGCGTGGCCGAATTTTCCGCCCTCAACTTCGTGCTCATCGTGCACAGCATTCAAACCCTCTTAGTCGTTGCGATGGGCATATATGCTTGGATTGCGTTGCTCTTCATGAAGCGGCGACAAAGTAAATAGAACATATCAACCATAAAAAAATATAAGTATGCGTGAAATTGCAAAATTAGAACCCACATGCGTCTGGCGACACTTTGACGCCCTAACGCAAGTTCCCCGTCCATCGGGACATTTAAAACCCGTACAACAATTCTTGCTCGATTTTGCCAAGCAAGCAGGTGTCGAAGCTTTTGTCGATGCAGGAAACAACGTGGTGATGCGTAAGCCAGCCACACCCGGCATGGAAAATCGAAAGACCGTGCTCATGCAAGCTCACATGGACATGGTGCCACAGAAGAGTCCCGAGAGCCAACACAATTTCGAGACCGATCCTTTGGAGACTTATGTCGATGAAGAAGGATGGGTGCGTGCGCGCAACACCACCTTGGGTGCCGACGATGGCATTGGCGTTGCCGCTATCATGGCGGTGATGGAAGCAAAGGACTTGCAGCATGGCCCCATCGAAGCGCTCATCACCGCAGACGAAGAGACGGGCATGTTTGGCGCAAATGATTTACCCACAGGCGAGTTGCACAGCGACATTTTGATGAATCTTGACTCCGAAACGTGGGGGAAATTCGTCATTGGCAGTGCGGGTGGCATCGACATCACCGCGACGTTGGGCTACCAGCCTGCGCCTGCAGACACAACCCACACCGCACTTCGCGTGACGCTGAAGGGATTGCGCGGAGGTCACTCGGGCTTGGAAATTCACGAAGGGCGCGCCAACGCAAACAAGTTGATGGTGCGTTTCGTGCGCAAGGCGATTGCCGAATGTGGCGCGCAGCTCGTCAGCTGGGAAGGGGGAAACATGCGCAACGCCATTCCGTTCAAGGCCGAGGTTGTGCTCACCATGCCACAGGATAAAGCGGAAGCAGTTCAGGCTTTAGTTGTAGCATGCAAAGCTTGTTTCTGCGACGAATATAAGACTATCGAGCCCAACTTGGAGTTCTTTACCGAAGTAACGGCGCTTCCGAGCGAGGTCGTTCCCACCGAGATACAGGATAACCTCGTCAATGCCATCTACGCATGCCACGATGGCGTGGTGCGCATGATTCCGGCTTATCCCGACGTCGTAGAGACATCGAGCAACTTAGCCATTATCAACATCGCAAACGGCAAGGCGGCCATCAAGATCCTTGCGCGCTCTTCCCGCGAAGACATGAAGGAGTATATTGCCACCACGCTCGAAAGCTGTTTCAACATGGCGGGCATGAAGGTCGAGATGAGCGGCAGCTATGGCGGCTGGGACCCCAATCCCGAGAGTGAGGTGCTGCGCTTGCTCAAGAAAATCTATCGCGAGCAAAATGCGCAAGAGGCCGTCGTTCAGGTTGACCACGCCGGCTTAGAATGTTCCGTCATCTTGGGCAAGTATCCAGGCATGGACGTCGTAAGTCTCGGTCCCACAATCCGCAGCCCACACACCACCAACGAAAGGTGCGAAGTCGCATCCATCCTGCCATTCTGGAACTTATTGAAGCAAGCACTCCTTGAAGTGCCGCAGAAATAAAACACAGACTCTACAACATTCAGTTGCTGCTTGCCGTGTTGTTTTTTGCAACAACCTGCAAGCAGCAACCCTTTTCAGATAGGCGACTTACAACATACGACGAGCCTTTCTATCATCCCCAACCGAAATATTCAACAGCGACACGGCACAAGCATGCTGCACACCCGAAAATACGTTTTGCCCTCGCGCACAACCCACGCATTTAGCAGCCTATTATTTTGTCATGTCCTCGCTTTGCAGTAATTTTGTGGAAAAATAAAAAATAATAATCGCACGATGACTTATTCAATTGAAAAAGTAACCACGCTTATTGGCGCACGTCGTTTTGGCGAGCGCGACACCCAAATCAGCTTCATCCTTTCCGACAGTCGTTCGCTCTGCTTCCCTGAGGAAACTTTATTTTTCGCCTTGCGCAGCGGCCGCAACGATGGGCATCGCTACATTAACGAGCTTTATGCACGCGGCGTCCAAAATTTTGTTGTCTCAACGCTGCCGCAAGACTGCGCGCAACATTATCCCGACGCCAATTTCTTGTTGGTGCTCGACACCTTGGAAGCGCTGCAACGCTTAGCCGAGCGGCACCGCGACGAGTTCAACATTCCGATCGTCGGCATCACCGGCAGCAACGGAAAGACGATGGTGAAAGAATGGTTGAACCAGATTCTGAGTGGCGACTTCATGGTGACACGTTCCCCACGCAGCTATAACTCGCAGGTGGGCGTTCCGCTGAGCGTCTGGCTCTTGGATCGGCACTCCCAGGTGGGAATATTCGAAGCCGGCATCAGCAAACCGGGCGAAATGCTCGCTTTGCGCAACATCATACAGCCCACGATAGCCGTGCTTACTAACATCGGAGACGCTCACCAGGAGAATTTCAACAGTCGCGAAGCTAAATGCATGGAGAAGTTGCAGCTTTTCCACGATGCCCAAGTTGTCGTCTACAATGGCGACGATGTTCTCGTGAAGCATTGCGTTAGCGAGCAACATGATTTGCATGCCGAACAACTGTTTTGGTCGTGCGCAGATGCCGCAGCCCCCTTCTATATTAATAAGGTGGAAAAGAGCGGCTCCGCAACCCTCGTGACCTATCGCTACGCAGGCGAGACGAACAGCTATCGGCTGCCGTTCATCGACGAGGCCTCCATCAGCAACTCCTTTGCTTGCGCGCTCGTTGCCCTCAAAGTAGGTATCAGTCCCGACACCTTGGCGCAACGCATGGCGCAGTTAGAGCCCATCGCCATGCGCTTGGAGGTGAAAGAGGGGCAGCATGGGTGCACGCTCATCAACGACAGCTACAACTCCGACATCAATGCGTTAGACATCGCATTAGACTTTATGAATCGCCGCCCCGACCATCAGGGCCGCCGACACACGTTGATTCTGAGCGACATCTTTCAGAGCGGCCTCACGCCCGATGCGCTCTATCGCGAGGTGGGCACGCTTTGCCGCCAACGGGGCATCGAGAAGTTCATCGGCATTGGGCGCGAGCTCTGTGCCCATGCGCTATCCATCGAGGTGCCCGAGAAACACTTCTTCCCCACCGTTGAGGACTTCATCGCCAGTGCGGCCTTTAGCCAACTCCACGATGAGGTCATCTTGCTGAAGGGGGCACGCAGCTTTAACTTCGAGCAAATCACCGACCTCCTTGTGAAACGCGTACACGAGACCACGCTCGAAGTAAACCTCAATGCGGTGGTGAAAAATCTTAATTATTACCGCAGTTTCCTGCATGCGGACACCAAGTTGGTTTGCATGATCAAGGCCGACGCCTATGGGGCGGGCAGCGTGGAGATTGCGAAGACCCTGCAAGAGCACAGGGTGGACTACTTAGCCGTGGCCGTGGCCGACGAGGGCGTTACGCTGCGCCGCAATGGCATCACGAGCAACATCATGATCATGAATCCGGAGATGACAGCCTTCAAGACGATGTTCGACTACGATTTGGAGCCCGAAGTTTACTCCTTCCGCCTGCTCGACGCCCTTGTGAAAGCCGCCGAAAAGGAGGGCATCACCGGATACCCCGTACATATTAAGCTCGATACCGGCATGCACCGCTTAGGCTTCAATCCGAGCGAAGACATAAGCGAGTTGATCAGTCGATTGAAGCGACAGAACGCCATCATTCCGCGCTCGGTGTTCAGCCACTTCGTTGGGTCGGACAGCGACGAGTTCGATCGCTTCAGCGCCGAGCAATATAAGCTCTTCCTAAAGGGCAGTGAACAGCTGCAAGCTGCTTTCGACCACAAGATTTTGCGCCATATCGACAATAGCGCTGGCATCGAGCACTTCCCCGAGCGACAAATGGACATGTGCCGCCTTGGGCTGGGCCTCTATGGCATCAATCCACGCAGCAACAAGACATTGAACAACGTCAGCACCTTGCAGACCACCATCTTGCAGCTACATCGCGTGCCGCAAGGAGAAAGCATCGGGTATAGTCGCAAAACATTCCTCACGCGAGACAGTATCATCGGTGCAATACCCATAGGATATGCCGATGGACTCGACCGCCGACTCAGTAATCGCAAAGGTTACTGTCTCGTGAACGGCAAACGGGCCGACTACGTTGGAAATATCTGCATGGATGTGGCCATGATCGATGTCACCGACATTGCGTGCCATGAAGGCGACCGCGTGGAGGTGTTCGGCGATCATTTGCCCGTCACCGCATTGAGCGATATCATGGGAACCATCCCTTATGAAGTGCTCACAGGCATCAGCAACCGCGTAAAGCGCGTTTATTTTCAAGACTAAAGCATGTTGCTTTGCCGAAATAAACTTGCGTAAAAAAGACAAAGGTTATCACACTACAAAAAGACACTCGAGAGCTATCTCTCGAGTGTCTTTTCGTTTTTTGTCATGCTTGCGGAAGTCTCCGCAAGTCTGTTTCCGAGTGGAAACGTGTTTGCGGAAGGTTCCGCAAATCTGTTCCCAAGCAGAAATGCGTTTGCGGAAGTCTCCGCAAGTCTGTTCCCGAGTGGAAATGCGTTTGCGGAAGGTTCCGCAAGTATGTTCCCGAGCGGAAATGCATTTGCGGAAGGTTCCGCAAGTCGTTCCCGAGCGGAATCACATTTGCGGAACCTTCCGCAAACATGTCATTTTTTGATTTTTGACTTGCGCATCATTTTTTCATCGATGTGCTGAAATGTGCTTTGCATGCGAGTGATTGTCATGCGCTATATCCTATTTACACTATAGATGAGGATGATTTCATAAGGTTATAAAAAGAGAGCATCATCCTTGCGAACCATGTCGCAAGATGATGCTGATTAGGAAAAGATTTGCGGAAAGTGTAAAAATCAATAAACTACATCATTTAATGGGATTTCCTTTCTTATCACGTCGCGATAGCGCCGCCACCTTCACTTCGAAGTCGCTCTTTGAGTTGTCGTCGTCGACAAACTTGCGTCCGTCCCACTTCCTGGTAAGCGCTAAGCCCGAATATATGGGTAAGTCGCTCGGCTTTAACGACGAGAAGCCCACATCGGTCACTGCGTTGTATCCCTTATCCAATTTGCTTGGTCGCATTTGGAAACGGGTTCTCGGACATATCGTCATGCAGTCGATCACGTGGTCGAAGGGAATCTCTATAGCATAGAAATCGGCGAACTGGCTGCTTGTGATGTTGATATAATGCCTGTATTTATTGCGCTCCTTCGTGTCGTCAGTATTCTTTTTGAAGTCGTCGGGCGTCCACGGCAATCGGACGAGCGCCACACCCGTGTGTTCAGAGAGAAAGGTGAGTTCGAACTGCCACGCAAGCTTGCCGCCGGCTGTCTTCGTCATATAGATGGGCTGCATATCGGGCACGTCGGGGTTGTTTTTGTCATTTTTGTTACCCGTGGGCATGGTCCACTCATAATCGGCCTTTGTGAGGTCGAGAAAAGCCTCCAATCCCTTGTACTCCTTAAGGTCGAGTTCCTCCCCATTCTCCTCGGCGTTGGCGCGCAACCATGCGATGAACTGCTTTTCGTGGTCGATGGCATACTTTGCGATGATGACCGACTTATGTGGTGGCACGGGGTGCTGCGTGCCGTTTCCGGGGAAATAAGAAATAGCACCCACACCGTAATATCGATTGACAAAGTCGTCTTTAGGAGCAAACTGAATGATAGTAGTGGGGTCAATGGCATTTGTACAAAGTGCCAGCCCGTCGAGATACTTTGTCTCGTCGGTGGGGTTATAAATCTCGATGTATTGGTCGTCGTTATACATATCCGGACTATTGGGAAAGCCCCATTTTCGCAAATCACGTACCCAATAATGGCCTGCGTAGAAGACTTCCTTGATGAGAAGATGGTCGACGCGCGTTTTCGAGGTAGAGCGCTTCTCGGGAAGCTCATTGCGCACACAACTCGTGAGCGAAACAAGCAAAAGAAGAACCGCATATCGAATGTTAGAAATCGTTTTCATATTGTGCTGTTGTGATGAATGATAATTCGTTAAAGAAACCAGTTGCCTAAACCGCGCCCACCGCCGACGCCGTGGGTTTGCACGTTTTGAGCGGCTTCGAGCGCTTCTTCCGGTGTCAAACCAATCTCAAGACCCAAATAATAATAAAGCGGATCGTTGGGATCAATGGTGGTAGGGTCGGTATCGAAGCTGCTGCAGAACACCTTGATGGGAATGTTGAAGCGCAACACCTCTTTCCACTCCGAATTGTTGCCATATTCTTTCGGCTCATCGGGGTTGTAGGCTTCCGCGCAGATAAAGGGACTGAGAAATTCGTAGGTGGAGTGGCGCTGCAAGTATGCGTCGCGCGGAATGAGCGCCTTTCTGCCCTTCGGGCACTTCATGACGCGCACCGAAAGGAAGAATCGGGGCAGCAAATAGGATGGGCGCGTGTACTTTCCGGCCTCTCCTGTGGCGGGGTCCACGCGGCGGGTGATTTTAAGTGGCCACTCGGTGTGACGGCTGTCGTTCTCGTCGGCTTCAATATCAAAATTGAAGTGTCCCTTCAATCCCACGCGATCTTGATCGTAAGGCGCCACTGCCCAGTCGGCGTCCGCGCGTCCCAAAGGAGGAAGCAGGCGCTGATTAAACAATTCACGCGCTCCGTCGGCCATAGCGTCATGAATCCATGTGTCGCGGTAGGTGTATTCAAAGACTTTCGGGGTGGCATTAGCGCGTTGCTTCCACGAAATGCTATCGGCAAAGAAGGGGGATGGCACGGGAGTTGTGTCGATGGTTCCGCCCGGCTTCCATTCACCATAAGAAGTCTTCTTCGGATGCCACGTTCCGCGGCAATCGGTCACTGTGTAGGGTTTCCCTTTGTCGTCGACGTCGCTCACGGTGAAAAAGATTTGATACTCATCCGAGTGGCTGAGGATATCGTCGTTGAGGAGACGTCCCTCTTTGTCGAAGAAGTAGAGACACAAGCCCCAGCGCTTCAGCCTTCCGCCAATGATGCGGATATAGTCGGGACCGCGCTTTCCCTCATTTTGCTCTAAGAAGGTAACGGTGCTTTGGCGGTCGACCGCAACCGTGGGCCAGGCCGTATTGTTGTTGTGGATGATGGCAAATTGCTCCTGTCGCCACGGCGCGTTGCGATAGACAAAGTTCCCATGCATCATTCCGTCGCCGTGCGAATGACCTTCTTTAAACATAGCCAAGCACGTGGCCCAGTTGTTGAATGCGCCTTGCGGATCGGGGTTGTTGAGCGGCTGCGTCACCTTTATTTTCTTCAGACTGTCCACGTAGCGGTCGGCGCCGCTGTGTGCGAGTCCCTTCGCAGTTAAGGGATTCTCGTTATAATCGACATGGACGTTACCAAATATGAAGTCGTCGCACGCCGTGCAAAGTGCGGAAATGCCCGCAACGATAAATATATGTCGAAAGATTCTTTTCATTGTTTGCTTTGTTTTCGTGCTACATTAAAACAAGATGATGTCTATATTGTGTGAAAAAAGACGCAGGATCATTGAGCATGCGCCAAAGTGTGTGAGCATCGGCCTGCGGATAAAATCGCTTGATATCGGCACAACATTGCGTCTCGCCGTCGTGCGTGTCGGCCAAGATGCGCACCGACAGCGGGTAGTCGATGTCGAAACTATCCCAGCCGGCCTGCAACTGGTTGAAATTCCACAGATAGTCGTGCTCGCTGTTCTCCGTGTTGCAGTATTTGGCCGGACGCTCGGCTTCGCCCACATGCTGTTGCCCCTTGTTGAGGATATGGCAGATTTTGATTTGCAACTGAAACGCCATTCTGCCTTGCTTGAATTGCATGATGCCCTTAAATCCTAAGCGGTCGAAAGGCGCACCGGCTTCTAAGCTACGCCCTTGTCGCAATAAGCCCACCGTCTCGCCATAGCGTTGGCGCGGCGCGTCGGTTTCGGGGTCGATGAAGTCGTCGTTGTAGGCATCAAGGAACGTTTTGCCCAATTCCTCCTCCACGGGGTCGGTATCGCGATAGTCGTAGGTGAAAATCTCGGGGGTGAGCGCGTTCAACTTCATCATGTCGATGACGCGATAGAGCATGTAGGTCTTCCCATTGGGCGCAACATAAGGCTGCGTGGCTTCGGGTTTCCCCGATCGTTCAATCGCCGTCCACGACAAGTTTTCGTCATAGTGCACTTGGTTTTGTCCCAACGTGAAATGCGGTGGTGCAAAGATGTTGATGGCCGAATACTTCGTTGCGGGCTCGGCTTGCGTGCCTGCACCACGAAAAGTGTAGCGGTCATAATAGGTGGAAGGCTGTGCCAACGTGCGTGGATAGACTAATTGAAGCCCGCGGACGATGTCTTTATCGTCGTCCCGACGCTGGTCGAGCGAGCTGTTGCCCACGGTGAAGAAATGCTGATGCACAAGCAAGGTGGCATTGTCTTCGTCGGGAACATTCACGCCCTCTTTATCCTTTTTATAAGGATAACCCGAGAATTGATGGTTGATGAGCATTCCGTTTTGGTCGTAATAGCGCAGTTCCAAACCATAATAAATCTTGTCGGATGCCACCACATCGAATTGCTTACGTGCGGTAGTGATGACCATTTGTCCGTCGTCGTCGCGCGAAATATCTATCTCTTGGAGAATGGGAACGAGCGTGCTGTCGCCCGTCACGTGATAAGTGTTATAAGCCCGCACGGAGTCATCGCCGTTCGGCCCCACGCCAATCATTCCCCCTTTATAGCCCATGCGCAGAATGGCATGCACAGCATAAATCTGGTCATGCCCCTTCACGTCGCGCTCTATTGAGGAGGGTGGCGCTTTGATGATTTTCTTAAAGAAGTCGTCTACGCGCTCGTTCGAACAGCTCGCGAAGAGCAGCATCGCGCTAATGAAGATATAGAATTGTTTCATTTTGCTTCGAATTAAAATTTATAAATGGTGCGCAGCGAATAATTCACGCCGCGTTCGTGTGCGTAATAACGAAAGCGGTCGGTATACTCTTTATACAAGGCATTGAGCATGTTCTCACCCACGAGCATGATTTTCCATTGCCTTTTGTGGGCGAAATTTATCGAGAAGTCGAGCGTCCCGTTCAATAAGAAATAGCCCGCAGGCGAGTCGCTCACCAAATCTTTATCGGGATCGAAACGCCGTTGCTTCGTCACATAGATGCCCGAGAGCGAGAGCGATGCCCGATATTTCTTTCCGCTCGAAAAGCTACGTGCGTAATTGCCCGAAAGGCCGTAACGATCTGACGGCATAAACGGGAGCCAATCATTGCGTGTGATGTTGCGTGCAAACGTCCATTCGCCCTTGCCCACAAACGTCAAATCGTTCAGCGGCTTCACCGTCACCTCCACATCGCCGCCATAGAGCCGCACGTTGTCTTGGTCGTAGATAAACTTAGGATATTTTCCGTTCGGGCGGTTCTGAAAGCGATCCTTTCCCGTTCCAATGTGGTCGTAGATGTAGCTGTTGATGCGCTGATAAAAGAAACTCGGCTCCACCGACAGCCATGGCGTGCGATAGCGAGCGCCAAAGACCGATTTGTAGCCGCGCTCACTGGCCAAATGGCGGTTGCCCACCACCCAATAAGAGCCGTCCTGCAGACCGATGGCATAAAGCTCGTTGATGTCGGGCGGGCGCCACGACCAACCCACATTCGCCCGAATATCCCACTGTTCGTTAAACTGATAATGCCCGGCCAAGCTCGCCGTGAAGTTGCTATAGAGCTTAAAATCGTCGTAATAGGTGTAGTTGCTCAAACTCGTATAGCCGTTGACCGACATCACTCGGAAATCATAGCGCGCACCCAGTGCACATTGCAGCTTGCCAAATTGCGCCTTGTGCAAGAAGAAGCCGCCCATCGAGAGCGCTGCAAAGTTGGGCACAAAGGCGGGTTGCTTCGTGCCGGGATAGTTGAAATTGGTTTGATAGGTGTTCGACAGTCCCGCCTCGGTCGACATGTTCCACAATCGCCATTTGGCATGCCACAACACATCAAACTTATAGGTCTTGAGGATTAAATCCTGCACAGGAATCCAACTCCACTGATCCTTTTTGCGATTTTCAAACTCTTGCCGCAAATTCTCCTGAAACGACAGCGTGAAATCTACCTGATGTTGCTTGCTGATTGCCCATTTCAGCTCGCCCTTGAGCGTCACATGCTGCGACTGTTGAAACGGCGGTTTGATGCGATAGGAAAACGGAAAGAAACTCTCGGGATCGGGACGCCCATATTCAAAACGCTTCAGCAACTGGTCTAAATCAGATATTTTGCTGGCATAATAAATGCCGCTGCGCTGATAATAAATGCTCGAAAAGAGCGTCGCCGTCAGCTTGTGCCCTTGCCAGCCCCCCATGGCCGACAAGCTGATGGTGTTGTAGCCCGTGTTGTTGAGCAGATAGTCGGCCGTGCGATAATCGCCACCGCGCGTGTACATGCCGTGCAAGCGCAGCCCCACCTGCCGATAGCCCATCTCCACATTGCCACTGCCACTCACGCCGCGCGCATTGGTGTCGTAGCCGAGGTTCACCGTGCCGCGCACTTTGCCACGCTTATAGCCGTAGGGCAGCGGCGCATCGTTCATCAACACGATACCACCCATCGCACCAAAGCCGTAGCGAATGCACTCGGCACCTTTCACCACCTCTACCATGCTCGAACCGGTATAATCCAACTCGGGCGCATGGTCGGCACCCCAGCTCTGGCTCTCCAACCGCACGCCATTATTAATCAGCAAAATGCGGCTGCTGTGCATACCCTGAATCACGGGCTTGGCAATGGTGTTGCCCGTGCTGATGGAACTCACACCGGGAATGCTTTCCAACATTTTGGCCAGCGAGTTGGCACCGCCTTTCTCTAACGCCTCGGCATCAATCGTAGCCGACTGCTGCAGCACATCGGTGTGGCGTTTCTGCGCTGTCACCACCACGTTGTCGAGCATTTTGGCGTCTTCTTGCAGCAACAGCGTCAGCGTTTGCCCGTTGCGAACCGTCACCGTACGCACTAAGCGCTTATATCCCACCGACGACACCTCGATTTTCGCTTGCCCCGCGCCCTGTTTGAAACGCAGCGTGCAGCGTCCGTCGCCATTGGTGGCCGCACCCGAGAGTGCTCCATCGCTTTGCACCGTAGCCCCCACAATCGGCTCGTGGGTACCGGCGGTTTGAATGATAAACGTCATTTGAGCGTGATCGTCAGCAGGTGCCGCAAGACCATGCGCTGCGCCCATCGCAACGCCCATCCACAGACACAGCCCCAGCATCATCCACCGCAGCAGACCAAGGCTGCTCCGACCGACCACATCTCTCCATTGTAAAAGGATCAACATATTTGTAGTTCTGTATATAATAATTAATGTATACTCCTGCCCGCGTGCCTTTCTTTTCGCAACAGAATGGAGCAGACAGCGTAAAAACAATGCAAAGGTACAATCCTCAACCCAAAACCACAATACCTAAAAATAGGTAAATGCGCCGCAATCCACATTTTTTCCACCGCCGCTCGGAGAAAAAGCGCTTTCAACAGTTGCTTTTTGCGCTGATCAAAGTGAAAAAAGATTAGTCCCCCGGGGACTAACGTGTTTTTTCCTGAAAATGGATTAGACCCCCGGGAACTAACGTATTTTTTCTTTGAAACGGATTAGATCCCCGGGAACTAACGTGTTTTTTCTTTGAAATGGATTAGATCCCCGGGAACTAACGCGTTTTTTCTTTGAAACGGATTAGATACGCTGTAACTAACGTGTTTTTTCTTTGAAACGGATTAGATACGCTGTAACTAACGCGTTTTTTCTTTGAAACGGATTAGATACGCTGTAACTAACGTGTTTTTTCTTTGAAACGGATTAGATAAGCTGTAACTAACGCATTTTTTCTTTGAAACAGATTAGATACACTGTAACTAACGCATTTTTTCTTTGAAACGGATTAGATACGCTGTAACTAACGCATTTTTTCTTTGAAATGGATTAGCCCCCCGGGGACTAACGTATTTTTTCTTTGAAACGGATTAGATACGCGGTAACTAACGCGTTTTTTCTTTGAAACGGATTAGATACGCTGTAACTAACGCGCGCTTGAAAGGCAAAAAACCATAAAATACCCACGTTTAGGTATTGCGCGCGCTGTTTATTCTCGGTATTTTTGCAGCAAACCCATTTCCAAATTCTACATTATTCATGATATGATAAAAACCCTCAAACGTTTAGGAGCTTACATGGGAGGCCGCAAATGGTTGCTGCCCTGCTCCGTCGGGCTGTCGGCGGTTAACGGACTGCTGGCGCTCGTTCCCTTTGTTTTGTTGTGGCTTGTGGTGCGCACACTGCTCACCGCCGAGGGCAACCTCGCGCAAACGCCACTGTGGGACTATGCTCTGGCGGCTTTCGTGGTGTCGGTGGCCGGCGTGGCGCTCTATTTTGTGGTGCTCATGTGTTCACACTTGGCGGCTTTCCGTGTGGAAACCAACATGCGGCGGCGTGCCATGGAACGGCTCATGCGGGCGCCATTGGGCTTCTTCGACACCCAAAGCACGGGGCGGATGCGCAAAATCATTGACGAGGATTCGGCGCAAACCCACACGTTCTTAGCCCACATCCTGCCCGACGTGGCCGGCAGCGTGGTGGCTCCGATAGGCGTTATCGTGCTGCTGCTGGCGGTCGACTGGCAGTTGGGCTTGGCCTCGATGCTGCCCATCGTGGGCGCATTCGCCATCATGGGCTATATGACAAATCCCAAAAACAACGATTTTCAGCGCCTATATCTCGACGCGCAAGAGAAAATGAGTGCCGAGGCGGTGGAATATGTGCGGGGCATTCCGGTGGTGAAAGTGTTTCAGCAGACGGTGTTCTCGTTCAAACGGTTCTACAACAGCATCATCAACTACCGCGACCTCGTCATTCAATACACCCTTCAGTGGCGCTCGCCGATGTCGGCTATATCGTTGCCATCAACGCCTTTGCCTTTGTGCTCGTCCCCGTGGGCATCCTCTTGATGGCCCATGGCAGCCGGCCGTCGGTGGTGGTGGCCGACGTGGTACTCTATGTGCTCATCGCGCCGGTGATTTCGGGCAACATCATGAAGATGATGTATCTCAGCCAAAATCTTTTCATGGCCAACGAAGCTGTGGAACGCTTAGAGCGGCTCACCTCTGTTGTGCCGCTGCCCGAGAGCGCGACACCCAAGACGGCGGAGTCCTTCGACATCCGTCTGGAGCAGGTGTCGTTTCGCTACGAAGGTGCCGATCGGGATGCCGTGAGCCACATCAGCCTCACCATTCCCGAAGGTAAGACGGTGGCACTCGTGGGTGCTTCGGGCAGCGGCAAGACCACCATCGCGCGGCTCATTCCCCGCTTTTGGGATGTGCGCGAAGGCTGTGTGCGCATTGGCGGCATCGACGTGCGACAGATAGATCGGGGCGAACTGATGCGCAACATTTCGTTTGTTTTTCAAAACACGCGGCTGTTCAAAACGTCTATCTTGGAAAACGTGCGCTATGGTTCGCCCGATGCAACCATAGAGCAGGTAGAGCGTGCCATCGACCTGTCGCAAAGTCGGGAAATCATCGACCGGCTTCCCCAAGGATTGCACACGGTCATCGGCAGCGAGGGCACCTATCTCTCGGGCGGCGAGCAGCAGCGCATTGTGCTGGCACGTGCTCTACTCAAGAACGCCCCCATCGTGGTGCTCGATGAAGCGACGGCATTTGCCGATCCCGAAAACGAGCATCTCATTCGCCAGGCACTCTCCCATCTCACACGCGGCAAAACGGTGTTGATGATTGCCCACCGCCTCACCACTGTGCGCGATGCCGATAATATCGCGGTGGTGGACGGCGGAAAGATTGTCGAGCAAGGCACGCACGATGAGCTGATGGCGTTGCAGGCACACTATTATAAAATGTGGAATGAATACCAAAAATCGGTAGCATGGAAATTATAACGATTAAAAGCATACAACTATGATGAAATACTTTCAAAATCGGTTCGCCCTGTCCGAGAAAGGGGCAAACGACTTGTTGCGAGGCATCGTCTTCTCCACGCTGCTGAACCTGGCGCTGATGCTGCCGCCCACCTATCTGTTTCTTTTTCTCATGGAATATATCGGCACGCATCCACAATTACAGCGCCACACACTGTGGTTCTATCTGCTCGTGGCGGCGGTGCTGGCGGCCGTGATGTTTTTCGTGGCACGGTGGCAATACGACAGCACCTACACCACCGTCTACAACGAAAGTGCCAAGCGGCGCATCAGCATTGCCGAGAAACTGCGCCAGTTGCCGTTGGCGTTTTTCGGCGAACGCAATCTGTCGGATCTCACGTCAACCGTGATGGAGGATTGCACCGAACTTGAACATACCTTCTCACACGCCGTGCCCCAGCTGTTTGCTTCGATAATAAGCATACTTATCATTGCCGTGAGTCTGTTCTGCTACGACTGGCGATTAGCTGCTGCGCTCTTCTATGTCGTGCCGCTTGCCTTGGCCACGCTGTTGCTGTCGCGCCACCTGCTCAACAAGGTCTTCGCACGGCATTATCTCACCAAGCGCGGCATCACCGAGCAAATTCAAGAAGGATTGGAATGTGTGCAGGAAATCAAATCATACAGTGGCGAACAAGCTATTGCAGCAGCTTCGACCAACGGCTGAAACGCTATGAGCAGGCCCTTGTGCGCAGCGAACTCATCGTCGGCACCTTTCCCAACCTCTCGGTGGTGCTGCTCAAGCTGGGCATGCCCACGGTCATCCTCGTGGGTGCGTGGTTGCTGCAACGCGGCGACGTGTCGCCCTTCGTCTACCTCGCATTTCTCGTTGTTTCGGCCATGGTCTACAACCCCATTCAGGAGGTGTGCAACAACCTCGTCTTGCTTTCCTATCTCGACGTGCGCATCAACCGCACGAAAGAGATTGAAACAATGCCGGCACAGCAAGGATGCAAAGATGTTGCATTGACGCACTACGATATTGAGTTTCGCAACGTTAGTTTTGCCTATGAAGCCGACAAGCAGGTGCTACACCATGTTTCATTCACGGCAAGACAGGGCGAGGTGACGGCACTCGTTGGGCCGTCGGGCGGCGGAAAGAGCACCACCGCCAAACTTGCAGCCCGCTTTTGGGATATCAACGATGGCGAAATTTTGCTCGGCGGTCACGACATTGCTGCCATCGACCCCGAGACGCTACTCAAGAACTACGCCATCGTCTTTCAAGATGTGTTGCTTTTCAATGCCTCTGTTGCCGACAACATTCGCATCGGCAAGCGCAATGCCACCGACGAAGAAGTGCACCGCGCAGCGCAGTTGGCTCAATGCGATGACTTCATACTCCGCATGCCACAAGGCTATGACACCATCATCGGCGAAAACGGCGAAACACTTTCGGGCGGAGAGCGCCAACGCATTTCCATTGCCCGTGCACTGCTGAAAAACGCGCCTATCATCCTTTTAGACGAAGCCACCGCCAGCCTCGATGCCGAAAACGAAACGAAGATTCAAGCCGGTATCTCCGAACTGGTGCGCGACAAAACGGTCATCATCATCGCCCACCGCATGCGCACCGTGCGCAATGCCGACAAAATCGTGGTGCTTAGCGGAGGAACGGTGAGCGAACAAGGCACACCCGACGAACTGATGGCCGCGAATGGCGAGTTTGCCCGCATGGTGAAGCTGCAACAGGACGACAGCACCGCCATTGGCTAAGCCTTCGAAAACACTGTAATCGCGCTCGACAACCTCACTTCAGCGCAGCACATGCACCTCGCAGGAACGAAGAAAGATTGCTTTTTTCGTTCCTGCAAACTTGAAAACATCAAAATCAAAATGCTTTTCGTTGGAATCAACCCCGAAACAACAAAATCGTGTTGCGTTTCGTTGGAATCGATTCCGAAAACAACAAATTTGTACTTAGCCGTTGAGATAGCGCAACACGCGGGCGTAGAGCAATTCGTAATGGGCTTTGACGGCCGACGAACGGGTGGTGGCGATGCGCGCTTCCAACAGCTGTTTGAGCTGCTGCGCGTAGTGGAAAATATATTCGGCAGTGCGGTCGACGGTCTCGGTCCACATCGATTCGGGTTCACCATAACCGCTACCAAAGCTAAGGAACGCCACGCTATCGGGCGCGTTGGTTTGCAGGCTGCGCACCTTGCCGATTTGCTTCACCTCGTCAACATTCTGGCGTAACTTCTCCACATAGATGTTTTGCAGCGCACGATCAGTCTCGTCTAAGTTCTCATCGCCCGTCAGCGTCTTTGCCCATACGTTTTGATAGACGTCTTCGCAATATTCCAACGGCGAGTAAGACGTGGAATCGAGATAATAGGTCAGCGCCAGACGCGGCGTGGCTGAGAGGGCATATTCTTGTACCCCGCTCTCAAGCATCTTATAAGGATGGTTGTTGAGCTGCGGCAATCGCTGTTCGATTTCGGGCACTCCACGTTTGCCAAAGCGGCGAGCCTCGTCCAACATCCACAGGGCTGCGGCGCGTTGTTGCGCTTTGGGCACTACCTGATAGCGCGGAAGGCCCGACGATTCGGACGACTGCAAGAGATGGATGCCGCTGATGTGGGCATAGACGTTGCGCATGTAGCCATAAGATTGCGAGGCCATGGCACGATAGAGTTCGGCCTTGCGCGTGCCGTCTTCGCCGTCGGGAATCCATTCATCAAAGTGTTTTAAGATGTAGGTGAGGTTTTGCAACCCATAATTGCTCGACTTCACAGGGTCGTTGCCTAAATCTTCTTCGATAGAAGAATCATCGTATTTAACGCCCGTTTGCTGCATGCCATAACGATACATGGGGTCGTTGGCATGGGCTTCGACGAGCTTGTTGAGCGGCTCGATGTCGTCTTTATAGCTCTTGGAATGAGGGAACACGCGATAGGCCCACTCCAAAGCATAGTAATCATAGACGCCAAGGAAGGGCGGTTCCATTGCCACGCCGTTGTCGGTGGGCTGCGCTACGTAGTTGAAACGCGCATAATCCATGATGGAAGGTGTGGTACCATATTGCTGTGTGAAGGTAGCCGACCGCAGCGAATCGGTGGGAAATGCTGCCGAAGCTCCCATGTTATGGGGGAAGCCAAGCGTGTGACCCACTTCGTGTGCAATGATATATTCGAGCGTCGAGGCTATCAAACTATCGGGCATGGTCGCGGCACGTGCAGCAGGGTCGCGCTGTGCCGTCTGCACAAAGCGCCAGTTGTTAATGGTGTTCACCACGTCGTTGTAGACCAATACGGTGGCCGTGACAATCTCGCCCGTGCGCGGATCAACCAGGAAGGTCCCATAGCGTTCTCCACAGCCACCGGCAAATAGCGAATGCACGAATATTTAAAGTTGTCGGGATCGAATGAAGGGTCGTCGGTAGGGAAATCCTTTACCTGCATCACATGCTTAAACCCAATGCGTTCGAAAGCCTTGTTCCAACGCAATATCCCGGCTTTAATGGCCTTTTTCCATAATGCTGGGAAGGTGTTCTCCACATAATATACAATGGGTTTCACAGGTTCGGTGAGTTGCCCCGCGAAATAAGCAGCCGTGTCTTTAGGCTCTATGCGCCAACGGTTGACGAAACTCACCCGCTCAATAAGCCCATTGTTCACAATGGATTTCGGTGTTAAGAACATGCCCACACGTGTGTCGCTCAACCGAGGCTTCATAGCTTTCTCGGGCAGCAACGCCAACGTGAAGTTCACCCCAATCGAAACGGGATAGTTGCCCACGGCCACATTGCCACTACCGCCGCTCATATTGGTGATGTAATTGCGCTCCATTTGCACGCAGGCATTGGTGTCGAACACCTTCATTGCCGTCACACGCGACAGATTATCCTTTAAATCGGCATCCACACGAAACGGACCTGCAGACTTAGAGATGACGGGGAAATAGCGGCTTTCGCGCAAGAACAGCGACGAAGCATCGAAGAGTATGCCGCCCGTTTTCTTGTTACGCGCCTTGATGGGAAACGTAAAAAAATCGAGATTGCGATAGTTCTGCGCTTCAGAACGCTTTGGCGTGTTGCCTGGCAGCGCATCCATCATCTCAGAATTCACCGCCTCCATCACAATGGCACTATCCTTTTCAACAAAGCGAATGTGCGTCAACGCTCCGTTGTTAAATCCCAATTCGGCAAACTGCGGATTGGAAACCGATGAGATGGTTGCGCCGATGAGCATGTCGCGCCCCAACGTCTGGGGGGGCAACTCCACCAAAAGCCTATCTTCTGTGCGATAAAACGAGATAAAAGACCCCTTAGCCGAATCGGTCTTGGCATCCGAAATAGCACGTGTATAAGCATCTTTCACCACCATAGGCGTGGCCTTCTTTTTCTTTTTAAAGAAAGGGAAAGCCTGCGTAGAAAGCGAAAAACCGAGTGAAACAACGAGCAGTGTCGCACCTAAAACGGCACGCTTAGAAACATACTTATGTTGCATCATTTCTTCACCTCCATGGTTTTGTTCAACTTAAACAGCAACATCTCATAGTGCGTCTTTGCAGCAAGAGGCAAATTGCCCTTCAAACATTTCTGCAACAAGGGGCGCAAACGCAGTAAGCTGTTATAAAAATAGAGCTCAGAGTTGTCGGCTATGTTGAGATCCACATTGGGAGAGAGGTTTAATCCAGGGTCACCAAAGCCTGGTGTAGTGCTGGTTTCAGCCTGCATAAAGGCTGCTCTCCCACCCGATGCGCCTGAAGAACTTCCACTACCCGTTACTTTCGAAACGGCTGCTTGCGCATAGTTCATAAATGTGCGCTGCATGATGCGTTCGCCTTGTGATGGGGCACGCAGCTCTGCAGCACTCTTAAAGAACACGTTAAACACGTCGTCGAAATAATCTTTCTGCGAGTAGGTGGCTGGATTTAAATAGGCCGACACGGCAACACGTGTGCGGGCTGCCAAGATTTCATAAGCCATATACTCCAACGATTGGTCGTAATAGCTCACAGCCATAAACCCTTTACGTTCGAATGCGCGATCAGCATAATCGGTGAAATGCACCGCCTGTTGCAAAACCCATTGTAAAGAACGTTGCTGAAGCGCCTTGGAAACCACTTGATAGCGCGGCACTCCCGACGAAATCTTCATGTTGTTGATATAAATGCCTCCCACATTGCTCAACACTTGCTGGAAAAGTGCATAGCGAGCCTGTGAAATTCCCCAATAAAGTTTTTCTTTTATGCGACTGTCCTCATCATGCTTAATCCAAGAAGTCAGCCCCTTTTGTGCGATACTCAGGTTTTTATTCGTGTAGTTAGCCGTTGCAATGAAGTCGCTTCCCAACAAACTTGATTGTGCACGCGGATCCCATTTGTTATAGCGTGCATCATAATATCTGAGACGAGGATTTTTAATTTTGCTATCAACAAAAGCCTCCAAAATCTTCTTTTCCTCATTGATAGAGGTCTGCTCGGGATTAAAATAACGATAATTCCAATTGATGGTGAATGCATCATACATGCCAATGCCCGCAGGAACCAAGCGCACACCCTTGTCCATAGGTTGTGCAATGGTGTTATAATGGAAATCGTCCATCACCGAAGGCGTCAGCCCCATGGTCGTTGTAAAATGGGCATTGCGCAGCGAGTCGGTGGGATAAGTGGCCGAGGCACCAGGATTATCCAAAAGACCTAACATGCGACCCATCTCCTTTGTAACCAAGAAAGATAGCGCTTCGGCAAACTTCGCTTCGGGCAAACGATTTGAACGCACAGAAGGATCAACAGCAGCCGTCTCAACATAAGATTGCCGGTGCAACAACGTTTCTACATTTGAATAGATAAACATCGAAGCCTCCATAATCTCGCCCGTGTTAGGATTGACATGAATATCACTCGAAGGCAGAGCCGATGCACCACTCGGAACATAGCGAATGCACGAATACTCAATGTTATCAGGATCGAAATCACCACGCTTTTGTGGGAAGTCCACTACCTCAATCGCATTCTTAAACCCTATTTTTTCAAAGGCCTTGTTCCACTGTAACACACCCTCACGAATGGGTTTCTTCCAGTTTTCGGGGAAGGCATCGTCCACATAGAAACGAATGGGCGTCACGGGTTCAGTCAATTTTCCCTTAGCATAGCCTTTTTTATCTTTTGGAACCAAATTCCAACGATGTGCATAAAAAATGCGTTGACTCTTTGTTCCGCCATTAGGAATTTCCAAACGAACCGACGAATTCACACCAATACGCGAATCCATGATACGTGGGCGCATAGCACTTTCGGGCAATAAAGCCACCGTATAGCTCACTCCTACGGTCGTAGGCATCTCACCTCCGATGGGCATTGACATCAAAGATTTCGAAATGCCATACGAGAAATCGTTTGTAATGGTGAGGTTCGTGTCAAAGCTCTTCACCGAACGAATGAACGAAAGCTCTGATTTTGGTGTCGCTTTGAGTGCATAATTCCCTTTTTTGGTAGGCATCACAGCCAACGCACTATTGGGCTTTCCCAATAAAGACGTTACATCAAACACCACCGCACTGCTGTCGTTGGAATAGGCTGCAATGTTAAATCCATTCCAAATGGCATCGCGATAAGTCAACGCCAACGCACCTTTGAGTTGGGTATCAGCACCATTATTTTGAAACAACACATTGTTGGGCGTCTTCATCACCACCGCACTGTCTTGAATATCGAAATAAAACAAGATGGGATTAAAGTTGTGTGCTCCCACAACAACATAATCGGGGTCGGTTGTCGACACAATCGTTCCCCCCAACATCATTTGCTTTTTAAGCAATGTCCGGGGCAATTCAAAATAAATACGGTTGTCCATCTTGTGCACGGTAATAAACTTACTGCGCACCGTCTCGGTCTTCTTGTCCTTAAAAAGACGGTCATATTTCGTTTCTTTTTTAGGCTTTGAAGCCGAAAACGCTTGAAAATTTCCTGCGCAGACCACAGGCGTTTGCAAAGAGAAGAGGAGCAACAAGGCTCCCCCTAAAGAAGATTTAAACACTGAAAAATTCATGTATTAATTTCCTATAATATTAATTTCGATATAACATCTTCACAATTTTCCCCGTGACATTGGGCTTCTGCCAAAGCAAGGTGTTGGCTTGTAAATCATAACAATAAAGATTTCCAGGCAGTGCTCCTGCGGTGCTATTTGTTGCAACATACAATTTATCATCGTCATCAGAGAACACCATGTCGACAATCGTTTCTGTAGCGCTCCCCACAGTGAACAGCGGTGTGGTTGAAATGGATGCACCAGCCAGCACATTGTGCGCATAAATCTTGTTTCCTGCGGTGAAATAAACGAGGTTCTTGCTGCGTGCTGTGCGAACGATTGAGCTGGTTGTGATGCCTGTTGCAGTAGGAATTTCGGCATGATAGAACACGTTGGGCGCAATACGTCGGCTGGCATCTGCCGAATAATAGCCTGGGAAAAGATGCGTAAGATAGTATTTCCCGGTCGTTGTATGACGGGTAACGACCACTAAATTGCGCTGTTTGTCAACACCACCCATGCCCACTAACGTCTCATCTGTGAAGGTTCCGTGCACAATTTCCTTAGGAACAGCCTGTGATTCAATGCCATAGGCTAACAATGCGCCACGTGAATTATCGAAATAAGCATCGGCATGTGCATAGAATAAATCATTTCTCCACCAAGGAGCCATCACGTCAGCAAACGTGGGAGCATAGCCCAATACCGCGCTGAAGTCGCCCGTTTTGGGCACAAGGTTGGTTGAACGCACCGCCAAAGAATACAATCCGCCGTCGATGATCAGCATGGATAGGTACTCACTGGTGTTCGAACTGCGCACAATCTGAGACACACGTCCGGGGGCATTGGTCTTGAATGTCGACACCATTTCGTAACCATCCAATTGTAGATGGTTGAAGGATTGCCCGCTGCCAGCACTAAAATGTTATTATCTTGGTTGCCTAAATTCTTGTTCCAAGCCATAGAACAAGGTGCACCAAAGGTAATTCCGGGATTATTGGGTGCTAAAACGTCCAACTCGAAATGCTTTCTCGAGGCATCAGAAGGCACATAAGTCAAGATAGCATGGTTATCTTTCTCGGCCAAAACAAACAGACCTTGCGTATAGGCAAACTCCACATTGAGCGAGAACTCATAGAGTTGCATGTTTTGTCCATTGGTAATCTTCAACCGACAGGGATAGATGCCCGATTTCGTACACGTATAACTTAAATTGGGTTGCGTAGATACCTTTTGGTGATTTACTTCCCATTCATAGCTAACGGGTAATTGCGCGTTGGTCTGAACCACCGTGGGTGAAAGGTTTAACACTTCACCTTGATTCAACGTATACGTCTTCTCCAAAGGAGTCTGCAAACTTAATTGCGACACATTATTGTCTCCATAGGTAGAATCGTCTTTGATACACGAACTCAAAAGGAGTCCGAACAATCCCACTAAAAATATATATTTTTTCATCATCAGTTTTCTTTATTTTACAAGTGTGCCATGCACTGCTACTTAAAACATTATGAAATGTGCTGTAATATGCTGCAAATTGCGTCGCAAAAAGATAGCTATTGCCCACTAATATGCTGCATATTATGTGGCCTTATTCGGGATGTGCCCTGAAATAAGCAATCACCTTCTGAACATTTCTATACAGTTGCGTAATGCCACTTCTTCCCATTGCTTTCTCAATTTCTTTTGGATCGTTGTTATAAAACGACAACAACATCCGATATTTTGCAGGCGTGAAAGGGGGCATACCGAAATAGGCTCGCAAATAACTATCCCACCATGTGGGTTTTTCCAACACATTATCAAACGTGATGGTGTATTTCAGTTTGTCGGCAAAGCGTGTGTTCACTTCTGAAGAAGGTTCTAAACGCAGCACCAAGCGAATGTGATCGTTTTGCGTATCGCTAAGATGGTCACGCAAGAGCACCACAGGGTAGTTCACATAACCGCTATCTGCCGGTATCACAGGCTGTTGTTCGGGCAACAAGAAATGCACCCCTTCTTGTGCAGTGCTCTTGCTATCCACCACAATCTTAATGGCTTGTGGTGCAGCTTTCAACCGCCCAGCTAAATCGACACGCACATGAACGGTCTCGCGTGTAACGGTTGTTGGCAGCGTACCAAACGAGAAATTGGTAAGCGTGTCGGCATCATTTTTAGCATGAAAATAAACTTGATTTTGTGAGTCATATTCACCCTTTTTGGCATATTCACCATCATAATCTACCGTGGTGCACGCTTGAAAGGCCAACATAGTCAGCCCCAAAGCAAATGTATATTTGACAGACTTCTTCATATTATTCATTCGTTTATATTATAAGACCATTTATGGATTACCATATTCACGCTCTCTATCGGACCAAGGCAGATTAAAAATGTCATTGGTAGGCTGATAGGTGTCGATATTTCTAAAATCGGTAAAGCTCTGATTATAGTGCTTCAACGCATAGAACGTCTGCCCCATTCCCGGAAATTCGCGTCTCCGCTCCAACAGCATTTCGTTCACAAATTTAGCCTTTGAATCGACTCTTGTCGAGGCAATGGCCGCAAGCCCCCTACTCTTCCTCACTTGATTGAGCAAGCTGATGGCCTCGGTTGAATTGCTATCATAAACGCTCTCGGCCAAAATATAATACATCTCGGGCAGACTGATGAGCACAAAGCCTTTCAAAGCATCGGTAGACTTCGCCTCAGCATCATTCTGGATTAATCGAACAAAGCTAAAAGAGGAGGTCCCTCCCGAAGCATTTTCGCGGAAGAAGGTGCTGTAACGAAGGTCGGAACTCAAAGCAGAGAAAGTGCTCGTCTCATACAAATCTTTCACATCGCGGCGCGCCTCTGTATAAGAACCCTTGCCCGTTGAGCGCAAGAACGTAGAACGAATGCTTCGCCTTTGGTGTTGTTATACAGCCCAAAAATCATTTCTTTATTGGCTGGGAAGCGCATCACTGCGTCGATGGTTGACGCACTATTCAATTTAAATAATTGGTTGGCGGCAATCACTTCGCGTGCACAGCGCGCAGCTTCGGTGTAGTTTCCCATCGCATAATACACACGTGCTTTGGTGGCCTTCACCGCATATTTATTGAAAAGCATCACGCGCCCTTTGCTGTAATCGCGCTGGAAAGTGCCGTCATAGCTTACATCGTCGTCATCGGCCAACAACGTTTCGGCCTCATTCAAATCATTCAAAATGAGTTGGAATGTTTCAAACAAGGTATGCTTTTCCTTGTTTTTCAAATTGAACGTCGTAGCATAAGGCAGTCCTTCGGTTGTGGCATTGCTGCGTGTATAGTCGTTGCAAAACAGGCGTGCCACATCGAAATGCAGGAAAGCACGCAACCCCAAGCATTCGCCTTTCATGTGTTTACGCTCTTCGGGTGCAAAACTCTTTTGGTCTACATGCACTAATACATTATTGATACAAGCAATGACTTCATATTGTTTAGCCCACACCTTATCAATCACATTGCGTGCTTGCTGATTGCGATAGTCATAATGATTGAAATGATAGGTGAGTTCTTGCGGATTGTCATAGCCAAATTGCTGCCCAATCTGGTCAATCATGCCCCACGATAAGTTCTCTCCATAGAGGTCGCCGGCTGCCATTTTAGCATAGATGCCAAACATAGCATCCTCGAAACCCATCATATCATCGAACATCTTACTTTGCTCTAACTGCCCTTTGGGTTGCACATCCAAGAAGTCGTTGCACGATGAAAATGCGACAACCGAGAGGAACAGGCAGACATATTGATATATCTTTTTCATTCTTATGCCATTTTTTATAGTGAGAAACGTACTGAGAACTCTACACTTCTATCGTAAGGATAGGACAAACCGCGTTCGCGTTTTGCCGTAGAGAGATAGAATAAATCATTGGTGAGCAACTCTAAATACATGCGGCGCAGACCATATTTCTGTAGCCATGCCACAGGAACTTCATACGAAAGCGACAAACTGCTCATGCGAAGATAATTGTTCTTCTCGATGAAGCGTGAAGTCTGGTTGGGTGTTGTGGTGTCATCAATGCGCTTAAAGCGTGCAATGGTGCCCATTTCTTTCCAACGATCGCTCAGCACACGGCGGTCGGCATTATACTTAGGATTGGCACCTTCGACCTTCGATGCCAACGTTTCGTTGTACAAGGCGCCACCAAAAGAGTATTGGAACGAAGCACTCAACGCAAAATTGCGATAGGTGAGATAGGAGTTGATGGCACCAATGCCATAAGGATTGCTATCGCCAAAGATGACTTTGTCGTTAGGACTATACACAAAGGTGTATTGCCCGTTGCGCTTGATGTAGACCTCTTGTCCTGTGATGGGGTCGATACCTGCCGAAGGAACCACCTTGATGGCTGTGAGCGACTGGCCCTCTTCATACACAGGAAGCGGCGCTACGCCACCTTTAGCAAGGTTTTTCTCGTTTTGTTCGCGCAGCGCATTACTGATTTTCTTGATTTTGTTCTTATTATAAGAATAGGTGAACCCGATGGACCATTGCCAATCTTTATTCTGAATAGGGATGGTGCGCAGGCGCATTTCAAAACCTTTATTCTCCACCTCACCGATATTTTCGCGCGAGGTTGTCACACCGATAGAGGGCGCTTTCGTTATATCTAAAAGCAAATTGTCGGTGTTCTTGATGTAATAGTCGGCCGAGAGGTCGATTCTTCCGCGCAAGGCCGTGAAGTCAACACCGATATTCGTGCTCAAGGTGCGTTCCCATTTCAAATCGGGATTGCCGATGGTGATGGGCACAGCACCGGTTCCTTTTCCGTAATTCAAGCTGTTGCTGTAACTATAAGTGGTCAGTGCCTGATAGGGATTGAAGTTGATGTTGCCCAAATAGCCCACGCTGGCACGGAGCTTCAACAACTGAATGGGCAACCCTTTCATAAACTTTTCGTTGTGAAGGTTCCATCCACCGCCCACACTCCAGAAAGGTGCGAAGCGCTTGTTTTTACCAAATTTTGAAGAGCCTTCGTAACGATAAATCAAGTCTAAGAAATATTTGTTATCCCAAATGGTGTTGGCATTGACAAAGAAACCTACACCACGCGATTGCGTATCGGAACCCGATGGGTGACTGTTGAGCGCATAGGTCGAGGCAAAACCCGGATGACCGAGCTTGTCGGAATAGAAACCGATGGAGCGATAGCCTGCAGCATCAACCGAAGAAGACTCGATGCTGCTGCCGCCCATAGCCGTTAAAAACAGCTTCTTAAAGATGTAATCATTATAAGAGAGCATCACCTTTCCTTGATAGGTAGTGGTGTTCACCCAGTTGTCGTCTAAATAACCACGCTGATCGGCCGACTTGGTCAAGATCTCATTATACGAGAAAGGCGACGTGAAACGGCGCGAGTCCTGCTTGCTTCTGTCGATAGAGAAGTCGCCATCCAATCGGTATTTCTCACCAAACCAAATCTGCACGTTGGTGGTATTGAGGAATTCAAAGGTGTTGGTCTTGCCATAACTGCCCAAAGAGGCTTCGTAAAGCGGGTTGGCAATGTCATGATAGAACGACTTACGCAGCTCGCCATCGGCCGTATAAGGATTTTCGTATGGATTTTGTTGCGCCCAAGTTCCGAAATCACCATAGGGAGAAGTGTTGCTCGTTACCGACGAAATCGTGGCATTGTTCGACACAAAGAATTTGCCCGAAACATTGTAAGAGAGCTTGAAATTGGTGGAGAGACGTGTGCGATCCGACCCGCGCATGACACCCGCATCGTTGCCATAGCGCACTCCGAGATTATATTTGGCGCGCTCATCGCCACCATCCAAGCTCACGCTGTGGCTCTGCGAGATAGCATTGCGAAGTGGTTTCGACAGCCAATCGGTGTCAACACCACGCTGTACCTCATTGAAAAGCCGCGCATAATCGCGATCCAACGTGTATTGCCGCGTGGGGTCGCTGTCTTTAAACAAGCCCGCCAGACGCTCATATTCGAGTTTGTCGGCAGCATTGAGCAGATGATAATCGTGCAAATCGGGCGTCGAGAGGCGCACCGTTCCGCTATAATTCAGTTTCAACTTTCCACCCTTCAAAGCCTTGGTGGTGATGACAATGACACCCGCCGAAGCCTTGGCGCCATATAAAGCCGAGGCAGAAGCATCTTTCAACACCGTGACCGACTCGATGTCGTTCATATCCATATCGTAGACATATTCGGCAGAAACCTGCGAACCATCGACCACAAAGACGGGCGTGTTGGCCTGCCCCTCAAAGGTGGCACGGCCACGAATGTTGATATCGGCCAACTTATTGGGGTCGGAACCCTTGACGTTATCGTCGAGCACCACCATACCCGGCACAAAAGCTGACAGGCTTTGCAGCACATTCTTGGTGCCCATGTTCATCAGTTGGTCGCGACTGACGGCCACTTGCGCACCGGTAAACGAGTTTTTGTTCTTCGTGCCGTAGCCCGTAACCACCACTTCTTGTATTTCGCGCGTGTCTTCGTGCATCACGATATTACCCGAAGCACCATGTTTTATCATCTTTGTGACGGTTTTATAGCCCACCGACGACACCGTGATTTTGGCTTCTTTCAAATCGGTCTGCACTTGATATTCACCATTCACATCGGTCACAAAACCGCCATTCACACCTTCCACACGCACGATGGCACCAACCAAAGGCTCGCCATTGCCATCGGTCACCTGGCCATAAATGCCTTTCTTGCGCTGATTGGCTTTGCTGCTACCCAAATAAAGCGTGTTGCCTTCGATGCGATAAGTTAAAGGCAGTTGGTTGCTCAAAGTGATGAGCATGCTGGATAAAGGCTGTTCGCGCACATCAAAGGTAACACCCTTAAGTGCTTTCACATCGTTATCCGCATAGGAAATGGTCAAACCCGTTTGACGAGCAATTTCATTGGCAAACGTTTCAACCGTGGCATTGCGTAGCGACAAGGTCACTTTGACTTCGTTTTGCGTCTGTGCCAAAGCCGAGGAACAGCATGGCCCCATGCACAAAAAGCCCAGAAACAACAACATTCCTAAGCGATGGATGCATCTAATATTCTGCAATTTTCTCATTATAATGGGAATTTTAATAGGTGGAATACAAATCTTTTTTGTGTCGTGCATGCGAAGAATTTAAGCTGTCGCAAAGCTATTCATAATGTTTTCTAAAATGAACAAGTTCTAATTTTTCTATCTGTAAGCAATATGCACTTATAATTTACGATTGCAAAATTATAAAAAAGAAACGAAACTGCAACGCTTTTACCTTGATAAAAATACTTTCGAACACGATTTGGCACCAATAGAATCAGTTAAAAAAACACCGTTCGCCCATGGGCGAACAGCCGAAAATGAAAATCTTCTCGGCCGAGTACGAACACGGCAGCGAGGTGGATTAGTGAAGCGATAACTAACGCATTTTTTCTTTGAAACGGATTAGTGAAGCGATAACTAACGCATTTTTTCTTTGAAACGGATTAGTGAAGCGATAACTAACGCATTTTTTCTTTGAAACAGATTAGTGAAGCGATAACTAACGCATTTTTTCTTTGAAACAGATTAGTGAAGCAATAACTAACGCATTTTTTCTTTGAAACAGATTAGTGAAGCAATAACTAACGTGATTTCATTTAAAAAATCATCAGCGAGCCGCTCACTAACGTGATTTCGCTTTAAAAATGGTCAGCGAGCCGCTCACTAATGTGATTTTGCTTTAAAAACGGTCAGCGAGCCGCTCACTAATGTGATTTCGCTTTAAAAATGGTCAGCGAGCCGCTCACTAATGTGATTTCGCTTTAAAACTAGCCTTACAACGGGCGCGGCTGCATGGTGTGGGCACGCGATGGTGAAAGGAAATGTGACAACCTACGACGGCAACGGCATGCTGGCGCAACGATTACACGGTAACAGGCCGTTTGCGAAAGATTTTGTTCACCACCACGGCGATAGCTCCATCCCCCGTCACGTTGCAGGCTGTGCCAAAGCTATCCATCGCAATATAAAGGGCGATGATGAGCGCTTGCTCCTCGGAACCAAAGCCCAACACAGAGGCCAACGGAGCCAATGCGGCCATCACGGCACCACCGGGAACGCCCGGACCGGCCACCATGCAAATGGCCAGCAACAGCATGAAATTGAGGAAGAGCGGGAAACTGTGGGGAAGGCCATTCATCAGGCAAACGGTGAGCGCACAAGCTGTGATCTTCATCATGGAGCCCGACATGTGAATCGTAGCGCACAAAGGGATGGTGAAGCCGGCTACGCCCTCGTCTACCCCATTCTTGAGCGTTTGCTTCAGCGTCACGGGAATGGTGGCTGCCGAAGACGATGTGCCTAAGGCCGTGAAATAGGCGGGCAACATGTTGAAAAGCAGGCGAAACGGGTTTTGCTTGACAAACACACCTGCGGCCACAAACTCATAGAGCAGCACCACAATGTGGAGCACAAAAATCACCACAATGATTTTGGCAAACACCAAAAGAATGTGGTAGGCCTCGCCGCTATAGGTCATATTCAGGAAGATGCCAAAGATGTAGATGGGCAGCAACGGAATGATGATTTTCTCAATCACGCGCTCAACGATGGTACCAAACTCATTCAGCCCGCGCTTCAACACGTCGCCTTTGCCATAGGCCACGCCCAGCCCCACCATGAAAGCCAGTACCAAAGCGCTCATCACATCCATCAAAGCGGGAATGTTGAGTTCAAAGAAAGGCTTCAACGCATGAGGCTGTTCGATGTGAACACCTTGTGTGGCCGACACCAACGACGGAAAGAGCCAGCTGCCTGTGCCATAGGCCAACAGGCCAGCCAGCACAGTGTCGGCATAGGCCAGCACCACCGTCACCAACAAAATGCGGCCCGCCGTACTGCCAATGTTGGCAATAGCCGGAGCCACCATACCCAGGATGATGAGCGGAATCATAAAACCTAAGAACTGACCAAAAATGCTGTTGACTGTGATAAAAATGCGCACGATGGGCTCACCAAATACATTGCCGCAGACCACACCCAACAAAATGGCGATGAGGATGCGCGGAAGAAGCCCAAACTTGAATGATTTCATATCGCTGAATACGCTAAAAGATGATTGCGTGAGCAAATTTACAATTTTATTTCTAAAGTTGTTGGAATTGCTTTCGATTTATTATAACGAATCTCTTTCCACATGCTACGACTGACAAAGAGGCCTGAAAGAAATGGATTATTGGTTAATGCCCCAATCTTTGAAATCGAACTTCACCGCTTGCAGAGGTTTATTTTCCACCTTATTTTCGATGTCATCTGTCAGATTGCAGAAGAAGTCTATGCCGGTGAGGCGTTGCAGTTCGGCGATGTTCACCACATAGTCGGCTAATCGGGTGCTGATGCCCTGCTTTTCCATTTGCTTCATTGTGAGGTTACGGTGTTCAATGAAGAAGCCGAAGGCATGGTAGCCCGACGCGTTTTTGAGCAGCACGGCCATAAAGAAATATTTAGGTACGATGAACTTGCTGCGCGTATAACTCAAAATTTGGTTGGCCTGATCGATGGTTCCGCCCTTACATATATATAAGGTGTCGCTTGATTGCAGATGACTGCGTAGGCAATCTTCCATCTGCTTCCAAATGCCGGCATTGAAGCTGTGTACTTGAGGCTGCATGTTGGCCATGTAGAAAGTTTGCTCATTGGCTGCTTTCGAGTAGATGCGGTCTTCAGAAGCGCAGATGTGTCCACGGTCATAGCCTTTGGAGCCATCGGGAAACAGGCTTTGGCTGAATTCATTTTTCACGGGTGGCTGTTCGCCATTGGGGATTTCGGGTGCCCATTGGAAGGGGTCTCCATGCCATTTTTTATCGGCTTTCCACTGGGCGCGGCTCCAGTTTTTCACTCTGGTTGGCGCGGTACTCATCCAGCAACTCCAACGCTGTGCGCGTTTGGTGTGATCCCATTCCAAGGCATAGTTCATGATTTGATGAGCGGCGTTGGTGGGGTCGGGTACCCGATAGACATAAACCGAACTGCCTTTGCCGTGAAGTTTTGGAAATTCTAATCGCGTAATGTCTATGGGCATGCCAATGGATGGCGTGTTTTGATTGTTGTTGGTTGAATGCTTTGGCTGCTGAGGAATGAGGTTGGGTTGGTCAGTACCACCGCATGCTAACAAGGCAAGCATGACCCAGCCGATGGTGAAGATGAGTGATTTGTGTTTCATTGTTTGTTTTTTTGCGTGGGGAAAATAAAAAAATGTGCTCAAACGTATATGCAACTACGTTTGAACACATTTTAAATGGAATATATTCTTTGCAAAAGATATATTTACTT
This sequence comes from Segatella oulorum JCM 14966, assembly GCF_000613785.1. Classification (GTDB taxonomy): domain Bacteria; phylum Bacteroidota; class Bacteroidia; order Bacteroidales; family Bacteroidaceae; genus Prevotella; species Prevotella oulorum. The sequence continues at coordinate 10,153 of NZ_BAJQ01000019.1, read as the reverse complement.
TTTCAACTTACCGTAACGGTTCATGAAGCGGTCAACGCGACCAGCTGAGTCAACAAGCTTGCTCTTACCGGTGTAGAAGGGGTGAGAAGTGCTTGAGATTTCAATCTTTACCACGGGGTAAGTCTCGCCTTCAAATTCTACAGTATCATTGGTTCTTGCTGTAGATTTTGTAAGGAACATATCGCCGTTGGACATATCTTTGAATACGACGGGGCGATAGTTTTCTGGGTGAATACCTTTTTTCATTTCGTTGATGATTATAATTTATAAAATTGTTACTACGCTAACAGGCTGCAAAGTTAATGAAATCTTTGCAGCCTGCCAAATTTATTTAAAACGTTTTTAAATGCTTAATTGGCGTAGGTGATGACAAACTTCTTAATACGAAGTTGCGATGGAGCACCTGAGCCTGTGGCGTTATTAGTGAATGTTACAGTAGCAGCATTGATACCGATGATGGTATATTTGAGACCGTTGAGTGCAACGGTTCCGGATGTTGTTCCGAGATTGCCACTGGCAGTGTATTTGTCGCCTTTATATTCATCGCAGAAAAGTGTGATAGAAGCAATTTGCTTGCTGCCAGCATTGAAAGAAATGGTGTTGCCAGGATACATGCGAATGGTTCCGCCACCAGCACTATAAAACTTAGGAGCGCTGTTGTTAGAGCCTTTTGCTGTGGTAATGGTGGTACCATCGGACATTGTTTGTGTACCAAACTCTTTGCTATTGGCTATGCCAAAGCTTGCAGCTGTAACCTCTGTTCCCGTTGATGGAGTAGGAGGTGTTGGGGGAGGTGTTGTACCAGGAATGAGTTGTGTGCCGCCGTTCACCGAAATAAGTTTGTTGTTCTTATCCATTTCGTTGATGGTTACGTGGGTTGTATTGTTGGTGTAGGCTTTGATTACGCCGAGCACGACAACAGTTTGTCCCACTTGCAATTCATTGGCAGCAGTGAAATCGGCACCATTGAAACTCTTACCCGAGAAGATTTGCAGCTCGTTGGTGGTTGTTCCATCGTCAGAGATGTAGTAGGTGAGGCTCTTGTAGGTAGCGTTGTAGGTAGGAGCCTTGCTAATGATACCCTTTACATAGACCTCGGCCTTGGGCGCTTGATTATTGGTAATCAAGTTGATGGCTTGTGTAACCGTGTAAGCTGTAGCCTCGGTGTTGGCGGGTGTGCTGGGTGTTGGCGGCGTAACCGTTCCACCACCTTGTTCATTGAGATCGTAAATATAAGTAGCACTTTTGCCAACCGTCTCGGGTGTGTTGCCTTGATAGTTAACAAATGGACCATAAATAACGACTACATCACCTACCTTAATTTGATTGGCTGCTGTAAACTTTGCATTGGCAAGAAACTTGCTCTGGAAGATTTTGAGCTTGTGGTTAGGATAGTCCTTGTCAATGATGTAGTAATCGGCGTTACCATAGATGCCCGTATCAACCTTCTTGATTTCGGCAATCACACCTTTTACATACATTGGTGCCGTCTCTTGGTCGGCCGGTTGTTCCTTCAAAAGTTTGATGGCAGCTGCCACATTGTAGGGATCGATTTTGGTTCCGCTACCAGCAGGCTCGGCTGTCACGGGCTTTGTTGGATTGTTGTCGTTTTGGTTGGGCGTGTCATAGGGGGCGGGCACATCGCTGCAACTGCTGAATGTCATAACGCCTATGGCCAAAAGAAATAATGCGTTGATAATCTTTTTCATTTTGTTTGTATTTAAATTGTATATCTTTCTTAGTGGGCAGCTTCGATATCGCTGGCTTGGCGAATGACAATCTGCCATTTGTTGTTATAACGTGTGAAGAGTCCTGTGATGTTTACATTGCCGGTGGGCAGCTTGTCAGCCGCAAAGTCGGCATAGATGCTGGTGCGTACAACAATATTATTTTCGTTGAGGCCCACCAAAGCACGCTCACAGGCGTTGTTGTTGACTACATCGGTACGGTTGGCATAGTCTTTCGTGCCGGCTTGTTGGAAAGCCACATTCTTGATAGTCATCAGTCTGCCGGCGTTTTTGGCGAGATAGTTTGCATCAGTAAGTTTGGTTTTATCAAACTCCAAGGGTGTGACTGCAATGGTGTTGTTGGTGTAGTTGAAATGCTGATACCAACGGATTTTCGACATACGGTTCACTGATTCCTTCCCCTTGTTGTCCGTGTAAGGTGTCCCGACCTGCGTTTGATAGGAATAGTTACCGATATAAAGACCCTTAAGATTGACCAAAATCTCGGTACCCACGGGCAGATAGCCATAGATACCGTTGTCGCCGATGGCAATGATGATGGCGTCGGTAGCGTCTTGCAGACCGATTTGGCTGAACACATTACCGCCATTATCGTTGGCTGTGACGTAGCCTTTGATCTGAATGTCGTCGGTAATCTCGGCCATGCCATAGGGTTGTGCCAACTGTGTTGCGTAATTGCTCTTGAGTTGTGCAATGGAGATGACATGGGTTTCGGTGATAGCACTGTTACCACGTGTGTAGTGAGTGTCGACAGAATCCCAATCACCATTCATGCAACTGGTCATCAGTAGACCAGCGCATGCCAGAAGGATATGTTTTAAATGCTTCATATTCGGGTTGTTTGAATTAGAATTTATAAGCTACTTGCAACATGCCGTTCATACCATAGGCATAGTATTTCTTCGGATTGCGTGAGAAACTGTAAGTGCGGCTGCTGGTGCTCCCATCGTTTTTAATGGAATAGTCGCTGCGGCTCTGCTCGTAACCGCCTGTTACAATCTTTTGGTTATTGAGCAGGTTAGTCACCATGAGGTTGATGGAGAGCGAACCTTTCTTCAGGCGAATGCTCTTGCCAATGCTGGCGTCGAGCATAAATCCACCATGGCCTTTATCCTGTGGTGAAACGCTATAGTTGCCCTTGTCATCAATGGAACCAATCTTTTGGAGTGCCGACGCATAGCGATAGTAGGGTGAGTAGCAGATAGATGCGGTCGTAGTAGTTGCCGTTGAGGTCGATAAACCAGCCGCCTTGATGGAAACTAAGTCCTAAGTTGGCTGCAGTAAGAGGTGTTCCACTCTCACGCATGCCCTTCACCAATGCTTCATCGTCATTGTAAACCCCTTGCGTAGAGTTGAGGTAGCGCACGTGGGCGTTGCTCATGTTTTTCGCTTCGCTGAGCGTTCCGATAGCTTTTAGGTCGAGGTAGGATGTGAGTTTGAAGCGCAAACCGAGTTCCACACCATAATAAGCTTTCTTCAGATTGCTGAGAGCATTGTAGGAGAACGAATTGATATCGTCGAAATAAAAGCACGCCCATTCTGTGGCATGCCCCACGTAGCTATAATAAGCATTGAGATTAGCATGCAACCATGAGGTGCTGTATTGATAGGAAGCCTCACTGCTGAAGATGAGTTCGTTCTTCAAATCGCGCACAAAATCGTTGTTCATTTCGGCCGCTTGGAAGGCCACATAGGCAGTGGGGGCCTTGCTTTCTAAGCCCAATCCCAACGAGAACACATGGCCATGACTCAGGTCAATCGATGCAGCTGTCTTGCCACCACCGCTGAGGAAATTAGCCGTTTTGCTCTTACCAAACGAATTGTTGGCAAACAAACCGTTGCGCATTTTACCGTCGCGGTTCATGCCATCGTAGCCAATTTTCCCAGCCACGCTATAGTGAATGTTGCGGAAAGTTTCGGTGTAGCTGGCCCATGCGTTGCCGCGAACGACATTGATGGTGTAGTCATAGCCGAAGCGATCGCCCTCTTTCACCTGTGCGTTCATGCGATTTAAGTCGTATTGTACGGCCGACGAGTTGGCTGCATAGGTGCCGATGGCGTAGTTATTGATATTGTGGAAACTGTTGGCACCAAGCAAATCGTCCATCGTTTGATAGTGGAACCCCTTGTTGGCAGCAGCTGTGACGCCGATGTTTAGCGTGCTTTTGGCGGTGAAGTGCTTTGTCAGGGTTGAAGCCAACGTGAAATAAAGATTATTGTTATAGCGTGCTTGCACGTAGTACATGGCATCGCCACCTTGCTGGTTGGCGTTGCGATTGGCAGCATAGAGCTGATCCCAGTTGATTTGGCGGTGAGCTTTGTCGCTTGACAACCACTCGTAGGCCAGCTTCCAGTCGGCCAAGTTCTGTGCAGTTTGTGCGTGGCTGTTCTTGCCCCACACATCATAGAAATTACTGGGCAGCAGCTTGTAGTAGTCGGGTTGTGGGTTGTCGGCGTTGTTATAATTGAGCTTGGTGCTCTTGTAAAGGCTATATTTCCCGAGCAGCGTGGTGGTAAGCTTCGAGGCATTGTTGATGTTCCAATCCCATGTGAGTAGCGCAGTTGGCGCAAAGTCGTTCACCACGCGAGAGTTACGGCGTTTGCCATTTTGGTAGCCCCAATAGGGGTTGTATTGGTTGTTGTTGGCAATCCAAAAGCTCTCATCGGTAGCTGCACCCTGTGCGCCACGCTCAGTGGGGTTGCCCCATGTAGCAAAGCTCAGACTGTGGTTGCCCATGAGCTTCTGAACACCGAGGAAATAAGAAAGGGCATTGTAGAACGTGCCTTCCACATAGCCGCGATTAGCCCAACGATAGGTGAGGCCAGCACTGAAAGCCCACCCCTTATCGTTGAAGCCACTGTTATAGGTGTACATGCCACGCAGCGTGTAGTTGCGGTTGGCACCGGCAAGGCTGATGCGCTGTCCTGTGGACATGCTGCCGCTGCGGAAGTTGTAATTGTTACTACCAGCATGGCAGTCATACCATAATTATTGGCTTCGAACGGAAGTGAGAAGTCGACATTGCGTGTTTGCTGGTTCAGACCGCCGATGGAAGAGAAAGCAAACTGGCCGCGTTCAACATCATTTACGGGCGCACCATTGATGAAAATCTCGTTGTACTTTTGGTTAAAGGCACGATAGCGAAACCTCATGGGCGAGAATAGAAAGCCCACTTCGTTGGCGTAGGCGTTGGTAGTTGAATTGAGGATGGTTACGTTTTGGCTCATGTTGTCGTCTTCGCCCAACTGTGCCTCGGTGAAGGTAAAAGCGTTTTCGTCTAATGACTTTGCCGTTTGCTGCGTTTGGTTGCTCTGTGCCGACGCGAGGGTGGAACAACACACCGCGAGCACCATTAGTGGGAGCTTCTTTTGCATAGATAAATGGTAAATTGAATGAATAAATTATTGTTGTGCAAATATATAAAATTAATTTGAATGGGGGCGTGGGTTGCAGTGGTTTTTTGTGGATGGCAAGTAAGACGGTAACTAAAATGTTTGCTTTTCTCAGAAATAATTGCGAATATTGCAACGTAAAATGAACTTAATTAGTGACAAACAATGATGAATTTTAGCAAACGGATGCAAATGCTGCTATGCTCGGCATTTACTTTTTCGCTGTCAATGTGGGCGGGCGATGGACTCACCATGGTAGTGGGTACCTATACAGACACAGGCAGTACAGGACTTTACAGCTTCATGTTTAATCAGCAGACAGGAGAGACCATGCTACTCGATTCGCTGTCTATGACCAACCCTTCGTATCTCACCTTTGCGCATCGGCCGCACCTGCTGTATGTGGTGAGTGAGACCAACGACAATCATGCGGCTGTTTGCACCGTGAGCCTGAATGAGACCACGGGCCGGATGAGATTGCTCAATCGTCAGCTCACGGGCGGAGAAGATCCATGTTTTGTGGAAACTAACGGGCGCATGGTGCTCACAGCCAATTATTCTGGTGGCACGATGAGCGTGTTTCCCGTGCTGCGCAATGGTCTGATTGGGTCGTGTCGCTATCGGTTTGCAGGACATGCCAACGCCCATGCTGCCGCTCCGCAAAACACAGCTCATGTGCATGCCGCACGCTTTGCGCCGAATGGCTACGTTTATGCTACCGATTTCAGCGCCGACCAGTTGTTATGTTTCAAACCAACCTCATCCGCATCGCTTAAGCCTTTGGGCGTGGCCGGCCGTCTTCCTCAGGGTGAAGCGCCGCGCCACATAGCTTTTGCGCCCAACGGACGCTATGTTTATGTGATGAGCGAATTAGGTGGTGCCGTGACAGTGTTCAAATGGAAGGGGTATCACTTGGAGCGTTTGCAAACCATAGCCTCGGACAGTGTGGGCGGACGTGGCGGTGCTGACTTACATCTCTCGCCCGATGGCCGTTACCTTTATGCCAGCAACCGCTTGAAAGCGGATGGCATTTCAATCTTTAAGGTAGATGCCGGCACGGGTAAACTCAGCAAGGTGGGCTATCAATCCACCGAGCTCCATCCACGCAACTTCGCTCTCACACCCAATGGTCGCTATCTGCTTTGTGCCTGTCGTGACGGCAACTGCATCCAGGTGTTTGCACGTGATGCCGAAACAGGTTTGCTCGCGATAAAGCAAACCATTAGGTTGCGCAAACCAGTATGCATCCGGTTCAAAATGAGGAATTAACGTATGCGAGCGTACCCCTGCAGACTAAGGTGGAATCATTTCATCACGTGCTGCATCATCTGCCTTCGTCAGATGGTGAATCGGCTGCACGAGGCACTATCTTTTGTGCACAGCGGGGTAGCTCGTGCGTCCGTTTGCATTCGATTTCATCTTCACATCGTGCTTCGACTATGCGAGACACTGTTTGCAAGGGGCAGGATGGGCTAACTGTTGTAGGTGTGGATGCTCATGCCTTGCGCAGATGGTAGATAGTTGATGCCCCACCAACATATTTGTAGCAACACGAAGGCGATGAGAAGCAGGCGCAGCGACAGACGTGGATTAGCGCGTGACGTGAGGCGCAGGTGCATATAGAGCAAATAGCTAACCAGGTGATGGCCGCCCAAGTCTCCTTGGGATCCCAAGCCCAATAGTCGCCCCAAGCATCTTTGGCCCATAGCGCACCGAAGAGCATGCCGATGGTGAGAAAGGCCCAACCCATGCCTACCATATTGTCGATGCTGGAGAGGGTGATGGGGGTTGCCATAGGAATTGCCGAGGTATGAGTCGTGGAGTCACTGCCGCGCATCTTCCACAACAGAAATAAGGCCATGAGGGTGGCGGCACCAAAGAGGGCGTAGGCAAACATGTAAACGATGACATGGGGAGCAAACCACGGGCTCTGCAGGGCGGGCATCATGGCTTTGGTGTGGATTTCGGGTTTCAATAGGTTGATACCTATAAAGACGCTGGCCAACAGTGTGGAGAAGCTCAATATCCAATGGTAGCGGCTACGCGCATAAACAATGATACCGGCCAGAGGGAGGAAGAACGAATACCACAGACGGGTTTCGCCCATAGTGCGCATAGGCGGACGCTCAAGCGTGTGCCACATGAGGAGGATGTAGGCGAAGAAGATGGTGAGGCCGATAGCGGTAAAGAAGTAGGCGCCACGCTGTTGGCATTTCCAAGCACAATAGGCTCCGATGCTCCAAAAGAGGATCGCAGCGATAGCGAAATAGATGAAATATTCCCAAATCATGGTTGTTCTGGTGTTGAGGATGTGATATCTTTTGTTTTTCCTAAACTAAAAAAGAGTAGCACGGCGCCAAGGAGTAGCAGCCCGATGCCAAGATAGACGAAGGGTAGCCAAGGGTCGGCCACAAGTTGGAAGATGCTCACGCGGTGGGTGGCACCCATACTCTCGTCATAGCTGTATTGATAGATTTTCCAACCTGCGAGATGTGCTGGCTTATTGACCTCGATGGTGGTGGCCAACGTTTCGCCTTCCTTGGTGTAGATGTGCACTTCACTGGCATAGCGTTTGGGCGATGGCATCTTCATAAGTTTGGTTTTACCCTTGCCAATGCCCACCTTTTGCAGTTCGGCGGGATATTCTTCGAGGATGAAGCGCTGCAACTCAATGGCTAAGGGCAATTCAACCACATTACCTTGGTCGTCGAAGGCGCGCCACTCGGGTTGTCCGGCAAGGCAGTACATCTTGAGGTTGCGTTGGTCGGCAGAACCTAATGTGCCGCACACAAGCGCGATAAACAGTCCAACGTGGCACACCAGACTGGGGAGCTTACGCTTGCGGAAAGTACTGATTTGATGGAGTGTTGTCAAGGCTATGATGCTACTGAGCCAGAGATAGACGAGCACGAACGGCCAATAGGTGAGCATGTACGAGAGGCCGATGGGGTCGATGGCTGGGCTTACGCCTGGCGCTTGTCGAGTGATGCCCATGATAAAGGTGAGCACCAACGCGAAACCAATGGCGGCTACAGCGGCTGACGGCGTACAAAAGTATTGCACAACGTAGAGCCTTTTGCGAAAAACGTAGAGCACACCGAGACTTAATAAGTAGAAACCGAGGGTGATGAGGTTGGCGGGAAAGGCAAAAAGTTGCCAGTCGATGCCGCCCGTGAAGCATTGCAGCAACTGGCCGATGATGATGAGTCCTCCACCTATAGCAAGCCCCTCACGAATGGTCCATGGTTTATTCCACATGATGGTATAGTTCTTTTCTTGCTCGCAGAAGTGCGAGATAGGGTTATTTTTACTTGAAAGGATTATTTGTAAAAGGATAGTTCGACATGCAAAATTGATAGCTATCCCTTGCTTGCCATGCTCAACATTGATCTGCTTTTTTGGCGAAGGCTGCAGAGAGATAGCTATCAAGTCTGTTTTAAGTGATGTGCTCCTTACATGGGTTGTGTGATGAAGCGTTTATTTTGCTTTGCTTTCTGAATCCATTGCGGAACGATGGTGTTTAAGAAACGTTCCTTCTTGCTGTTCAGTGCAGGCATGTCAAGACCGATATAGCGCTGTGCTTTCTCTTTGGTCGAGACGTCGGGGAGCGGAATGTTGCCCGTGAAGCCATGCTTCGCCACTACTCGGGCAATCTCAATGCGGGCATCCTTGGCATAGGCCATTGCGTTGGCCAAGAGACGCATCACTTCTTGCGGTGCATGGAAGGCTGCACCGTGGCTGGCTAAGGAGTAGTCCCAGCGCCATTGACTCTTGCGGATGTCGTTGAGTGCCTTTGCCATTTCGGGTTGTGTAGCACCTTTCTTCCAAGCAAACTCAGCTTCTAAATGTGCTGTAGCCAACTCGTGGTTCACCTTCACAGCAAAGTCATAAACCTTCTTCTGCCGTTCATAAACATTCTGTCGCAGTGTTTCTGCATCTTGCCGGTGGCAGGTTTGGCAGGTGCGATCAATCTTGGCCAATGGACTTTGCACGTGGTGGTCGGTGTATTTAATGCCGCCTTCCTGCATATAAGGCATGTGGCAATCGGCGCAACTCAACCCGCGTTGCCCGTGAATACCTTGCTTGAAGAGTTCGTAACCTGGATGTTGCGCTTTTAAGATTTTGGCCTTTGACAGTGGATGGATGTAGTCATAAAAGCCAATACTGTCGTAATAGGCTTCGGCGGCTTCACAAGTAAGTCCCTTGTCTTGTGGGAACTTTAAGTATTGATGGTTATCTTTCTCAAAATAATATTCGGTGTGGCATTGTGCGCAGACTAATGAGCGCATCTCTTGATGGCTGGCCTTGTTTACATCTTTACCGGCACGCTTCCATGCCTCATATAATGCCGGGCGTGCGGGACGTAAATCCATCGTGCGTGCATCGTGGCAGTCAGAACATCCCACGGTGTTCATCACTTCGGGTCCCCAGTCACTCCATTTTGCACCATAGAAAGCCCCAATACCTTTCTCGCGCATCAAGCGTGGTATATCAGGACCTTTACATGTCCAGCATGTTCCAGGCTGAATATCACCATCGCCGTCGATACCTGGATTTCCTGTTCGTAAAATCTTTCTAAGGTCTTCAATGGCATGGCGATGGCCACGTGGCGTGTTGTAGTTGCGCGAGAAGGCATAGCCCGCCCAAATAATCACAATATCGGGGAATGCTTTGAGGATATCGCGCTCTTGCGAACCGTTGTACATGCTCTTGAAGGTGGTGTCGGCCGTCATCGCCCACGTTTCATACTCGCGCGGAAAGTCTTCTTTAAACTTCTCGTTCTGTGAGACAATCGAGTCGGTCATGGGCACGCGCCGATTGTTGAAAACACTGGCCACTTCAGCTCTTCGTTCGAGTAGTGAAAAGCAGAGGAGCCCTAAAACAAACACAATGAGCATGGAACCGCCAAACAGCATCCAGCCTTGCCATTTTTTTAATTGCTTAGCCATATTCTTTAAACTTTTAGATTTCACAAATGATGGTATTTCTCTTTATTCGTTGTCTTTTAGGGA
>NZ_BAJQ01000020.1 GCF_000613785.1 Segatella oulorum JCM 14966 | reverse complement strand
TATTTTAACGACGCAATGAGCAGTAACAACAAGGGTTGGGAATCGACTTACGAATACTGCCTGGATTGGATTTGTAATTTCAACGGAACGAGTGAGAGTTACTTCGCCGACTATAAGGGTGGGGTTGTATCGATTGTGTGCAATGAGACGGGTGAAACCGTGTATGAGGAAATTGTAAGGTAGTTAGATAGTAGGATAATAGCTTAAGGCAGCTACGTCCGAATGGTAGCGGACTATAATATCAGCAACCGGGGTTCGATTCCACGCCGCCTGCAATTATTTAACGATTTAAGAAATTAAAGATTATGAAAAAGTACATTCACATCAAGAAGGAAGACCGCGAGTTTATCGCGAAGGCGTTCAATGTTTCCAAGCGTACCATGTATAACGCCATTCACTTTGAAGACATGAATGAGGGTAATGACCTTGCAAGGAAGATACGCACCCTTGCGTTGGAGCGTAGAGGTATCGTGATGATTGAGGCTCCCGAATGGGAGGTTCTGCATGACGCGGACGGCTACATGAGATATTATCGTGGCGATATTCTGCTGGAGTTTTCAAAGAAAGAACCTGTATGCGACGTGTTCAAACATGGTGAGAAAGTGCGCCATTACGACAATGTGATGACAAGCGACATACAGGGCATTCAGGACTGGGCTACAGGGTTAAGGTAAAGGAGGAGCACAATGGAGTACTACGAAGGCAAACTGTGCATCTCTGCCCGTGAACTGGTGGGCAAAGGCATCATGACCAGTGCCAACTACGCTAAGAAAGCGGGGCGTGGTCAGATAGATGTTGTCCGTCAGGGAAAGGGGCTGGGTAACTATGCCCTCGTCGCCATTGACAGCCTTCCACGCATCTATAAGGAAAAGGTGCAGGAACTCTATCCCGACGGTGACCTCACCCATCTGAAGCTGTGGGTATGCAGTAACTACGAAACCGACCAAAACGCCGTGGCGTTCTTTCATGACAGGGACAAGACTGGCTTGGAACTGAGTCCTGAGAAAATCAAGGAGTATGTGACAAATGCGAGCGTGCTGAATTGCTGCATTAAACTCTACAACCGTGCCGCCACGGCGCAAAAGCTGATGGGACGCAAGTATAACTGGGAGGATATGGTGCAAGCCATCAAGGCTCTAAAAGACGAATTCGGCCACACGTTGCCCACGAGTGCACTGCGTTTCAGAAAAAAAGTGAATGAGTATAGGGATGGAGGCTACGGTAGCCTTATCAGCGGCAAGTTCGGCAATCAGAATACGCGAAAAGTGGACTACAAGACCGAACGGCTGATACTCGGTTTGGCCGTATTACCCAATAAGCCGTTCAACACGAACATCGCTGAAATGTACAACATGTTTGTCTGCGGCGAGCTGGACGTGTACGACCCGAAGACCGGCGAACTAATGAACCCTGATGACTTTACCGACAAAAAGACGGGCGACCCGAAAGAGTTGAGCGAGACCACCATCAACAACTACCTGAACAAGCCGAATAACAAGGTACTCATTGATCAGCAATTATCGGGCTGGAGTACTTTCATGCACGAACAGATGCCCCACATGCACCGTCATGGCGGCTCGTTCTCATTGAGTCAAATCACGATGGACGACGTAGACCTGACGCGCAAACTGAAGGATACGAAGCAGCGCGTACATGCCTACTATGCCTACGACGTGGTGAGCCAGTGTGTACTTGGCGCGAGCTATGCACGGAAGAAAGACGAGGGACTCGTGGTGGATTGTTTCCGCGATATGTTCCGGCTGATAGCCCGCCATGGTTGGGGCATCCCTGCCGGCATTGAGGTGGAGAACCACCTGATGAGCCGTTACAAAGAGGGCTTTCTGAAAGCCGAGAATGTATTTCAATTCGTGCGCTTCTGCGCCCCATTGAACTCGCAGGAGAAATATGCCGAGCCGCTGAATGGTGCAAAGAAGCGCAGCGTGATACACAAGAACCACGAAGGTATCGGCCGCTTCTATGGTAAAGGAAAATGGCGTCAAGAGTATAAGAAGGTGAGTGACGAAACCAACGAACATTATGAGGATAAAGAATACTTTACATGGGAGCAGCTGGTGGCCGATGACCGTAAGGATAATGAAGAGTGGAACAACATGCTGCACCCTAATCAGAAAATGTATCCGGGCATGACACGTTGGCAAGTGCTCGAAGCAAACATCAATCCGGGTCTGCTACCCTATGACGAAAAGACACTGGCCTATCATATCGGCGAACATGTGGAGACGAGTATCCGTAGGAACTCAACGGTACGGGTAGCACACGAAGAGTGGTGGCTGAGCGACACAAGCGTGCTGGAGCGGCTTGAGCCGAATAACTACAAGGTGACGGCCTGCTATCTGCCCGACAATGAAGGTAATCCCGGCGAAGTCTTTATTTATCAAAGCGGTAAATTCATTGACACCGTGGAAAAGGTGAAGACCTACAGTCGTGTGATGGCCGAACAGACTGAAGAAGATCAAGCGGCATTCGTGGAGCAGCAGAAAAAGATTGCAAAGTTTAACAAGTATATAGAGGACAACACTATCGACGGGCTGGGAATACTGAAACCGACCACGCAGATGCAGCATGAGGAGCCATTGGAACTTACCCCCATGGCTTCAAAAGATTACAAAAACGAGTCGACGGCATTGCTACCAAGTGCAGAGGAGAGAGCGTATGCAGACATATAGCATAAACCAACAGATTACTGACGCATCATAAGCAGCAAGTTTTCAACAGAACAATATTAGAACAACATTAAAACACCATTTGAATATGATTTCAACAGAGCAAAAACAGCGGATATTGGAGGCCATGGCAGCCAACCGCAAGAATTATCCGAGCGACGCAAAGCACGCATCGGCATTGGGTATCTCGGCAAGCGTCTACAACGCGCTGAAAAAGGGGCAGACGGAACGCGCACTGAGCGATGCCAACTGGGTGAATATCGCTCGGAGACTGGACGTGAACCTCCGCGAGACGATTGAGTGGAAAGGTGCACAGACGGAGACCTTCAAGTATGTCAGCCTTCAGATGGAGGCGTGTCAGGAACGTAGTCTGAGCGTCATTCTCTGCGATTTGCCGAATATCGGCAAGACCTATACAGCGCGCTGGTATGTAAACGAACATCGCAATGCCGTGTATGTGGACTGCTCACAGGTGAAGACCAAGCGTGCGCTGGTGAAGAAGATTGCCCGTGAGTTCGGCGTGGGCACAAGTGGTAAGTATCAGGATACCTACGAGGATTTGGTGTATTACCTGCGCTCGATGGAGCATCCGCTGGTGGTACTCGACGAAGCAGGCGACCTGCAATATGAAGCTTTCCTTGAACTGAAGGCCTTATGGAACGCCACAGAAATGTGCTGTGGTTGGTATATGATGGGTGCCGACGGCTTGCGTGCCAAGATTGACCGCATGATGGAATGCCGGAAGGTGGGCTATGCCGAGATATTCTCCCGCTATGGCGGCAAGTATAGCCAGGTGACACCCGACCAGGAAGATGACCGCAAGGCGTTCCTGATGGAGCAGGCCCGCGTGGTTGCAAGCGTAAATGCCCCGAAAGGCATCGACATCGGACAGATTGTGCGTAGAAGTGGCGGCGGGCTGAGAAGGGTTTACACTGAAATTGAAAAGATGAAGAAAGGAGCATGATATAATGACAAAGATAACACTTGAGGATAAAGGACAAGATCTTCTTTGGTTACGAGTAAATGATGCTGGTCTTGTAGAGGAAGCCGGTCCATTTCAAAATGAGATATGGAAAGACTCCTATATTCCACTGTGGATAGTTGAAGTAGGAAAGCCTTGCCCAATCCACCATTATCCACATATCATTTACGGTTTTTTGAAATACAAAGTAGAGTCAATTAAAACGGAAGAGTAGTAATCATGATGACAAAGAAAGAAAAAGAGGCTTTAATGGAGAGTCTTGAACAGGATGTACAGAACTCCAATAAACACAAGATAGACTGGGAGCAGCGTAGGTATGAGATTGCCAAAGACCTGTATACTCAAACTTGCCAGCAGGCAAAATTAGAGGGTGATAATACTGCTGGAGATGTATTCCGAAGTGTGGCATGGTTATCTCGTGTGGCTGCCGATTACTTAATAGAAGTTCTGAAAAAATAACTATGGCGAAACGAGCATACAGTCCGAAGGAGATTGCTATGAAGACCTACAAGACGCTGCCGTGGGGTGGCCGCTGGGCGGAGTGTTTCGGTTTACCCGAGGAAAACTCTACATGGTTCATCAGCGGAGCCAGTGCCGCCGGAAAAAGCTCGTTTGTGATGCAGCTGGCTCGTGAACTGACCCACTACGGGCAGGTATTGTATGCAAGCTATGAAGAAGGTATCAGTCAGAGTTTCCAAGACCGTATCAAACTGTTTGAAATGGACAAACGGCAGGGCTGGTTCCGCGTAGTGACGGAGGACACGATAGAAGACTTGGCCGCCAGACTGAAGAAACGGCACAGTGCGAAGTTCATCATCGTGGACAGCTATCAGGAAAGCGGCTGGGAGTGGCCCGAAACCAAGAAACTGATTGAAACCTTTCCACGGAAGAGTTTTATTTTCGTGAGCATGGAGAAGAAGAGTCAACCCTTAGGCAGTGGTGCATTACGTTTACGCTACAAAGCAGGCGTGAAGGTGAGGGTTGTCGGTTTCAGGGCTTATTGTCAGGGACGTTTCAATCCCGATGCCGGAAACAGTTTTGTTGTGTGGGAAGAAGGAATATTGAGAACATCAAATAAAGTGTGATATGGCAAACAAGCGAGACAACCTACTCTATAGGTTACGGAAGAAAGGCGTGAGGGCCAACACGCGCGAGCACACCATCTTCTTCGGCGTGGGTGGCGAGCCGTTCAAGATAAGGCAGATAAGGCGGCTGTGCCGTGAGTTTCATTTCAATGTGCAATTAGTAATTGAGTAAAAAGAGTATGAGCAAGGAAAAACGAACTATCGAAATCACCCCCGGACTGATGAGTCCAGGAGGGAGTATGAAAGAGTGTTTTTTGAGCCGTGGGCACGTGTGCACCTATTGTCAGGGCAACGGCTATCACTGGCAGGAAAACTGCTATCGTGAACGCTACGTGCAAGGATGCCCCGTTTGTAAAGGCAGCGGCAGGCTCGATGCGTGGTAACGATTGAGTGGAAGGCAGGAGACAGATAAAATCATAAAAAATAAAACGAATATGACACAATTAAGACACTATTCGATGACACCGAACGATAAACCTGAGTGGCTGTTGCGGTTGCAGATGGAGGTAAGTCAGCACTACGCCATGCGTGGCATTGACAACACGCCCGAGGAGTGGATAGATTTGCTCGATTTCATCGATGCCTTCATTCAAACGCTCTACACGCGCCGCGACATCAACGTAAGGAGCGACGTAACGGCCAACTTAATGACCGAGGATGGCGAAACACGTCTGCTGATCAAGCGCAATGGGAAGCCTTTGCAAGTGTATTACATGCAACCCTCAAACGAACCGCAATGACCCACGAACGCAACTACGCCCGCTTTTACACCCTGCTCAAGAAAATGCCGGGAGCAGACAAGGAGACGTTGGTGTCGCAATACACCGATGGCCGCACCACCTCGCTGCGCGAAACTACACGACAGGAGTATGACCGTATGTGTCGCGACATGGAGCGTGAAACAGGCTACGACGAGTTCGTGGAAGGCATCAGAAGGCAACTCCGCCGCAGGCGCAGTGAGGTGTTAAAGCTCATGCAGCAGCTCGGTATCGACACCACCAACTGGAACCGTGTGGATGCCTTTTGCAAAGATGTGCGCATTGCCGGCAAAGCCTTCCGCCACATCAGCATCGACGAATTGGAGGCCCTTGCCGTGAAACTGCGGGCGATAAAGCGGAAAAAGGAAGCCTCCCCCGGCTCCTCCGAGGCGAGGGGGACTAAACGGGGAGCTGTGATAATGCTTCCGGCAAATCAATCAATTGAGAACTAATTTTTAATTCAATACTTAATATTCATCATTATGGCAACAAGAAAAAAGAAAGTGATTATCACGGGCGTGAGCAGAGAAGCAGCAGACGAAGCGTTTGCAGCTTATGCCAAGAGCGACGCCCAAGTACAGAAAATCAATGCGGACATCGAGCTGCAGTGTGCAAAAATTCGCGAGAAGTATGCCGACAAGTTGGCTGTCCTCACTGATGAAAGGGACAAGGCTTTCGACACCCTGCAAGCCTTTGCAACCGAGAACCAGGCCGAACTCTTCGCAAAAAAGAAGAGCCTCAACATGGCGCACGGCACAATCGGCTTCCGCACCGGAACCCCAAAGCTGAAGACACTCAAGGGATTCACCTGGCCGAGTGCCCTGCAGCTGGCAAAGAAGTTCCTTCCGTTCACTTACATTCGACAGACCGAGGAGATAGCGAAAGACAAGCTGCTTGCCGACCGCGACCTCGAGGAGGTTGCCGTGTACGACACCCCGACAGGCGATGATCGCACGGTCACGATGCGCGAGGCGATGGCAATATGCGGCATACAGGTGACACAGGAAGAAACCTTTTATGTTGAACCTAAGAAGGAAGACGCGGTGTAGGCGTTATATCGGATATATAGGTGATAGCATGGCAGCAATGGGGCTGTCATGCTTTTGCGGTTAAATGAATTGACAACAAAAATAATCTCAAAAGACGATGAAAGTGGACAATGAGCGCCGTCGTGGCGTGAGCTATCTCAAGCGCGTGGCCGACGTGAACGCGATATATCAGCAATGGGCGAGGTCGGGTCTTTCCAACCGAGAGATTTGGCGCCGTTATATTTATCCCGTCTATGGCATCAGCGAGCGCGCCATGTATAAGATGCTCAAGATTGACGTGAAAGTGCGCCGCGACAACAACGACTCGCCCCGTCCACTTTTGCTCTTCGATTTCGACGACGATGGAAAATGATTTAACACAAGTGCTTGCCCGCATACTGAAAGACGTGCAGGTGGAGCTGAAAGATGAGTTCGACCAAAACTTTGCGCGTCAGGCTTTCTTCACCGAGAAGTGGGCACGCCGCCGCAGCCCCTTGCGCCCTGGGCGTGCCACGTTGGTCGACACAGGCGGTTTGCGCCGCAGCATTATGAGCAAAATCACCCATGACGGCGTAACGTTCTATTCCGCTCACCCTGCGGCCGACCTCCACAACGAGGGTGGAGAAATCAAGGTGACGCAGCGCATGAAAGGCTATTTTTGGCATCGCTATTACGAGTGTGCAGGCGGTTTCGGCCGCAAGAAGAATGGCGAAAAGCGAGGCGACCACCGCACACAGCAGCTCAGCAGCGAGGCCGCCTTTTGGAAATTCATGGCCTTGATGAAGGTGGGCAGCAGCATCAAGATACCTCGGCGGCAGTTCCTCGGTGCGTCGGCAGAAGTGGAAAAGGCTGTGACGGAAATCATCGAGCAAAACTTAGAGGAATATTTTAACAACGAATTCAAACTAAACGGAAAATGAGAAAAGAATTGTATGCAGCCCTCAAGGAGCGATGGAAAAGATTGAAGCAGTGAAGCACGTTGATTTGTGGAACCACAACGTGGAGTTCATTGAGCAGGAAGACAGTTGGGCACGTCCCGCCGTGTTCGTAGAGTTTGGCCCGATAGCGTGGCAACCCTACGTGGGTGGTGGCTATCGTGGTGAAGGCAGCATAAGGTTGCACGTTGTAACCGATTGGTTGGAGGGCGGACAAGAAGCCGCTTGGGCTTTGATTGCCCAAATCCGCGCAGCCATGGACGGCGTGGAGGGTGGCAGCTTCCACGGCCTGAGGCTCACAGAAACTATTACCAACCACAACCACGAGGACATCCTTGAGAGTATTGAGGTGTATGGCGTGAAAGGTGTGTTATAGCCAATACGTGCGAAAAGAAACGTGAAAAGGTTCTGACGGGCTGCGTGCTCGGTCAGAACCTTTCGCTTTTTCAGTGTGCGGCTTTTGCTTTTATTTTGGTAAATTCGTTGTATCTTTGCCCAAAAACTATGACAGTAATAGAGTATAGAAAAGGGGATGATGCCCACTTTTGCGCAGAGCTGCTGAAAGCCAAAGGTGCCTTGGAGCGGACACGCGAACAGATAATTCGCCATTGCACCATGACAAGTGCAACGCTAATAGGGTTGATTGCCGTGTTCGACGATGCAGCACAACCGTATAGCACTCTTCGGATAATGAAAATGACGAGTGTCGCCTTTCTATCCTTATCGGTGGTGCTTGGCGTGCTATATAGCTTTCTGTATATTCGTTCAGGCATCGCATCACTGCAGAAGAGTGTAGTGCTCTATCGAGCAGGTGGTGGTGTCAACTACAGTTCCTCAGGCCGAACCATTCAGATAGTCTCTGCCCTATTCCCTTGGGTGCTGCTACTGGGCATATTGTTGCTTTCGGCAACCGTATTGTGCACGTTAGCATCTCGTTGAGTCCATTTTTGCGATTTTTCTTCATTATTTATTTGAGATATAGAAAATAATAATTACATTTGCAGCAGATAAAGCACTGAGGGAAAGGTGACCTGGCATTTGAGTCCTAACCGCCGCCCTCGGTGCTTTACTCTTTTATGTCGTTTACAGAATAGAGGAAATATGTAGTTCTTGGTTTCCCATTTGGTCTAAACCTTACCTCTTTCGCCACATTCAGTCTGACTTTTTTCCCATGTAATTCTGCCTCGTAATAATAGAACTGCTGAATATTATCCCTGCGCGGGTGTGTCAGTGCAGACGTATTAACAAAGGTGCTGTTTGCAAGAATCTTCCCTAAATCTTTTAAGTCCTCTTTCTCCAGTACCTTTGACCTGCCGAACGTATCGGAGAAGAGGTGCTTGTTGCCGTAGGTAGAGAAACCGACCTTAATCGTTCCATCTTCTATCGGCTTTTCATGCTTCACCTTAAGCAGCGGTTCCATTTCGTGCAAGTAATGTATGCGCTCAATGGCTCGCTCCGATTTTGTCTTATCCCCATAGCATCGTCTTACCAACCTGCACGTAGCGCACAATTCATTCTCAGGCACAAAGGCAAGGCTTGTCGTCCCCTTGGCAAGGTCGCAGTCGTTACAACGGCGTATGCTGTAGGGATTATAGTCGGGCATGGCCTTGCGCTGCTTGCCGGGATTGAAGCGGAACATGCCGCGCGCGTCGTTAGCCAAAGCCTCGGCCCCACGCCTGTAGGCTTCCTCGTGCGGTGTCTCGGGATATTTCGTTTTTCGTACCTGCACCACCGTGCAACGGCAGTTCCAACCATTGGGCGGATAGTAGCTGTCCCAAAACGCATCGCTGAAAGGCAGCGTCGTGCCGTTGAGGGCAGCATGCTCGGGACGCACATGATCGTCGCCCACCGTGCGATATTGCAGGTTGTAACGGTCGCCGTCCTCGGCAAACGCCTCCCACTTCGCCGCCATCATGGCCGAAGCATGTGCGAAGTTATATTCCGCCCGCAGGTAGTGCTCATTATAGGTTTTGTCCACCTTTTGAACGTCATTCAAGAAGCGTTCAAACGGTTTTTTATTACCCTGTTCATCGACCAAGGAAGGAAAGGCCTCATTGAGTTCATGAAAGGTTTTGAGCCCCGAGAAAACATAGGTGGAATGCTCCAAGCTATCGCGCATGGTGGCCGACATCTTCGTTTGCTCAAAAGCATTGTTCAACACGTCGGCATGCGTTTCAATAAAGGCCTGCGCCTCCTTGGAGGTGATGATGTTGATGTCAAGCGATGCCCCATTCTGTTTAAAAAGGCTTTTCATCATCGACTTGAATGCCGCACGAAGCTGTTCCTGTTGCTTCGGCTCAATCTTTTGGGCTACTAAAGCACAGCAATGACCTCCAGCGAGCAATGCTTCATAACGACTGTGCAGCCCCACATAGGCAGCGGGGCTTAGTCGAAAAAATCTTTTCCCAAGGTCTTGCCTTGCTTTCCTTTCCCATTGTGAACCAAAGAAGCTGGCAGGGCAGCCTCTCTTCTCTCCCCTACGGGCATGGCATATTTCTTGGCAAAGTATTCGGGGTCAACCTCATAGCGGTCGGCAATCATCGACTCATAGGCCACCTGTTGTTCGGGCGTGTAGTCGATGGTGTCGTTCCAGTCGAAGCGGCACCCCGCGAGTGGGAACTTATGCGCCACCATACGCGGCAGCAGCTGGTTGTTGATGACATCGCGCAGCATATCGGCATCGCCCTCGACGAGGTTCTGTAGTACCTGCAGGTGGGTCTGACTCTGCGAGAGCGACGAGCCGTCCTCAATGGTCATCGTCTGCCCGATGATGAGTTTTGAGATTTCAGAATTGGCCCGATTGACCCGCTCGTTGTAGACATGATAGGCATCAGCCTTGGTCGACTCGACAAATTCTATCTCTGTATCAGCCGGCATGACGGCCGTCTGTGAGGCGCCCGATTCAACGAGCAAGCGGTGTATGCGGTCGATCTCCTTTTTATCGCGCGAAGAAGTCTTGGCGATGCGCATCGGCATGCCGAAGATTTCGCCGAACGTGTCCCAAAACGAGAGCATGTTTTTCTTCGGTATGGTGTGCAGCGTGGCTTTCAGGAGCAGGCCGAGGTCGTTAGGCTTACCTGCCTCAATGAGCGAAGCAGCTATGGCTGGGTCGTGGTAGTCAATACCTGCATGCCAGTCCTGTCCCTGCTGCAGGATGACGCGCCCGTATTCAGGAATGACATGCTTGCGGGGAATGAGTCTCACGCCATCATAGGCTATGCCTGTAGTACCTATCCCCACAACATCGCCCAGCTCGATGAGCGAATGCCCCCAATAGACCGAGTCGAGCACATAGAGGCAAAAGTCCTTGAACCAGGAATGGTCGAAGTAGTCGAGCAGTTCGGGCTTGTCCTCTCCCTTGTCATCTACAATCTTGAACGACTTGGCCATGACGAAGCCCTCGCGCTGTCGGATACATCCTGACAGATGACCGTCGGCATCGGTGTCGCGGTAGATGTCGTAGAGCGGGCCGCGGTTGGGGTTATCGATATTGATGGCTGCCTGCCATGCCCGCCGCCAGTCGGCGATGTCCTTCCGTGTAAGAGCGTCGGTGGTCTGTTGCAGCTGCATGATGACATGCTTCACGCGCGCTTGGTCTTCACCCTTGGCAAGGTTGAAGTTGCCGTAAGGGGTGCGGAGTATGTGGTCGTTGCCATTACGGCCGCGAAGTGAAGAAAAAATATCTTTGATATTCATAGGAATTGCTTTAATGGATTCTTACCAGTTATGTCTGAGAGGCTTTTGTGAATGCCACACCACACCAGTCCCGGAAGGTTCGCCCGTGGCGGCATCTGTGGCCACCGGCAGGGCAGGGATAATCTTGCCGGCCTGCACACCCTCCAGCCATTTGATGGCCCGCTCGTAACGTTCTTTTCTTATCTCACTACCCATCTTTTGGGGCATGGCTGCCGTCATGTGGTAGAGGGCGATGTCGCAGGCATACATCACGATGAGTCGGTTGCGATGGTCACCTTCAGCTTTGAATGTGGCCTCGGTGTCGTACACGGGGCGCAGATACCCTGCTATCTCCTCCATGGCCTCGCGCTCGGCACCTGCCCGTATCTCGGCCGATGTCTGCGAAACGACTTTTAAAGCGGCTTCGCCGATTACTACCCGGTAGTCTTCATCTGTTACAAACATAAGCTACAATGTTATATATATTGCTTTGCGTTCGATGTCGGCGGCGGTCATTCCTTTTCTAAACACCCCACCTGCAACGAACTTCCTTATATCTTGTTTGGAAATGACTTCAAGTCTTCCCCGAACCACGATGACCATATACTTGCGGTGCGTAATATGGCGCAGATAGTCCGCCTTCCTAACCGCCCGCTTGAACTTCCAAGCGAAAATGATGTCTTTGATTAATTTTCTCATTTTACCAACTATTTTTTGAGGTTTTCCTTTTGCTGAATTGTGGCTGAAAACTTTCCTGCCGTGTAGTGCGCTGTAACTGCCATATTGCACCTTCGTCTGCGTCGGGGGCATCATCATTGCCACTCATGCCTTTTTCGAAGGCAAGGGTCTGCGCAATGCCTGCCTGCATGTCGGGGTCATCCTTCTGCGAGAGGTCATAGAAAACAAAGCCACGCTCCCATAGTGGGCTGATAGCTTCCACACGCTGGAATTTGTCCGGCTTCTTGCGCTTGTCGCCCGTGATGGGTAGCTGATAGCCGCGCTGGGTGCCCTCTATTGTGAAGTCGTCCAGGATGATGTCCTGCATGAAGCTGGCTTCCATCATGAATCGGATAGAGATATTCTGTTCGAGGCTCCATTCATATAGGTCGTAACACCAGCGAACGAGTTCGGCCACGGAAGCCTTCCTAACAAAAGCCCGCAGGTGCCACAGCTGTGACTTATACTTACCCCATAGCTTTGCCGCCTTGGTGTCGTTCGTCTTCTTGCTTTTCCACGACGGGTCGATGTAAAGTACCAGTTCGTCGAACTCCCGCCATGCCGGGTGCTTGGCATATTTAATCCACTCCTGCTTGAAGACAGTTCCCTCGATGATGGGGTTGTGCATCATTTCCTTTTCCCACGCGCGGTAGCCTACGAATTCGGCATAAGTCCGTGCCTCTTCTTTCGTCCACTTTTCGCGCCATGTAGGGTTGCCCTCACCATCGACGGCCTTCACCTCAGACACATGTACGCCTTTGGTCTTACAGATGTCAGCCAGTACCGAGGTCTTCGAGATAAGGTTCCCCACCATGATAAAGCGTCCACGGCCTACGTCAAGTGCACCGAAGAGCGCTTCCTTCACCCAGTCTGTCATCTCGCGCACGCGGCGCGGATTGCGACAAAGCTCATCATCATCGAGGTCGTCGATAACGATGTAATCTGGTCGAGCCTCACGTTTGCGAAGACCACGCGGTGACTGCCCACGCCCGCAGGCAAGGAAATGCACTCCGTCCTTGGTGGTGAACTCTCCCTCGGTCCAGTCACCCATAGACATCTGTTTTCCATAATCGGCGATGATACGTTTGTTGTACTGGAGCTCCGCCTGAATATCGCCTAACAGGCGATTAGCACTATCTTCTGACTTGCCGACAACGACCATGAAGTTGATGAGCCGCTTGGGCTGGAACATCAGCCACAGGGGCGTGAAGATGTCCATGTGCGTGGACTTGGCATGCCCGCGAGGCCACTTGAACACGGCCTTGAGGTTCGGCGTGTTCTTGACCTTGACGGCAGCAGCGTTGTGGAACGGCGCGTTGTGTACTATCTTGATGACCTCGCCCGTAACCTTGTCGCGTAGTTGGAGGAAGTGTGGGAAGTAATACTCGCAGAAGGCGGCATAGTCCTTCTGCAGCCTGCGAATGCGCTGCTCTTTCTGCACGGAACTCTCGCGGACAAGGCTTTTCGTGTCCGTAATACTCTGTATCTGCCGGCAGTGTTCCTGCCACTCCAGCTGCATCTTCTTGAGCTCCGATATTGTTGCCATAGCGTGATACTATAATGTAGACGGGTTTTGCATGCGCTCCATGAGGAACTTGTTCTGGTACTTGTTGATGGCCTTGATAAGCTCCGGCGTAATCTCCGGGTCGTAGGACGCCTGGTCCTGAATCCAGCGGTTAAAAGCCATGAACACCTCAATGGCATCGATGACGTTCGCCTTCTTGTCGAGCTTCTCTATCGTTGCCGAGAGTTTTGAGAGCTTGTCGGCCAGCGAGCCGACAAGTGTAGGATCATTCGATTTATTCACATTCTCTATCATTCCATCAATGGTGAGCAAGAGTTTGTTCACTAATTCAGGACGCGAGATATTCTTTGCGGCGCGCGCTTCTTTCCACCCCTCGTTATTCACCCATCTTGAGATGGTTACACGCGAGACTTCGACTTTTTCGGCAATCTCATTCTGCTCCATGCCCGAGAGGTAGAGTGAGCGGGCGAGCGATTTTTTCTTTTCCGTTTCTTTTGTCATTTCGTTATGATTTCGTTGTGATATGGTTTGAATGATACGTGCAAAATTGGCTCAAAATATCGATATATAAAAGAAAGTGTGAACTGCGTTCAGTATATACGGAACTGCGTTCTCCATTATTTTGGAGGATAGGATTTATGCGCTAATATTGCAGCAAAAATCATTAAGAATAATGGGTAAAAGAGTACGTATTTCGAATGAAAGTGTGAATTGTTACGGATTCCGTGTACTGACAGCAGGCGTTAATGTGGAGCAGTACAAGCGCAACCCCGTTCTGTTATATATGCACGAGCGCGGTAACGTCGTTGGCTATGTGAAAGACCCGAAGGTTGAGAACGACGAGATAACGGGAGAGTTGATGTTCGACTGCGCTTCGGAACAAAGTGAGCGCTGTCAGAAGCAGTTCGAGTTCGGAAGCCTGCGCATGGTCAGTGCAGGACTTGAGATTATAGAGACCAGCGAAGACCCTGCAATGCTTGTACCAGGACAGACCCGTCCGACGATAACGAAGAGTCGCCTCTTCGAGGTGAGCGTGGCAGATGTTGGCGCGAACGATGATGCCATCGTGCTGGAAAAAGACGGAAAGCGAATAATGTTAAGCAAGGACGGAGCCTGCGGGCTTCCCCTTATCACTCATAATAACAATCAAAGTAATAAAGACATGGAACAAAAAGTTATTGCCCTGCAGTTAGGGCTGCCGGAAACGGCGACAGAGAATGAGATCAATGCGAAGCTGGCGCAGCTGAAAGCACTTCAACAGGAGAATGAGACCCTGAAGGCTGAGAAAC
Organism: Segatella oulorum JCM 14966; assembly: GCF_000613785.1. GTDB lineage: Bacteria > Bacteroidota > Bacteroidia > Bacteroidales > Bacteroidaceae > Prevotella > Prevotella oulorum. The sequence continues at coordinate 28,956 of NZ_BAJQ01000020.1, read as the reverse complement.
AGAAACTCGCCGAAGCACGTATTGCACAGTTGGTTGATGCCGCTGTTGCGGAAAAGCGTCTTGATGCACAGCACAAGGAGCAGTTCGTGAAGCTCGGCGGGCAAATTGGTGCCGAGGAGTTGGAAAAGACCCTTCAGGCTATGAAGCCACAGGTGAAGCTGTCGGTAATGCTGGGACATCAAGGAAGCGCTCCTGGATCGGCCAGCGAGAAGACCTACACGAAACTCAGCGAGGTACCGGCTGATGAGCTTGTGAAGCTGCGTGCCGAGAATGTGGAGGAGTACAAGAAGCTCTACGAGGCCGAGTACAGCATGAAATGCGAACTTTGAAAGGCAAAGAAATAAAAGTAAGAAAGTAAAAGTAAAAAAATGAGTAACATGAAGAGATTAGTTATGAAATTGATGATTGCATTGCTGGTCAATGCGATTGTCGGAGGTTTGATAGCCTTGTTTGTCGGTGTTGCGCCTTGGATTGGTGCCGTTGCATTGAATGTGATTGCCATTGCCGTAGGTGCATGCCTGCCCAAGGGTGCGCTGCGTGCAGGTGTATTTACAGAGGTATGGACGGGCGAGTTGGTAAAAGCGCTCCGCGGTGGATTGGAAGGCTCGTGGCTGGACGGTGTACCCGACCAGAGTACAATCGTCAACAATGATGTGATACACCTTGTAGAGGTTGGCGTAGACCCTGATGTCCTGATTAACAATACAACCTATCCGATACCTTCGCAGGCCTTGGATGACAAGGATATTGCCGTGAAGTTGGATAAGTTCCAAACAAAAGTGACGCCTATCACCGACGACGAGCTCTATGCGGCCAGCTATGATAAGATGGCTCGCGTGAAGGAATCGCATGGCAATTCCATCAACGATTCTAAGTTTACCAAGGCAGCTCATGCCCTCTGTGCGCAGGAGAATACTGCTAAGACTCCCGTGCTAAAAACCACGGGCGAACGCGATGCTGAAAAGGGTCGTCTTCGGTTGACGATGGCCGATTTGGTGGCACTGAAAGCCGCAATGGACAAGTTGCACGTGCCAGCAGAGAATCGTCGTTTGGTACTCTGTTCCGACCATGTGAATGACCTACTGCTTGTCAGTCAGACGTTCCGCGAACAGTACAATATCGACCGCGCTACAGGTAAGGTAGGTAAGCTCTACGGCTTCGATGTTTATGAGTATGCCAATACGCCGCTCTACACACAGGCCGGCAAGAAGAAAGGCTTGGGCGTGGCTGCCGGGGCCGGCGAGTTCAACTGCTCATTTGCATTCTACACACCGCGTGTGTTCAAGGCGACTGGTTCAACCAAGATGTATTACAGCGAGGCTGCAACCGATCCTGAGTATCAGCGCAACAAAATCAACTTCCGCCATTACTTCCTTTGCATGCCCAAGAAGGCTGATGCTGGCGTAGTGATGATGAGCGGATACAAGGCTTCTTAATCGGAATTCAATGAGCAAGCCAATGCAATATCTCGTTATCCACTGCACGGCCACCCCCGAGGGGCGTGAAGTGAGCGCGGCGGAGATACGCCGCTGGCACACTGCACCCGTCAGTCAGGGTGGCGTGGTTGGAAGCAGGTGGGCTACACGGACATGGTGCACTTGGACGGGCGCGTTGAACGATTGGTGGATAACAACGAGGACGCGCAGGTGGATGCGTGGGAAGTGACCAATGGTGCTGCAGGCTATAACAACGTGAGCCGACATATTGTGTATGTGGGTGGCTGCAACAAAGCAGGGAAGCCTAAGGACACGCGCACCGAGGCACAGCGCGAGGCGTTGAAACACTATGTGGAGGACTTCCACGCGCGGTTCCCACAGGTGAAGATTGTGGGGCATCATGAATTGAATCCCGGCAAGGCGTGTCCGAGTTTCGATGTTCCAACTTGGCTGCGCTCGATAGGCATCCGACAAGTTTAACGATAAAAACCAACGACAATGGCTGAGACAATATTCCAAATCCTGCAATGGGCTATCCCTTCGGGCGGTATCGGTGTTGCCATTGCCTGGATTGCGAACCGCCGTTTAAGGACGGTGGAAGAAAAGAAGAAAGTGGAAGACACCTACAAGCAGATGTACGACATGGTGAGTGCTGAGCTTGTAGGACTTCATAAACAAAACCGCATCAATTATGAAAAGATGGAAGAACTGCGTGGCGAGAACGACAAGACACGCCGCGCCCTCAACCGCCTCTCGCGGGCTATCGAGGCCATTCAGCTGTGCCCTCATCGCGTTAACTGTCCTGTCAGCAGTGAGCTGTCGCTCAGTGAAGACGGCGACAAGGGAAAGCCTCACCGCGGAAAGCCACGCACAGAAGGAAACGACACGGCAGATGGCCAGCATCGCACGGTGGCAGCAGCAGGTAATGGTGCCCGAGTCGCGGGTGACGCTAAGCGTGGCTGAAGACAGTCTTGCCCTTCTGCCCGCAGGTGCAGGCTACATGGCCCGAAAGGGACAGGCGCACGTAAAAGTGAGCCGACGGCCCGCGACCGACAAGGGAAGCCCTGCGCAAATCATCATCGAGGCGGGATGCGACAGTCTTGAGGTGCAGTGTGCACGCTACGAGCAGTGCATCGAAGAGATGCAGACGCAGCTGTCTGCGGCCGAACGTGCCTTGAGTACACAACAACAGAAAACTAAAGAGCAGCAGCCTATGGACTTCACGGCATTGCTCTACGCCTTTATCGTCGGGTTGGCGGCCGGCATAGTATCAACAATTTTAATAAGGAAAAAGATATGGCAAAAAGTGTTTTAGACGGGACCAACCTCATCCTGAGCGTTGGTGACAAGGCCCTCGGTTTTTCAACGGGCTGCAAGATCAGTACATCTACGGAAACTGGTGAGCGCGTGACCAAGGAAGCCGCAAGCGGCAAGTGGAAGGAAAAGTATGTAAAGAGCTTTTCGGAGAGCATCTCTGCCGACGGCTGTGTGCTCACGGACGGTGACGATGACATGCCCACCTATGACCAGCTGAAAGAAAAAATGCTGAAAGGCGAACCTGTCGATGCCGCCTACGGTCTGCGTGACGGTGACAAGCGTACAGGCAAAGCGGCCGGTGGCTATAAGGGTAAGTATATCATTACCTCGTTAGAGCTTGACGGACAGGCCGGCGATGATGGCAAATACAGCATCAACCTCGAGAACTGCGGAAAAGTAGAGAAAACGGGAAATGGTTTGACAGACGCAACGACACCCAAGCTGGGTGGCGGCGGTGGCGGTCATTCATAACATTCACAAGGTTACGTTATGAAAAAGCAAATTTTGAAACTGACGGTCGGCGGCAAGGAATATCCCTGCCGTGTGACCATGGGGGCAATGATGCGTTTCATGCACATGGTGGGTAAGGATGTGAGTGAGCTCAAGCAGACCGACATCCGAGAACTCGTACAGTTCATCTACTGCTGCGTGCAGAGTGCATGCAAGGCCGACGATGTGACCTTTGAAATGGACTTCGAAACCTTTGCAGACTCCCTGGAACCCGACAGCCTCAATACTTTCTATGCCCAGGTGGCGATGCCGAAAAAAAACGACGGTGAAACCCCTGCCGTAGGCATTGAGGAACTGCAAGGAATTGCGTTGGGGTGCATGGGAATGAGTCTGGATGACTTCTGCCGGTGCACCCCTTCCGAGTTTCAAGCGGCATGGCAGGCGTGGCACGAATGGCATGAGAACGAGCAGCGTGGTGAATGGGAACGCTTGCGCATGGCCTGCCTCTGCATGCTGCAACCCTACAGCAAGAACACGCTCTCACCCCGCGACGTGATGCAGTTCCCGTGGGAGGAAGATACGAAAGGAAAGGAACGGGAAGATGTGAGCGAAGAAGAATTGAAGCGGCGGTACCGGGAAGCCAAGCGTGCTGCAGGACTGAAATAAAAAAGACTATTTATGTCTGAGGACACCGAGGCAGAAAAGCGCACCGAGGACAAAGACAACAAGGCAGACGGCTACGGTGAAGACCGAAGCAATGGGATGCTCGCTGATGAGTCTGAAAACGGGTGTCCAATGAATCGCTGACATAAGTACTGTTTATGGTGTTGGGACAAAGATAATAAAAAAACAAGAAACAATGGCAAAAGAAGTCAGTTTTTTAATCAAGATACGTGATGACGGCGGTGCAAAGCGCGTGACGGCCAACGCTGAAGAGGTGGGCCGTGTGATACGTAGCGTGCAGGACGAAGCGGAACGGTTGAAGCGTGACGTGCTTACATGGTCGGAGGCAGCGCAGGCCGTCGGCGTACTGCAGAATTCGATAAATGAACTGCGCGGAGTATTGCAGGATCTGACAGAGGCCTATCAGGTGCAGTTGGTGGCCGAGACACAGCTGGATACCATCATGCGTCAGCGCATGAACAGCACGGACGAAGAGATACAGCATGTCAAAGACCTGTGTTCTGCCCAGCAGGAATTAGGCGTCATCGGTGATGAAGTACAGCTCAGCGGTGCCCAGCAGATGGCAACGTTCCTGAAACAGAAAGAGAGCCTTGACGTGCTGATACCGGCCATGAACAACCTCATTGCCCAGCAGAACGGTCTCAATGCCACCAATCAGGATGCCGTGGGCATCGGTAACATGATGGGTAAGGCCATGCAGGGGCAGACGGCCGTGCTGCAGCGTGTGGGTATCACCTTCGATGAAGCGCAGGAACGTGTGCTCAAGTATGGTACGGAGAGCGAACGTGCTGCAATGCTGGCGGAGGTGATTACGGCCAATGTGGGCAACATGAATGCAGAATTGGCCAAGACCGATGCCGGCAAGCAGAAGCAATTAGAGAACACGTTGGGGGATATCAAGGAAAAGCTTGGGAGCATGGTGCAGGGCGCGATGCCCTTTGTGACGATAGCTGCACAGACCATGATCTGCGTGGCCGGCTGCGTCAAACTGATTACCTCCCTGCAGGCATTGAGTGCAGCATTCAGCCTGACGGCTGTCAAGGGACTCGCCTTGGCCGTACATGAAAAGGTCGTGGCAACGGCACAGAACATCATGTCGGCAAGCGGGTACACAGCAGCAGGCGGAACGCTGGCGCTGAGCGTTGCCGTGACCGCCCTGTATGCCGCACTCACTTTAGGAATTTCAGTTGTCATCACTGGACTGGTAAGCCTGTTCGGTCTCATGGGTGATGAAGCCGAGGATACGGCTGAGAGCGTAGATCAGCTCAAGGAGAGCGAAGATGCTTTCAGCCGGGCCTCGTCGGATGTGCGTGCAGAACTGGATTTAGAGATCAGCCGCCTTGCCTCGCTCATCCACAATCACGAGAATGCAGCCAAGAAAGTATCGGAACTGAACAAGAAGTACGGCGAGAGCTTCGGATATCACCGCACGGCGGCCGAATGGTACGATACGCTGATAGAGAAGAGCAAGGTCTACTGTGCACAGATGGGCTATGAGGCACAGGCAAAAGTACTGTCCTCACAGATAGCTGTAGCGCAGTTGGAGAAAGAAAGCAAGGAGGCTGAACACCGTCAGTTGGGACAGCAGTTCTTAGACAAGAACGGCAGAAGCCACTATAACTGGGAAACCACGGACGGCGGCAGGGACTATTACGACCGATTGGGTGGCGAGATAGACACCCTGAACACGAAGATAGGCGGTTTGCAAACACGTTATGACTCCTGTATCTCACACATGATATCGGCACAGAAGCAGTTGGAGAGTTCACGTAAGTCGACGAAGCTTACAGGTGGAAACATGAACGATGCCACGACCGAGGAACTCAAGCAGGAGATTGAGGAAAAGCAGCAGGAAGTGGGCCGGCTGAAAGGCGATGCCACGGCTGAACGCCAACGCCTGAACAAGGAAATAGGCCGGATGCAGAAGGAGGTGAACCGTCGTGATGCCGTAAACAAACGCGAGCAAGGCGTTTCGACAGGGAAGAAGGCAGAAAAGACAACGGGCACTCCAAAGACAGGAAAGCCTGTGAAAGTCGCTAAAACCCTTGACGACGTGACCAGGAATGTTTCCTACTACGAGGCACAGCTGAAGAAGACCGATAAGGCTGACACCGCAAAAATACAGAAGCTCACCCGACTTATTGCGAAATACAAGGAATTAGGCGCAGTCATACAGGCCGAAATCGCCGAAGCCGGCCGTCCCAAGGAATTGGACACGCTGGAAAAGATAGATGTGGAAATACAGCGCCAGCAGCAACTGCGCAAGAAAGCCGGCAGGAATCAGCTTACGGCCATAGACAGCGAAATCAAGCGTTTGAACACGCTTCGAACGGCATTCGAGGACAGCTCACACGTGGATTTGCGTCTTGATGAGATAAAGACTTATGAACAGCTGGATGGCGAAATTGCCTTTTATACAAAAAAACTCAAGACGGCCACGGACACTGAACGCGTGGAAATTCAAAAGCAAATCAATGCGCTCAGTGACTTAAAGAAGAAGTGGGACGAAACCCTTGCCGGTCTGAAGGCTCCGGAGGATATCACGCGGCTCAACACGATGGAGAAGCTCGACGAAGCCATAACATACTATCAGGCAAAGCAGAAAAAGGCCTCGGGGGAAGAAATCAGTACTATTGGTGCAACCATTGTGGCGTTGGAGCAGAAACGTGAGGCACTGAGCCGCATGATGCGCCTGCCTGAAATGCATGCCGAAACCGCAAAGCTGGACAGCATGGATGCAAAAGAGCTGAAATTGGAACTCAAGGTAATGGGGCTTGACGGTGTGAAAAAGCGCATCAAGGAACTTCAGGACATGCTCGCCGATACGAAGAATCCACTTGGCAAGAATCAGCGCGAAGAGGTCGAAAAACTCATCGGCTCGTATGGACAATATGAAAAGGTGCTGAGAAAGAGTGACGTGCATCTGACAGACCTATGGGGTAACACGAAAGGTGTAGCCGGTGGTATTACATCAATGACCAACGCCCTCGAGGGTGGCCGTAATGCATGGGAGACACTCGCGGGCGTGGTAGATGGTGCCATACAAATCTTTCAGGGCATTGCAGGCGTAGTAGACCTCATCAAGGCCATGACGGTTACGACACAGATGAGTTCGGCAGCCAGTCAAGTGAAAACTGCTGCAACAACCAGCGAAACCGCAGCGACAGCAACACACACTGCTGCCACGGCTGCTGATACGGCTGCGACAATTACGAATACGGCTGCCAAGGGCGGCCAGGCTATAGCAAGTGCAACGGCCAGTGGTGCAAGCATGCCTTTCCCTTATAACCTCATTGCCATTGCCGCAGGTGTGGCCGCTGTCGTAGCTGCCCTGGCATCCGTCAGCGGTGCCTTTGCAAACGGAGGTATCGTTGGCGGTTCCTCACCTACTGGCGATAAACTGTTGGCTCGTGTAAATTCGGGCGAAATGATACTCAATGGTGCGCAGCAGAGTCGCCTTTTCAACTTCATCAATGGCGTTACGCCCTTTGCCGACGGCGGTATCGTCTATGGCCCTACACTCTCTATCATGGGCGAGTATGCGGGGCACGCTCAAACCCCGAAGTGATTGCACCGCTGAACAAGCTGAAATCGCTCATCGGCGGTGAAAGCAACGGTGGCGGACGATTGGAGGCCAGGCTGCGTGGCCGTGACCTCGTTCTGGCACTGGCTAACGAGACACGTATCAGCAGACGGAAGACAAATATCAAACTGTAAAAAGATAAAAATGTACATACACGGACACTTCTATAACGAAAAGAACGAGCGCATCGAGGTACATATCGTCACCCGGAACGACCGCACAAAAGAACTCGAAATCGGGGCCGAAGGCAGCGGCATCAACTGGACGGACGACCCCGTGGAAATTGAAAGTCAGGTGAGCGACACATTTGACGTACTGCTCAAGTATCAGGCTTCCGTGCGCCTCCTCGTGAAGAACTTCACCCCCGACCTTTTCTGTGCCTCCTGCCGTGATGCTGTGGTAAATATCTATCGCGAAGGTGAATGCCTCTTTGCCGGTTTTATCGAGCCGCAGTCCTACTCGCAGTCCTACAACGAGGAAGAAGACGAAATCGAGTTGAGCTGCATTGACGTACTGACCGCCCTGCAATATGCCAAATATAGAAATATCGGCATGGCGGGCGTGACCTATGCGGCCGTGAAAGCGGCCGCGAAGCAGCGCAGTTTTTTTTCAATCATCAAAGAGTTGCTTGGTGACCTTACGACGGGCCTTGATATTTTGGGCGGCCACGATACGGCCCTTCATTATGCCGGTAGCATGGCCGTGGATATCATGCCTGCCCGGCGCTACGATATCTTTTCGCGACTTGCTATCAACGAGTTATTGTTTCTTGGTGACGAAGAGGACAATGTATGGACAGCGGAAGACGTGCTTACCGAGCTATTAAAATACCTCAGCCTGCACATTATTCAAACGGGTTTCTCATTCCATGCGTTTTCATGGGAAAGCGTAAAAAGGAACGAGGCGATTACATGGAAGAACCTCATCGGCGGACAGGTTGTCACCGTGCCGCACAGGCAGGTGGATATCACGACCGCAAATGTCGTAGGCACCGATACGACTATCGATGTCGGTGAGGTTTACAATCGTATTCAGCTGACCTGTAAGGTAGAGAAAGTAGATTCCTTGATTGAAAGTCCGCTGGAGGAAAGTGCGCTCAGAAGTTATTTTATCGCCCGACAAAAGTACATGACCGAACTCGTCAGCTGGGGCACCGGTAACCGGGCCCTTGACGATTTCAAGGACTTGGTCATGACCGGTGGAACAGGCTATGATGCCGGAAATATTATTGATTGGTATGTATGGATAAAACGGCATCCGGAGTGGCGATTCCCCATGCACGACGGTATTGATCACGCCGGGGAAGACCTTACCGAGCATTTCGGCCAGACGGGGAAGAAGCAGCACGATGAGCTGCAATGGCTCGGTAAACACCTTGGAGCCGCACTCGTGGCCTACGGAAAGGTGTTTTATGCGTCGACGGAACGCGACAACAGTCCCGTTGCCAAAATCGACATGACAGATACGCTCGTGCTGTCGGTGAATGGTAACGGACAGGATGAACCGGCAAAAACCTATCCCGCCGAGACCGACCTTCGCGCAGCAATACCCTATGCAGTCTACACGGGCAACCGCGCGGGCGGTGTCTTTTCGTCCGCAGACGATGAAACGACGAACTATATCGTGCTGTCGGGAAAAATGTTGCTCAATCCCCTCGCAGCGCAGACGGCTGGCTACCGGGATTTGCGCACTAAGGAGTGGATATTCATGCCCTTGGGTGGCCCCGTTCCGAAAGGGAAGGTGCCGGTACGCGGAAAAGCGGTACCGGATAGAAACGGAAATTTTCGTTACTATACGCGAAAGTTTTGGAAGCAGACCGACCCCGACCCGAAGCGCGGCGAAGAGCCCGCTTGGGACGAACAGGGCGAGACAGGCTGGTTTCCTTTTGTGGACTCGGCTCCTGAGCAGTATGAGTTCAAGTACAGCGCCGTGGGTGATGAGACGGACAAAATCAGCAAGGTGGGCCTCGTAGCTGTATGCTTATTATCGGCGATAAGTGCGTCGTCGAGACGGGAAGCGGTTCGCAAATCGAGGACTTTTCGTGGCGTAAATATAAGGAGCGTTCGGAGTGTGCGAGCGATGATGAGTACTATGCGCAGAGCTTCACGATAGGCTTCGACCCGAAGCTCAGCGACAGACTCATCGGCCGCGAATACGCGCTGCAGAACAACATCAGCTGGAAGCGCGGCGTGTCCACCGAGGGAATGGCCATCCCTGTGCGCAAGGGTGACCATGTCAGCGGCCCCGTGCGCTTCGTTATTCTCGGTCCGGTGAATGTGCTGTGGTCCGACATCACGCGCCGCCACCCGACCTTTTTCCGGCACACGAAGTGGACAGAGAATGCTGTGTCTTTGTTGGCCCATGTAAGCTCTATTCAAATCAAGGAATTTGAAATTAAGGTGGCGAGCGACAACGGGCTCGTAGAGCGCCTTGGCGACGAGCACGATATCGTGTATATGAGTGCGGTGCAGACAGCGTTCTGTAATCCGAAAGACGATATCGAGTTCAAAATCACCTCGGCACTGACGCGTGAGGAATGTATCCGCATGGGTGTCACTAATGGCCCGGCCCTCTCCACGCCCGTAGATACGGACACGGGCGACGGCGTGCAGCAGCTCTTCGACCATAGCACGACCCGGCGTGCCAAGCCCGAACAGCTCTATATCGACAGCTGCTACGACGAGTGGCATGCGCCTCGCGTGGTTATGACGCAGCGCGTGACCGACGTACACGGCGGTATCGCGGCCATGTTCGTCCGTTTCCGGCATAACTTTATGAACAAGACATTCTTCGTACAAGGGCTAAGCCGGAACCTTGCCGAAGGTACGGCAGAACTGACATTAAAGGAGATTGAGCATGATTGATATAAAAATGTTTGCCCGCAGACGGGCTACAGGTGGAACGACGGCCGGCAGTGCAGGCCCTGCGTATCAGCCGGACAACAGCGTGCGCCGCGCACTCACGGCCGACAAGGCTACCTTTGCCGAGCAGGCCGATACCGCCCTCAAGGCAGGTGAGGCGGCACGCGCCCGCTATGCCGACCGCGCCCGTGACCTCGCGGAGGACAGCCCTGCATACGATGCCTTCCTACGCAAGGACAAGGAAGATACGGTCAAGGAATTGATAAATTTCCTCAAGGGTGTCACTATCGGCGATATCAAAATCAGCTATGATGAGAAAAATGGTGCGCTGGCACTGACGCGAGTTTCGAGCAGTGATAAGAAAGCAAATTTATATGCTACAGGTGGATTGACGGCATTCGGTGCAGGCGCCGTGCAGGGTAGTGGTAGCGAAAGTGGCGGCACAAGCTATGAGCGCCTGGACCGCTGGAGCGACTACACTACCGCAAAGGCGGCAGCTGTCCTCTCGGCTTTCCTCGGTAATGATCTGAATGAGCGATTAAAGAAAGTTGAGGGAGGTGCGTTGACCTCGGTGGACTGGTCAATCATCAAGAACAAGCCTGCTTCTATGCCCGCCAGCGATGTGCCAGACTGGGCCAAGGCAGCGACAAAACCCTCGTATGCCTGGAGTGAAATCACGGGCAGGCCGAATGAGTTCAATCCTGCTGCTCACTCGCACTCTTTTGCTTCCTTGACAGGCAAGCCGAACACCCTGCAGGGGTATGGCATCACCGATGCTGCAAGCATATCACACACGCATGCTTTCTCGCAGTTGCAAGATAAGCCTACAACATTACAAGGATATGGTATCACAGACGCAAAAATAGTAGGTGGTACGATAACGCTTGGTACAGGCACGATAACACCTCTTACCGTGCATCAAAGCATCTATTCTCTGACCTTGCAAAAAAATGGTGTAGCAATAGATACTTTCAACCCTAAAAGTGCGAACGCAACACTTAACATAACAGTGCCGACAAAACTTTCACAACTCACTGATGACATCGTTTCTGGCAAGTATCTACCCCTCAATAGTAATGCGGTATCTGCAACAAAACTAAAGGATAGCCAGCTGATTTGGGGACAGCAGTTCGACGGCACGGGAAACGTAGACGGTGTGCTGACTGTCAAACATGCAGGCACGGCCGGCATTTTCCTCACTTCCACCTCGGATGAGAGTTCGTTCAGCTGTCAGTGTGCCTCCGGGCAGCGGTGGGTGTTTGGCGGCTATCCGACGCGCTTTTTTATATGGAACTCGGCGGCGAAACATGTGCTAAGTGTACTTAATAACGGAAATGTCGTTATTGGAGACACGGAACTGAATTCGCCCTATAAACTGAACGTAAAAGGTTCGGTACGTGTCGGCGATAGGCTTTACATTGGCGGCACAGAGAATTGCGATATCACGACCGCCCGCAATACCCGTGGTTCAATTAATAATGTGCCGGTCACGAACGCTGCCATCAACCACGCGCTGGACTTCTCGTGGTACGCTACACATTATCAGATAGGTAACATTCGCGGGGGCGGTACCGACAGTCTCGGTTTCGGCATCACGAAAGATAACAGTACGCTCATCGCCCGCTTCCGCGAGAGCGGCAGTGAGGTCTACAGTGACCTTGCTGTCGGTGGCTACTTGAGCCTTGCCAACAACAAGGGCCTGCGCCTGAAAGATAAGGAGGGTGGTAATCAGCGTGCACTGTTTATTTCAGACTCCAACGTCGTTTATTTCGGATGCAATGACCGACCTCTTTACACGCTTTTCGAAGGTAGTGAATTGCAGTTCAATATCTTCAATAACGGCTGGCAGAATGCACTCGTTATCAGCAGGGACAGAACGGCAATTTTTACAGGAAACGTGCTGGCTCAGGGTGGCGTAACAGCTTATACCACTTCAGACCGGAGACTGAAAGAAAATATCAAGCAGGTTGATAGTATGCGGATAATTCGCTCGCTTGGCGGTACGTGGCAGTTCGATTACAAGGACACGGGCCGGCACGGTATCGGCTTTATTGCACAAAACGTTCGTGGAAGTGTGCTAAAGAATATGGTTTACACTGCCGAAGGCGGCTATCTGAAACTGAACTATCTCGATACGCGCCTCATTGCACTCGCATTAGGTGCAGCTGTGCAGGTAGACGATAAGGTAGAAAGATTAAAGAAACGGGTAATGGAACTTGAAAAGGAAGTCGAATTATTAAAACATAACTGACATGAAGAAATTGATAAAATGGTTGGCCGACAAGTTCGGCGTGACAACGGTAAGAACAGAAGTCAGGACCGTGGTCAAGGAAAAAGAGGTATTAAGGCACTTTATCCCCAAGGCCGGAACGGTTGAAGGAGATTTAATCGTCGAGGGCGACCTGCTCGTCAAGGGCTCGCTCACCGTAACGGGCAGCGTGACTTGTTATAAAGAGAAAGGAGGCCCGGCATGAGTATCGTCAATGGCATCATTCAGGCTCCCGTCAGCATCGCAGATGTGAAGACAGTACTCGGTGAGACAAGCAACGATCTTGGGACATTGTGCAAGAGTGTAAAAATAAATATGTGGGCAAAATGCAAGCCTGTCTGTTTTAATCAGCCATTTTCAAACAACAGCTGGTTGGGACAAGATGTGGCAGGTGCACCTTATGGAATATCTTTACCTCTGTATACAGGCGAAGTAAAGGATTTAGAAGCAGAAATGACATATAGGAAACCTACAGGTGGTATGAATGCACCTTTCCGGATTGGTGATTTCATAGGTTATAATCATAATTGTATCGCACCTTTCAAGGTGACTTTCCCAAATGACAAGAATATATACAAGAATTCAAATTTGTTTCTCGTCCGCATCACATGTCAAAACCTCCTCCCTGCTAATAATATCAGCATAACCGACTTGTTCTCAAACTGTTATTTCGGAGTAGCAGTTATTGATAAAACAGGAAATGCATATTTCAAGACCTTTGACGATTTTCCTCTGACACAGGGGCAGAGCTGTGCGGTTAACATCGTAGATTGTCCTGCAATTAGTCAATCCGTTACCGGTGATGAGTTCACTGTTATCGCATGTGCCGTTAACAGAAAGGCGACTTGGACAGATAAGTTGGAGAAAGCTGTGGGATTATCATATCCTGATAACAGAGCGTCATACAGAATAACAGTAAAGGCTCCGCTTACTAATATCTTAAGACTTGTCATTAAAGGTATTCCGGGCATTTATATATCTGTAGACCCAAGTCCGACAGAAAGGGACAGGATTGTTTACGGACAATGCATCATCAAAAGGAAATTCCGTGAGACGTATGATTTGAAAAAGATAACTCTTGAAATCAAGAATACAGCAACGGGGCAAGTGAAGGAAACTGTTGATGTTGAAATACGGGATGCTGAGCCTAAATACATTCAATATGAGGCGGGAGTAACGAAGTTAGACATGCAGTGTCCAAGTCATTTCTATAATGACTTTGGCTATACATTAACATATATATTTGAATACGAATAATTTAATTATCACAACAATGGAAGTAAAAGTAAAAGCAATCGCAGGCTTCAAGGCAAGTGTTGAAGCAGTAGGTACAGGTACGATTATCAAGGCTGTCGTTTCGGTTGAAAACGACAAGTATGCAAACATCGAAAACGGAAGTGTCAGCAGCAACGAGGCCGGCAAAGAAATGCTCGCTACATTCGCGCATTTCGGAGGTATCAACATCAGCTATTTGACTGCCGACGAAGACAAAATCATCAGCGTGGTCACCGATGTGACGCACTTCGTGAAGTACTGCAAGGTCAACGCAGCGAAGCTCGGCACAGTCAGTGCAACAGAAGCTAAAGGAAAGTAAATAACAAAGTAATTTAGTAAGAATTAAAGTAAAAATGAAAGTAAAAACGATTAAGGCAGTTGAAGCTACAGAGCATTAAAAGTGTTGAAAGTAAGCGGTATGAGTGATGAAGCTATGCTCGCAGTGTGGAAGAACCTCAAGGCTTTGCGCCCTATCTCAGAAACTTATGATAAAGACATCGAGGAGGTGCGTGCAACGCTTCAGGATGAAGAGTTTGAGAAGATGCAGCAGCGGGTAAAAGAGGCGCAGGAACTTGAGCGTAAGGTTAAGGAAGAGGTCCGTGACATGACCGAAGCCGAAAAGCGCGAAATAGCAGAAATAAACACTTGGTTTGCAGCGTGGAATAAGAAAGGCGAGGAGTATTTCAAATCGTTAGCTGAAAAAGAGGTTGAAGTTAAAATCGACTCGCTCGACGCTGCAGAACTCCTCAAAGCATACAAAGGTTCGGAAAGAACGTTCGAAGATGCAGAAAAACTCGATTGGCTGACAAAGTAATATATAGTCAATTAAATAATCTCCCGGGGAGTGAAAAAAAAGCCCCCGGCCTGTTAAAATAGTCGTCTCACTTACTATTAGAACATAAAACGCTGACAGCGCATGACCGGGGGGCCGTATGCCCTCGCTCACGCTGTGAGCTATTTTTATGTTTGCGCTAATGCGCAATAATAAGTGAGACATTGCAAAGATACAAAATTTTGTGATAATGAAGATAATAGAGGTCTTGAAATTTAACAGGGAGCTGATAAAAAGGCTCAAAATAGCAGGAATTCGTCTGGAAGACGAGGAGTTTGTGGACTTATACACCGATTACACTACGCTGCTGAATCGTGGCGAGAAAGTGTCGTATATCATAGCCAGGCTGTCGGAAAAGTATGCGGTAAGCGAGCGCAAGGTATATATGCTCATCAAACGGTTCCAAAGCGACTGCAAACCGCTTGCAGTGTGATTTGGTGTAAATGTTCTTCTGCCTCACCGAATATGGCGACCTTTGCCGTACCAAATAAGTGCGACAATGAGAAAACAATATCTTTCGGCACCGCTTCCATTCCAGGGACAGAAGCGGATGTTTGCCAAGGAGTACATCAAGGTGCTCCAGCAGTTCCCTGACGGTACGACCTTCGTGGACTTGTTCGGCGGCAGCGGTCTGCTGTCCCATATCGCCAAGTGCCAGAAGCCGAACTCCACCGTTGTATATAATGATTTTGACGGCTATCGTAAACGGCTGGAGGCATTACCCCAGACGAATGCCCTGCTGGCTGAACTGCGTGCAATAGTGGACGTGCCACGCCATAAGGCCATCATGGGAGAACAGCGCGAGCAGGTGCTGTCGTGTATCCGCTGGCATGAGAGTGAACACGGGTATGTTGATTATATCACGCTATCCTCGTCTATTCTCTTTTCGATGAAGTATGCCATGGGCTATGCGGACTTGGAAAAGGAGACCTTATACAATAATATCAAAGGGGTGGATTATCCTCCTTGCGACGACTATCTCGAAGGACTGACCATTACCTCCAGCGATTACAAGGAGGTGTTTGAACGGTACAAGGATGTGCCGGGCGTGGTATTCCTCGTTGACCCGCCCTATCTGAGTACGGACAGCAAAACCTACAGAATGTTTTGGAAACTGTCTGATTACCTTGATGTGCTGACCATACTTGCGGGTCACCGCTTCATCTACTTCACCTCGAACAAGTCCTCTATCATAGAGCTGTGCGACTGGATGGGCAGGCACCCGAATCTCGGCGACCCGTTTAGGAACTGCCACCGCAGGGAATTCAACGCCCACATGAATTACAATTCGTCCTATACAGACATTATGCTTTACACGGATGTCGCTTGAATGATATTCTAATACCGTTTGAATGATGAACAAATACTATCAGATACTGGACAAAATCCTGAAGCAAGGAAAGACCCAGGCCAACAAGAAAGGGAATATCCGCTACTTGCTCAACGAGCAACTTTCATTGTCGCCTACCGACCTGCTCGACATATTCGAGAACCACGGCATAGCCAGAAAGAAACTGAAGAACGAACTTCAACTCTTCATGAAAGGAGAGCGGCAGGTGGAAAGATACCGCGAGGCAGGTATTAACTGGTGGGACTATTGCGGGCCGTGCTCGTCAATAGTTATCCGACCTACTTTGAGAAGCTACCGCCATTGTTAGCGAGGATAAACTGCGAGAAGCGCAACTCGAAGAATTATGTGCTGTTCCTCGGCGAGACAGGCGCAGAAAGCAACCAGGCTCCGTGCCTCAGCCTGGTACAATTCCAGATTGATGGCGGGGAACTGGTTCTATCGGCCTACCAGCGAAGCAGTGATGCAAACCTTGGGTTGCCAGCCGATATATACCATCTTTATTTGATGGCACGACAGATAGACCTGCCACTGAAAAACATAACGCTTAATCTCGGAAACGTACACATTTACGATAACAATTTAGAGCGAACAAGGCAACTGCCTAAAGGTGATGAGAGCGTGAAGTTTGACTTGAATGTTTGAAAAGAATGATAAGAAACAAGAAACGCCCCAGAGAAATCTGAGGCGTTTTTTATATTGGGGGGAACCTAAAAAAGAACATTTCGTTTTACGAGATAGAACGCTTCGTTTTATTTTTTCGGAACGCTTCGTTTTACGGATTATATACCTTTTTCTTCTCTTCCACCGTCCGTTGTGATTTGCTTAAAAATATCTACCTTTGTGGTATCAACAACAACATTCATCAGATTTACCTAACGGGTATGTAGGTTGTGATTTGCTTAAAAATATCTACCTTTGTGGTATCAACAACAACATTTCCGATAGCTTCCAAGATGGCGTTGAGTTGTGATTTGCTTAAAAATATCTACCTTTGTGGTATCAACAACAACTGCACCTTCATCAGGTTCTCGTTCTCCCCTGTTGTGATTTGCTTAAAAATATCTACCTTTGTGGTATCAACAACAACATTGCGGAGGAATTTAAGGAAACTATTGTAGTTGTGATTTGCTTAAAAATATCTACCTTTGTGGTATCAACAACAACCCCATATATGGGAAGTGGAACAACACTAGTGTTGTGATTTGCTTAAAAATATCTACCTTTGTGGTATCAACAACAACTCTTTAATAATTTTTTCTTTGTCACTCTCCAGTTGTGATTTGCTTAAAAATATCTACCTTTGTGGTATCAACAACAACTTGGTTTATTCCTATCAAGTCATCAATGCAGTTGTGATTTGCTTAAAAATATCTACCTTTGTGGTATCAACAACAACTCTGACTGGGATATTTGCTGACGTATAGCCGTTGTGATTTGCTTAAAAATATCTACCTTTGTGGTATCAACAACAACAGCAAGTTATCTATTTTATATTCTGTTGCAGTTGTGATTTGCTTAAAAATATCTACCTTTGTGGTATCAACAACAACCAACACCTGCAAAACACTTTTCTTTTTCATGTTGTGATTTGCTTAAAAATATCTACCTTTGTGGTATCAACAACAACCGGATAGTGTAGCATCCGCATTACAGGATGGTTGTGATTTGCTTAAAAATATCTACCTTTGTGGTATCAACAACAACATAATTATATTCAGAACCACGAGAATTCCAGTTGTGATTTGCTTAAAAATATCTACCTTTGTGGTATCAACAACAACTCTATTTGTTTATTAGTAAGGTGTTTTCCAGTTGTGATTTGCTTAAAAATATCTACCTTTGTGGTATCAACAACAACGAGGTTTCGCGCATCACAATCTCGAGGTGGGTTGTGATTTGCTTAAAAATATCTACCTTTGTGGTATCAACAACAACATTTATCCATATCAGATAACGTGCCATACTGTTGTGATTTGCTTAAAAATATCTACCTTTGTGGTATCAACAACAACTGGTTGTGTCATACCATAACGGAAATCAAGTTGTGATTTGCTTAAAAATATCTACCTTTGTGGTATCAACAACAACCCGTTATGCAGGATAAAGGTTATCAGGCTAGTTGTGATTTGCTTAAAAATATCTACCTTTGTGGTATCAACAACAACCGCAGGAGCTTTCAAACGAACACTATTGGCGTTGTGATTTGCTTAAAAATATCTACCTTTGTGGTATCAACAACAACGTGAGTGGCAAAATGAATGCACCAACGCAAGTTGTGATTTGCTTAAAAATATCTACCTTTGTGGTATCAACAACAACTACACCGCAAGAATTCAGAGAAGTATCTAAGTTGTGATTTGCTTAAAAATATCTACCTTTGTGGTATCAACAACAACCCTTTACGAGTTCGTTGATTTTCTCCGTCAGTTGTGATTTGCTTAAAAATATCTACCTTTGTGGTATCAACAACAACAAGAGAAAGAAACCGACCATGTCTTTATCTGTTGTGATTTGCTTAAAAATATCTACCTTTGTGGTATCAACAACAACCCGAAGATATTCGGCATCATTTCCGCATTGGGTTGTGATTTGCTTAAAAATATCTACCTTTGTGGTATCAACAACAACTTCGCAGCTATCTATCAACGAACTGCTGTTCGTTGTGATTTGCTTAAAAATATCTACCTTTGTGGTATCAACAACAACTCATTCTTTGTAATTTGTTGTTTATCAAAAGGATATAAGGTTGTTGAAGAAAATAAAAATGGTGCCACAAAACGAAATCCCACTTCATTGAAGTGGGATTTTTGTTTTCTATTAAGGTGATTTCTTATGATGCTTTCTCCAAGTTTTTTCTTGTTGTAGGCTAAGTTGTTAGGAAACAACAAAAAAAGATTTCTTTTTAAACGAGGCATTTCAACCAAAGATTTATGGTTCTCTCCTTTTCCATCCTGCATCTTTTAGAATAATTCCAATTGTTGTCCTGGTGCGTTAGGCGCTTTAGGTTTCTCGCCAAAGAAAAGGCGAATGTTGGCAAACTGTTTATCTGTGATGCATAACATTCCCACCATTCCGCGTTGCGGGAGGTTCGCTTGAACACGCTTCATGTGCACTTCTGCATTTTCTATACTTGCACAGTGGCGAACATAGATAGAGAATTGGAACATGGTAAAGCCATCTTTTATCAGCATTTTTCGAAAATCCATATAGGCTTTCTTTTCCTTCTTGGTTTCTGTTGGCAAATCGAAGAATACGAGAATCCACATAATGCGATACTCACTGAAGCGTTTAAAGTCGACCATAAGTGGGGTTACAGCTCAGGATAACTGATGTGGCGTATTTCTCCAGAGAAGCATTTTGCTAACGAGGCTGTTGTTTGTTGTGCAGCAATCATAAGCGGACTTCTTTTTCCATTCATTACAACGTCGAGCATCGGAATGCCTAAGAGCTCCATTTTTAGTTCTTTTGTAAGCACTGAAGCCTCTTTATGTTTATGCAGTATCTGAATAACAAGTTGATCAACATACGGGCGATAAGGCTCCATGATATCATCAGCCAAGCAATAAGCATTATAACGATTGTGGTGGTGGATGCCTAAAGTTGGCAACAAACCACTTCCAACCAAGGCACGAGCAATGACAGCACGCAGAATAGCATAGCCATAATTCAGGAGGTTATTGGGTGGAGTTCCTTCCCGATCGCGAACAAAATGAGGATAATCAAGAAATAGATTGCGCCAATAGTGGGCGGCTGCTCGTGCCTCAAGATTGTCCGGATCACCGCTACGTACCTCGTTTGCCCATACGCGCATGCAGTTGGTTTCCTTGTCCGTAGTGGTGCGTAAAACATGCTCTTGATTTAAGATTTTCTGTTTGATGGTTTGTTGCCATAGTTGTTTACGCAAGGGGAGTGAGGCATCTACTTGCGCACGAAACCGCTCGTTTTGCGTGTTGTTGCCGCATAAAGGCAGAAGTAACCCCACAGGCATGCTCTTTTGATCGCATGTAATCACCGCACAATTATTGTCTAATAGAGCCTCCAACACACCCGAAGTTACCGTGATACGCGGGCTGTCGAGTATCACCACCCCAATATCTTCTATTGGGATGGTGCGCTCGGCTTCTTTTTTCATCGTTTCGGGTAGCGTGTTGTTCTGCACCACTTCAGGCAGATGGAGCACCAATTGCGCATGGCGTAGGCTCAAATAGATGGGATTGCTAAAGCAAAGTGTTTTCTTAATCATAAGCTAAGGGGGCTATTTGATGATGTTGACGATGTGACCTAAGCGGTCAACTTCCATTTTCCAGCAAATTGGCTTAATCATTTCTCCAGTCAAAGCTCTTTCCATCTTGTTTAAAGCCTCGAACTCAACCTTGTCATAAATAGTCTTTGCCGCGCGATGAGGTAGGAAGAGACATCGGTTCATTGTTGCACTTACCATCTTATAAATTCTATTTTTGTCTAAACTACATTCCTTAGTGAGTAGTTCATCTGCGGTGGGTACATACACCAAGTCGTTTGGTGAGAGATAAAATTTTAGTGCAACCCCCTTTTCATTCTTCTCTGGAACAGGGGTAAGTCCTTGCTTCAATCGTTCTGCAACCACATTCAGTGCAATAGTGTCATAGGTTCTATTGCCCTCTTCATCTTCATAGATAGCAAAGTAAAGGTTTGTGCCTTTTTGTGCTTCAACATATTTAGCGCCCTTGTTTCCCGTTTCTCCTATGGGATATTTAGCGCCCATTGGTTCTGCAATCCTTACCTTTAGGATGGGCTGATGCTGCTTGCCCCCATTATAAACCGCTATGTTTTGATTCATTTCAGCAATTCCTTCGGGCGTAAAAGCGATGGTAGGGTCGCCACCTTTTGCTTGAAGATAGTTCAACAAT
The DNA here is from genome assembly GCF_000613785.1 of Segatella oulorum JCM 14966. Taxonomy (GTDB): domain Bacteria; phylum Bacteroidota; class Bacteroidia; order Bacteroidales; family Bacteroidaceae; genus Prevotella; species Prevotella oulorum. Next base: position 8,009 of record NZ_BAJQ01000020.1, on the reverse strand, counting down.
ATCTTCTGAATGCCCGTGTCGGTGATTGCGGCAATGCGCTTTGCATCAAATGAAGGGCCTAATGGTTTCCGCGTTGCTGCCAGCTGTTCTTTATCATCACTATACTGCCAAACTTCAACTTTATCAACCGCTTGCTTATTCAATCGGTAGTTAATGCTTTTAAAATGTGCCAGCAATTGCTTGGTGTTGAAGTGCTTTTTCTGTAAGTCCTGAATATAATGGCGGAGCGTCTTATCACAAATCGCAGGAATATTCTCTAATGCATCTTTCAACTTAACGACAGCTTTGCGCCGCAGGTTGACATGACCAAAGACCGTATCTTTGTGCATAGGCTTTCGAATAGCCCACATCGCCTCTCCCTTTTGTTCGTCAACAACTTTCTTTCCGTCGGCATTATACCGTTCATAATAATTGGTGGCTTTATTGATCACACGAACATAGTTTTTGAAACTCACCACAATGTTGTCTAAAGCCTTGTAGGCATCTTGCGTAAAGGTTTCCCAAGGTTTGCGGATAATGCGATTTTTAATGCAAAGTTGTTTTCGCGCATTTTCTTGCTTCGTGGGGTCATTAGCTTCTTGGTTGTTCAAATAGTTAATGATATTGCGTGAGGCACAGGCAATCACCAATGCATCCATAGCATGGTGTCGGTGGTCGATGCGCTTCTTTTGATAGCCACGTTGCAGTTCAAGTGGAACCGAAGTTTGGAACACCCTTTTCCCTTCTTTGTTCTCCCATTGGCCAAAGTCAGTGGTGTTGGTGAGTGCATTCAAGCGTTCAAAACGCGGATAAACAATATTGTTCCAAACATCATTTAAACCCCAATCCTTCTTAAGCTTGTCGGTAATGCCTCCCGAACACGGAATAACAAATTTGGAAGTGGCCTCTTCTTCGCTTTCAATGCGCACAATATTAGAAAGCAAAGTCATCACCACCCTGCTGATATAGCGGCTGTCATTCAGTTGTCGGTTGACAAATTCCTGAGGAATATCCTCCATCAGTAGCTTCTCTCTCTTCGAATTGTTATTCGCATACAATTCTGTTACCAAGGCCTTGTATTCTGCTTCGCTCAAGATGGTTACATCACCTAAAGCCGTACAATGTATTACATCGCCACCACAATCCTTTATGAATTCATAGGCTAACATGCTGCCTTTCTCTCTATTTACTTCTGCTTCACAGATAACTTTATTGGAGAACGAGTCGTCAAAATAGCGTTTTTTAGGAATGATATGCTCAATCTGATAGGCTGAAGTGAAAAGTTTTGAAAGTGAAATCGGTTTTCCAGTATATGGCGAACGATATTTTTGTTCGAGCCACAATCGATACCTTTGCAACTCACTTGCGGAGGGTTGCGCCATTTTTGAAATCTTCATGATCTCGGCAAACGCTGCGTCGTCTTTCGATAACGTTTGCAAAGCGCCTTCCTCATAAATGCGTAAGATTTCTTGTTGCATCGGCGAATGGGGGCGAACGTCCTTTATATCGGCATCGTTTTTCAATTCCATCAACAGACTCTTGATGCGGAGATTCGTGTTCTCATTGCGCAGCACCTTCTCTGTGAGATGCGCACGTTGTTCGGCCGTCTGTTTCATTTCTCGGCCTAATTCTACATGGATTTCATCAATCTGTCCCGCTTCTTTCCAAATGTCATATACCGTGCGGAGGGTTTCAAGAATGCATTGTTCCACGATAGGGTTGCGTAAGGAATATTGTTTAAACTTATGGATATAATCTAAAAGCTGTTCGGGTGTTTCCCAGCGCTGTATGTCTGTAGCTTCAGAATGGCGCCCATATACCACATAACACGCCAACCATTCGGGCAATCCTTGAAAGTCTGACACCTGTTGACAAGACGAAATAAACGCCCCTATCTTCTTTTTGAGTTTCTCATCGATAGTGCCTTGCAAAATATTAGCAATCCTCTCTTTTGTAGAAGGACAGAGGTCTGCCTCGTTCCATAAACTTCCTCTCCGCATAACGGGTAGTAGTTTTTTGATGGCTTTCTCTGAATAGGCACCATATTCTTTCTCGAAGGGCTTAATTTTTAAGAACGATTCAACGAAAGCATCGTCATCTTTCAACTTGCGCAATGCACGCTCTGTTTCGTCTTTAGAGTCAACAGAATAGAGCAAGTGCCACAATCGATAAGCCAAATCTCGATCATCTAACCAGTCATGTTCTATGCCAGCTCTGTCGAGTGCAAGGAGAAGTTCGTGGCGTGTTGCATTACAAGGATATTTCTTTTCTTTGTCTTCGATGTAGTTCCAGCGAATAGGAAACACCTTTTCGCCGCCTATCGTCACCTTCTTCAACTTGAAAAAGTCCTTCAACAGCGTCTCTTGATTGATTTCCTTCCTATCGTTCAAATAGGTAAACAAGCGCACATAGTCTTCTTGATGAGGCAGATACTCGGCTGTTACGTCGCGCTCGTCGGCTTGATTGCGTAGGCGTAAGTTGGCTATAAACTGCCACAAACGGAACTCTTGGTAGTAGGGATTGGATTTTGCTATACATTTAATGCCTTGCCGTTTCATTTCTCCTGTTTCCTTGTCCACATAGGAATAGGCCTCATAGGGGCACTCTGCAATCAGCGATTTCTTACTCTTCAGCGGGCGTTGGTAGAAGATAAGATCCTCTATGAGCAAGTAAGTCATGTCCTTTTTCAACAGACTTTCACGATGAAGTGGGTTGTTTGGATATAACTCTTCGATGCATGCTTTTAACATGTCCTTGCTGCATAGTTCTTCATGGTGTTTGCTTTGCTCGCGAAGAATGGCTGCTAATTCCTGCTTGTAATATTTACGCTCAATGGTATGGATGAATTTTCCGCGGATTTTATCAGAGGGTTCTTTTAAGAGGTGGTCATAGATAAAAGCGCCAACAGGCGTGCCCGATGCTTCTAACGAATGCTCAGTTTGTTTCTTTCGCAGGCCCCAATCGTTTTCATTTGGTGAGCGGAAGGAGCGTTTCACGTTGCCTTCTTTATCTTTTTTGGGTGTTGTTCCGTCTTTTTCATATTCGGTTGTCACAATGAAAGCCCTGACTTTACCCACCCAGTCGTCTAAGGGTATTTTGCTTTGACGGTGATATATCCAGCCATTCTCTAACTTCACATTATACCAGGTGTTGTCACCTTTTCCCGCTTCATCGACTTCAACGCCAACCACTTTCAACTCATGATATTCCTCATGTTTTGCGGCATTTTCTTCATCCTCTTCGCCACGAAGTTGGTAATAGCCACGCTTTTGGTTGAAGTTGAGCAAAATCCAGGCAAGTTCTTCTTTCTTGATGGGTTGCGTAAGTGCTTTCTTACGCAGGTAATAAATCGTCCAATCAAGTGGCACCTTCTTGCCGTCAGCAACGAGCGCGGGTTGATATTTAGCGAAGTCTGCTATCATTTCATGGAAAGCATCCATGAAAAGAAACTGCATTGTGCCATCTTCTCGGCGTTCCCATGCCAATTTAGGTTCACCATGATTTAAAAATTTACCATAAGTAGTGGGCGTCTTCCTGTCCCATCCAATGGCCGAATCGTAGTGGGGAGGTAAGTAATGCAACGTGTGTAGCACGCGATGGAGGCGTTCGCGGCGTTGCAAAGTGCGCTCTCTGAGGCGTCGAACGCCTCGGAAGCTCGTTCGGATGGCGGTTTGAGACTCTGTTACTCCTTTATCAAACTTGCCAAGAACATCTTGGCTCATGGGGATGATACGACTGCCAAGTTGAATGTCTCTCAAATAATTTTCATTGTCATCAACGATGACTTTGGCCCAACCAATGCTGTTGGTTCCTAAGTCTAAGCCAAGAATTGTTTTCATATATTTTCTTTATTTTATTTGGTTCTTTAGTAGAAAACGCCTATATTTGCACTCAGATATTATTTAAGCAAGTCACAATAAGGATTTTTCCGTTGTGAAAACAAACAGGGCGGGGCGACTCGTCCTTTTCTTTTTCACTGTCTCAAAGGTAGTGTTTATCTGATAAAGCAACAACTTTTTGGATATATTTTTTTGTTTTGTGGCCGATGGCTGCCATCATTTGTATCTTTAAGGCTTTTTGAACGCATGCAAAACCGCTTGCTTTGGGCATACATCCTTGCCTATGTTCTGTTGAGGGTAGGGGAGGATGCGGGTTTAATAGCGTGCATATTGCGGACTAAGATAATTCTTAAAATACAACTTGTTGAAAATAAAGAAGTTACCTTGTTGGTATAACTAAATAGGTAACGATTTGGAAACGAGCAAACTACTTCAAGTTGCTGTTTTCTACCTAAAAAAGAACGCTTGTTATTCTGTCTGCAAAGATAATACTTTGTTACCGAATAACAAGCGTTTTTGATGAGATATTCTTCTTTCTGCACTTTTCTAATGCGATTTTTGATAGGGTTATAATCCTCGTCCTCGCTTCTTCTTTCTGTTGGCTTGGTTTCTGAGCTTGCGCTGCCACGTAGCTTCGGCATAGTCATCGCCCTGTGCGGATGGTGTAATCAAGTCGCCTAACTCTTCCACAAGTTCATCGGCTGCGCTAACGATGGTGTCCACTGCACCAATGGAGTTCTGTTCAGGTGGAGTGTCATTGTCTCGTGAGATAGAGGAACGGCTTTTAGGTACAAGCTGGTAGCCTTTATCAGGCTGTTCTTTCTTTTCTGTTGCCTCTTGTATTGTTTGGTGTGGTTTCTTTGGTTCTTCCCTGTTGGTTGGTTCAAAGTTTTTCTGCAGGGAACGGTAGCCGAACTCTCTGCCCACTTCCGATGCCTTGAAAGATTGTCCGCCAAATGAGAACTTCAAACCATAGACCTTGCCCTGCTTGTTCTTCATGCGCTCAATGGTTATGCCACTCTTGCTAAGGTCATAAAGGAACATGGAGTGTCCCGTGATACCCGTACCTTTGTACTTTTCAAGCAGGGCATAGCAAATATTTTGCACCTGCTGCTTGGTCTGATCTCTTGCAGGACTGGCTTTTGTCTTTTGATATTTTCTTTCTGCCTTGACCTTCTTGGCGATGGTCAAGCCTTTCTCTCTACTTATTTCCTCCGCCACTCTCGCTGCCCTGTTGCTCACAAAGGTGGTATCATACACTTCTCCATATAGGTTGATGCGGTTGACAATAATATGAATGTGTCTGTTGTCGGTGTCCTTGTGCGTTACTGCCACCCATTGGTGGTTGTCAAGTCCCATTCGCTTGGCAAACAAATGGGTTATCCGCATAAGTTCGGACACAGGCAACTTTTTCTCGTCTTGCGGTGCGATGCCTATTTCGATACGGAGAAACTTGTTCTTGCAACGGCTGTTGTAATTGCTGACCACTTTCATTTCCTCATAGATAGCCTTTGGTTCTCTGCTGCAAAGGTTGTGGAAGGCAAGCCGATAGCCGAGCTTGCCCTCTCTGAAGATATAGTCCAAAGCCGTGCTTCCGTGCGCTATCGCCTTACATTTTCCTATCATTTCTTGTTAGATTTAAGACCTTATATACCTCATCATCCACACGAAAATGCGGGTTGTAAAACCGCTTAAATGCTTCCTTTGCACATAGCGAGAGGTTCTTTGTGATATGTAGCCAATCCTCGTCCTTGACTTTGATGAGGTTGGAAACCTGTCCGTAGAACCGTCCTGTATGCTGAAGAATGGCAATGGCTTCCCTCTCATTGTCGGTCATCTTGGGGACGGCAGTCACTTCTCCGTTAAGGAGTATTTCACGACAATAATCGGAGAACTTCCGCCCTGCGTTTTCCGCTTTTGATTTGATACGCTGCTTCTCCTCTAAGGTGCATCTTACCTTGATGAACTCCGTCTTGTTCATCCTCTGTTCTTCCTTATCCTGTTGCTGCCATCGGGCAGTCTTTCCTTTGCATCCGTTCATATAAGTTTCCTTGAAAATTAATCATTATGGATGATTTGTTGTTGCTTAATTTCTGAATGCTGACCGATGAGAACGTAGTGATTACGGTCTAATCTCCCCGATAGATAAACGAGGGGAGCAAGAGCAGTTTGTGGGTACAAACTGACGTCTTGCAATGTCAGCTAACGAAACGTTTACGCATAAAGCGTTTTGGTTATTAAAAGCGAATGCCGTGCATTCTATGACGAACTGCGTTCGTGTCATTCCCATCATTCATCAATACTCATAATTTCACTCGACTGAATAAAATAATCAGTCGAGTGATTTTTAGAAACAGTCGACTGTTTTTGTATATCGTATGATAAAGTCTCAAACTGCTTACAATCTTCTCCACTTCTCTATGTCCTCACCGTATTCCTCCAAATGGAGGCGCACGATGTTCTCCACGAAACTTGAAAGGTTACTTCCTCTGTCGCCCAGCCTACGCACGATGAAGTCGGCACACTCCTGTATTTCTCGGCTCAGATAAACCGCCTTTCGGTTGCTCAATCTTGTCGGGACAAGGTAGGCTTGCTTGTAGGCTTCGAGCGTTTCCTTTCTCATCTTGGCACTGATGCGCCTTTGAATGGTTGCACTCTCTGTGTTCTGTGCAGGTTCAGAGTACGTGGTGTTCTCTGTATCCTGCTTGTTTGGGTCTTGGAAACTTCTGGCTCCCCTTGCCCGAAGTTCGGCAATGAGATGTTCAGACGGATCTTCAATTTGGTTGAGCCCTAAATATTGTTTGGCGGAATGGATGGTATTCTCCTTTCCCTTTTTACTGACTTTTTTCTTTTCCATATCTTTATCTCATTTTATGTTTGACTTGTTTTGATTGTACGTTGTCAAACGAAAGTGCACAACTGGGACCTCAATTAAGTTTGGGGTTTTAGTATGAATTATATTAATAAAAAAGTATATTTGCACAACGACAACAAAAAAGAATTTTTCAGTAAATCCTAAGCAGTGCTCTTCAGAATCCTTATTAAAGGATATTCATCGTAACACGAAACGAATTTTCACTTCAGAACAAAAGGTATTGATTGTGATGGAAGGAATCCGTGGTGAACAGAGCATCGCAGAGCTCTGCCGTAAATATGGCATATCCGATAGTACTTATTACAAATGGAATAAGGAATTTATTGAGGCAGGTAAAGCTCGCCTTGATGGTGACATCGTCCGTGAAGCAACAAGTGATGAGGTGAAGGAACTTCGTCAGGAAAATATTCGCTTAAAGGAAGCCCTTGCCGATTTGGTAGTGAGATATGACGTTGTAAAAAAAGCTTGAAACTCATCGAATAAGCCTATGCATGAATTGTATATACGTTATAGTGCGGAAGAGAAAGAGAGTATCGTTCTGTCAGTAAAGCGTTCAGAGTTAAGTATTGTTCAGGCCCTCAAACGCTTAGGTATTCCAAGGCGTACTTTTTATAACTGGTATCAGAAATATGCCACAGGGGGAGTGAATGCTCTTAGAGAAACGCCTTATAGGAGGCAGACGACATGGAACCGCATCCCCGACAATATTCGACAAATACTGGTCGAACTTTCTTTAGAGCATCCTGAGCTCACTCCCAGGGAGTTGTCCGTCCTTTTATTGGAGGAAAGTCAGATATTCGTTTCCGAGTCAAGCTTTTATCGTATTCTGCATGAAAGAGGTCTATTGGAACGTATGGAGCATGATTTCGTCCTTGCAGCCGATGAGTTCCATCATAAGACTAAATTCGCCAATGAGATGTGGCAGACGGATTTTACCTATTTCAAAGTCAAGGGTTGGGGCTGGTATTATCTCTCTACGGTAATCGATGACTACAGCAGGTATATTATCCATTGGGAGCTATGCTCGAGCATGACCTCTGAAGATGTATCCAGAACAATAGACAAGGCAGTTGAAAAGGCTGGGATTACACTTCAGAATCCTCCTTGTCTGTTATCAGATAATGGACCATGTTATATTGCTTCCTCTCTCAAGGAGTATCTCGGTAAGGTATATAACATCAAGCATATTCATGGCAAGCCCTTGCATCCGCAGACACAAGGGAAGATAGAACGATATCATCGATCAATGAAAAATGTGATAAAACTAAATCATTATTTCTGTCCCTCTGAATTAGAAAAGGCTATCGATGGGTGGG
>NZ_BAJQ01000021.1 GCF_000613785.1 Segatella oulorum JCM 14966 | reverse complement strand
AATGATGGTGCGATTTACAAAAAGTACAACCCCCAAGGGGGTAGCATTCCACACACCTTGCTCCCCAGGGTAGCCTCCTATCGTCGGCAACCCCGGGCTATCGAGAGTACAACCCCGGTGGGGTTGCCATATCACCAACCATTGATTACCGCGTCACAACGTGGGATATCATCACGCCACCCGATGGGGTTGCCACATCATTGTCCATTTATTATAATTCCACAACATGGGGCGTGACCACATCACCACATGGGGTTGCGCGCCATATCACCATTCATCATCATGCCATAGCATAGGGATGATGCACGACAACACGATGTATAGGCAATACCACCACGAGGAATCGCCCCACAAATGGCTGGGTATGCGCGTGGAAAGGCGCGGGAGAGGTTACCCCGAAGTTATACACTCGAAAGGGCAGAGTTGATGAGCGCAGCGAAATCTACACTGCCTTGATGGAATCCCACACACATGCCTACCCCCTTGGGGGTTGTGCTTCTCTTTTTTTGCGCTATCTCATATGTCACACGCACCCCTTTCGGAACGCATACACCAAATAAAAATCACATGAAAATTTTGCATATCCAAAACTTTATACTACCTTTGCACCCGCAATTAGGCAAAACCTAAATGTGATGGCGGGATAGCTCAGCTGGTTAGAGCGTCGGATTCATAATCCGGAGGTCGTGGGTTCGGGTCCCACCCCCGCTACAATCAACGTCAAGGAGTTACGGTTTCACCGCAACTCCTTTTTCTTTTATCGGGGAAAGCAATGAAAAATGAAGAGGATTTGTAAAGTCCTTCATCCACCATTTTGGGGCGTATTCATCTGCATACCATACAAATCCAAACCAAGATTAAATAGCATCGCAAAGGCTTACGCCGTTCGGAAATTCTTGTTTTCTCGTTCTTTCCCTACAACAACTTCTCTATGATATCCCAATAGCGCAATACGAGATTGTAGTTATAAACTTTAGGCTGGAACGAATCGCGCACCTGTTTCCAAAGGATTGATGCAACTTTCAGTTTATTAGTGAAGACTGCATTCCGTGAATCTGCACAAAAATCCTTCAAAAACTGATTCCATTGACAAGAACTATGATCATAATGAGCATAAGAAGAACATCCATTATAGATATCCAACATATCTTGAAGCGTAAATGAATGGTCATGCTCACGTTTTACTTTCCGCCATGCAGTTGCCATATCTGCTGTGAACTTGAAATGGGCTTTGCCGGTATAATCAGAGAATAGCTTTCGGAAAGAAGCATTCAATGCAAAACCACAATCTAGTAAAGGAGTTGCTAAAGAGATTTGATGGAGAGGAACTTTTATGGCATTCGGTTCACTTTCTTTGCCTGTTCGATGTGCTATCAAATTTCCATTGAAGTATTCTTTTATATAGGAATTCAGTTCTTGTTTCGTTCCCACATATTCTATCCCCAACTGCTTGCATATATCCGACAAATCTTTCCGATACCAATAATATCGACTAAACACCTCAAAAGAGCGGATAGACTTCAATTCTATATGATTTTTCTTTACCATATTTCTAAACTTTAATGGACACAACCCAGTGCATCTTCACAGTTCACGCAAATTCAAGAATCAAGAAAACGAGATTTAAAAAGCGCATACAAGGTGGATTCTTTAAGTTCGTCGGCGGTAATATGGAAATAATATTTTCCATAGAGATGGGCAAAACGGTCATAAATCGTCGAACGGTCATGATGAATGCAGACATAGACGCGCTCATTGAAATCGAGCACATTGGAATGTAGAAAAAGCCATTGTGCTACTGTTTTTAATAGTTTCCCATACTTTCGACAGAGTGAATCAGTGTCTGTTTCCAGCTGAAAAAATTGAAAGTTGAAACCATTGTAATGTGTGGATAATATCACAGAAGGCATGTTGCGCTCATCTTGTTCTGCGGTTTCAATCGCCCAACTTTCTTCCAATTCATAAGATTTAAAATGTTTCGTAAGTGAGTCTATCTGCGGAAAGAGCCGCCTGATGGTTTCAGGATTATTCTTTCGTACCGCTATACATACTTGTTCAAGGACATCTGTTAAACTACCGGCAGCGACATCGGCATTCCTTATGGAGTATTGTGCGCCATCTTGCATATCGAAGAGGAAGCAGGTTTTTAAAAAGCCCAGCCGCTTACGAACAAGATATGTGGACGAAAATACGGCGAAACGCAATAAAGATGAAACCTTTATTTGACAAAGACTGTCATCATCAATGGTGTACACCTGCTTGAAATCTTTGAGAGCCAGCGTCTTTTTCCTTTGTCCCAAGTGGCTTCCCTTGATAACTTGTAAGGCATATAATTCTTTTTGCCCATCCACCACAATATATTGTTGCGAAGCGTCGGGATTAAAAAGTGCTTTCAAGCGTGAGGCATACAGCTCATAATCCTGTTTATCACATGGAGAAAGGCGCACTTGTGCCAATGCCGGAGTCGCCATAAGAAGGAGGAGACATAGCCAATATTTCATTCGTTTTTACGATTTATTTTTACGATACTACCATGCTGACGTGCTTGTTTAACACGTGTTCGGGAAACAGAGTGCCAATTTATTCCAACCTAAATTCAGATATACTTGCACCTGCTTTGCAGCACAAAGATAAAGAAAAGGTGCATAACAGCCAAAAAACAAAAGGATTATACTCCCTACTGCATTAGAATTAGCCAAGAAAGATGCAATGCGGTTAGGCCCGTTCACCTATTGATTTGCAGCAATATGCCTCAAAACTTTTGGAAGCATACAGCCTTACAGGCTCATCATTGCAACAACAGAAGAAAGAAAATGCAGCTTCGTTGACCTACAGCTATGGGGAAAGATAAGAATATTCTCTTGGCAGGAATGCGCTCAACTACCACTAAAATCACTTCATCAAGCTATAATATTCCTTAAAATATGGCATTCGAAAGAATATAAAGCCAACTATTATTTGTAATTTTGCACTATCAAAACCAAAAGTTCTGTAGAAGTTTTCAGAAATAAGATTGTTGATAACGATATTCAACCGAATAAAAAGGTAACTGTTTTTCAAAGGCAATAATATAGTATAAGATAGATATGAAGATTAAAAATTATTTGTATGTGGCTACACTTGCAGTAGCGCTTACCGCTTGTGGTGGCGGTGGCGGAATGCCCAACTTTGGCAATAACGAATTCCCTGTAGAGACGATTGGTTCGAATAGTGCTTCGCTTCAATCGACCTATCCCGCAACAATTCGTGGTATTCAAGATGTAGAAGTGCGGCCAAAGGTATCGGGCTTCATCACCAACGTCTATGTTCATGAAGGGCAAGCGGTATCGGCCGGTCAGTTGCTGTTTACCATTGACAGCGAAACCTATCGCGCAGCGGTACGTCAAGCCCAAGCCGGTGTGAACACGGCTACGGCACAATTGAACACAGCACGCTTGACTTACGAGAACAATAAAAAGTTGTTCGACAAGAAGGTGATTGGACAATATGAGCTTTCTACGGCGCAAAACGCGTTCACAACCGCACAAGCTGCCTTAGCACAAGCACAAGCTGCGCTGGCATCGGCTAAGGAAACGTTGAGCTGGTGCCAAGTAAAAAGTCCGTCAGCAGGTGTGGTTGGCAGCCTACCTTATAAGAAAGGAGCTTTGGTAAGCGCCTCCTCTGTAGATGCCTTGACGACTGTTTCGGACATCAAAACGGTTGAAGTGTTCTTCTCTATGGCTGAAAGTGACATCTTAGATATGACAAAAGCGGCAGGCAACGTAGCTGCTGCGCTGAAAGATTTACCCGCTGTGAAGTTGCAGTTGGCCGACGGAACAATTTACAATCACCCCGGAAAGGTGGTGAAGATGAGTGGCGTTATCAACGCATCTACCGGCGCTTATTCGCTTATAGCACACTTCGATAACCCCGAAAAGTTGCTGAAGAGTGGCGGTTCGGGCACGATTATCATTCCTCGTACCAGCCAACATGCGATTGTTATTCCACAAGAAGCTGCTACATCGGTGCAAGATAAATTGTTTGTTTACAAAGTGGGTGCAGACAATAAAGTAAAATACACTGAGATAAAAGTTAATCCACAAAACGATGGGAACACCTATATTGTAACCGATGGCTTAGCTGTTGGCGACCGCATCGTGCTGAAAGGCTTGGCCAAACTGAGCGACAACATGCAGATTAAGCCCATCAGCTTGGCACAATACAATAAGAGTATCAACGACGCTGCGAAGTTAGGTGAGAAGCAAAGCTCTGCAGGTGGCTTTGTAAAAACGATGCAAGGTAAATAAAAAAGGAAAGGTTTATGACTTTTACAAACTTCATTAAGCGCCCCGTACTCTCGACGGTTATCTCGGTATTCTTCGTGCTATTGGGTGCTATCGGCTTGGTTTCGCTGCCTATTGAGCAGTATCCAAACATTGCACCGCCTACTATTTCGGTGATGACTTCGTACACTGGAGCCGATGCTCAGACGGTATTAAACTCTGTTGTCACACCTTTGGAGGAGAGTATCAATGGTGTTGAGAACATGACTTATATGACATCGACGGCAACAAACTCGGGTATGGCGTTAATAACGGTCTATTTTAAGCAAGGAACGAATGCCGACATGGCGGCTGTCAACGTGCAGAACCGTGTGCAACAGGCACAGGCTTTGCTCCCAGCCGAGGTTACACGTGTGGGTGTTACGGTGTCGAAACGCCAGTCGTCCAACGTGATTATGTATTCGCTGACGACGGAAGATGGGCGCTATAACGGTCAGTTTCTGACAAACTATAACAACATTAACATCATTCCTCTGCTGAAACGTATCAAAGGTGTGGGCGATGTTCAGACTCCAGGTATGGAAACCTATTCGATGAGAATATGGCTACAACCTGACAAGATGAAGCAATATGGCCTCATTCCTTCAGACATTTCGGGAGTATTGGCTGAGCAAAATATCGAAGCGGCACCGGGTTCTTTGGGCGAAAATGGTTCGGTTGCCTATGAATATGCACTGCGCTATAAGGGTCGTTTGAAGCAAGCTTCTGAGTTTGAGAACATCCTTATCACCAGTTCTACCACTGGACAGACCCTGCGTTTGAAGGATGTTGCCAAGATAGAGCTCGGTTCATTGATGTATAATGTGAGCCTGATTAACAACGGACATCCCGCTGTTATGGGCATGGTGAACCAGATTGCAGGCTCGAATGCTACCGACATTGCACGCGATGTGAAGGCAGCTTTGAAAGAGGCCAGCGAGAGTTTTCCACCAGGAATGGAATATACGATTGAACAGGATACCACGGAATTCCTCTTTGCTTCTATCGAAGAGGTGGTTACAACCTTGTTCATTACGTTGGCATTGGTATTCATTGTGGTATATATCTTCCTGCAAGATATGCGCTCAACGCTCATTCCTTTGATTGCCGTTCCTGTGGCTTTGATTGGAACTTTCTTCTTCCTTTGGGTGTTTGGCTTCTCGATTAACTTGCTGGTACTGTCGGCTTTGCTTTTGGCTATTGCCATTGTGGTCGACGATGCCATTGTGGTTGTGGAGGCCGTTCATGCCAAATTAGACCAAGGTTATGACAATGCTTTGACAGCATCTATCGATGCCATGAACGAAATTTCAGGTGCAATCATCTCCATTACACTTGTGATGGCTGCCGTATTCGTGCCCGTTTCGTTCTTAGGTGGTACTTCAGGAACCTTCTATCGCGAGTTTGGTGTGACGATGGCACTATCAATTGTCATCTCAGCTTTGAATGCATTGACACTTTCTCCCGCCTTGTGTGCCATTTTATTGAAGCCACATGACCAAGAGAAAAATGCGCATAACGATAGCTTTGTGAGCCGGTTCCACAGCAATTTCAACCGTGTTTTCGACAAAACCACCAACAAATATAAAAACATTGTGACCAAGATTATTGGCAAAAAATGGTTGGTTGCGACTGCAGTAGCGATAGGATTTGTCGTGTTAGGCATAACAATGGCCACCACAAAGACTGGTCTTGTGCCCAACGAAGACACAGGAACTTTGTTTGTGATGATATCGGCTAACCCTGGAACAAGCCAGGAACGGACACGCGAAATTGTGAAAGAAGTTGACCAAATGCTGGCTACGAACCCCGCTATTCAGCGTCGTGAAGGTATCGTTGGCTACAACTTCATCGCCGGACAAGGCTCCGATCAAGCCACCTTTATCATCAAACTCAAACCCTTTGAAGAGCGTTCGGGTGGTTTCTTTGCACGCATCAAGCATGCCATCACGCAGGGAGATCCCATGGCTTTAATCGTAAATCCCTTGGAAGCTAATTCGGTTTTGGGCATGATTTACAAGCAAACGGCAAGCATTAAGGATGCTCAAATCTTGGCTTTTGGTCCACCTATGGTACCAGGTTTCTCCATGCAGAATGGTATTACCATGACGATGGAAGACAAAACGGGTGGTGATTTGAATAAATTCTTCAACATAACGCAAGACTTTTTGAAAGAATTAAATACCCGACCCGAGATACAAACGGCGATGACTACCTACAACCCTAACTATCCACAGTATATGGTTGATGTCGATGTTGCCAAGACAAAGCAGGCCGGAATATCGCCAACCGTGGTGCTTTCTACGCTGCAAGGCTACTTAGGAGGTATGTATGCATCCAACTTTAACGCCTATGGTAAGCTCTTCCGCGTGATGATTCAGGCACCGGCCAGCGACCGTTTGCGCCCCGATCAGTTGAGCAATATCTACGTTCGCACAGCAAATGGGCAGATGTCTCCTGTGTCAGAGTTCTGCACACTGAAGCGCGTTTATGGGCCATCAAACATTGCTCGTTTCAATTTGTTCACGGCTATCAACGTGAGTGTGACGCCCAATACGAAATATTCTTCAGGACAAGCCATGCAAGCGATTGCTGAAGTAGCAAAGAATACGCTGCCTCAAGGCTATGGTTATGAATATTCCGGCCTGACACGTTCTGAAGCAGAGAGCAGCAATACCACTGCGATTGTGTTCGTTTTGTGTCTGCTTTTCGTTTATTTGATCTTGAGTGCACAGTATGAAAGCTACATTCTTCCGTTAGCTGTAGTGCTGTCTATCCCCTTCGGATTGGCGGGTGCATTCCTCTTTACACAGCTCTTCGGTCACTCCAACGACATCTATATGCAGATTTCGCTCATCATGTTGATTGGTCTTTTGGCTAAGAATGCCATCCTGATTGTAGAGTTTGCCTTGGAAAGACGCCGCACAGGTATGGCCATTCGCTATAGTGCCATCCTCGGAGCTGCAGCTCGTTTGCGCCCAATCCTCATGACCTCATTGGCCATGGTCATTGGTTTGCTACCCTTAATGTTTGCCAGTGGTGTCGGAAAGAATGGTAACCAGACCCTCGGTGCAGCAGCAGTTGGAGGTATGTTGATTGGTACACTCTGCCAAGTATTCATCGTTCCAGCACTCTTTGTCATCTTCCAATGGTTGCAAGAAAAGCTCAGTCCGCTGAAGTTTGACGATGATCATAACGCAGAAGCCGAGGCCGAACTCAAGCAATATGCACGCACATTTGGAGTGAAGATTACGGATAAAAACAAATAAGCATCGTATGAAAAAGATATATAGTCACATGATACTTCTGGCGCTTGCAACCGTCTCGTTGACGGGTTGCAAAGCCCTTTATGGGAAATATGAGCGTCCGGAACTCAAAACAAGCGGCTTAATTCGCGATATTACATCTGATCGCGATACCTTAGCCGCAACAGATACATCCAGCTTTGCCAACATACCTTGGCGCAGTGTGTTCACCGATCCGCAACTACAAAAGCTCATTGAGCAAGGTTTAAACCACAATCCTAACTTGCTTAACGCTGCGCTGAATGTGAAAATGGCTGAAGCTCAGCTCCAAGCGGCAAAACTTTCGTTTCTTCCTTCGGTAGCACTTACTCCGCAAGGAACCCTCTCTTCATGGGACGGAAACAAAGCAAATAAGATTTATAGCCTGCCGATTCAAGCCAGCTGGAACGTTGATTTGTTTGGCACCTTGCTTTCATCGAAACGCTCTGCACAAGTAGCTTTGCTGCAAAGCAAAGACTATCAAGTGTCGGTGCAAACGAAACTCATCGCCAATATCGCCAACATGTACTACACACTCCTCATGCTCGACAAGCAATTAAACATTGTAACCGACATGGAGAAACTCACGAAAGATACATGGGACATCATGGTGTTGCAGAAAGATGCAGTAGCAGGTGTGCGGTCAACAGCTGTGCAACGTGCCGAATCGAGCTATTATTCGGTGCTCACACAGAAGACAGATATCAAGCGACAGATACGCGAAACGGAGAACGCCCTATCGCTACTCTTAGGCCAACAGGCGCAAACCATTGCACGAGGTTCGCTCGATCAACAGACACTCCCTGCAAAATTCTCCACCGGTATAGGCCTACAGCTGCTCAAGAATCGTGCAGATGTGCATGCTGCAGAAATGAATTTGGCACAATGTTTCTACAATGTTCAGACGGCACGCAGCCGCTTCTACCCTGCACTCAATATCAGTGCATCGGGCGCTTTCACCAACAGTGGCGGCATGGGCATCGTCAATCCGGGCAAATGGTTGCTCACAGCGGTCGGCTCTTTGACGCAACCTATTTTCCAAAATGGCAAGCTCGTTGCCGGATTAAAGGTGGCTAAGGCACAATATGAGCAAGCTTATAACAACTGGCAGAATAGCGTTTTGGCAGCAGGAAATGAGGTAAGCAATGCCCTTATTCAATATAATTCGGCCGAAGAGAAATCAAAAATCGAGGCAAAACAAATTGAAGTGCTCAAGCAAAACGTCAACGACACACGCGAATTAATGGCCAGTGCCGGCAGCACCTATCTCGAAGTTATCACCGCAGAGAGCAGTTTACTCAACGTGCAGCTCACAAAGATTGCCGACGATTTCAGCAAAATGCAAGCCGTTGTCAACCTGTATAGTGCCTTAGGTGGTGGCGCAAAATAGGTCATACGACAGCTTCTATCACACAATATTTCACATTAAATAATTAAAATATGGCAAGTGAAATCAGTCCCAAAGCAGAAATTGCCGCCAATGTAAAGATTGGTGACAACTGCAAAATATATCCCTTCGCCTACATCGAAGACGATGTTGTCATTGGCGACAACTGCATTATCTATCCCTTTACCAGTGTTCTTACTGGCACTCGAATGGGAAACAACAACCAAGTCTTTCAAGGTTCGGTGCTCGGAGCCGTTCCACAAGACTTTAATTACAATGGCGCCAAGACCGAACTCATCATTGGCGACGACAACATCATTCGCGAAAATGTGGTCATCAACCGCGCTACTTACGAAGGTGGACAAACCGTTATTGGCAACAACAACTTCCTTATGGAGGGCAGTCACATCTCTCACGACACCAAAGTGGGCGACTATTGCGTCTTCGGATATGGCAGTAAGATTGCCGGCGACTGCGTTATTGGCGACTATGTAGTGCTCAGTAGCAGCGTGATTGAGAATGCAAAGACACGCGTAGGAAGCTATGCGATGGTACAAGCCGGCACTACCTTCTCGAAAGATGTACCACCTTATATTATAGCAGGAGGCAATCCTGTGCAATATACGGGTACGAACAAGGTCACCATGGAGCAAGCAAATTTCGACCCCAAGGTGCAGAAACACATCGCAAATGCCTATCGTTTGCTCTTTCATGGGCAGACAAGCGTCTTCGATGCAGTGCGGCAAATTGAAGAACAGGTGCCCGATGGCCCCGAAATTCGCGCACTCATAGCATTCGTGAAGGCAACAAAAATAGGAATTATCAGTAAACTATAACCATACCTATACGAGTGATATACTATCATTCATGGGAGGAATTTCCGGGAGGAAGTTCCTCCATTTTCGTCTTAACAGATGTAAGAACACCCCACCCTTCTCGCTAAACGCCACCAGAGGAACAGAAAACACATGCCACACACAACCTTATCCCGACGCAGTTCATCACACCTCTCCTCGTTTATCGGGGGTAAATTTACCACCATGAGCGTGCAAAAACAGGGTTTTCAAGGCCGAAATGCGGCAAAAAATAACAAAATCTGCCAAAATGCTAAAAAGAAACGACTTTTTGATAAGTGTAGTCTTAACTTTTATCTATATCTTTGCAACGAAAAGAAAAAGATTAGTTTTTTTTAGTGGTTAATTTAGTTTTAGTAAGTATCGATAAGACTTGTCGTGATGACAAGCCTTATTTTTTTATATCTTTGCAGACAAAAAGAAACGCAAAATGAAACAATTCTTGATTGCATGCCTACTCATTTTAGGCTTCACCTCAGCCACCGCAGAGACTTATATGGCACGAAACAGCGTGCGTTACGTGCGCCATCATGCCGTATACACCAATGAGAAAGGCGAAATGAACGTGGTGGATATTAACTTAGAGTGGCCAGAATGGCTCGATTTCAATCTACAAAGGCCCTTGAAACAAAGGCTCAGTCAATTGCTATGGTATAGTTCTCTCGAAGACCTGACAAGCAACATGCAGGCCGAACTTCAAAACTATGGACACCGTCTCACACAGCAACTTGACAGCCTTCCCGACGACAGCAAGTTCTGTTATGCCACCTATCGCCTCGCAAAGTTGGGCTTTTCAGAGGGCCGTTACGTCTCTTTTCTCGTCGAGAAGCACATTGTTCCTGCGGCTTTATCTTCGCAAAAGGCCTGCCATCATTTAGCCGTACTCACCTACGACCTGCAACAGCAACACCTATTCAATGGCGAAGAATTATTCAAAAGTGCGGCTATTCTCAACAACGATTACAACGCCTATGTCTTTGGGAACGCCCTGACTGCCGGACTCCAGCAGCCCCTTGATGGCGAGATTGCAGCACAAGTGATACTCGGGCCGGCTCCCATCAACGACGAAGTGATGCAGTTTTTTATCGGTCAAGATAGCACCCATCTCGTTGCATCCGTGCTTCCTATCATGCCATGGAAACGCTTTCTCACCAAACCTTTCAAAGCATTATTGAAAGAAAAAGCGCTCCCTGCGAGCTATGACTCGCCTATTCCCATGCACAATCCATGGGCAAACGACACCACCGTCTGCCAAAATCCCGATACACCCGCAACCTTTTCCGCTCAAGGCCAATCGCTATCAGACTATATTACGGCGCATCTTTCACTTCCAAAGGCCACAGAATACGAGGGACTTTCAAAGCAAGGCGTAGTGTGCTTCATCGTGGAAAACGACGGCACATTAAGCCAATGCGTGATGCAACAAACCCTATCTCCCTCGGCCGATCGTGCCCTTGTCGATGTATTGTTTGCGATGCCGCACTGGAAACCCGCAACACAATCTGGAAGAAAGGTGCGCAGCGTGGTGCAACTTCCCATCAAACTCAAATAATTTGTTGCAATCTATAAGCGATTGATATGGTTTTTAACGAAATTGATATAAATCAATTCTATTAACATTCAAAGACGCAATTTTACACCTCTAAACAGCTTTCAATTTAAAAGTAACAGCCATAAAAAGAGGCTTCTCTGTCGCAATAGGATACCGCAAGGAGCAACTCGAACGCGACCCTCTCCTTTCCCGCCCCTATTAGCTTATCATGCTTTTTAAAATCATAAGTAAAAAGCATAAAAATGATACACTTTTAAATTGAAAGTGCACAACCTATTTCAACTCATTTTCAAGGTAAAATTATTTGCAAAATAGTGTTAAGAATTAGAACAACTATTATGCTTTTTCTCTATATTTGCAACAGAAAAAATACTCTAACCTAAAAGAATTACAATTATGAAGCAAGGACTATTGATAACAGTAATGGCACTTTTCTCTGTTGTTAGCTATGCACGCAAACACGTTTCAGAAAATGCTACCGTAGTGGCCGATACGATTTATTATGCAGCCGATATGTCGCGTGTGCAAAATAGCGAGCAAGCCGAGTACTATCGCCTTTTGATGCAGCAGAACAAAGGCATTGGAAAGGTTGACGTTTTCCAGGATTTCTATATGAATGGTCAACTGAAAGCCGAAGGCGAATATAGTTTTATCGACTTAGGAAACGATGCAAATACCATTCTCAATGGCGAAGTTACAACCTATTATCAGAATGGAAAAGAAAAATGGCATGGCAAATATGTCAACGGAAAGCGCAATGGCTATTTCACACTTCATTTGCGTGAGGGAGGCATTGCCGTGGTGCAATTTAAAGAAGGAAAGTCAATGCACGACCATTTTATGGTAACATTACCTGATGGTGCAATGGAGAAACGCCCCATAAAGGAATTAAAAGCATTGATGTAGAAAGCTATTTTTCTCTCATGATAAGATTGTTTGGGTCTTAATTGAAACATCTTTAGTATTCAAGTGCTCGCTTCGTGAGAAGTGAGCATTTTTACTTTTAATACCGTTACCTTACGCCATTTCTGGGGCTTTCAACACGGCATTACCCGCAAAAGCATCTGAATTAAAGACTAATTTGCATGGTATTACACGGCAATATAGTGCATTTTACACCGTAATCTCTACCCTTTTCTATCGCAGCTCCATAGGTTCTCAACGCACAAAGAAAAGACTTGCAGAAAAAATTCTGCAAGTCGTGATCTCAAATTGCTTATTAACCCCCGTACAGATTTTGTTTAAGAGCTGGTCAGATGGTTACCCTTCTTATCGAAAGCATAGCCGGTTAGGTTGAGAGATGACGATAGACAGGCTACCGACCAGCAACTGAAAGATGAGCGGAGAACGATGGTCCCATCTAAAATAATCCCCAAGTGGTCTAACGACCGCTTGGGGATTAGGTTGCTTATTCTAAAATTTCGTTTAACGGCATCATCACAAATTCGCGCTCATACATGTGCGGATGGGGAATCACCAGGCCCGGTTCGTTGATATGTGCATCGTCATACAGCAAAATATCAATATCTATCAGGCGGTCGGCATAGTGACCATGCGCGCTCTTTTGTGTCCGTCCCAACTGTCTTTCAATCTGTTTTGTTGTCGCTAACAGCTGCAAAGGCGACAGTGAAGTTGCCATACAGACGCAGAGATTGAGAAACATGTGGGACGATTCAAAGCCCCATGGTGCGGTTTCATGCACCGAAGAGCGACGCAAAAGCGCGCCCACTTGCTCCTGAAGCAAGTGCAAGGCGCGTTCAAGGTTGTCTTCGCGCGAACCTAAATTGGTGCCTAAGCTCAAATAAATGGTATGCACGAACGACTTCTTTAATCGTTCAAAATGAGCAAGGCATCGCCGTAACAGCCAAACTTATAGCCATGTTCCACGGCCAAACGATAACACTCCATCACAGCATCATACCCGCCAAATGCCGCAGTCTCCATCAACAATGTGGACAAAGGATGATAGAAATTGGCCACCATCGCATTGGATAGTCCGAAATCATAAGGGGGGAAGATGAACTTATTCGTCCAACCATCATACTCTTTCAACATACCATCGGTACCAACTGCTGTCTCTGTAGCCTTCACAACGCTGGTGCCTACTGAGAGAATGCGCTTCCCTTCACGCTTTGCCTCGTTCACAATCCGGCAAGCTTCAGCGTGAATCAGCATTTGCTCTGAGTCCATCTTATGCTTGGTTAAGTCTTCAACTTCAATGGGATTGAATGTGCCTAAACCACAATGCAACGTGATAAAAGCATGACGAATGCCCCTGATTTCCATACGTTTCATCAGTTCACGACTGAAATGAAGGCCTGTAGCAGGTGCCGTTACAGCACCTTCTGCCTGGGCAAAAACGGTTTGAAATTGCTCCAAATCCTCAGCAGTGGCATGATGATCCTCGCGATAATCAATGACATAGCGTGGTAAAGGGGCCTCGCCTAACGAATAGAGTTCGCGTTTAAACTCCTCGTGATCGCAATCATAAAGGAAACGCAATGTGCGCCCACGGCTGGTGGTATTGTCGATAACTTCGGCTACCATAGAACCCGTATCATCGAAAAAGAGTTTGTTGCCAATGCGGATTTTGCGGGCAGGCTCAACCAAAACATCCCACAAACGCATTTCGGCATTGAGCTCACGCAGCAAAAATACTTCTATTTTTGCATCGGTCTTCTCCTTTGTTCCATAGAGACGCGCCGGAAAAACCTTTGTATCATTGAAGATAAAGGTGTCGCCTTCATCAAAATAATCTAAAAGATTGCGGAAGTCTAAATAGTCTCCTTTGATAGATTTTCCATCGGCATCTTTGTGAAAGAGTTCGATTTCACCCGATTTAGTATGCAAAACCATCAAACGACATTCATCGCGTCGCGTCACATGGAAACGCTCAACGCTGCCATCTTCATGTTTAAACTCCCGTGTGAAGCTATGGGGATAGAGCGCAATGAGCTCTTGGGGTAAATTGAATTTGAATTGCGATAACTTCATATATCTCGTTTCTTTAAATTTCTTTTTCGTCTAACCAAGCCTGAATGTTTTCGTAATCAAGGCAAGTATCAATCGTAAATGCACCCACACGTGTGCGCCTCAACTCGGTTAAATAGGCACCACTTTGCAACGCTCTGCCCAAATCGCGCGCCAAAGCACGAATATAAGTGCCCTTTCCACACACGACACGAAGCTGCAATCGCATGCGCTTGGCATCGAAATGCAGCACTTCTATCTGCTCAATATGCACTTGCTTGGGCTTCAACTGCACCGATTCGCCTGAACGACGCAGGTCATAAGCGCGCTCACCTTTCACCTTTACGGCGCTATAACTGGGTGGGGTTTGGAGAATATCGCCCACAAACTGGGCTAACTTTTCATCAATGAGGGCGCGTGTAATATGAGCCGTTGCAAACGTTTCGCTTACTTCATGCTCCATATCATAGCTTGCTGTTGTTGCCCCTAACTGCAAGGTGGCCACATATTCTTTCGTTTGTCCCTGAAATTCTTCTATGCGTTTGGTGGCCTTTCCGGTGCAAAGAATGAGCACACCTGTAGCCAATGGATCCAAAGTTCCGGCGTGACCAATCTTCACTTTATAACCCAATGCGCGGGAAAGCACATAGCGTACATGAGCTAAAGCCCCAAAACTCGATACACGATAGGCTTATCTATTGCAAAAATTTCGCCTGCTTTGAAATCCATCAGTCAACCATTGCCAAAGAATGTCCTGTTGCTAAAAGCACAAGAATCACCAAACCGACGATAATTCGATACCAACCAAAGGCTTTAAAACCATATTTTGTCAAGAAAGCAACAAACCATTTCATGGCAAAGATGGCAACGACAAATGCCACTATGCAGCCCAAAAGCAACAGCTCTATATTGGTGGTTGTAGCCCAATTAGTGCCTTCTTTAAACATTTCTAATAGGTCTAATAGTGTCGCACCTGCCATCGTTGGAACCGCTAAGAAGAATGAAAACTCAGCCGCTCGCTTACGCGTTAGTCCCTGTTGCATGCCACCTACGATGGTAGACATGCTGCGACTCATGCCCGGAATGACCGACAAACACTGGAAACAACCAATCTTAAAGGCGCGTTTCCAATTCACTTCGTTCGTTTTATCCGTTGCGTTGAACAGCCTATCGCAGAACAACATGAACACACCTCCTAATACTAAGGTGATGGCAACGACGGTAACACTGTCCAAAAGCCAATCTAAAAGACCACTTTTTTTTAGCCAACAAGCCTACCACAACAGCAGGAAAGACGCCAACTATCAGTAGCCCATAGAACCTTAACTTAGCTTGAAACTCTCCCTTTGTGCGCATTTGAAAGAAATGTTTCCAATACAAACACACCACAGATAGGATGGCTCCAAACTGAATAATAAAGGTGAAAGCATGCACAAAGGGGTCACCTTTAGGCACACCTAAGAGATTTTGCGTGATAATCATGTGCCCTGTTGACGAGACAGGAAGGAATTCTGTCAGCCCTTCTACAATGGCAATGATAATAGTTTGAATGAAATCCATAAGCCTTATTCGTCCTGTTTCGTCTTAGGTTTATGCATAATAGCATAAATAATGGAAATGAATCCGACAAAACACACTACAGGAGCCACCTTAATGCGTAGGGGACTAAAGATATTTTCATCGAAAGTTGTCTCGGTAGAACCACCGCCACTCATCAAAATAAAGCCTAATATCACTACACACATGCCCACAGCCAACAATATGAAATTGACTTTATCAAAGGCAAAATTCTTCTTATCCATTTTATTTAATCTTGCATTTGCCGTTACAATGCAGCGTCAAAAGCCCGACATTGAAACAGCGTTTTCGTATTTACTATATCTTATAAAGCTCGCTGGCCTTCATCTTTAAGAACTTTGTCACCGATAGATTGGCACAAATCCCTGTAATGACTATGCCAAAAAAGAACACCGAGACAACCGTGATGCCTATCACATCGGGGGTAACAACCAACAATACGTCGGGCTCAGAACAATACAATGCATACAAACATGCACCCAAAACGCCCACGGCTATCAATGCCGCTACCACACCAACCGCTATTGCCCGACACACAAAGGGACGACGAATAAAGCCCCATGATGCGCCGACCAACTTCATAATATGAATGGAAAAACGACGCGAATAAATGTCTAACCGCGTAGAACTGTTGATGAGCGAGAAAGAAACGAATGTCAGTAAGGCGGCCAATACCAAAAGTATGACGCTAAACTTTTGTAGCGTTTGGTTGACACTCTCCACCAAACCACGCTCATAACTCACCTTCCCCACCTTAGGATAGCGCTGCAAATCCTTCGTTATCCATGCTAAAGAATCGTTGTTAGCGTAATCACCTTTCAAGCGAATCTCTATGGAACTCAAGAACGGATTCATGCCAATAAACTCTGAAGGATCAGTGCCCATGGCACGCTTTTGCTCGGCTAAAGCCTGCTCTTTGCTAATAAAATTTACGCTTGTGATATAAGGATACTGGCGCAACTTTGCACAAACTTGCTGCGCTTCAGAATGGGTTACGTCATCTTGGAATGTCATTGTAACCAACAAATGCTCTTTTACATAAGTCGACATATTATGTGCTGCGAGCACTGAAAACACGACCATTCCTAACAGAATCAGCACCATTGCCGTACTGATACAGAGGGTCACGCCTTGCAATCCATAATGATTTCCCGACCTTTTATAACGTTGTCTCATCTAAGAAAAGTATATACCACACCTAATATCTTGCAAAGGTAATGCAAAAAACAGCGGAGAGCAATTGTTTAACGTCCCTTAACGTTAATATCCTTCTAAATCTTTTAAAACAGAAAGTGGCTGAAATAGATTCCGTAACTTTGCTGTCCTTATGAGTACAATAATATATCCCGCCCCTATTTTCGGTCCTGTTCACAGCCGAAGATTAGGCATTTCATTAGGCATAAACCTCATGCCTGCCGATGGAAAGGTCTGCACTTTCGATTGCATTTATTGTGAATGTGGATTTAATCAGAGCCATATTCCATCGCAACGCCGTCCCACACGGGAAGAAGTGAGGCTGAAACTTGAGGTTAAACTCCAAGAAATGGCTGCCCAAAAGCAACTGCCCGACGTACTCACTTTTGCCGGAAATGGCGAGCCTACCGCACATCCGGCCTTCAAAGAGATTATTGTTGACACCCGAATGTTGCGCGACAAATACTGTCCCAACGCAAAGATCAGCGTGCTCAGCAATAGCACATTCATCCATCATCCCAACGTGTTCGAGGCACTGATGCTCGTAGACAACAACATACTTAAATTAGACACTATCGACGCAAACTATATCCAACGCGTTGACCGACCTACAGGATTACATTACAAGGTGGAAGAAATTATCGAGAACATGAAGCGCTTTCAAGGGCATATCATCATTCAAACCATGTTTCTAAAAGGGCAAGACATGCATGGAAACGATGTAAGCAACCTCTCAGACCACTACGTCTTACCCTGGTTAGCTGCCGTTAAAGCCATACAACCTCAATCGGTGATGGTCTACACCATTGACAGAGAGACACCCGATCAAACCCTCTTTAAGGCTACTCCACAAGAACTTGATGCCATCAAAGCACAGGTTATTGCGGCCGGGATACCCTGTTCTGCCTCCTATTAAGGTGTCATTTGGCTCATGATAAAGAACTAAAAAGGCGAAAGTCTCAACAACTTCCGCCTTTTATTCATATTAAAAAATACGATTATTCAATCTTAAATTACCCTTATTCGGCTAATTTATTCTCTGAACCCAATACGTCAGTGATCTTATGTTTGTACATATCGATCATGTAGTTGCGGGCAACCTTGCCATATTGACGTGGGTCAAAGTAGTCGGGATGCTCTGCCAATGTCTCACGAACACCTGCAGTATAAGCCAAACGAGAGTCTGAATCGATATTAATTTTGCATACAGCACTCTTCGAAGCCTTACGGAGTTGCTCTTCAGGGATACCCACTGCATTAGGCAACTTGCCACCAAACTTGTTGATGATATCCACATATTCCTGAGGAACAGAAGATGAACCATGCAATACAATGGGGAATCCAGGAAGCTGTTTCTCAATCTCTGCCAACACATCGAATGCCAATGGAGGAGGAACTAAGCGACCGGTTTTCGGGTCACGTGTGCACTGTTCGGGCGTGAACTTGTAGGCACCATGAGACGTACCAATAGAAATTGCCAACGAATCGCAACCTGTACGTGTAGCGAAATCAACAACTTCTTCGGGCTTGGTGTAGTGAGAAACTTCAGAAGCCACTTCGTCTTCAACACCTGCTAACACACCTAATTCGGCCTCAACCGTAACATCAAACTGATGTGCATATTCCACAACCTTCTTCGTTAAAGCGATGTTTTCTTCGTAAGGAAGTGCAGAACCATCAATCATCACTGAAGAGAAGCCCATGTCTACACAGCTTTTGCACAACTCAAAGCTATCGCCATGGTCCAAATGGAGCACGATTTCGGGATGTGCACAACCCAATTCTTTTGCATACGCAACGGCACCTTCAGCCATATAACGAAGGAGAGTTGGGTTTGCATAGTTACGAGCTCCTTTAGAAACCTGAAGAATAACGGGCGACTTCAATTCTGAAGAAGCGGTGATAATTGCCTGGAGCTGTTCCAAGTTGTTGAAATTAAATGCAGGAATTGCATAACCACCTTTGATTGCTCTTTTGAACATTTCACGCGTGTTCACAAGACCTAAATCTTTATAACTAACTGCCATAATTATGATTTTTATTTAAATGAATGAATGTTCCAAATGAATTGTTATCACTTTTTATAAGTACTGCAAATTTAACATATTCTTTTGAGAACGCAAAATGTTATTCTTGTTTTTTACTGGATGAAAGTTTAAAAAGTCTAAAGTCTGCAAAATTATCACCTTTACGCTTTATAATTGCCACATAGATATAACAAAGTAGGCCTTTTCAGGATACCACCTCGTGGGCCTTACGCAACAATTCTGACGCAAAAAGCAACACCACAAAATAACCAAAGAGGGGGATAACAAATGGTGCTATCAGGTTAGAAGCATCGGCAATAATCCCCATCAGCAAGAAACCACATCCGCCAATAGGGGTCATCATCAGCAGAGATGCAGCACTCTTTTTAAGGTTTCCCAATCCGTTCAGCGCCAAAGAAAAGATAGTTGGGAACATGATAGCCTCAAATAAATAGTTGGCTATGAGTGCCACCATGCTGATTTTACCAAAGTCCAGCAACACCACTACCATAGAACTGACGCTGCCTGCAGCACAAAGGAGCAACAATTTTTCGGCACGGACATACTGCATCAGCCAACTACCCACAAAGCGTCCCACCATAAAGAAGCCTAAAGCAATGGTCAAAATGACACTGGCTGTGCGGTCGGTCATATACCCTTCGCCTGTCATAAAGTTGATGAAATAACTATTAATCGATATTTCGGACACCTCATAAGCCAGCAAAGCGAAAAGCCCAAACACAAACATCGGATGATAACGAAACAGCTTCATGATGCGTGTTCCTTTCACTTCATCATCGCTTGACGTGGCATGTTTGATTTCAGGAAGCTGCACCCGTGAGAAAACCAATGCTATAAGAAGCACCAAAATGCCTAAGATGGTATAAGGCACCACGACCTCTCCCTCGCTAACAGAGCCGCCAAAAAGGAATTGTCCCACGATAAATGTTGCAAACAAACTGCCTAAGCCATTGAATGATTGCGAAAAATTCAATCGGCTCGTGGCCGTCTCTTTTGCACCAAGTTCCGTAACATAAGGGTTAGCCGAGGTCTCTAAAAACACCAAACCACACCCTATTATAAATAAAGCGATTAAGAAAGTGTAGAAGGAATGGAGCGCCGAAAGCGGGATAAACAAGAGTGCTCCGAAGCCAAACAGCAGCAGTCCCATCACCACACCCAACCGATAGCCATGACGATTGATAAACCATCCGGCAGGAATGGCTGTGATGAAATAACCCAAATAGGTTGTGACTTGAATCAACGACGATTGCGTTATGCTAATGTCTAATGCTTTTTGGAAATGCTTATTGAGCAAATCTAATATCGCACGTGCAAAGCCCCATAAGAAAAACAATGAGGTGATGAGCACAAACGGCACGAAATACTGGCGATTGGTTAATGTGGCCTTCTTCATATCGAATGGCTGATGCTGCTTAAAAAACAGATTTATTTCGTTGCAAATTTAAGACAATCATAAGAAAAACGCAAACTTATGATGAAGTTTTATTCTACACATCGCCATTCTTCCACACGCATACTCTGACATAAACTCCTCTCCAAAGCGCCTTCTACCACAAAGAAGAGTGCGCTTTCAAAGCGCTTTCGTGCGAACCTTTTACGGCAAAAAACAACGACAATTATTCAGAGTGGTGCGCATTTTTCTCGCGTTGCCGACGCTCTTCTTTCTTATCTTGCAACCGAAAATAAAGTGCCCATCCCAAAAACATCAATAAAATTGCTGTTAAAAAAAAAGTTTATTCCTGCCATAAGATGCCTCCTTTATTGTTTCTTATTCTCGTCTTCTTTTCCATCTATAAGAAAGAGACTTACCCCAATCATCACTCCAACAACGATAACAGGATAGATAAAATCATACCATTTCCATTCATCTGACCCACTAAAGCATGCTAAAATCAGAATCGCAGTAATGATATATTTGGCAATATCCAACATTAAATCGCCCAATTTCTCCCTTTTCTTAGTGTTCATGGCGCAAATATAAACAATTAAAATGAGACCTGCAAGTTTTTCATTCGCAAATGAAATTCAACAAAAAAGCTATGCTTTTGTTACACAAAGTGATGGCGATTACCGTGCAATCTGCACCACTTTACCATGCAAAAGCATAGCTTTTTCTTTGCAATTTATAGCATCCTTATAACCAACCGGTTACAGAGGCTATCAAATAACCTTATTGCAAAGGCTCCACATCAAACTGGATGGCACTGCCAGTAGCCGCATCATAGCGAATATGTGTGGTAAATTTCTTACCAAAAAGTTCGCTGCTGATGGCTTCTGTCCGCCCAAACTGCCCTGCAGGGGTTTCGAGTTGCGACAGCAAAATGTTGCCATCATAGAGCAAGAGCTTTATTTTTCCGGGCAGATTCACATACACCCCAATGTCTTCTTTGCTCTTCTTTGCATCCACAGGTTGCTGGAAAGTCGCCACTTGATGCAGGTCTTGCACATGCACTATGAGCGGTCGCCCTTCCACATTATTCGCATCTAAGATGCCCGCATGGTCGGAAAAACGGCACAAGGTGTGGCGCATGACATTGGGTTGCGGCACAAAAGAGAGCACCACTTCGGCTGTATCGCACACCGTTGTCCCCTTAAACTCCTGCAACAAGGCCTGCTCCTGACGATTCAGATTATCCATCATCAGACGCAACTGTTCGCCATCTTTAGGCATAAAATCGGCCTCGCCGCGCGTGAGTTGATTGCGACTGTCGCGGATTTCATAGATATCAGACGCGATAAGTGCAGCCATTTTGCCTTTTGAACCAGCAGAGAGAATATCGGCATTCATAAAATCGCGTGGATTTAAAGGGGTGGCTTTCGGTGCAGAAACGAAGGGCTTGGGTGGCGCAGGTTCCTTTCCTGTGGCATTAATAGCCAACAAAATGCCCGCAGGATTGCGGTCAACTTTGATGATGCTATGCTTTTTATCCAGCAAAACCGTGTGCTGTTTTGCCGTGTCTGCAATGCCTACGGGCAACATCTTTGCCTGCACGACGCGATAAGTGGTTGTGGGTTCGAAAGCCACCTGTTGCAGTTTGAGATACTTTTCGCCATACGCTGCCAAATCACCCGGTGTATAAACCGTCTTTTCTACCAGCAAACGCACCTGTATAGCCGTTTTAGGCAGACAATAAGTAACACCTTCTGCCACATTTTGTGCATGGCCAACAACCCATAGAAGGCACAGCCATAAACTCCATATTTTTTTCATATTACCATAATTTCTATTCACGAATACGTAGGAATGCCTTGGGCAAATAGGCAATCATATCCGAAGCTAAAAGACTTTCTTCGCCCAAATCGCGCACGGCTAAATCGCCCGCTAAGCCATGAAGATACATCCCTACGAGACAAGCATCCTTTGAATGATAGCCCTGTGCCAACAATCCTGTGATAATACCCAGCAGCACATCCCCACTACCTGCTGTGGCCATGCCTGCATTTCCCGTAGGATTGAAGAACACTTTCCCATCAGGTGTGCACAAAGCGGAATAGTGACCTTTGAGCAAGATATAACCATGTATGCGCTCAGCTAACCGAATGGCCTTCAAAAGGCGGTCGTAACAGCCATTTGAAACAACCCCTTCTAAGCGATCAAACTCTGCCGGATGAGGCGTAAAGATAAGTCTTTCGGGCAACTGTTGCATCCAAGCGCGATGATTTCCCAAGATATTTAGGGCATCAGCATCTAACACCATGGGGCATTGTGTGCGCCGAATTTGGGCAATAAGAGCAATAGCGGTTGTCTCATTCTTACCCAATCCCGGTCCCATTCCAACGGCCTCATAGTCGTCGGTTTCTACAGGTTCCGAAAAAATCGTTTCTTCTTTATCCATCTGCAATACAGCTTCAGGAACGCTGGTTTGCATAATTCCATAGTTACGTTTAGGCGTATGCACAATGACTTTGCCGGCTCCCGCCCGCAAACAAGCGTGCGTTGCCAACACAGCTGCACCCGCCATGCCATAACATCCCGCCACCAAAAAGGCTGTACCCATGTCGCCTTTATGCGCAAAAGGGGAACGTCGGTGCAACCGATTACGAATATCTTGCTCTTCAAGTAGCTGATATTGCGCAACGGTTTCTTGGATATAGGTGGGCGAAAGTCGGATATCCAACACGCGCACTTCACCTAAATAGGGCTGATTATCAGCCAAAAGCATACTGAGTTTTAATTGTTGCAGCGTAAAAGTGTAATCGGCACGTATAATGTTCTGCCGCACATTATACGTATTATCTTCGGCCATCAGTCCCGAAGGCAAATCAATGCTGACTACTTTGGATGGACTTTGATTGATATATTTCACCAAAGAAGCGAAACCTCCCGCTAAAGGTTTGTTTAAACCGCTTCCAAACAAACCATCAACAACCACCATATCAGCTGTTAATTTAGGGGGTTCAAAGTCAACAACGACCTCATGAAAGTCCTTTAAATTTTTGCCATCAAGTGCCCGTTGCTTATTTTTTGCACAATCTTCTGAAAGATGGTCATGAATATTAAATAAATAAACGCTCACTTCATAATCATGCGAAGCCAACATTCTTGCTACGGCAAGCGCATCACCACCATTGTTTCCGGAACCGGCAAACACCACAAATGGGGTTTTGTTAGTCCATGTTTGCATGATGTTATAGGTGATAGCCTTGGCGGCTCGCTCCATTAATTCAATCGATTCAATAGGCTCATGGGCGATGGTATAGCTGTCGAGCTCACGAATTTGAGCGCTGTTGAATATCTTCATACTAATCGTTATAGTTGCTGCAAAAATACAAAATTAATGCTAATTGGTGGGGAGCGTTTCCTATATTTTTAGTAAATTTGCAACAAATTAATCCTATTCGCACCGATGAATATTATCAAAATCAAGGACTTAACGTTCAAAACGTTTATTCCCGAAAAAGAGATTTTACAGCACGTAAAAGCAGTTGCCGAGGAAATCAATCGCGACTTAGCAGACAAGAACCCACTGTTCTTGGCCGTGCTCAATGGTTCTTTTGTGTTTGCAGCCGACTTATTGCGTTATATTACCATCCCTTGTGAGATCTCTTTTGTGAAGTTAGCTTCCTATCAAGGCACCATTCAACAGGAGAAGTGAAAGAAGTTATCGGTCTGAATGAAGATATATCGGGGCGTACTGTGGTGATTGTTGAGGACATTGTTGACACGGGACAGACCATGAAACGGATGTTAGAAACCTTAGGAACACGCAATCCCGGGTCGCTACATATCTGCACATTACTTTTAAAACCAGAAAAGTTGCAAGTGCCACTCAACATCGAATATGTCGCAATGGAAATCCCAAATGATTTCATTGTGGGCTATGGTTTGGACTATGACCAGCAAGGTCGTCAGCTTCGCGATATTTATACCGTGGTTGAACCCTAAAGAACGAAGATTCAGTTAGTATTATTTTATAAAATCATAATGAAGAATATTGTTATTTTTGGCGCTCCAGGTGCCGGAAAAGGTACACAAAGCGACAAGATGATTGAGAAGTATGGCTTCGGGCATATCTCTACAGGTGACGTACTACGCAATGAGATTAAGAATGGAACAGCGCTTGGAAAGACCGCAAAGGGCTATATTGACAACGGCCAATTAATTCCGGATGAGCTGATGGTTGACATCTTAGCGCATGTTTATGACAACTTCGGCAGCCACCATAAAGGTGTAATTTTCGACGGTTTCCCACGCACAACACCTCAGGCTGAAGCGCTGAAAAAGATGCTTCATGAGCGGGGTCACAAGATAGCTGCAATGATTGAACTCGCCGTTCCAGAAGAAGAACTGATGGCACGCTTAATTAATCGTGGCAAAGAGAGTGGCAGAAGTGATGACAATGAGGAGACGATTAAAAAACGTTTGAATGTGTACCACACCCAAACGGCTCCTTTGATTGACTGGTATAAAAAGGAAGGTGTGCACCATCATGTTGAGGGTTTAGGCACAGTCGAAGAGATTTTCGCGCGCATTGCCAACGAGATAGACCAACTTTCCGAATAAAATCAATCTGCAAAGCATAGTATGGCTGACTCCAATTTCGTCGACTACGTCAAGATTTATTGTCGCTCTGGCAAGGGCGGACGAGGCTCTATGCACCTCCGTCACGTGAAATATCAGCCCAATGGTGGGCCAGATGGCGGGGATGGAGGTAATGGAGGTAGCATCTATCTGCGGGGCAATCACAATTATTGGACGCTGCTCCATCTGAAATACCAGCGCCATATCCATGCAGAACATGGCGGGAATGGTGGACGAGACAAGTGCCATGGCACCAACGGAAAAGATGTTTACATCGATGTTCCATGCGGTACGGTGGTCTATAATGCTGAAACAGGCAAATATATTTGTGATGTAACCTACGATAAGCAAGAAGTGCTTTTGCTCAAAGGTGGACGCGGAGGCTTGGGAAACTTTCAGTTTCGCACATCAACTAACCAAGCTCCTCGCTACGCACAACCGGGAGAACCCATGGAAGAGTTGACGATTATCATGGAGCTTAAGCTGCTGGCTGACGTCGGATTGGTGGGCTTTCCCAACGCTGGGAAATCAACATTGCTCTCAACTTTGTCGAGCGCTCGTCCCAAAATCGCCAACTATCCTTTCACCACCTTAGAGCCTTCATTAGGCATTGTGGCCTATCATGACCACAAATCATTTGTGATGGCCGACATTCCTGGCATCATAGAAGGTGCAAGTTCGGGTAAAGGTTTGGGGCTTCGCTTCTTGCGTCACATCGAACGTAATTCGCTTTTGCTGTTCATGGTGCCGGGCGATACCGACGACATCAAGCACGAATACGAGGTACTGCTCAACGAATTGCAGCAGTTTAACCCCGAGATGCTCGACAAACATCGTGTGCTGGCCATCACAAAAAGTGATCTTTTGGACGATGAACTCATCGAAATGCTTCGCGAAACGCTACCCGAAGACCTCCCCGTGGTATTCATTTCATCGGTGACGGG
Organism: Segatella oulorum JCM 14966; assembly: GCF_000613785.1. Taxonomy (GTDB): domain Bacteria; phylum Bacteroidota; class Bacteroidia; order Bacteroidales; family Bacteroidaceae; genus Prevotella; species Prevotella oulorum. The sequence goes on along the minus strand of NZ_BAJQ01000021.1, from coordinate 17,439 downwards.
CTTAGGATTAAACGAACTAAAAGACGTGTTGTGGCGCGAACTCAATAGCGAAAGCAACAAGTTACAAGAGATTACTGCTGAAGATACCTTGGTGCATCGCGATAAAGACATGCGTATTTTTGCAGAAGAAATGCAAGCCGAAGATGCCGACTTCGACGACATAGAATTTGTTGAAGAGGATGAAATCGAGGACTTAGACGACTATGAATACGAAGTAGAGGAAGGAGAATGAGGCCACAGTTACACACATACGACATAGCAAAAGGTGTCTTTGCTTTTAGCTCTTTGCGTAAGGGCGGTGTAAGCAAAGGCACCTTTTGTGCGTTTAATATTAACGAATATTGTGGCGATTCGTCAGAACATGTAACACGAAACAAACAGCTTTTGGCAGCCACCTTGGGCATTCCCTCGCAAAATATTCTCGTTCCACACCAGGTACATGGTACAAAAGTGGCCTGCGTTGATCAAGAGATGCTGAACCAACCCGCCGAGAAACGGCAAGAATATTTAGACGATGTTGATGCGATGATTACGCAAGAACGTGGCCTCTGCATTGGTGTTTCGACAGCCGATTGCATTCCTATCTTGCTTTATGATGCGCAACAGCAAGCCATTGCAGCCGTTCATGCAGGATGGAGGGGCACCGTTGCACGCATTGTTGAGAAGACAATCCACACCATGGCACAGACCTTTGGCACCCAGCCTCAACACCTCTATGCCGCCATTGGCCCTGGAATATCGCTCGAAGCGTTTGAAGTGGGCGACGAAGTGTATGAGGCTTTTCAGCAAGCTGCATTCGATATGTCGGCCATTGCATGCCAAAAAACGAAATGGCATATTGACCTTCCGCGATGCAATCAACTGCAACTCATTGAGAAAGGTGTGCCTTCCCAGCATATCATCATGAGCCATATCTGCACCTATCAGCAGTCAGAAGACTATTTTTCTGCACGGAAATTGGGCATACATTCAGGGCGTATCTACTCGGGAATCATGTTACAACCCGCTCATTTTTAAGCAACCCACCATTCTAAACACTTTAGACTTATGAAGGAAAAAATCCAAGTACTATTATCTTTGAGTTTCTTTTGCATGCTGTGCTTAGCTTTTATGCCTGCAAAAGACAAATTTACAGCCGCCGAACAGCAACAGATAAGTATCGCGACACCTGGGCTCTTTGCCCGTTCAAACGCCTTTCAAATCAACCTAAGCGACATTGGAAAAGACAATTTTTCATTTCCATTGCCCGTCGGAAAAGCAACCCTCGCGGACGATCATCAAACCCTTGAGATTGCAACGAAAGAAGGAGACGTGGTGAAAGCCATGCTGAACGGTACGGTGCGCCTTGCAAAAACGATGGGAACGAATGGGAACACGATTGTCATTCGCCACGATAATGGCCTTGAAACCGTTTATGCAAACAATGCACAAAACCTCGTAAAAGTGGGAGATAAAGTGCAGGCTGGGCAAAGCATTGCGATTGTTGGAACAGACAACACATCGACAAAGTCGAAAAAGAAAGGACTTTGCCGCTTCTTCATCATGATTAATGGTGGAAAAATTAATCCCGATGTGGTCTTGGAAATCCGTGGACACCGGCTAAGAAAAAAGACTCTTGTCTGCACCAAGAATGGGAAATATGTAGATGTAGCCCTCGCCGAAACAAAGAATAAACCTGAAAAAGAAGACAAGATTGACGAAGAAAATCCATTCAGCAACCGAGAATCTTTCAAATGGAACCTCTCCTATTTAGAAAAAGAAGAGTGGGCTTATCCGCTCCCGGGAAGTCATGTCATCAGCCCTTATGGCGGGGCTCGCCACCATTCGGGTGTTGATATCAAGACCATTCCCAATGATAAAATCTTGGCAGCCTTTGATGGTGTCGTCGTTAGGAGCAGTCCTTTTTCAGGCTATGGTAATTGCATTCGCATCAAACACAAATATGGTTTTGAAACCCTTTACAGCCATCAGTCTAAGAATTTAGTGAAAGTGGGCGACAAAGTAAAGGCAGGACAAGTGATTGGTTTAACGGGAAGAACAGGCAGAGCCACGACAGAACATCTGCATTTTGAACTCTTCTTCCAAGGACGTAGGCTCAACCCTGCCGTTATTTTCGACCATACCAACAAATCGTTACAGCAAGTAACGCTCACATTGAGTAAGAATGGCAATGTGAAATCAACCAAGAACTATTACGCAAACAAATAGCGTTTGCAAGCGATGGTGCTTTGCATGTGCGCGCCATCGCATGAGATTGCTCACAAAGAGTGGGCATTGAGGATAACGATGCACGCCAACCCATAGCATCATAATTATTGGTTGGCGCGCTAAGTGTATATGTCATCATTGGCTATGAGATACCCTATATATAATAAGGTGTCATTACCGGTGTGCTCTTGAAGTAACAAAAGCCCGCACTACCCCACTTTTCATCTTCATGATACACACGGCCCCACCATCAGAAACAATGGAAAGTGCAGAACTTACTCTTTAAAACAAGAAAGAAAAACCGTCGGAAAGCTGCACAAAATAACACTCTTGTGCATGAAACAGGCGCTTGAATGTTAAGGCTATTTAAATAATATCGCGAAATAGTAGCATTTTAGAGCAATAGAAATACCTTTGCGGAGATTTTTATTAGTAATTTTAAAGATGAATAAATTAAAATTCGTTTTCATAAGCACTGCAATGGTGTTGTCGCAACAAACCTTTGCAGGCGGGTTATTAACCAACACCAATCAAAATGCAGCCTTTGACCGCATGCTGAGCAGAGACGCAGCCATTGGCATCGATGGTGTTTATGCTAACCCCGCAGGTGTGGCTTTCTTGTCACCGGGTTGGCACTTGTCGTTCAACTGGCAGCTGGCCTTTCAAAGCCGAACGATTAAGAATTCGTATCCCCTTTTCGCACGCAACCAGCAAAATCCTTCTACGGAAAGAACGTTCGAAGGCAAGGCTTTTGCCCCCGTTATTCCTTCGATTCAAGCGGCATACAACTGGAACAAGTTTTCTTTCCAGGCGATGTTTGGCGTAACAGGAGGCGGTGGAAAATGCACTTTCGACAATGGTTTAGGTTCATTCGAGAAGGTTGTTGGCGAAACTGCACAAGGAGTTAATCTGTTGGCACAAGCTTTAGACCATGCGACAGGCAATGTGTTGGGGCTGTCTTCGGCCAACAAGTTTGGTAACCAAGGAACCTATGCTTTTGAAAGCTACATGCGTGGCCGCCAATATTACTACAGTTTGTCGCTCGGTACAGCCTATCGCATCACCCCGGAGCTCAGCGCTTTTGCAGGCGTTCGCGGCATTTATGCATGAGCAACTACTATGGTTACGTGCGAAACATCAAGGTTGGAAAGGTGCCACTTTACACCATGCTCGACAAAACCAAACCATCTTCGGCCGACATTCAATTGAACTGCGACCAAACGGGAATTGGTTTCACTCCCATCATCGGCATTGATTACAAAGTAGGCAAATGGAATTTTGCTGCGAAATATGAGTTTAAGACGCGCATACGTTTAAAGAACGAGTCGGTAAATCAATTACCCAGCATTGGAAACCTGCCCACCACCTTGGGCGCTATGCTCATTACGGAGGCACATTACACGCCCGCTCAAGCACAAGCACTTCTCACTAACCCTGCAATTTCAGGTGGTATGCAATTACTCAAACAGCAGTTCGACCACAAAATGGATGAAGCAATCGGCGAGTTTTCCGATGGGAAGACCATTGCAAATGACATTCCTGCCTATTTAGCTTTGGGCGTTGGCTACACGCCTACCGACCGTTTAAAGCTCAATGTGGGTTTCCATTTCTTCGACGATAAGCACGCTACCAGCTACGGACACCGTGAGAAGAAATTGAAACGCGGCACACTTGAATACAATGCGGGTGCGGAATACCAGGTCAATCAGTGCTTAACCGTGAGTGCAGGTTGGCAAAACACGAGCTATGGTCTGACGAAAGAATACATGGACGACAAGTCGTTTGTGGCCAATTCTAACTCGGTTGGTGCGGGCGTTTGCCTGCATCTGAGCGAGAAGATGAACCTCAACTTGGGTTATTTCCACACCTTCTACGGCCATGTGAATGGTGATGCCGGCAACTATAAGGCCGACTTCACGCGCAATAACAACGTGTTTGCGGCGGGGTTAGATATTAACTTCTAAGTAATTCGATAGGAATTATCGCGCAATATGATAGCAATTACCGCGTAATTCGATATTGATTGCTCACTAAAATGGCCGCTTTTTACAGCGGGTCAACGTCATAATAAATGTGCAGGGCAGCGTAATGTTTGTCCTGCATCATTTGTTTTTGCACCCACCGCAGTGCTTCACGCACCTTTTTGGGGTCGAGATTTCGCTCCAATTTAATCACAATTTTGCGGATGTGCATCGTCTTCACGCGCGCCACAGCGGGCTTATCGGGGCCTAAAACGCGCGTGCCGAAGAGCTGTTTCAGTCGGCTTCCCATCTCCACCGCAGCCGTTTCGACCACTTCGTTCTTGTTGTGTTTCAAAAAGACATACACCAACTGATAGAACGGTGGATAATGAAACAACGCACGCTCTTCCAACAGATCGTGGCTAAAATGGTTGAAATCATGGGCCACCACTTGCTGGATCAGCGGCAAATCGGGCATCTTCGTTTGCAAAATCACACGCCCCTGCCGACCCTTCCGCCCCGCACGTCCGCTCACTTGTGCCATCATCGTGAAAGCATGCTCATAGGCACGGAAGTCGGGATAGTTCAACATCGTGTCGGCATCCAAGATACCCACCACCTGCACATGGTCGAAATCAAGCCCTTTACTAATCATTTGCGTGCCGATGAGGATATTCGTTTTGCCCTGCGAAAAATCGCTAATCAATCGCTCATAGGCGTTCTTCGTGCGCGTGGTGTCTAAATCCATCCGCGCGATTTTAGCCTGTGGGAACAGCTTTTGAATGGCATCTTCAATCTTTTCGGTGCCATAACCTTGCGTGGTGAGCTGCTCACTGCCACATTCAGGGCAGTGGGTTGGCACCGTATAGGTGAAGCCACAATAATGGCAAGTGAGCTGATTGAGCTGTTTATGATAGGTGAGCGAAACATCGCAGTTGGCACATTTGGGCACCCACCCGCAATCTTTACACGTGAGCATCGGCGCAAATCCGCGGCGATTTTGAAACAAAATCACCTGATTTCCCTCAGCCAACGTCTCATCAATGGCTTGCAACAGTTGCGGCGAGAAAAGCCCTTTCATGATTTTTCGCCGCCTCAAATCCTTCACATCCACCACCTCAATCTGCGGCAGTTGAATGTCTTGGTAACGCGTTGTCAGCCTGACGAGCCCATATTTCCCACTGATGGCGTTGTTATAGCTCTCCATCGACGGCGTAGCTGTGCCCAAAAGCGTCTTCGCCCCATACTGATTGGCCAAGATGATGGCCGCACTCCGCGCATGATAGCGCGGCGAAGGCTCTTGCTGTTTAAAGCTCGTCTCGTGTTCTTCGTCGACAATCACCAAGCCCAACCGCTGAAAAGGCAGGAACACTGCACTGCGTGCACCAATCACAATGTCATAGGGCACAGCGGAAAGCTGTTTGTTCCATATCTCAACCCGCTCGGCATCGCTATATTTCGAATGATAAATGCCGAGACGTTGACCAAAAACAGCCTTCAAACGGTTGGTGATTTGCACGGTCAAGGCAATTTCGGGCAAAAGATAAAGCACCTGCTTTCCCTCCTTAATCGCTTGCTCGATGAGGTGAATATACAACTCCGTCTTGCCGCTCGAGGTCACACCATGCAGCAACGTTACGTTCCGCGTTTGAAACGTTTCCTTGATTTCGTCGTAGGCTTTTTGCTGCGCTGCGTTGAGCGAATGTAGCGGAGCCGTCGCCGTTATCGCGCTGTTCAGTCGCCCCACCTCCTGCTTATAAAGGGTGAGAAAGCCGCGATCAACCAGTGCTTTGAGCGTGGCCATACTGCAATGCGTCACGTTCAGCAGCTCATCGCGCGTGATGGGCGTGACGGAAGGCTGCGGCATGGCGGCTGAAAGCCTATCCCAATGCGACAGCGAAAGATAGGCCATCATCACCCTTTGTTGCTGCGTGGCACGTGCCAACGCATTCAGTGCAAAGTGCAACGCCTGCTCGTTTTGAAACGCAGGAGCCAGCGCAACATAGGTCTCCATTTTGGGTTTGTAGCCCTCTTCTATCTTCATGCCCGAGGGAAGCGCAGCCTTATAGATGTCGCCCAAAGGCGAGAGATAGTAGTCGGCCATCCAATTCCACAAGCGAATCTGCTGGTTCAAGAGCACCGGCTGCGCGTCGAGCACCTCGAGAATGGGCTTCAATTCATAGTCGGGCTTCACATCCGTGAGGTGCCACACGATGCCAATGTGGTGCTTCGTCTTACCAAAAGGCACCAACACGCGCATGCCGCAAGCCACCCGCTGCGCCCATTCTTCGGGCAACGAATAGGTGAAAAGGCCATCCAAAGGCAGGGGAAGAACAACTTCTACATATTTCATTGCCGAGCAAAGGTAGTAAAAAATATAAGAAGGTGGCACCATGTCGCAAACGAAAATTTGGTGATGCCACAACCCCAAAATCGTTGTTCGATGCCGCCGGAACCAAGTTCAGCACACCGTTTAGCACATCGAAAACACCGCAAAAGGAAATTCTTTTCGAAAATATTTCGCCATTTCGCTAAAAACATTTAACTTTGCGGCCAACAAAATAAAACGTTAAGTGATGAGTAGTTTACACCATAAGGCAACCTTCGCAGCGCAAAAGAATTTTTCTTCTGCCTGTTTTTTTATGCCTTTTTATTTGGTCAATCCAAATAATTGTGTAACACACACACACACACACACACACATTCTAACGTCCGCTCCTACGCGCGCGTAATATACAACATAATCACTTATAAACAAAGGGTGTGCAAGAAGTTTTTCATAAACTTTTTGCATGCCCTTTTTGCATGCATAAATGAACGGATTTTGTATGCAAAACAAGGATAAAATAACTCACAATTAAAAAATAGTTTTAACAAAATGAAGAAACAAGCAACAAAGCGGGCATACATAAAGCCCGAAAGCAAAGTTTATCCAATGGCAGTTGAAAGTCTTTTAGATGCAGCCAGCGGCAATGCAGGTGAACTTGGTTATGGTGGCGATGGTGGTGACGCCAAAAAGCACAACGGCGATTGGGACGACTGGGACGACGAAGAGGAAGAAGCACCCGCTGCCCCATCAAGTAGTTTATTTAATGAATAAAGCTGAAATGAAAATGAAGAAACTAAGTTTTTTATGCGTTGCAGCATTACTCTTTGCTTCTTGTGCAAGCGAAGACAATGCCAATCAAAGCAACAAGTCGCAGCAAGACACAACCAATGTGCCTACGGTGACTTTCGTAGGCTACCAGCCCGAAACAACGGCTTCGGCGAAGACGCGCACCACGGCAACCCATGAGCGTGGAAAAGCAGCCAAAGTGTTTTGGGAACCTACTGACCGCATTTGGGTGAAGAACGACCAAGGCACCTTTCGCCAAAGCGACCCCGCCACGTTCCCCACAGCCAGCAACAAGGCTCAAGCCAACTTTAAACTCCGCACCAGCTATTGGGATGGATACTATAAAAAGTTCAACCCCGAAGTGCGCTATGTGGGCACAAGCAACAATGTAAACAGCGTGCGGATTGCTAACCAGCAAACACAAACCAATCCCAATGACTTTAGTCATCTTGGTGTAGCTGGTGATTGTGGCACAGCTACCGCACAAGGAGGCGGTGGAGACCATCAGTTCACCCTCGAACATAAAGCCAGCTATTTGTGTTTTGTGCCGCGATGTACCAACGCTTCTATTGGTGCGAATCTCAAAGTCACTAAAATCACGGTTACTGCCGACAAAGATATTGCGGGCGATTACAATTTCTCTGATGGCACACTCATTGGTAAAACACCCTCTAACGCGTCTAAAACGATTACACTTAATTTGGGTAGCGCTTCACCTTTCACCCTCAACACTACAACTGAAAATTTATCTGTGAATGGTGCTTATATGGTGCTTGCTCCTGGCACGTACAACTTAACAATTGATTATGAAGTAAAAGATAATAGCAATACCGCAATAAGCTTTACGAAGACACTGTCGGGGTTTACGTGTGCAGAGGGGAAGATTAGAGATGTTACGGCTAATCTCACACCAAAAGAAATTGGTAGTGAAATATATAATTCTTATAGGGCTTTTGATGCCATATATCCCTACACAGATAGCCATGTTATATCTACACCATATCATGGCGCTACAAACACCGGCACCCATGAAGCTACCACGCCATTCTTTAAAACTCTCCCCAATATCAATGAAGCCCTGTATTATGTTAAAAATGGTGACCCACACTGGGTATCTTCTGGAGGTGGGGTTTATGTAAATGAAGGAAGATTGGTAACTGTAGGAGGCCTTTGGCTAAAAAAGAAGAGTGTCATCTTGGCTGAATTAAAAGCAAGTGGAAGTGTTCCTGCCACATTTACGGAAACCAATATGAAGGAACAATATATGGGGACAGATTATCGTAATTCAACAACAGGAGGCTGGACCTTTACAATCCATACAGGTGCACCCAGTAATATTGGAGATTACTTCTTTTTGCCTGCATTCGGAGAATGTGGCTGGACAAGTAATAAGCCTGAAAGTTTTGGATATCAATGCCTCTATTGGACTTCTAGCAGATACAATGACAACAACTATACTCCCTTAGGTCAAGTGTATCTTTTTGGTTATGCAATAATGTGTGGACTTACATATGCAAGTGAGACTCCTTCTCCTATATTTAATGGGCAGATACATTGGAGTAATCAAGGTGGGGGCTACTGTGCAGTTCCATTCCAATAAATTTTATTTTAATTGATATTGTTCGTCCACGGACGAACAACCAAAAACAATAAAAAACAGGGTTCGTCCACGGACGAAAGGCGGAAAACGACAAAAACAGTCGTTCGCCCATGGACGAACACATAAAAATAACAAAAACCGCTGTTCGTCCACGGACGAACAACCGAAAACAGAAAAAACAAGGCTTCGTCCATGGACGAACACACCATTTTATAAATTAATTACTTTTTTTATTCACTTAAATTTAAAAGTTATGATCATCAAATCAGTTAAAAAAGGACACCTCCAGCACCTGGAGCACTATCAGTTCACCGACCACTTGCTCACCATGGCCAAGGAGGCGAACGTGGCAAAATTAACCGCTGTGTTGAAACCGTTGGAGGATGCCTTCAAGGCCGAGGACGAGGCGGTGTTTCCGCAACGGGGAAACGCGATGAATGCGCAGCTGCGCGAGTTGGACGACCGACGCGACAAGGCCTATTATTCGCTGCAACATGCCGTGGACGCGGGCCTCTACAGCGAGGAGGCGGAAGAGCTGGAGGCGGCGAAACGCGTCAGCGAAATCATGAAACGCTATGCCGGCGTGGCCACGATGAACTATGACAAGGAGACGGGCGGACTGAAAAATCTGCTGGCCGATTTGGCCGAAACGGAGGCCGCAAAAGCCCTGAAGGTGCTGCATGCCGAGGGGGCCGTGAAGCGCATCGGCGACCACAACAAGGCGTTCGACGAGGCCTTCCGCGGCAGGTTTGCCGGCGACAAAAAGCTGTACGACATGAAGGCCCTGCGCCGCGTCACCGACAAGGCCATCGACGCCGTGGTGCGCCGCATCGATTCGTTGGACGACCTCGAGCCGTCGGCAGCCATCACCGCCTTGATCAACCGCTACAACCAGTTGGTGGACAACCGCCATACGCTGCTCAAACAGCGCGAAACGTCGAATGCGAAGGCCAATGCGGCAAAAATCGAAGACCAACGCAAGATGCTCACCCCGCTGTTCGATGCGCTGGCCAAGACGCTCGGCGTAGCTCCCGAAGCCCTGCATTATTCGGGCGAGAGCCGCGGCTCGGGCGCTTCAAAATGCTATCGCCTGACCATCGATGGCCGTTCGTCCGGCATTTGGGCAAAAGTGAGTAAGAAAAAGCTGGTGCAGGTGAAGGAGTCGGAAGTGCCCAAGGCGAAGAACGGCGGGAAGAAGGGCGGTGGTTCGGGCGGTAATGGCTCAGGCAATGGCAGTTCTGGCAACGGCTCTGGCAATGGCGGGTCTGGTAACGGCAGCGGGTCTAGTAATGGTGGTTCGGGCAACAGCGGCGGTGGGTCCGGTAACGGCGGCGGTTCTGGTAACAACGGCGGTGGGTCTGGTAACGGCGGGTCTGGTAACGGCAGCGGCTCGGGTAATCCCGGTGGAAATAAACCCGGCGGCAGCGGCCAAGGCGATGCCACAATCACACCAAAGAAATAGCTTGCTTTAAAACAAATGGGCATCATCTCGATGCCAGTTTGCATACACACAATTTGTTTTAAAGAATGGGGGCGGGAGTGCGCGATGCATTTCCGCCCCCGATGTGTGTGTGGATTGTTTACGCGTTTCGTTTGGGTGGATTATACGTGGATGGTTGGTTTCGTTGGGGTGGGATTGCGTGGAAAAATATTACGGGGATTGGTAGGGGCGGTGCCTATGTGCCCGCCCGTGTCGCCCCACAAGGGCGCATCCATCGTTAAATTCCCCGCGCACCATGCGTGTGTTTTTGGCATGGAAACGCCGCTACGCGGACGTTTGGGCGGGCACACAGGCGCCGCCCCTACGGTTTCGTTTGGGCAGATTGCGCATGGACGGTTGATGCCGTTTTGGGGATTGCGCATAGGTGGTTGATTTCGTTGGGGGGATTGCATGTAAATGGTTATTTTGTTTGTGTGGAATTGCGTGGAAAAATATGATGGAGATTGGTAGGGGCGGCGCCTGTGTGCCCGCCCGTGTCGCCCTGCAAGGGCGCATCCATCGTTCAATTCCCCGCGCACAATGCGTGTATTTTTGGTATGGAAACGCCGCTGCGCGGACGTTCGGACGGGCACGCAGGCACCGCCCCTACGGTTTCGTTTGGGCAGATTGCGCATGGCCAACGCATTTCGTTTGGGAGGTGATGTGTGCAAATGTCGTTAATCCGCGTGTGTAAATGGATCTGGAGGAATCAAGCCTGTAGGGCTTGTACTTTTGATAGCCCAGGGTTGCCGACGATAGGAGGCTACCCTGGGTAAAGTCGTGGAGGGGAACCTATGCCATCGGCATTGTACTTTTTAAAATCAATTTGCATGCGGGAGATCATTCATTCGCCGCGTGTGGTAATGATGTGTGATGAGAAAAGTACAACCCCCAATGGGGTAGCCTCCTCGCTTACATCATAACCCAGGGTAGGCTGCGTTGCACTTGCCAACCCTGCGCTATCGAAAGTATAACCCCGATGGGGTAAGGGTACACCGCATGGTTTGGTGGAGATGGGTAGGGGCGGATTGCATGTGGGTGGTTGATGTTGTTTGGGGAAGATTGCGCGTAGATGTTCGCCCCTACAGTTTCGTTTGGGTGGATTGCGTGTGGGCGGTTGATATCGTTTGGGCAGATTGCGCGTAAATGGTTATTTTGTTTGTGTGGAATTGCGTGGAAAAATATGATGGAGATTGGTAGGGGCGGCGCCTGTGTGCCCGCCCGTGTCGCCCTACAGGGGCGCAACCATCGTTCAATCCCCACACATGATATGTGATTTTTGCATGGAAACGCCGCTGCGCGGACGTTCGGGCGGGCACACAGGCAACCGCCCCTACGGTTTCGTTTGGGTGGATTGCGTGTGGGTGGTTGTTTGTTTGTTGGGAAAACGGTGCACATGAACCAACACCACCGGTGTTGTACTTTTGTCAGCCCAGGGTTGATTGAGCATAGCGAAATCTACCTGGGTAAGTCGTGGGCGGGAACCTATGCCATCGGCATTGTACTTTTTAAAATCAATTTTCGTGTGGGGAAATCATTCGCCGCGTGTGGTAATAATGTGCGATGAGAAAAAGTACAACCCCCAAGGGGGTAGCCTCCTTGCTTGCACTGTTACCCAGGGTAGACTGCGTTGCACTTGCCAACCCTGCGCTATCGAAAGTATAACCCGATGGGGTAATGACGCACCGCATGGTTTGGTGGGGATTGATAGGGACGGTTGATGTCGTTTGGATGGATTGTGCGTAAATGGTTCTTTTGTTTGTGTGGGATTGCGTGGAAAAATATTACGGAGCGTGGTAGGGGCGGTGCCTGTGTGCCCGCCCGTGTCGCCCTGCAGGGGCGCATCCATCGTTAAAATCCCCGCGCACAATGCGTGTGTTTTGGTATGGAAACGCCGCTACGCGGACGTTCGGGCGGGCACACAGGCGCCACCCTACGCATTTTGCTTGAGAGAGAGTTGCGCGTGGATGTTCGCCCCTACAGTTTCGTTTGGATGGATTGTACGCGGAACGGTTGGTGGATTTGAGCAGATTGCGCGTGGGTGGTTGATTTCGTTTGGGTGGATTGCGCGTGGATGGTTGGTTCCGTTTGGGGATGATTGTGCGCGGATGTATAACGGAGATGGGTAGGGATGAATCACCGAGGAAGAAGAGTGGGCGCGTGTGCCTACTCCACCAAACCCATGGCTTTGGCCTTTTTCATGAGCAAGGCCATGAGTGGTTCGCGCTCGTTGGGCACCTTATTGTCGAGCACGGCATCCTTCAAGGTTTGTTTTAATTGGCCCACTTCGCGGCACGGGCCGAGATGAAACAGCTCCATAATTTCGTTGCCATCGATGCAAGGCTGCAACAAACGTTTGAAATCGCGTTCCTGCAGGTCGGCCAACTTTTGGCGCACGAGGCGGAAATTGTCTAAGAACCGTTGCTTCTTCACACGGTTTTTGCTTGTGATATCGGCCTCGCACAACATCATCAGGTCGTTGATATCGTCGCCCGCATCATTCAGCAAGCGGCGCACCGCACTGTCGGTCACCTCCTCGTTGGCAATCGTGATGGGGCGCATGTGCAGGTCGACCATCTTTTGCACATATTTCATTTTGCTGTCCATGGGCAGTTTCATGCGCCGAAAGATGGAGGGAATCATCTTCGCTCCCACGAAGTTGTGGTTGTGAAAGGTCCAGCCGGAAACGTTGTCCCAACGCTTACAACGGGGTTTCCCGATGTCGTGGAAGAGTGCTGCCCAGCGCAACCACAGCTGCGTTTCGCCTGTGATTCCGGCTGTTTGTTGTGCTTTTGCCAGATTGTCTACCACTTCAAGGGTGTGATAGAAATTGTTTTTGTGGGCACGACCATTGCGCGTTTCCACAATGTCTAACGCCGTGAGTTCGGGGATGATGCGCTGCAACAGGCCGCAACGATAAAGGTCGATGAAACCTTTACTGGGCGCGGCTGTGAGCATGATTTTATGGAGTTCGCCCACGATGCGCTCGCCACTGATGATGCTGATGCGCTCGGCATTGCGCGTGAGGGCGTCGAAGGTTTCGTCGTCGATGAAGAAATTGAGCTGTGCCGCAAAACGCACGCAGCGCAACATGCGCAACGGATCGTCGGAGAAAGTGATGTCGGGGTCGAGCGGTGTGCGGATGAGGCCATCCTCCAAATCATACAAGCCATCGAAAGGGTCGACAAGTTCGCCGAAATGGGACGCGTTCAAGCACACGGCCAAGGCGTTAATGGTGAAATCTCTGCGGTTCTGATCGTCTTCCAATGTGCCATCTTCCACATGCGGTTTGCGCGAATCGTGGCTGTAGCTCTCCTTGCGTGCACCCACAAATTCCACCTCCAAGTCACGATATTTCACCTGCGCTGTGCCAAAGTTTTTAAACACGCTGAGGTAGGCTTTCTTGCCCAACGCCTGCTTCAACGTGTTGGCTACCTGTATGCCACTGCCCACAACCACCACATCGATGTCGTTGGAAGGGCGGTCTAAAAACAGGTCGCGCACATAGCCGCCAACCACATAACAAGGCATGCCCAAGCGGTCGGCTGCGGCTGAAATTTGGTGAAATATATCCTGATTGAGTAGTGCTGCTAAATCGTTCTTCGTGAGATTTCTCATTCCTATTTTTTCTCTTAACGTGCTTTAAATTGCCTGCAAAGTTACTAAAAAGCGAGGGCAAAGTGGGCGTTTCAACCCATTTTTTATACTTTTGCAGCCATGAAGAATTGTTTTTCGTTGCTATTGCTCTGCACGCTGCTTTGCAGTTGCGCCGAAACGCAGGAGGATAAAGCAGCTGCGTTGATGTCGGAAATCCAACAGCTCTATGACAAGGGACATTATCGTGCCACGCTGGACTCGATCATGGCCTTGCGCAAAGACTATCCCGAGGCGGTGAAAGCACGAAAGGCGGCGCTCAAAATCTGGCAGAATGCCTCGTTGCACATGGCACAAAGCGATGTGGCAACGACCGACTCAACGTTGCAAGCCACGTTAGCCACATTGCAAACCACACAAGACCTGCGCACGAAGAATTTGCTGCGCGTGCGTTGCGACTCGCTCAAAGCACGCTATGAGGCGATGTGTGGCGTGGTGCGCATGATACACTACCGGCAGCAACACCCCTAAACGGGCATCCAAAAGCCTAAAATTTGGCTATTTCAGCATAAAACAGTAACTTTGCAAGCCTAAGAAATAGCATCAATGAACAAAAGCAAAACCGAGGAACAATTCAAGGATGTGCTTCACGAATGCCGTGAACTTTTTGCCAAAAAGCTGCATGATTATGGCGCTTCTTGGCGCATTCTACGCCCATCCTCGCTTACCGATCAACTCTATATCAAAGCCAAACGCATTCGCTCGATTGAAATTAAGCACGAGGCTTTGGTCGACGAAGGCATCCGACCCGAGTTTATTGGGCTGATTAACTATGGCATCATCGCTCATTCAATTACAAAAAGGATTTGCCGACACCATCGATCTCACGCCCGAAGCAGCTTTAGAAGCCTATGATGCGCAAGCCGAAACTGCTTTTCAACTGATGAAAAGAAAGAACCACGACTACGATGAAGCGTGGCGCGAAATGCGCATCAGCAGCTACACAGATTTGATTTTAACTAAGCTGCAACGCATCAAGGAGATTGAAAACCTTGGCGGTGCGACCTTAGTCTCTGAAGCATCGATGCCAACTATATGGACATCATCAACTATGCCGTTTTCGGTGTGGTGAAACTCAACGAAGCAACTTAAGCAACTATCAGCGTGAGGCAACAGCTCTTAAAATGGCTCATTCAGGTCAGCCGATTTATATTGGCGCTCGTTTTCATCTTCTCGGGCTATGTGAAAGCATCGACGATGGGAACGCAATATAAATTGCAGGACTATTTGGGCGCACTCCATCTAACGGGTGCGGTGCCCCAGTTGCTGTTATTGGGCACATCGGTGGCGCTCTCGGCCTTGGAATTCACCTTGGGAATTTTGCTTTTGTTTGCCATCCGCCGACGCCAAACCTCGCGGCTGACCTTTATCTTCATGGTGTTCATGACGCTGGTGACATTGGGATTGGCACTCAGCAACACCGTGAAAGATTGCGGTTGCTTTGGCGATGCCATCCATCTCACCAACACACAAACTCTGCTCAAAAACATTGTATTGCTGGCTTGCAGTGCCGTCGTGGGCTGGAAACCGCTCTACATGACACGCTTTGTGCGCAAAAACACCCAATGGATTATCATCAACTACACACTGGTGTTCACGCTCATCAACAGCCTTTGGAGCCTGTATGATTTGCCGCAGTTTGACTTTCGCCCCTATCGCATTGGCGTGAACATACCCCAAGCAATGGAAACCCCTGCAGGAGCACCCCATCCCCAATACGAAACAACGTTTATCTTGAGCAAGAATGGTCAGCAAAAGACCTTCACGCTGGACAACTACCCCGACTCTACCTGGACGTTCATCGACAGCAAGACAACCCTCGTGAAGGCCGGTTACGTTCCGCCCATTCACGATTTCGCAATAGAGGATTTGCGCACGGGCGACGATCTCACGACAAAAATCCTGCAACACAAGGGCTACACCTTTTTGCTCATTGCCCCCCATTTAGAAACGGCCGACGACGGTAACTTTGGCGACATCGACCAGCTCTACGAATATGCACAGCAACAGCGCATCCCCTTCTATGGTTTAACGGCCAGCACAGACAAGGCCATTCGCCGATGGATTGACCTCACCGGCGCCGAATATCCATTCTTCTCGACCGACGAGACGGTCTTGAAGACCATTATTCGCAGCAACCCGGGCTTGTTGTTGCTCCACAATGGCACCATCATCAACAAATGGAGCCACAACGCTTTGCCCGCCGGCGACGACCTTTCGCGCCCCATCGCACAGGCCACATGGGCCAAAATGCCCCAAGACTCGGTGCCCAGCAAAATCATTGTCATCGTGCTTTGGTTCGTCCTCCCACTCACTTTGCTCACTTTAGCCGACCGCTTCTGGGCATGGAGCCAATGGGTGCGCCTGAAAGAAAAAAAGAATAAAGACAATTTATATCAACTCTTTAATAAAAAAAATCAATATGAGAAAGAAAATGGTAGCAGGTAACTGGAAAATGAACCTCAACCTGCAAGATGGAGTTGCATTGGCAACCAACGTAAAGGACTCTTTGGCTAACGACAAGCCCCACTGCGACGTGGTGGTTTGCACACCTTTCATCCACTTGGCCAGCGTGGCCGAAGTGCTCAAAGGCAGTGTGGTTGGCTTAGGCGCTGAGAACTGTGCCGACAAAGAGAAGGGCGCTTACACGGGCGAAGTGTCTGCCGAAATGGTGAAGAGCACCGGCGCACAATATGTCATTCTCGGCCACTCTGAGCGTCGCCAATACTATGGCGAGACCGCAGAAATCTTGAAAGAGAAAGTGCTCCTGGCCTTGAAGCATGGTTTGAAAGTCATCTTCTGCTGCGGTGAAACTTTGGAAGAGCGCGAGGCCAACCGCCAGAACGCAGTGGTAAAGGCCGAGCTCGAAGGCAGCGTGTTCAATCTCTCTGCCGAAGAGTGGAAGAACATTGTTTTGGCCTACGAACCATTTGGGCCATCGGCACCGGCAAAACGGCCACATCCGACCAAGCCGAAGAGATGCTGGCCTACATTCGTTCTATCGTAGCAGAGAAGTATGGTCAGGCTGCAGCCGAAGACACAACCATCCTTTATGGTGGCAGCTGCAATGCATCGAATGCCGGCGAACTCTTCGCTAAGCCCAACATCGATGGCGGTTTGATTGGCGGTGCTTCGCTGAAGCCCGTTGATTTCAAAGCCATTATCGACGCTTGGAAGAAATAAAAATCAATCCCTATTGCAGGAATGCACCGCCCGTGCGTTCCTGCAATTACATATCGCCACTTGCGTTTTTGCTACAAAAGATTGCTGCCAAACGCAAAAAATATTGTTCCCGCGCCGCACGGTGACGATAAAAGGAGAAAAATATTGTTACCGCGCTGCACGGGAGACGATAAAAGGAGAAAAATATTGTTCCCGCGCCGCACGGTGACGATAAAAGGAGAAAAATATTGTTCCCGCG
>NZ_BAJQ01000022.1 GCF_000613785.1 Segatella oulorum JCM 14966 | reverse complement strand
TACAAACTTTGGTAATGCACGTGGTTTCAGTGCAACAACCTCTATTGGTTGGTGGTTAACATCTTCCTTTGCTGCACGTGCAGGTCTGCATGTTGAGAATACAGACTGGAATACGACCACCTATGCAAGCCAACCTACCAAATTGTTAGTGGGTTCTCGTGGTCTCGCTTTAGACGTGTTGGTTAATCCTTTGGGCTTTGTTGAGAACTATAATTGGAACTCCAACTACGGCTTCAATGTGTTAGCAGGTTATGAATTCGGTCATTCAAAGCGCACAGAACCAGGCTTTGTTGGTTCTTATGAGGGCAATTATACTGCTTTCCGTTTAGGAACTCAGTTGTGGACACGTTTGGCTGATGGTCTTCGTTTGACATTAGAACCCACCTATGCTCCCGTTATTCAGCGTGCAGCCGGTGGCATTCGATACAATCAATTCGCTGTAAAGGCAGGTATCTCTGTGCTCTACTTGCACAAAAATGAGCGTATTTTGGGTGATACAACCGTTGTGAACAACCCCGAAAAGGTGCTTTCATTGCAGCTGGTATCGGTTGGAATAACACCGTTTGGGATTGGCGTTTCTCTGGTTTCAAGCATAGCATCTTGAAGAATGCAATCTTCTTTGGTGGTTATCGTTTCGATGCTTTACACGGTCTTCGTCTGCAAGGCGAGTGGATGAAAGAGACACAAGGTTTCTTCAACAATGCAGGGCCGGGTATGAAGAATTACACCTATAATAACTATCTCGTGTCGTTAGACTATCAATTTGGATTGTCCAACTTCATGACAGGTTATAATCCTCTGCGTCGATGGAACGCTTATCTGTATGCAGGTCCAACGTTGGTTATGGGCGAGGCCGGCACGAAGTTCGCATGGAATGGTGGTGGTATGCTCACTTATGCCATCAATCCTTCGTTGTCGCTCTTCTATACGCACACCGTTTATCGTATGCCCAAGCATCGTTATCCGCAGTCTATGGTTTATTCTGAGAATGGAACTTACACCAACAACCTTAACATTGGTGCAATGTATAATTTCGATGCGGCTCAGCACCTGCTTGAGTTGCAGTGGAAACCTAAGTTCTTCTTCGACTACAGCTTTGGTGCTTCATTCTTGGGTAAGGTGCCCCAGAGTTTTGCAAGCGCCAATGGTTTCGATGCAAATGTAGCCATGGGCTGGTGGTTAAGCTCCGCTCTTGGTGCACGTGCAGGTTTCCATGTGACCAATGCCGATTGGAAATCGTTCGACTATCACAACCACTCTTCACGCCTGTTAATCGGAACGCGCGGCGTCTCTTTCGACGTGCTCATCAATCCGCTTGGCTTTAATCGCGACTACAATTGGGAGTCAAAATGCGGCGTGAACGTCTTCGGTGGTTTCGAGTTGGGTCATTCCAAACGCGGTGAAGACGGTCCCTCGCATGCTTATGAGGGTGGCTATTCTGCCGCTCGCGTCGGACTACAGGCTTGGATGCGTTTGGACAACAGCTTGCGATTGACGTTCGAACCTACTTTCATGCCCATCGCACAGCGTGGCAAGGATGGGGTTAACTTCAATGCATTTGCTTTGAAAGTAGGTATGTCGGTGCTGTTTAAAGACAAAGAAACACGCCTGAACGATGCCACCGACACAGCCGACACGTTGCGCAATGTTCCGCGCACCGGACTCTTTGTGGGCGCCGGCTTTGGTTGGAACAACACCCTTTGGGACTGGCGTTTCACCGAATACAGCCGTGGTCTGCTCAAAAACGCTACTGCTTTTGCCGGCTATAACTTCAATTCTGTTAGCGGTGCACGCGTAGGTTTCGAGTGGATGAAAGAAATCATCGGCTATCCTTATGGGACAACGATTTACAAGCAAACCTACACCAACTATTTGGTGTCGTTCGACTATCAGTTGAACTTGCTCAACGCCTTGGCTGGTTACGACGGTCATCGCCGTTGGAATGCCTACCTCTACGCAGGTCCTTCACTCCTCTTGGGTGAGGCCGGAACAGCCTTTGCGCTCAATTTCGGTGGCATGCTCAGCTACAATCTCTCGCGTAACGTGTCGCTTTTCTATAGCCACACCGTCTATCGCATGCCCAAGGATCGCTATCCCCATAACTTCACCTATACGCAGGATGGAACCTTCACCAACAACATTAACATTGGTGTGATGTACAACTTCAATAGTTTTGGCAAATAAGTCCGTCGTACAAAATAGGAACAAAACAGAGGTGTGCGTATGCAAACGAGAAATAATTTTTCAAATAGTGTGATTTTTAACGCAAATTATTTGGCCGAACCAAATAATTTGCTAACACACACACACACACACACACACACACACACACACACACACACACACACACACATTCTAACGGTCTAAGCCTCTCTACAAAGGCGATAGCGGTGCGCCCGGCGCGGGCATCGGTCTGCCGTTTCAAGCATCTGCAAGGAGCTTTCAAAGCTCTTTGCAGATGCTTTTTCGTGTGTGTGTAACTGAACCTGTGAAGTAAGAAATCAATAGTAGTAAATATAATCATTTAAACAGAACAAAAAATGAAGAAAAAATTGTATGAAACACCTATGTGCAGGGTTATTCCTTTGCCGGAAGAGTATTTGTTATTAACAAAAAGCCCCACGGCACGTCCCGGTGGCGGTGGAGAAACAGGCCACAAGGGTAGCATCTCGGTGGGTGATTTTGATGATGGCGGCAGCGAAGAAATCGAAGACGAAGATTAATAGCTGTGGCAAATGAATGGAGTGAAAATAAAAGGAACAACAAAAATGAAGATAAAAAATAAGTTGAGCAACTTTGCATGGAGCAGACTTCGCAACCGAGGTTTGCTCGTTGCTGTTGGTGCTGCTGCTCTTTTAGCAGCTGCTTGTGCCGACGATGATTTGGCAACCGACAAGCCCAATAAGCACATGGGCACCACATTGGCTTTCAATGTGAGCGATGTGCAGATGGATGCGTTGGCACAAAACCCCACCGGACAAACACGTGGTTTGAGTTTGCAACCTATTCCTGCAGCCTACTTTGCCCCTCGCAAGATTGAAGCCACAGGCAGTAATCCTCATGACTTCTGCCTGATTGAGTCGACCGTTGAGGGTCTTAACCCCGTGAAAGTAGATGCGAAGACGCGCGGAACAATTCTCACCACCAGCACGCTTGGCACCTTCTCCTCGATAGGTTATCGTGCAGCAAGTTCTGCGGCTGCATCCAATCCGAGTACGGCATTGTTATGGTTTCACAACGAAAAGACCAATCCCGATGGTACGTTGGTAAATCGTTACGATTGGGATTGGCCCGTAAATGTTTATGGTCGCTTCTATGCAGTGTCGCCTGAGGCTACGGCAGCCAATGGCATCACGCTCTCACCGAGCAGCCATGCACAGGTGCCTTATGTGGATTTCGAGGTGAAGAGCAATGTTGTTGACCAAGTAGACTTGATGACAGCTTGCTCGGGTGAGGTGCACTATGAGCATGGCGACGACCCCACGAGCAATCTCAAGTTCACGCATGCCTTGGCGGCTGTGAAGTTCTCCATCGGCAGCAACCTTTCTCCTGTCACCATCAAGAAAATTGAAGTTTCGGGTGTGAAATACAAAGGTCGTTACGAATTGCCCAATGCATTGAATGCAATGGGCACATGGAAGTCGGTTGACAATGCTGCAACCACCGTAACGCTCGATGGTATCAACATGAATGCTGCCGAAATGCCCAACACGATGTTGGCCGGAGCACTCAATCCTGCGACAAATCCCAACAATCGTGCAGGACGCGAAGCTTACACGTTCTTGATGATTCCGCAAACCTTACCAAATAAATCAGATGTCAATCATGCTAAGGTTACGATCTATTACGAGGAAGGTGGTTCTACCAAGCATGTTTCATTCCCATTGACTGGCGAATGGAAGGCAAACACCACACGCGAATATAAGCTCTCGCAAAAGAATTCAAGCTGGGGTTATATCTTCACGTTGGCAAAAGAGAACAAGACATTTGATTATCAAGGTAACGAAACCAATAGCGAGGCTGCTTTTGAAGTGACGAGCTATCGTCAGGCACCCGATGGCACGAAACAGCCCGTAGCCTGGAAGGTCACCAAATACGAAGAGTGGGATTACACCACCAATAACTGGGTGACGCGCGCAGCAAAACCAACTTGGTTAGGTAATATTGCCGACCAGGGCACAGGTGTAGCAGGGAGCGCCGAGTCGGTGAATACATCGGTAGAGGCTGCAACCATCACCGATAGGCTGAAGGAATATAACGATGTGTTGAAGAATGCCACACCAAAAGGCACTGCAAGTGACCCTTATAACCTTGCAAACCCAAGTGGAAATGGTGCTCGTAATTATATAGAGGAAAGTGCCAACTGCTATATCATTTCTGCACCAGGCTATTATTGCATCCCACTGGTTTATGGTAATAGCATCAGAAATAATATGTGGAATACTAATTCTTTTAAGTCGTCAGCTCCTGCGGGTACACCATATGTGCTGAAGACGTTTAAAGCTGACGATAGGGATATTTCTAATCCATATATTGATCAAAATTTAGGTGGAGGTATGATAGGAGGTACTGTGGTTTGGGAGGATAAGCCCAATTTAGTTCGTCCTTCATCTTTCAATATTATTCCAGGTTCTCCTAATTTCTTAGAGTTTGAAGTAAAGCGAGAAGATATTCAAAATGGTAATGCCGTTATAGGAGTCCTTCGTTCAGGAATTGCCTGGTCGTGGCACTTGTGGTTCGATCATGCCGATGCATTAGACGTAATTCCAGTGAAGAATCACGATGGAACGATTTATAAATTCACTCGCAACACCTTGGGACAAGCATATACGAAATACGAGGCAACATCTTATGACAAGCCACGTAAAGCGCGTCTCACAATTGAGCAGCAAGCCGGGAATAATCATACCAAGACATCAAGCTTTGTTGAAATTACACAAAATCCAGGTGTTAATAAAGAAGTTTTTGCTACGCTCTATCAATTTGGACGGAAAGATGCCTTGCCTGGTACGGATACATTCTATCCGAATGGTAAAACATCGGCTAATCCCAGTTTTAAAGTTGTTGCAGGTGCTCAAAGTATAGGCACTACCATTAACAATCCAGGGGTAATGTATTTCTCTAATGTTAGTCCTTATGACCATTACAATGTGACCTATAATAATCTTTGGTCTGCCAATAACATAAGTAGTAATAATTGGAATAATGATTTAGTTGTTAAGACTGTTTATGATCCTTGCCCTGCTGGTTTTCATGTTCCTGCGGGTGGAGCCTTCACCGGCTTCACGACTAATGGGCAGAACGGCGGTCCGATGAATGTCAGCGGTGCTTGGGATTGGGGTTGGAACTTCAACAACAAAATCACTTCTCCTGATGGCACCGTATATTTCCCCGCTATGGGTATGCGCAGCTCCGGAGACGGTTTGCTGTACAACGTGGGCTGGTGGGGCGACTATTGGTCGGCCGTTCCGAACGACATCTACGGTTGCAGCCTGTGGTTCTCCCCGTACAGCGTGAACCCGCAGAACCGTATGGGTCGGGCGAACGGGCTCTCTGTCCGTCCCGTAGCCGAACCCAAAACGAGGGTGACGCCGAAGACGCCGGGCTCTACCGAGGAAGAATGGGAAGAGGAAGAAGAGATTGATGGCGGCGTAATAAAACAAGATTAAACAAGACAAAACAATGAAACAGCAAAAAACATTTAGCCTCGTAGCTTTCGCCCTGCTTCAGGCAGCGCTCTTGCTCTCGGCCTGCAGCAGCGAAGAGAATATTCCGGCATCCGGCGGTATTGCCGTGACCGATGCCCACATCAACATCAGTGTGGCACCGTTTGAAACTTCAAGCGGCAAAGCCAAGACACGTGCCGAGGGCACAGACGAAACGAAAGCCGACACCGTGCTTTTGGCCAACGGCATGCGCGCCATCTGCACCGTCGAAGAAGACGACGAAGCAGAGCAGACCCGCGCCCCGAAACCCATCGCCGATGGCCACTACACCATCTATGCGCTCGACCCCGTTACCGGCAATCGCATCACCGGCCCCGACAAATTGCTCAAGGGCACCGTCACCGGTGGCGTGTTTCAAAGCGATGGCGGAACGCGACTGTTTTTAGACCCCGGCACCTATAAGTTTGTCTGCATCAACGATGCGGTGGAAGACAATGGAACGCACCTCATCATCAACACAGGTTGTCATTTAGGAGCATCACCTACTTACTCTCCCTCTGCAGGCGACGCGCAAATTGGCACAGCCACAGAGACCATCAGTGGCGATAATTGGCAAGTGAACTTTACCATGCACCATCAAAATACCCGCGTTCGTTTGCATGTCATTGCTTATTCTGATCACATGGATGATCCTTGGGGATTTGTCGCAGGTGTTTTGAACGCTGCTTATGGAAGGCAATATAATATTGATGGCACTTCGCCTGTTGTTACAATGAGAGTACCTGGTTTAAATAGTTATTATCTGTCGACTTTCAAAATGCCAGCCACTTCCACTAATTATAACACCACTTACGTGCGAGCACACGATTTCTATAGCGATTATATGTATCTCACACCAGGGGTAGACATTGTGGCAGGTAATATCGCGTTTGCCACCAATAGCCATCTTTATGGAAAGCAAATACCAGGGAATGGCTATAATAAACAAATTGACGCCCTGCAAAACCACTCCTACACCGTCACCTATCGCATTCTCCCCAATGCCCTCTATCTGTTCCAAGATGGCAGTTGCGGCGCATTGGCCGAGAAGGGGTCGCGCACACCCATCGGCATCGTGTACAGCGAGAAAACGAATACGCAAAAGGGCGTTGCCATGGGATTGCAGGGAACGGTGCAAGAATGGGAAGCAACCACTTCTCCCACTTATAACGGCAACAACTATACCACCGCGTTTGCAAATACTGATGATGCGCTGCAAGATGAAAACGGCTACAACTGGACGTGGACTTCGAGCACCGACGTAGACGGCCTTGTAAAGGCGAACCAACAAACCCGCTACCCCGCATTTTATTGGGCATCGCACGACCTACGGGGTAGGTTTTGGCGAATGGTACTTCCCCGGCATCGGCGAAATTATCAATGTTTTTGATAAGCTGGCCAAGAAAACAAACGTTTCGGGTATGTACGTAACTTTTGGGAAAAAACTGGATGTTATAACAAATGCCTTTGTTAGTGCCGGCGGAACCGATCCGATGAACTACCGCTGTTGGTCGTCTACAATATATACCCAGCCAGGCTTTTCAAGCCCTATTGTGTTTTATAAGAGTGGTAGTGGTGGTAGTGGTTATAATTATACCATTGAAGTTCGCCCGCAAGGTGCACAAAAGCATAATTTAGGCGGTATCCGAACTTTCCCCTTTGTGCGCTTTTAATGGGTACCTCGATACAAATTATTATCACCCGTCTGCATTCAAGGGCGCATCCATCGTTAAATCCTCGTGTATGATACGTGATGCGCAAATATATTTTGGTATGGAAACGCCGCTGCGCGAACGTTCGGGCGGGCACACAGGCACCGCCCCTACGGTTTCGTTTGGCAGATTGCGCGTGGACGGTTGATATCGTTTGGGGGATTGTGTGTAAATGATTATTTGGTTTGTGTGGGATTGCGTGGCAAAATATTACGGAGATGGGTAGGGGCGGTGCCTGTGTGCCCGCCCGTGTCGCCCAGCAGGGGCGTATCCATCGTCCATCTTCCGCGCACAATGCATGTATTTTTTGTTATGGAAATGCCGCTACGCGGACGTTCGGGCGGGCACGCAGGCGCGCCCCTACGGTTTCGTTTGGGTGGATTGGGGGCGGACGGTTAATTCCGTTTGGGCAGATTACGTGTGGGTGGTTGGTGTCGTTTGGGTGGATTGCGCGTAAATGGTTATTTTGTTTGTGTGGGATGCGTGGAAAAATATGATGGAGATTGGTAGGGGCGGTGCCTGTGTGCCCGCCCGTGTCGCCCTGCAGGGGCGCATCCATCGTTCATCCCCCGCGCACCATGCGTGTATTTTTGGTATGGAAACGCCGCTACGCGAACGTTCGGGCGGGCACACAGGCGCCGCCCCTACGGTTTCGTTTGGGTAGATTGTGTGTAGACAGTTGGTTTCGTTTGGGTGGATTGCGTGTGTGGTTTTGTTTGTTGGGAAAACGGTGCACATGAACCAACACCATCGGTGTTGTACTTTTGTCAGCCCAGGGTTGATTGAGCGCAGCGAAATCTACCCTGGGTAAAATCGTGGAGGGGAACCTATGCCATCGGCATTGTACTTTTTAAAATCAATTTGCATGCGGGAGATCATCCTTTCGCCGCGTGTGGTAATGATGTGCGATGAGAAAAAGTACAACCCCCAAGGGGGTAGCCCCCTCACTTGCATTGTTACCCAGGGTAGGCTGCGTTGCACTTGCCAACCCTACGCTTTCGAAAGTATAACCGCGATGCGGTAAGGGCACACCGCGTGGTTGGCGTGGGCTATCGAATGTGCAATATGATGGGGTAAGGGCACACCGTGCGGTTTGGTGGAGATTGGTGGGGGCGGTGCCTGTGTGCCCGCCCGTGTCGCCCTGCAGGGGCGCATCCATCGTTCAATTCCCCGCGCACAATGCGTGTATTTTTGGCATGGAAACGCCGCTGCGCGGACGTTCGGGCGGGCACGCAGCACCGCCCCTACGGTTTCGTTTGGGCAGATTGCGTGTGGGACGGTTAATTTCGTTTGGGCAGATTGCATGTAAATGGTTATTTTGTTTGTGTGGGATGCGTGGAAAAATATGATGGGGATTGGTAGGGGCGGTGCCTGTGTGCCCGCCCGTGTCGCCCCACAAGGGCGCATCCATCGTTCAATTCCCCACACACAATGCGTATATTTTTGATATGGAAACGCCGCTGCGCGGACGTTCGGGCGGGCACACAGGCACCGCCCCTACGGCTTCGTTTGGCAGATTACGCGTTGATGGTTGATGTCGTTTGGGTGAATTATGCGCGCGGACGGTTGGTGGCATTTGGTTGGATTGCGCGTAAATGTTTTTTTGTTTGTGTGGATTGCGCGTGAACGGTTGATGCTGTTTGGGTGGATTAAGCATGGACGGTTGGCATCGTCCCTGCGCTATTCTGCCCGTATGCCTCTACGCATTCTCCTTTTTATGCTTTTTATTTCTGTAGCATTTATTTTTTCAATGGATAGCGATGAAGGTATTCAAAAAAATGGTATATTTGTCCCAGGTTTATAAACGGGTGTACTACAAGCAAATGAAAATGAATTTTTTAGGACGCTATCGCATGGTGTTGGGTTTGTTCGGATGGCTTATTCCGACCGTGATGGCTGCACAGGAATGGATGATAAAATCATCATCACACAGAACAACGACGATTATACCTTTGCGATTGACGACGGAAAGCCGGTGGTTAAGAATGAAAAACGCGTGGTGTTTCAATCGAATTCGGCCTCGACGGTCTATCCCGAGATGGTGGCGCTGTATGGAGAGTTTATCAAATTGGAAGATGTCTCGGGTTCGGGTGAGAAGATTTATAAGAATATCACCCCTGAGAATGTGTTTTACGATGACACGAAAGGTTGCATCTTGCGCAGCGAGATCCGCAAGAAGGGCAAGACTTCGAAGGGCTCTTATGAGCGAATCTTCAAGGACACGAAATATTTTACGCGCGTGTATCTGCTCGAAAACTATTTCGTGCACAGCAAGACGGTGACGATCACGATTCCCAAAACGCTGTCGGGTTACCACATTCAAGAGATGAATTTCAAGGGCTTTCCCATTGAGAGTACCCACGAGACCACCAAGGACGGTGAGGTTTATCGCTACACGGTGACCGACGCTAAGCGCATGAAGGAGGACGATCGCATGCCGCCGTTTGCGAATGTCTATCCTTATCTGTTGATTAAGGGGTCGTTTGCGGATGTGAATGCGCTTTATGCGTGGTCGAAAGCGATGGCCGATGTGGATGTGAATGTGCCGAATATGAAAGACGTGTTGGCCGAAATCAATGTGCAAAGCAAAACCGATGTCGATCGCATCAGCAACACTTTTCATTGGGTGCAGGACCACATCCGCTACGTAGCTTTTGAAGCTGGTCTCTCGGGACATCGCCCCGATACGCCCAAAGAGGTGCTTCGCAAGCGCTATGGCGATTGTAAAGGTATGGCGTTGTTGCTCAAAACGCTGTTGAAAGCGCAGGGATTTGATGCCCGACTGACCGATATTGGGACAACCGAAATACCCTATCGTATGAGCGATGTGCCGACACTTGCGGCTGCCAACCATGCCATTTGCACACTCTTTTTCAAGGGAAAAACCTATTATTTGGATGCCACTTGCAACTACATTCCATACGACTATGTGCCGCAACACATCCAGGGTTCGCAGGCGATGATTGAGAATGGGGCGAAGCCGTTGCTGCAGATTGTGCCGCGAAGCAAGCCCGACACATCGATAGACAGTTTGAATTATGTGTTCGAAATCAAGGGAAATGCCCTGACAGGAAAGGCACAGTATCATTTAAGAGGCGACATGAAAGAGTGGTTTATGACGTCGTTGGCGAGTGCATCGCAAAAAGATCATGGCGATTATTTGGGGAACAACCTCAATGCCGACAACCATCGCATGAAGATTTTCAACGTGAAATGGCAGGACAATAACGCCCAGCACACGTGGGCTTGCTTTGTGGGCGATGTGGTGAATGAGGCGGCTTTGCAGCGCGACGGCAATGATTTGTATGTGGATTTGAATCCGCATAATTATCTTTTCGCCGGGCGAATCGACACTGCTCAGCGCGTACACGATTACTATTTCCCCGTGCGTTGCAATGTGGTCAGACAGGCCTCGTTGGTGATTCCGGCCGGTTATGTGGTGGACTATCTGCCCCCTTCGGCCACGTTTACAACGCCCGAAGGAACGCTTACGTGCCAGTTTACGAAAAAAGGCAACACCATCGTGTATCATCAGAAGCTGCAAATCAGCAAACGTCGCATGGCGCTGGCCAATATTGTAAAATGGAATGAAGCGATGAGAAAGTGGAAAGACGCCTGCAATGAACAGATTGTGCTGAAACGAAGAGGCTGAAAATGCCTGCTGTCGGGCGTGGAGATGACCTGAAAAATGATATTTACAATTAAAAGATACAAGGATATGAAGAAAACATTGTTTGCCCTTTTGTTGGTTGTTATCGCGCTGCCTGTGTCGGCATTTGACGATAAAGACTACAAGGCGTATGTAGAAAAGGTGAAAAAAGAGGTGTGGAGCCGCAACCTGCCACAGTTTAAAAACCGCAATGTTCCGGCGCGGTTCAACAATGAATCTGCCGTGATACTGGCTCGCTATGAGGAAGCAACTGTCGACCAAAAGCGCAAGTTCAGCATCTATGCCAATCAGGGAATTGTGAAACAAATCAACAGTACCCACCTGCAACGCTACCTCATCAAGATTAACGATAAGGCTGCTTTGGAGAAGTTCTCAACCTTTGATTACCGCAAGTTCGACCGCCCCATCTATGGCGGTTTGGGTCGCGACGACCATCGAACGGTACTCGGTGTGAAAGTGATTAAGCCGAGCGGACAAGAGAAAGAGGTGGACAGCAGCGACTATCAAGACGTAGAAGAAGGCAAGAAAGGCAAGGAAAAACGTGCTAAATTGGCGGTGCCCGACTTGCAAATCGGCGATATGATAGATTATTTTATCTATGACATTGACAACGTGAAAGAGGAAAATATTCCCCCGCTTTCCTTTGTTTTCCGCTCCGAATATCCCATACTCGACTATCAGATTCATTGCGCCATCGACAAGAAAATGTGCACGCAGTATCGCACATTGAACGGTGCTCCCGATTTCGTTGCTTCCAACACGGACGACGAAGTGGTGCTTGATGCGCGTGTAAAAGACATTGACAAGACCCTCCCGAAGTATGGATACAATGCCGTTGCGCAAGCTCCCTATACCTTATTGTATATCACCGGTAAGGTGGAGTTGAGCTATGTGCCCGAGAGTACAAAGAAAAAAGGACTGCAAGCCAACCCTTCTGTGGAGGTTATTCAAAAGGATGCGTGGAATCTTTGGGCCAATTCGAAAATCAGTTGGTCGATGGATAAGCTTATGCTCAAGGTGATTAAGCAGGCCAAAACGCTGGCCGACGACCAGGCAAAGGCTGATTATATCTACAACTATATGTTGATGAGAAGCATCGTGTATAAGACGCCTTACATGTATTATGACAGCCGTTTCGCTTCGTTGTTCTCAGAGCTTTTAGAGCGTGCCGACGTGCCTTTCTCGCGCGCTTTAACCACCAGTTGGGAAAACGAACCCTATGATAAGATCATCAGTTACAGCGACGCGACGCCCATCATTGTCTTGAAAAACGGTAAGGTTTATGTGCCCATTTATCCCTATTTTGCAGGAGGAAATGTGGTGCCTTCAACCTTTCAGAACCGCGATGCCTCGCGTTGTGACCTTCCGAAGAAGTATTATAAAGGTCCGTTCACGGCGATGAAGATACCGGGAAGCACGGCCGAAGACAATGTGAGAACGGTGGATGTCAAGGCATCGGTTGACGGTGGGTTGTTGCATATTGTGCGCCAAAGCACCTCAACGGGTTGCGAGAAAGAAGGGCTGGCAATGACCTTAGCTTCGGCCGAAGAGATGGCTCAATCGTGGGGGAAACCCTACGGAATGGAGACCTATGAGTCGTTGCTCTTAGAGAAAAAGAGCAAGGCTGAAGGCTTGGCCAAGGAGCGTGCCGAGAAAGATAAAAAGGATATTGAAGAACGCTTCAAGGACGAAGTGAAGAGTTTTCATGACAAAGCGCCGGTGAAAATCAATGCTACGCGGGTGACAAGTTTCGGCAACGACAACCAACCTTTTACCTATCAGACCGATTATACGATGGATGGGCTGGTGAAAAAGGCGGGCAGAAACCTCACCATTTCAGTGGGTCAGCTCATTGGTCAGCAAAAGCACTTGGAAGGAAAAGAGCGGAAACGCAGCGAAGATGTGTACTATGATTATCCCAGCAGCTATAAAGTAAACCTCGATTTGGAGGTTCCTTCAGGCTATTCGGTGTCTGCAGAGAGTTTGCAAAAGCTCAACACGTTGGTTGACAATGCGGCGATCCGTTTTGAGGTCAATGCAGAACAGGCCAAGGGAAAGGTGATCGTCCATGTGCAAAAGGTGTATAAGAAGCAGATTGTTCCCGTAGCTGAATGGGCACAACTACTGGAAGCCTTAGATAGGGCCTATGCTTTCACCAATCAACAAGTGATTTTGAAAAAGAATTAAGAGTTTGTTGCAGGTTTCTTTTGCAGCGTTGTCGCGTTATAGAAATCTGTCGAATGTGTCGTTTTTCGGCATTTCATTCTGTTTGAGGCAGATGCTATAGGGGAACATCCTGTGGCATCTGTCTTTATTTTTCCCGTTTCTTTGAATTGGTTGTTAGATGTGCCAAACCGACAGCGGTTGTTGGTTGGTTAGGGTTTCGTTTCGGCTATTGACTTTTTATGGCAAAAGGAATTAGCAATTTTATTTGTGTTTGATTTCGTTTACAACGCAGAAAATCGTAATTTTGTCGGCGTTTTAATTCAATGTTGAAGATGGTTGTATGGGAGTATATGTTCAGATTGGGCTGAAGCTCATCACGGGAATGATTGGCATATTGGCCTTTCTTCGCATTGCAGGCAAGGCACAGATGGCACAGATAACGCCGCTGGACACGGTGAGTGCATTTGTGATTGGTGCTTTAGTCGGTGGTGTGCTTTACAATCCCGATATGTCGATGTGGCACATTTTGTTTGCCTTGGCCGTGTGGACAGCGTTCAACTTGTTTGTTCGTTTTTGCATGCGTTCGGCTCGATTGCGTCATTTCATCAAAGGCGAGAGCGAGTATTTGGTGAAAAACGGCATTATCAACTTTAAGGCTTTTAAGCGTAACAGTTTGGAAATGGAACAGTTTAGAATGTTGTTGCGGCAGAAAGGCATCTTCTCAATGTTCGACGTGGAGGATGTTTTGTTTGAGGCCAATGGTGCAGTTACGGTTTCAGAGCCTGGCGAAATGGCCGAGTCTCATTTGCTGATTAATAATGGTGCTATTGTGGAACACAATCTGAAGCGTTCCCATCGGTCGAGAGCTTGGGTGTTGCGGCAGTTGAAAAACAATGGATATGAACATCCGGGAGAACTGTTTTGCATGGAATGGACACCGCGAAAGGGTTTTTATTTCGTGACTTATGAAGGCGATGTGAGACGTGGAAAAGAGGAAATTTTGGCGGAATATATTAAGCATGAGGACCATAGCTAAATGTGTTTGATTCAAAAGAGCGTGTAGCATGAGTGTTTTAGTATTTACGATCATCTTGTTGTTGGGGGCCTATGCCGCCGGCTTATTAGGTTCCTTAACAGGTTTAGGGGGCGGCGTGATTGTTATTCCGCTGCTCACTTTGGCATTTGGCATTGATTTTCATTATGCCATTGGTGCAGCTTTGGTAGCTTCTATTGCCACTTCTTCCGGTTCGGCGAGTGCCTATGTGAAAGAGGGTATGACGAATATCCGCCTGGGTATGTTTTTGGAAATCGCTACGAGTGTGGGTGCTGTGTTGGGCGCCGTGATAGCCCTTTGGATGCCAACCAATGTCATCGCTGTGATTTTTGGCGTGGTGTTGTTCTTCACGGCCGTGATGCAAAATTGGCAAAAAGTCGATCATGTAGGTGTGAAAGGTAGTGCTTTGGCGATGAAGTTGAAGCTCTTTGGCAGCTATCCCACGAAAGAAGGCGTGCAAAACTATGAGCTGACGAATGTGCCGGGCGGCTTTCTGATCATGGTTGTTGCAGGTGCTTTGTCGGGTTTGTTGGGCATTGGCAGTGGCGTGTTGAAGGTGTTGGCGATGGATTCGTGCATGAAGGTGCCCTTCAAAGTGAGCACCACGACGAGCAATTTCATGATTGGTGTGACGGCGGTAACGTCGGCTGTGGTTTATTTACAACGCGGTTATATCGAGCCGGGTATCGCTTTTCCCATCATGGTAGGTGTGTTGGGTGGTGCACTTACGGGTGCAAAGTTGTTGAAACACCTCAACGTCAGTTTGCTGAGAAAGATATTTGCTGTTGCCATTTTGTTAGTGGCTGTGAATATGATTTATAACGGATTAATGGGCAAGTTCTAAGTATGGAAAAAGGAAACGGAGCAAGAATGGCATGAATGAGCTGATAGGCAACACCCTGCGTATTGGTGTTTTTGCGGCTTGTATCATCGCACTTGTGGGTGGTATTTATTATTTGGCAACCACATCAGGCCATCCTGTGCCCGATTATATGACCTTTCATAAGGGCGCAGTGAGTTACACCACCTTCGAAGGCATCGTTCGTGGTGCTTTTAGTCTGTCGGCAACAGAATGGATGCAGTTAGGTGTTGTGGTGTTGATGCTCACACCAATTATGCGTGTCGTGTTGTCATTAGTCGATTTCTCCATTCAGCGCGATTGGCTTTATGTGGCCATTACAGCTATAGTCTTGGTTGTGATTATTGTCAATTCGTTAGTGGGCGTGGGGTAAAAGCGTTGCTTTTATGCGGCAATCTTATAGAGATTGTGCGGCAATATGGTATATATTAGCGTGCAATCCTATATATATTAAGGTGAAAAGAATATGAGTTTAAATATAGAATCATAGAACAATGAACGAAGAACAAAGAGAAAATGAGGGACTTCAAATTGATTTGAACCCCGAGATGGCTAAAGGTGTTTATGCCAATTTAGCTTGATTACCCATTCTAACACAGACTTTGTGCTCGACTTTGCGTCGATTTTGCCTGGAATGCCCAAACCACAGGTCGTTTCGCGTGTGGTGATGACGCCAGAACATGCGAAACATTTGTTGCGCGCTTTGCAAGAAAACGTGCAGCGTTATGAGCAACAATTTGGCAAGATTGTCATTCCAGAGCAGGAAGGAAGCATCGCAACACCCTTTAAAATCCCCGAAGAAGAGTCATAAAACTGCAATAAAGTTTGAATAATCGTTAATAAAACCTATATCTTTTAAATTTCAAAATGATATAGGTTTTTTGCTTTTTATATAATTAGGTAATTCGGATATTTGTTTGT
The DNA here is from genome assembly GCF_000613785.1 of Segatella oulorum JCM 14966. Taxonomy (GTDB): domain Bacteria; phylum Bacteroidota; class Bacteroidia; order Bacteroidales; family Bacteroidaceae; genus Prevotella; species Prevotella oulorum. The sequence goes on along the minus strand of NZ_BAJQ01000022.1, from coordinate 26,019 downwards.
ACCTTTGCAGCCCGAAATAGGCTTTTGAAGGCCTTTTTCTGTGGTATTTGATAATAAACAAATAAATATATAAATTAAAAAGTAAGATTATGCCTACTATTTCACAATTAGTAAGAAAGGGCAGAAAGGACATCGTAGACAAGAGCAAGTCGCCGGCGTTGGATAATTGTCCGCAACGCCGTGGCGTTTGTGTTCGTGTTTACACAACAACTCCTAAGAAGCCTAACTCAGCAATGCGAAAAGTTGCTCGTGTGCGTTTGACCAATCAGAAGGAAGTGAACTCTTATATCCCTGGTGAAGGTCACAACTTGCAAGAGCACTCTATCGTGTTAGTGCGTGGTGGTCGTGTGAAAGACCTCCCAGGTGTACGTTACCATATTGTACGTGGTACGTTGGATACAGCCGGTGTTGCTAACCGCACACAGCGCCGTTCTAAATATGGAGCTAAGCGTCCAAAGGCAGCTAAGAAGTAATTGCTGCGCCCCAAAAAGATTTTTATTAAACGTTTTGCTGGAGATTTGTTGTTAACAGGTTGAGTAAACACTCGGGAGCGGGTGTTGAAGAACAGGAAAACAGCCCCAGTCAGAATTTATTTCAAACAAAATGAGAAAAGCAAAACCCAAGAAACGCGTGATCCTTCCGGATCCGGTTTACAATGATCAAAAGGTTTCTAAGTTCGTAAACCATTTGATGTATGATGGTAAAAAGACCATCTCATACGAAATTTTCTACAAAGCTCTTGACACCGTAAAAGAGAAGATGGCTAATGAAGAAAAGGCTCCTCTCGAAATTTGGAAACAGGCTTTGGATAACATTACTCCTCAGGTAGAGGTGAAGAGCCGCCGTATTGGTGGTGCAACATTCCAGGTTCCGACCGAAATTCGTCCTGATCGCAAAGAGAGTATCTCGATGAAGAACTTGATTAACTTTGCTCGTAAGCGTGGCGGAAAGTCGATGGCAGAGAAACTTGCTGCTGAGATTATGGATGCTTACAACAATCAGGGTGGTGCATTTAAACGTAAAGAGGATATGCATCGTATGGCAGAAGCTAACCGTGCGTTCGCTCATTTCAGATTCTAATTGATTTAAAAGCAAAAAGAAAATGGCAAATCGCGATTTACATTTGACTCGTAACATCGGTATTATGGCGCACATTGATGCGGGTAAGACAACCACTTCAGAGCGTATTCTGTTCTATACGGGTAAGACGCATAAGATAGGTGAGGTACACGATGGCGCGGCTACGATGGACTGGATGGCGCAAGAGCAGGAGCGTGGTATTACAATTACCTCTGCAGCGACAACCTGTAACTGGAATTATGATGGGAAATCTTATAAGATTAACTTGATTGATACTCCGGGACACGTAGACTTTACGGCTGAAGTTGAGCGCTCGTTGCGTGTGCTTGATGGTGCTGTTGCTACCTATTCGGCTGCTGATGGCGTGCAACCTCAGTCTGAAACCGTTTGGCGTCAGGCAGACAAATACAACGTGCCTCGTATTGGTTACGTGAATAAGATGGACCGCTCGGGTGCAGACTTCTATGAGACGGTTCAGCAAATGAAAGATATTTTGGGAGCCAACCCCATCGCTATTCAGATTCCTATTGGCGCAGAAGAGAACTTCAAGGGTGTTGTAGACCTGATTAAAATGAAGGCTATCTTGTGGCACGATGAGACGATGGGCGCGGAATATGATATAGAAGATATTCCTGCTGACTTGGCTGATGAGGCTGCAGAGTGGCGTGAAAAGCTCGTAGAAGGTGCGGCTAACTTCGATGATGAAGTGATGGAACTCTATCTCGAAGGTAAGGAGATCAGCGAAGACAAGTTGCTTCGTGCTATCCGTAAAGGTTGTATCGCTATGGAATGCTGCCCCATGTTGTTGGGCTCTTCTTATAAGAACAAGGGTGTTCAGCCTTTGTTGGACTATGTTTGTGCATTCCTTCCTTCGCCTGTTGATACGCAGGCTATCGTTGGAACGAACCCTGATACAGACGCAGAGGAAGATCGTAAGCCTTCAGAGGATGCGCCTACATCGGCACTTGCATTTAAGATTGCTACCGATCCATTCATGGGTCGTTTGGTGTTCTTCCGTGTTTATTCGGGTAAGATTACAGCCGGTTCTTATGTTTATAACCCTCGCTCAGGGAAAAAAGAACGCATCAGCCGTTTGTTCCAGATGAACTCAAAGCAAGAGATTCCTATGGATTCGATTGATGCCGGTGATATTGGCGCAGGCGTAGGCTTTAAAGATATCCGCACGGGTGATACGCTTTGCGATGAGAATGCACCTATCGTGTTGGAGTCTATGACATTCCCCGACACTGTGATTTCTATTGCTGTAGAGCCTAAGAGTCAGGCCGATGTAACCAAATTGGATAACGGTTTGGCTAAGTTGGCCGAGGAAGACCCAACCTTCACCGTTCGCACGGATGAGCAGAGTGGTCAAACGATTATCTCGGGTATGGGTGAGTTGCACTTGGATATTATCATCGACCGTTTGAAACGTGAGTTTAAGGTTGAATGTAACCAAGGTAAACCTCAGGTGAACTATAAAGAGGCTATCACGCGTTCTGCACAGAGTCGCGAGACGTATAAGAAGCAATCGGGTGGTCGTGGTAAGTTTGCTTGTATCGATGTAACGATTGCTCCGAAGGACGAAGACTACACAGAGGGTGATTTGCAATTTGTGAACGAGGTGAAAGGCGGTAACGTTCCTAAGGAATTTATCCCTTCCGTTCAGAAAGGTTTTGCTGATTGCTTGAGCAATGGTGTGCTCGGTGGCTTCCCCATGACAGGCATGAAGGTGACTTTGACCGATGGTAGTTTCCACCCTGTAGACTCTGATCAGTTGTCTTTCGAGTTGGTAGCTCACCAGGCTTTCAAGGTGCTCTGTCCTAAAGCAGGTCCTGTTTTGATGGAGCCTATTATGAAGGTTGAAGTTGTTACTCCTGAAGAGAACATGGGTGATGTGATTGGTGACTTGAACAAACGTCGTGGTTTGGTTCAAGGTATGGAAGAAGCTCGTAGCGGTGCACGCATCGTAAAGGCAATGGTTCCATTGGCCGAGATGTTCGGTTATGTGACTGCTCTCCGTACAATTACTTCTGGTCGTGCAACATCTTCTATGGAGTATGACCATCATTCTCCACTTTCTACAAGCATTGCTAAGGAAGTACTTGAAGAGGTTCACGGACACGCAGAGCTTCTGTAAAGAATATTTTATGGGCAAAGAGGCGCTGCTTAGCGAATGACTCTTAAGCAGTGTGCCTCTTACGCTCTTATTTAATCATTTTATAATTAAAAGAACAATGAGTCAAAAAATTAGAATTAAGCTCAAGTCTTACGACCACACCTTGGTTGATAAGTCGGCAGAGAAGATTGTAAAGGCTGTAAAAGCAACGGGGGCTATCGTTAGTGGTCCTATCCCATTGCCTACACACAAGCGCATTTACACGGTGAATCGCTCAACTTTCGTGAATAAGAAATCGCGTGAGCAGTTCCAGCTTTCAGACTTTAAACGTCTTATTGACATTTATAGCTCTACCGCTAAGACTGTGGATGCTTTGATGAAATTAGAGCTTCCTTCTGGTGTAGAAGTCGAAATTAAAGTCTAATTTTTAAGTGAGGTAAATTATTAATTAATTAAAGTAAGTATTGAAATGCCAGGATTAATTGGAAAAAAAATCGGAATGACATCCGTTTTCAGTGCCGACGGAAAGAATGTTCCGTGCACTGTTATCGAAGCTGGTCCTTGTGTTGTAACCCAAGTTAAGACAGAAGAGAAAGACGGTTACAAAGCACTTCAGTTGGGTTTCGGTGAGGCAAAGGAGAATAGAACTTCTAAGCCATGATGGGAACCTTTAAGAAGGCAGGCACAACACCCAAAAAGCACTTGGCCGAGTTCAAGTTTGATGAGGATCATAACCTCGGAGACACCTTAACAGTTGAAATCTTTGCCGATGCAAAGTTTGTTGATGTTGTAGGAACATCTAAGGGTAAAGGCTTCCAAGGTGTCGTAAAGCGTCATGGTTTCGGTGGTGTGGGTCAAAGCACTCACGGACAAGATGACCGCGCACGTAAGCCGGGTTCTATCGGTGCTTGTTCATATCCCGCAAAGGTATTTAAGGGTATGCGCATGGGAGGCCAAATGGGAGGCGATCGCGTTACCACGCAGAATCTCCAAGTGTTAAAGGTAATTCCAGAACACAATCTTCTCCTTGTGAAAGGTTCTGTAGCTGGATGTAATGGTTCAACTGTTTTAATCAAGAAGTAATGGAAGTTAGCGTTTTAAATATAAAGGGTCAAGAGACCGGCAGAAAGGTAACGCTGAATGAAGCTATCTTTGGTATTGAGCCTAACGATCACGTTCTTTATTTGGATGTAAAGCAGTATCTTGCCGCACAACGTCAGGGCACAGCTAAATCGAAAGAAAGAAGTGAATTGAGCGGTTCTACCCGAAAACTTGGTCGCCAGAAAGGCGGTGGCGGTGCTCGTCGTGGTGATATTAATTCACCAGTTTTAGTAGGCGGTGCACGTGTATTCGGTCCCAAGCCTCGCAACTATGATTTTAAGTTGAATAAGAAAGTAAAGGTGCTTGCACGTAAATCTGCACTCTCTTATAAAGCTCAAGAAAATGCTATTGTTGTTGTTGAAGACTTCAATTTCGAGGCTCCAAAGACGAAAGAATTCGTAAATTTAGCTAAAAATCTCAAAGTTGAGGGCAAAAAGACGCTTGTTCTTTTGTCAGAAGTTAATAAAAACGTATATTTGTCTGCTCGTAATATTCAGCGCGCTGATGTGATGCTGGCAACTGCACTCAATTCTTATAAAGTTTTGAATGCAGATGTTTTGGTGTTGACAGAAAGCTCTTTGAAAGCAATTGACGGCGTTTTAAATAAATAAGAAGGAGAATTAGATTATGGCATTTATTATTAAACCATTGGTTACTGAGAAGCAAACCAAGATAACAGACAAGTATGCAAACCGCTATGGTTTCATTGTTCGCCCAGAAGCTAATAAACTCCAAATTAAGCAAGAGGTCGAAGGCTTGTATAATGTTACAGTGATTGACGTGAACACCCTTCGCTATGCTGGTAAGCGTTCAAGTCGTTATACAAAGGCTGGGCTGATTAAAGGGCAGAAGAATGCTTTTAAAAAGGCTATCGTTACCGTTAAGGACGGCGACACAATTGATTTTTATAGCAATATCTAAATAAAAATGGCAGTACGTAAATTAAACCCGGTTACTCCGGGACAAAGACACAAGGTTATTGGCACGTTCGAGGATATTACTGCATCCGTGCCAGAGAAGTCTCTCGTTTACGGCAAACGTTCTACCGGTGGTCGAAACAACACTGGTAAGATGACCGTTCGCTATATTGGTGGTGGTCATAAGCAAAAGTATCGTTTGATCGACTTTAAACGCGAGAAAGATGGTGTTCCAGCCGTAGTCAAGACAATCGAGTATGATCCTAACCGCTCTGCTCGCATTGCACTTTTGTACTATGCTGATGGTGAAAAACGTTACATTATTGCTCCTAATGGACTTCAGGTAGGTGCTACTTTAATGTCGGGTGCTGATGCTGCTCCTGAGATTGGTAATGCACTTCCGTTGGCAAACATTCCTGTTGGTACCGTAATTCATAATATTGAGTTGCGTCCTGGACAGGGTGCTTTGTTGGTTCGTTCGGCTGGTAATTTTGCTCAGTTGACTTCTCGTGAGGGCAGTTATTGTGTTATTAAGCTCCCCTCTGGTGAAACACGCCAGATTTTGAGTGCTTGTAAAGCTACAGTTGGTAGTGTAGGTAATTCTGATCATGCTTTGGAACAGTCTGGTAAGGCTGGTCGTTCGCGTTGGTTGGGACGTCGTCCACACAACCGTGGTGTTGTTATGAACCCTGTAGATCACCCAATGGGTGGTGGTGAAGGTCGTCAAAGCGGTGGACATCCACGCTCTCGTAAGGGTCTTTACGCTAAGGGTCTCAAGACTCGTGCACCCAAGAAACTTTCTAACAAGTATATAATTGAAAGAGCTAATAAAAAATAAAGAGTAAGATATGAGTCGTTCTTTAAAAAAAGGTCCATATATTAATGTATCGCTCGAGAAGAAGATTCTCGCTATGAACGAGAGTGGAAAAGCGAGTGTTGTGAAAACATGGGCTAGAGCATCAATGATTTCCCCGGACTTTGTGGGGCACACTGTTGCTGTTCATAACGGAAATAAATTTATTCCTGTTTACATTACTGAGAACATGGTCGGCCATAAGTTGGGTGAGTTTGCACCTACACGTCGTTTTGGTGGTCATGCAGGAAACAATAAGAAGTAAGCAGGTTACACATCCATTTAACAAATAAGAATAATAATGGGAGCAAGAAAACATATTGCAGCTGAAAAGATAAAAGAGGCTCGTAAGAATTTGTACTTTGCAAAGCTTAAGGGCGTTCCCTCTTCTCCACGTAAGATGCGCTACGTTGTAGACATGATTCGTGGCTTAGAAGTGAGCCGTGCTTTAGGCGTTCTTCGATTCTCTAAGAAGCAAGCTGCCGCAGACGTTGAGAAACTACTCCGTTCTGCAATTGCTAACTGGGAGACCAAAAATGACCGTAAGGCCGAAGATGGAGAATTATATATCAGCAAAGTATTTGTTGATGAAGGTGTTACTATGAAGCGCATGCGTCCTGCACCACAAGGTCGTGGCTACAGAATTCGTAAGCGTTCGAATCATGTGACATTATTTGTTGATGCCAAAACTAACGACGAAAAATAATTAAATAGAATGGGACAAAAAGTTAATCCAATAAGCAACCGCCTTGGAATTATTCGTGGTTGGGATTCAAATTGGTTTGGTGGCAAAAGCTTTGGAGAGAACATCGTTGAAGATCGTAAAATCCGTAAGTATCTGAACGAGCGTTTGGCGAAGGCCAGTCTCTCTCATGTTGTCATTGAACGTACATTGAAACTCGTCACCATCACTATTTGTACAGCCCGTCCGGGTATCGTCATTGGTAAAGGTGGTCAAGATGTAGACAAGTTGAAAGAAGAGTTGAAGAAGCTTTATAAGAAAGACATTCAAATCAACATCTTCGAAGTTAAAAAGCCCGAACTCGATGCAAACATCGTTGCAAATAACATCGCTCGCCAGGTGGAAGGTAAGATTTCTTATCGCCGTGCCATCAAGATGGCTATTCAAAATACGATGCGTGCAGGAGCAGAAGGTATTAAAGTTCAAATCTCTGGTCGTCTGAATGGTGCAGAAATTGCACGTAAGGAGATGTTTAAGGAGGGGCGTACTCCTCTGCATACATTCCGTGCAGACATTGATTACTGTGCAACAGAAGCTCTTACCAAGGTAGGTCTCTTAGGAATAAAAGTTTGGATTTGCCGTGGAGAGGTTTATGGTAAGCGTGATTTAACCCCCAACTTTGCTCAAGATAAGCAAATGGTGGTCGTCCAAATGGCGGACGTAACGGTCGCGGTAATCGCAGAAGAAACAATAACCGTTAAAACAGAGAACTATCATGTTACAGCCAAAAAGAGTAAAATATAGAAGACCGCAAGATGGTCGTGGAAATAAAGGTAATGCACACCGCGGTACAGAATTGGCCTTTGGTTCTTTTGGTATCAAGACATTGGAGCCTAAATGGATCAACAGTCGCCAAATAGAAGCTGCTCGTGTTGCGGTGAATCGTTATATGAATCGTCAAGGACAAGTGTGGATACGTATCTTCCCTGATAAGCCCATCACACGTAAGCCTGCTGATGTTCGTATGGGTAAAGGTAAAGGTGATCCCGCAGGTTGGGTTGCACCTGTTACACCAGGTCGCATTCTCTTTGAAGTAGAAGGAGTTTCTTTTGATATTGCAAAGGAGGCACTTCGCCTTGCTGCGCAGAAACTTCCTGTGAAGACCAAGTTTGTTGTTAGACGTGATTTCGATAAAAATGCTTAAGCTATGAAGATGAAAGAATTACAAGAACTCGATGCTAAAGGATTGGCAGAGAAGTTAGAAGAGGTAAAAGCTAAGCTTGTTCAGCTCAAGTTGAACCATGCAGTTGCTCCTCTTGAGAATCCATCACAGATTAAGTTTGCTCGCCGAGACATCGCGCGTATCGAAACAGAACTTCGTCAGAGAGAACTTAAAAAATAATAATGGTTCAGATGGAAACAAGAAATTTAAGAAAAGTAAGACAGGGTGTTGTGGTAAGCAACAAAATGGATAAAACCATTGTTATTGCCTCTAAGTTCAAAGAGAAGCACCCTATTTATGGTAAATTTGTCCAAAAGACAAAGAAGTACCATGTCCATGACGAGAAAAATGAGGCCAATATTGGCGACACTGTCCAAATCATGGAGACTCGTCCTCTGTCTAAAACAAAGAGATGGAGATTAGTACAAATTGTTGAAAAAGCTAAGTAATTATGATACAAGCAGAATCAAGACTTACAGTATGTGATAACAGCGGCGCACGCGAAGCTAAGTGCATTCGCGTCTTAGGTGGTACCGGCCGTCGTTATGCTAGTGTGGGTGACGTTATTGTTGTAGCAGTACAAAATGTCATCCCCTCGAGTGATTTGAAAAAAGGTGCAGTATCTAAAGCTTTGATTGTTCGTACCAAGAAGGAGATTCGTCGTGCAGATGGTTCATACATTCGTTTCGACGATAATGCTTGTGTATTGCTTAACAATGCTGGTGAGCTTCGTGGAAGCCGCATTTTCGGCCCCGTTGCGCGTGAGCTTCGTGCAGTGAATATGAAGGTTGTTTCTTTGGCACCCGAGGTACTTTAAATAATCATAAAACAGATAAGTAATGAGTAAGTTACATATTAGAAAGAACGATACTGTCGTTGTTCTTGCAGGAAGCGATAAAGGCAAGACAGGTAAAGTGCTCAAGGTGTTAGTTGACAAGAATCGTGCGATTGTTGAAGGCGTAAACCTTGTATCAAAGAGCATGAAACCTTCAGCTAAGAATCCGCAAGGAGGTATCGTTAAGCAAGAAGCTTCTATCCATATTTCAAATCTCAGTTTGATTGATCCTAAGAGTGGTAAAGCTACTCGTGTTTCTATTCAGCATGAGGGCAAGAATGTTATTCGTGTTGCTAAAAAATCAGGGGAGGTAATTAAGTAATGGATACAGCACAATTAAAGAAGGTGTATAAGGAGACAATTGCTCCTGCACTTCAAAAGCAGTTCAACTACTCTTCGTCGATGCAGGTTCCTGTATTGAAGAAGATAGTCATTAACCAGGGACTTGGCGATGCTACACAAGATAAGAAGATTGTCGATGTAGCAATTAATGAGATCTCGGCCATTACGGGTCAGAAGGCCGTTGCAACCTATTCTAAGAAGGATATTGCAAACTTCAAACTCCGTAAGAAGATGCCTATTGGTGTGATGGTGACCCTTCGTGGAGAGCGTATGTATGAGTTCTTAGAGAAGCTCATTCGCGTGTCTCTTCCGCGTATTCGTGACTTCAAAGGTATTGCAACGCGCTTAGATGGACGTGGCAACTACACTTTGGGTATCACCGAACAGATTATCTTCCCCGAGATTAACATTGATGAGATTGATCGCATTCAAGGTATGAACATCACTTTTGTTACTTCGGCTCAGACCGATGAAGAGGGTTATGCTTTGTTGAAAGCTTTTGGTCTCCCATTCAAGAACGCTAAAAACGATTAAGGAATATGGCAAAAGAATCTATGAAAGCTCGCGAAGTTAAGCGTGCGAAGCTTGTTGCTCGTTATGCTGAAAAGCGTGCAGCTCTGAAAAAGATTATTGCAACTTCTAACGATTTGGCCGAGGCTTATGAGGCAGCTCGTAAGCTCCAAGCCATTCCTAAGAATGCAAATCCTATTCGTCTTCACAACCGTTGTAAGATCACAGGTCGTCCAAAGGGCTATATCCGCCAGTTTGGAATTTCGCGTATTCAATTCCGCGAGATGGCATCGGCCGGTCTGATTCCTGGCGTGAAGAAAGCAAGTTGGTAAACTAAAAGCATCGATATTGGAGAGTGATTAGCATCATTTTGACGTGTAATTCACATGCTTTTCTATCATAATTTGCAGTCCATTAAAATGTCATGGTGTTGCTATTCACTTTTCTTCAATCACTCAACGCGATTTTTCTTTAATATTGTCGGGGTCGTCCCGATTAATTAAACATTTATATTTTATGACAGATCCAATAGCAGATTATCTGACACGACTCAGAAATGCAATCATGGCACATCACCGTGTCGTTGAAATTCCTGCGTCGAACTTGAAGAAGGAAATCACCAAAATCCTCTTCGAGAAGGGCTACATTCTCAACTACAAATTTGTAGAGGATGGTCCCCAAGGTTCAATTAAGGTTGCACTTAAGTATGACCCTTCAACAAAACAAAGCGCTATCAAGAGCTTAAAACGTGTTTCTACACCAGGTTTGCGTCAGTATACTGGTTATAAAGACATGCCGAGAGTTATTAACGGATTAGGTATTGCAATATTATCTACATCTCAAGGTGTTATGACAGACAAGGAAGCTGCCGGTTTAAAAATCGGTGGTGAAGTTCTTTGTTATGTTTACTAATTGGAGGTTTTTATATGTCAAGAATAGGAAAATTACCCATTAGTATTCCAGCTGGAGTTACAGTAAACTTCGATGCGAAGACCAATGTCGTTACAGTTAAAGGTCCTAAAGGCGAACTTTCACAGGAGATAAATCCTGCAATCAAGCTCGAGAACAACGATGGCCATTTGGTTTTCACCATCAACGAAGATAGTTTGGTAGATGTCAAGCAGAAACAAGCGTTCCATGGTCTTTATCGTTCTTTGGTTAACAACATGGTTGTTGGTGTGAGTGAGGGCTACAAAAAGGTTTTGGAACTTGTCGGTGTAGGTTACAGAGTCTCTAATCAAGGTAATCTTATTGAGTTCTCTTTGGGTTATACACACCCCATTTTCATGGAGCTTCCCAAGGAAGTTAAGGTAGAGACGAAGTCTGAACGTAACCAGAACCCAATTCTTACACTTGAATCTTGTGACAAACAGTTGTTAGGTCTCATCTGTGCAAAGATTCGTTCTTTCCGTAAGCCTGAGCCTTATAAAGGAAAAGGTATCTTGTTCCAAGGCGAGGTTATTCGCAGAAAGTCTGGTAAGACCGCTGCAGCTAAGTAATTTTAATTGAATTAACAATTATGACAACAAAGAAAGTTGAAAGACGAATTAAGATAAAGTTCCGCATTCGCAAGAGTGTCAATGGGACTGCTGAGCGTCCACGTCTTAGTGTTTTCCGCTCTAACAAGCAGATTTATGCGCAAGTTATTAATGATTTGACAGGTACAACACTTGCTTCAGCTTCATCACTTGGCTTAGAGAAATTGGCAAAGATTGAACAGGCAAAGCGCGTTGGTGCATTGGTTGCCGAGAAAGCAAAGGCTGCCGGTGTAGAAAGTGTTGTGTTTGATCGTAATGGCTATCTCTATCATGGTCGTGTGCAAGCATTGGCTGATGGTGCAAGAGAAGGAGGACTTAAATTCTAAAACGATTATGGCAATGAATAAAGTAAAAATTAATAGCGATGTAGAACTGAAAGATCGTTTGGTTGCTATCAATCGTGTAACGAAGGTTACCAAAGGTGGTCGCACATTCACATTTGCTGCTATTGTCGTTGTAGGTGATGGCAATGGTGTCGTAGGTTGGGGACTTGGAAAAGCCGGCGAAGTTACGACTGCAATCTCTAAAGGTGTTGAATCTGCCAAGAAGAACTTGGTAAAGGTTCCAGTGTTGAAGGGTACAGTGCCTCACGAGGTTGAGACTTCTTTTGGTGGTGCACAGGTGCTTCTTAAGCCTGCAGCTGCCGGTACGGGTCTGAAAGCCGGTGGTGCAATGCGTGCTGTGCTCGAGAGTGCTGGTGTAACCGATGTGATTGCAAAATCAAAAGGTTCATCAAACCCTCACAACTTGGTAAAAGCAACCATCTCTGCATTGTCTGAGATGCGCGATGCTTATACCGTAGCAGGTGAGCGTGGTATCAGTATGGATAAAGTGTTTAACGGTTAATAGGAATAAGCTATGGCTACAATCAAGATTAAACAAGTAAAAAGCAAAATTGGTTATCCTGTAGACCAGAAGCGTACACTTCAGGCTTTGGGGCTTCGTAAGATTTCACAAGTCGTAGAAGTGGAGGATACACCAAGCGTTCGTGGTATGATTCGCAAGGTGCATCATCTGGTTAACGTCGTTGAATAATATAAAAACAAAGAGAATTAAATTATGAAATTAAATACTTTAACGCCAGCAGCAGGCTCTACTCATTCTCGTCGTCGTATTGGTCGTGGTCCAGGTTCTGGGCTCGGTGGTACTTCTACGCGTGGTCATAAGGGTGCAAAGGCTCGCTCAGGTTATAAGAAGAAGATTGGTTTCGAAGGTGGACAGATGCCACTTCAGCGCAGAATTCCTAAGGCTGGTTTCAAGAATGTGAACCACAAGGAGTACTTTGCTGTAAACCTTTCTACGCTCCAAGCTTTGGCAGAAGCAAAGAGTCTTACTAAAATTACCATCGTAGATCTTAAAGAAGCAGGACTCACGAATGGCAAAGAATTGGTTAAGATTTTAGGCAACGGGGAGCTGAAAGCAAAAATTGATGTTGAAGCAAATGCTTTCTCTAAATCAGCTGAAGAAGCAATTAAGGCTGTCGGAGGGAGCACAACTATAATCTAAGTAAATGAAAAAGTTTATTGAGACACTAAAGAACTGTTGGAAGGTAGAGGACTTGCGTCAGCGTCTCCTCATCACAATTCTGTTCACTGCAATCTACCGATTTGGTTCGTTTGTGGTTCTTCCTGGTATTAATCCGGCTAAGTTGGAAACACTTCAGTCGCAAACCAAAGGCGGCCTGATGTCGCTTTTAGACATGTTCTCTGGTGGAGCATTTTCCAATGCCTCTATCTTTGCACTTGGAATTATGCCTTACATCTCAGCTTCTATCGTAATGCAACTGCTCGCTGTGGCTGTACCTTATTTCCAAAAGATGCAGCGTGAGGGAGAAAGTGGCAGGAAGAAGATAAACTGGTACACGCGTGTGCTGACGATTGCTATCTTAGTATTCCAGGCACCCGCCTACCTCATGAATCTGAAAATGCAAGCTAGCCAGGCCTTGGCTAGCGGCATTTCTTGGACATTCTTCATTATTCCTGCAACAATTATTCTTGCGGCTGGTAGCATGTTCATCTTATGGTTGGGTGAGCGTATCACGGATAAAGGAGTGGGGAATGGTATCTCAATGATTATCATGATTGGCATTATTGCACGCTTACCACAGGCTTTTGTGCAGGAGGTTACCTCTCGTTTTACAGCTATTTCAGGGGGCGGTATTGTGATGTTCATTGTAGAATTGCTCATTCTTTATTTCGTTGTTTGTGCGTCAATCCTTCTGGTTCAAGGCACGAGAAAGGTACCTGTGCAATATGCGAAGCGCTTAGTTGGAAATAAGCAATATGGAGGTGCACGTCAGTATATTCCATTGAAGTTGTTTGCAGCAAATGTAATGCCTATCATCTTTGCGCAGGCATTGATGTTCATTCCATTAGCTATTGTGCAATATCAAAGCGATAATGCTTCTTGGGTTGTGCGGTCGTTGATGGATAATCGAAGTGTATTATACAATGTAGTCTATGTAACATTAATTGTTGCATTTACATTCTTCTACACGGCGATTACATTGAATCCAACACAAATGGCTGAAGACATGAAGCGCAACAACGGCTTTATACCCGGTGTGAAACCCGGTAAGGATACGGCAGAGTATATTGATTCTATCATGACTCGGCTCACTATTCCCGGCTCACTCTTCATTGCTTTCATAGCTGTTATGCCTGCTTTAACAGGATTTCTTAATGTGCAGCAAGGTTTTGCACAGTTCTTTGGTGGAACATCTTTATTGATTCTCGTCGGTGTTGTGATTGACACACTCCAGCAAATCGAAAGTCATCTGATGATGCGCCACTATGATGGTCTGCTCAATTCCGGACATACACGTAACAATGGCGTGTCGGCCTATTAGGGAGAGACCTCTGAAGAATGAAGATATTTCTGAAGACAGAAGATGAAATTGACCTCATGCGTGAGGCCAACCAGTTGGTTGGAAAGACGCTTGCAGAGGTAGGACGCCACATAAAACCCGGCGTTACAACGCGCCATTTGGATAAGGTTGCAGATGAGTTTATACGCGATCACGGGGCAATCCCAACATTTAAGGGGTTCCCTAATCCTTATGGTGAGCCTTTTCCGGCAGCAATATGCACTTCGGTGAATGATGTTGTTGTGCATGGAATACCCAGTGATGATGTCGTTCTGCATGAAGGCGATATTATATCAGTTGATTGTGGTACGTTATTGAATGGCTATAATGGGGATTCTGCCTATACTTTTATGGTAGGCGAGGTCGATGAAGCCGTTAAACAACTGTTAGAAGTGACGAAGCAATCGCTTTATTTGGGCATTGAACAGGCCGTTCCGGGAAAGCATGTCGGTGACATTGGAGCTGCTATTCAAGCGCATTGTGAGGCTCATGGGTATGGCATCGTGCGAGAATTGACCGGACATGGAATCGGAAAAGAAATGCACGAAGCACCTCAGATTCCTAACTATGGCATGCGAGGAAATGGTGTTATGCTGAAGGCTGGAATGTGTATTGCCATTGAGCCGATGGTGACATTGGGTAATCGGAACATAGGCATGTTGCCTGATCGGTGGAGCATTGTGACACTCGATCATCAGGTTGCTGCACATTTTGAGCACACAATAGCAATCCGTAAGGGACGAGCAGAAATTTTATCAACGTTTGAAGAAATAGAAAATCATTAAGTAAGATTGCAAAATTTATGGCAAAACAGTCCGCTATAGAGCAGGATGGAACCATTGTTGAGAGTTTATCGAATGCAATGTTCCGCGTAGAACTCGAGAATGGGGTACAAATCATCGCGCACATCTCTGGTAAGATGCGTATGCACTACATCAAGATTCTTCCGGGAGACAAGGTGAAAGTGGAGATGAGTCCCTATGATTTAACAAAAGGTAGAATCGTTTTCAGATATAAATAATTATCTCATAACACATTGATATGAAAACAAGAGCATCATTAAAGAAGCGTACACCCGACTGCAAGATTGTTCGTCGCAAAGGTCGTCTGTTCGTGATCAACAAGAAAAACCCTAAGTTTAAACTGCGTCAGGGTTAATGTTAAAGTATCGTAATCGTTGGAATAAATCAGTTTTTATATCTAACTTTGTGCGTTCTTTAAAGAGAAAATTTTATTAAATTAAATTTTATTCAAATTTAAATGGCAATAAGAATTGTTGGAGTAGATTTGCCCCAAAACAAGCGTGGCGAAATCGCATTGACCTATATCTATGGCATAGGTCGAAGTAGTTCAGCAAAGATATTGGATAAGGCCGGTGTAAACCGTGACTTGAAGGTCAGCGAATGGACTGACGATCAAGCTGCCAAAATCCGTGAAATTATCGGCGCTGAGTTCAAAGTAGAAGGTGATCTCCGTTCTGAGATCCAAATGAACATTAAGCGGTTGATGGATATTGGCTGCTATCGTGGTGTTAGACATCGTAATGGTCTTCCTGTTCGTGGTCAGAGTACAAAGAACAATGCACGTACTCGCAAGGGAAAGAAGAAGACTGTTGCTAATAAGAAGAAGGCTACTAAGTAATTTTAATGGAAATTAATTATGGCAAAGACAAAAGCAACATCTAAGAAAAGAAATGTGCGAGTAGACGCAGTTGGTCAGCTCCATGTTCATAGTTCTTTTAATAATATCATCGTATCTTTGGCTAATGGCGAGGGACAAGTTATCTCATGGTCATCAGCTGGTAAGATGGGTTTCCGTGGTTCAAAGAAGAATACTCCCTATGCTGCTCAGATGGCAGGTGAGGATTGTGCAAAAGTAGCATTCGATTTAGGTCTTCGTAAGGTGAAAGCCTATGTGAAAGGGCCCGGTAATGGCCGCGAATCTGCTATCCGTGCCGTGAATGCTACAGGTATTCAAGTAACAGAAATCATAGACGTCACCCCATTACCTCACAATGGTTGTCGTCCTCCTAAGCGCCGCAAGGTCTAATAATTGTATTATTTTTTAGCACATATTTTTAATTATGGCAAGATATATAGGTCCGAAATCTAAAATTGCACGTCGATTTGGTGAAGCCATTTTCGGCGCTGACAAAGTTTTGTCCAAGAGAAACTTCCCTCCTGGACAGCATGGCAACAACCGTCGTAGAAAGACTTCTGAGTACGGTGTCATGTTGGCAGAGAAGCAAAAGGCTAAGTACACATACGGTGTGCTTGAGCGTCAATTCCGCAATATGTTTGAGAAGGCTGCGAAAGCCGATGGTATCACGGGTGAAGTGTTGCTTCAAAATTTGGAGTGTCGCTTAGATAATGTTGTGTTCCGTTTGGGCATTGCTCCTACACGTGCAGCTGCTCGTCAGCTCGTTGGACATAAGCATATCACTGTAGATGGTAAGGTTGTTAACATACCTTCATTCGCAGTTAAGCCAGGGATGGTTGTTGCGGTTCGTGAGAAGTCAAAATCTCTTGAAGTGATTGAAGCTGCATTGGCAGGTTTTAATCATAGCAAGTATCCTTGGATTGAATGGGATGACAACGCAAAATGCGGTAAGTTTTTACACAAACCAGAGCGTGCCGATATTCCCGAGAATATTAAGGAACAATTAATCGTTGAGTTGTACTCTAAATAAATCATTGAATTAATGGCGATATTAGCATTTCAAAAACCTGATAAAGTAGTGATGTTGGAGGCCAATGACAAGTACGGAAAGTTTGAATTCCGTCCCTTGGAGCCAGGCTTTGGTGTTACCATTGGTAACGCTTTGCGCCGCATTCTTCTTTCATCTTTGGAAGGTTATGCCATCAACACCATCAAGATTGCGGGTGTTGAGCATGAATTTTCTTCCGTTCCTGGCGTGAAAGAGGATGTAACCAACATCATCTTGAATTTGAAGCAAGTAAGATTCAAGCAAGTAGTAGAAGAATTCGAGAATGAGAAAGTTAGTATCACCGTAGAGAATTCCACAGAATTCAAGGCCGGTGATATAACGAAGTATCTGACTGGATTTGAAGTGTTAAACCCTGATTTGGTGATTTGTCATTTAGATGCCAAGGCATCCTTGCAAATAGATCTCACGATAAACAAAGGCCGGGGTTATGTCTTGGCGGATGAAAATCGTGAGTTCTGCACAGATGTTAATGTACTTCCAATCGATTCTATCTACACCCCTATCCGTAATGTTCGCTACGCTGTAGAACCTTATCGTGTCGAGCAAAAGACCGATTACGACAAGTTAGTTCTCGAAGTGACCACGGATGGTTCCATTCATCCAAAGGATGCGCTGAAAGAAGCAGCCAAGATTCTCATTTATCACTTCATGTTGTTCTCTGATGAGAAGATAACCTTAGAGGTTCCTGATCAAGATGGCAACCAAGAGTTTGATGAGGAGATTTTGCACATGCGTCAGTTGTTGAAGACCAAGTTAGTTGACATGAATCTCAGTGTTCGTGCCTTGAATTGTCTGAAGGCTGCTGATGTTGAAACGCTTGGTGATTTAGTTCAGTACAACAAGACCGACTTGTTGAAGTTCCGCAACTTTGGTAAGAAATCGCTTTCTGAGCTTGATGATTTGCTCGAGAGTCTGAATCTTTCGTTTGGAACCGATATTGCAAAGTATAAATTGGATAAGGAGTAAGTCTACTTCTTTTCCGCTTAAACGAAAAAAAAGAAAATGAGACATAATAAAAAATTCAACCATCTGGGTCGTACTGCATCTCATCGTGACGCGATGTTAGCCAACATGGCCGTGTCATTGATTATGCACAAAAGAATCACTACGACGCTTGCTAAGGCAAAAGCCTTAAAGAAATATGTAGAACCGCTCATCACACGTTCCAAAGAAGACACCACGAATTCACGTCGTGTGGTTTTCCGTTATCTTCAAAAGAAAGAAGCTATTAAGGAACTTTTCGGTGAGGTGGCTGCAAAGGTGGCTGATCGTCCCGGCGGTTATACGCGTGTAATTAAGTTAGGTACACGTCAAGGTGATGCTGCTCCAATAGCTTTTATCGAGTTAGTTGACTTCGATGAGAACATGGCAAAAGCACCAAAGGCTGCCAAGAAGACACGTCGTAGCCGCAAAACTACAAAGGCTGAAGCTGCTCCTGAAGCGCCCGTTGCAGAAGCACCGGCAGCAGAAGAAGCACCAAAGGCTGAATAAGCTTAGTCAATATAAAAAGAAAAAGCGTGGCGAATTTTTCGTCACGCTTTTCTTTTTGGGCATCCATTGTGCCTCAAGCCATATAGATTCCTGCAACATAAAAACCCTTTATTTTGCAATGTCGTTAATCCATTTTGCCATATCCGTCAGTACTTCGGGCGCGATAGTCTCTGCTGTTTGTCGATATTCCGCGGGCAATCCACTCTGACAATGTTGGAAAAGATGGTTTAACTGTGGATAGATTTTTGTTTGCGATGCTTTGTTTATAGGTAATTTCTCTTTGATGGCCGTGAGGTTTTGCGTCGCAATCACCTGACAATCTTTGTCACCATTGAGGGCAAAAACAGGGCAAGTCGTATGGCGAAGGTCACGGGTTGGGTCGTAATCTAAGAAATAATCGAGCCATGGTGCATGCCCTCCTACGTTTAGCTTCCGATATTCAGCCACCGTCATCCGCGTTTTCTCACCCGCTATTTCCATACATTTGTTCACTTGTTCTGTCAGCGCTTCATCCCCTTTCACGCCCACAGCGGCCATGCTAATGATGAAATCCACTTGCTGCTGTGCACCCAAGATGAAGGCGATGTTGCCACCCTCGCTATGTCCCAACACGCCAATCTTTCCAAATTCATGTCGTTTCCTCAAGTAGTCAATGCCCGCTTCGGCATCTTGTGCGAAGTCTTGTGTCGTTGCATGCGCCACATCTCCCCCTTTTGATTGGCCGAAATTGCGGTCGTCGTAACGCAGTGTTGCGATGCCATGGCGTGCAAAATAGTCGGCAATGACGGCAAAAGGTCTGTGTTCAAACACCTCCTCATCTCTGTTTTGTTGCCCACTTCCCGTCACCATCAACACCACAGGCGTCTTTCCTTTCTTGAAATTAACGGGGTAGGTGAGCGTCCCTGCCAACGAAGCTCCCGCTTTTTTATTCTCGAAAACAACCTTTTGTTGCGTGTAAGGGAAAGGCGGTTGCGGTGTTTGTGGTCGCGAAATCTTCTCTTCGTGGCGCGTCATTTTCAGTGGAAAAATGAAATGATTTTGCAGGAACGTGCCTGAGATTTCATCTGCTTGGTAATGCCCTTGCAGGTGAATATCCATTTGGTTAATGCTCAACGCCAGCGAGTCAGCCGACAGATAGTCTGTTGTCATCGGAATTCCCTTCACGTATTGGTCGGGACTATCCAAGGTAAATTCCATCGATTTTCCTTCTGTTGGTGTAGTATGAAGCACCACCGTCAGCTCAAATGCACTGGTTTTCAGTTTCCCCGTCCATGTTCCTTGCAACGCACTTTGCGCCATTGTTGCCTGCAAACCGCAACAAAGCAGCCCTAAAAGCAAATATTTTTTCATTGTCAGTATATTGATTTTGATGCCAACAAAAATACAAATTCTACACAAAACGGCTTTAAAATCCATAGAAAAACACATTGTCTTGCAGAAAAAACACCGATTTTTGCAAAAAGAGTGCATTTTACTTGGAACATATTTGATTATTTCCTATTTTTGAACCGACTTAGACAGCATGTGCCTTTTGCACGAATAACCATTCTCCATTCAATCGAAAAAAGGCTGCTGGTCTTCACTATTAACAACAACACGAAATAATTATCTCACATCAAATAAATTCCTTATGAAACATATTGTAAACCTATTGATGACATCCATTCTCTTGTTGTTGACCCTTTCTGCTTGCGAAAAGGCCGACATCGCCTCGCAACCACTCAAAGGCGAAGGCTATGAAGTGCACGTATTGGTCAAGAATTTCGACCATGTGCGTTATGACACCCTCAGTCGTGCCGTGGTACCTGCCCGTGAAGTGTGCACGCGTCTCCATGTAGCTGCCTACCGAACGGGGAAAAAGGTGTTGTCGGTTAATCAAACCAGCAGCGACAAAGACTTCGGGAAGTTAAGTTTCCGTCTTCCCGCCGGCAAATATTATTTGGTGATAGTGGGGCATAATGGCCATGAAAACGCGTCGTTAACCGAATTCCGAAAGATTTCGTTTGGCGGCAAAGTGACCGACACCTACGTTTTTGCGCGTGAGATAACCCTCGAGGGAGCCGTAGACATTCAGGCAACGATGGAGCATTGTGTCTCCAAAATAGCCTTCACCATCGAAGACCCTATCCCTGCCGAAGTCACCCATCTCAAGTTCAGTTATACGGGTGGAAGCAGCACCCTCGATGTCGTTGACGGCGTAGGCGTAGTGAAATCCCATCAGACCGAGGACCGTGTGGTAGCCGCTTCAGCACACACCGAGGCCTCAACCTACGACCTCTACACCTTTCCTCGCACCTCAGAGGGCGGCACAATCAAGCTCGAAGTGGAGGCGCTGAACGATAAAAACGAGGTCATTTCAAAGCGCACCTTTACAGAAATTCCTGTAGTGATGCGCACACTCACCTGCTACACGGGGAAATTCTTCCCCAAGAAAGAGGAAGATCCCGAGAGCGATTTGGTGATAAAGGCCAACGACGAGTGGAAAAAGGTGCTGCATCTCACCTATTAACCGCCCTCTTTTCTCATCGCTTCGCTTGGCAGTTGGGCAGACAGCGCCTCTTTTTGTGGGCGACATGTGTACACGATTAGTGCATCACAAGTAGGAAAATTTTGATGGGAAAATCAAGAGTATGGGGATTATGCTACATGTAAAACCAGGTGTTCCCGACCTCGGGAACACCTGGTTTTCTTAAAAATCCTCGTTCCCGAGGTCGGGAATGCTCATTTTTTTCGTTTTCAGTTGTTCCCAAAGTCGGGAACAACCATTTTTATTAGATTTCGCTGTTCCCGACTTTGGGAACGCTTGTTTTTGTGAAATCCACCCGTTCCCAACCTTGGGAACAACGTTTTCCCGACGATGCTGTGCCGTTTATGGATGGTTTCAGTGTTGCAACTGCCCGGCAGTGCCCACCAAAGGGTAGGCCATGGCCCACCGACCCTGCGCATTGGCCGCGGCCAACCGCTTTGCTACGTAGGCCAACACACGACTCCACCGGTAATAATAGCCCGTCTTTCCATCGGGAGCAACATCCTCCGAACCCACTTTTGACAACCGCATGGGGCGCTGGTTGAGCAGAAATTTCACCAACACATCGTCGGGGCTGAGCGGCTTCCCCACCTGTTCACGACGGCAATAAAACACGATTTGCAGATTGGCTGCCATGGGAATAATCTGTTCTAAAGCATTCGCATGCTCGTCAGAGAGCTTGTCTGTGCCGAGCAAGGCCAAGAGATGATAGAGCGAGGTGTCGTGGCCAAAGCGCAAGGTGGCCGCCACTTTGCCTTGCAACGCTTGAGCAGCCTCGTCGACAATCTGTTGCCACAGGGGTGCCACCACACGTTGTGCGACGCCTTGATTGTCGGGCGCTTGTCCGTGAACCAGCCACATGCCCCAGTTGTATTGTTCGTAACAGGCCCGCCATTCGTCGTCATCGAAGGCATCGTCGAAACGAATTTTCAGCGGCACATTTTGCATATCGGCAGCCAGTTTATAGAATTCGTGCATCAAGCGTTCTCCTCGATTCACTTGCGTTGTGTCGCGAAATAGCGCAGTAAGAAAATGGGCTGTGGGCAAGGTGGGTAGCTTGTGGGGACGCGCTTTCCACGCTTTAAATTCGGCATTCGTAGGGGCTAACCACGAAAAAGCTATCGAATCGTTGTGCAAAAGCAAAGCGATTGGTGCACGATTTGCTGCATTTAACCCGGCAATGAAGGCCATTTTACTTTGCTGACAGCGCTCGGCAGGCGACGCATAAACATGAACCGTGGCCGAAGAGCGAAACACTGTGGGGTAGTTTTGCCGCATGCGTTGTGCGATTTCGCGTTGCTGTTGCTCGCCTAAAGGGGTGAGCAGACCGGCCTTTCCATGGGCTGCCTGTGCCACTTTTGTCAGGCGTTTTGCCACCGAACGCCCCAACTTTGTGAGGTTGTTGGGGTTGAAGAAAAACGACAACACGCCATCATATTGCGCTTGGTACATGAGCCAACGGCTGCCAGGCCGGCCATAATGCGAGATATAAAATGGCACAGTGCCTTCGGGAACGGGCAGGGTGTCGGCCACTTGTGGGGGAACATAGGCGCAAAACGGACCGCTCATTTGCGCGCGTGTGGTTTGTGCATGGCTGCAAATGGCCATCAGCCCGCAAACCATCAGCAGCACTATTCTTTTCGTTCTCATCTGTTTTCCTTTGTTGTTCTTAACATCTACAAACTGTTTGCTGTGCTGCAAAAATAGCATAAACAATCGAAAAACCATGTGGTTTAAGGTTTATAGGCTGTTTTCTCTCTGAAAATGATACTTCTTGACACAAAAAGGCCAATTTTTTTGATGTTTTTTCGTAAAATAAAGGCTTAGCTCAAATAATTCATTAACTTTGCAAAGCAGAAAACAAATGAACTCATGAATAGAAGGAGAAACCTAAATTACCGTAATCCCTTGTTTTTAATAGGGAGCCGTTTCCTAAAGCTTTATTTGCTCGTGGGCTTGTTGCTCCGCGTGGTTTTGATGTGCACTGCACCGCAAGATGCGCAGTTTAGTTTTGGCGAAACCCTGCGTTTGTTGGGCATAGGCCTTGCCACTGACCTCGGTGTGGGGCTGTTGTGCTGTGCACCCCTGCTGGTCATCTATCCCGGTCTCAACGAGTTGAAATACAACCGTTGGGTGGGATGGTGCATCGAAGTGTTGCTGTTGGGCAGTCTGATTTATGTTTATGGTTTCCATTCTATTTTCGATGAATACGGTGGCGGGGCGCCTAAGATAGCCAAAATCTTCCTGACATGGAAGTTTGTGAGCTTCAGTCTGCGTTTTGCCGTGTGGCCGTTGCGCGATGCCTGGCGCCGCTTTTCGCTCTATTTCACGTGGGCCATTTATGTGTTGCTGCTGCTTGTGGTGTCAATGGGCGAATATTTTTTCTGGCAAGAGTTTGGCGTTCGCTACAACTTCATCGCCGTAGATTATTTGGTTTACACCCACGAAGTGTTAGGCAACATCATGGAGTCCTATGCCATTGTGCCGCTGATGGTGGTGGCTGTGGCGCTGAGTGTGGGCATCGTCTATCTGCAATCGCGCCGCAATCGGTTTAAGCTCACGAAGCTCTACACGGGCAAACTCTTTGCCATTCACACCCTGCTCTATCTGCTTTTGGCGGTGGGTGGCTATTTTCTGAGCCGCAGCCTGCACCGTTTGCAAACTGACAACCAATATGTTGACCAGCTTTCGCAAAATGGTGCCTATGATTTTGTGAACGCCTTTGTCAACAACAAGCTCGACTATGCACAGTTCTATGCGATGTTGCCTCGGCAAACGGTCGTTGAAAACTATCGCCGATTAACGGGCTTGAATGCCCAAGGCAGCAAGGTTGTGGGCTATGAGTTGGGCAACAATCGTCCCAACATTGTGCTCATCACGGTGGAAAGCCTCAGCGCTGAATTTCTTTCGCGTTACGGAAACACGCAGCATATCACGCCCTATTTGGACCGTTTGATGGGGCAGAGTTTGGTGTTCGACCGCCTTTATGCCACCGGTAATCGCACGGTGCGTGGGCTTGAGGCACTCTCTTTGTGTATTCCGCCGAGTGCAGGCGAGAGCATTATTAAGCGCAAAGCCAACCGCATGGGCAATCTTTCCATTGCCGAGGTGATGAAAGGGTTGGACTATTGTTGTCAATATCTCTATGGTGGCTACAGCTATTTCGACAATATGGGCGACTTTTTCTCGCATAACGGTTACGAAGTGATTGACCGCAGCCAAATCAATCCGCGCGACATCAACTTTGCAAACATTTGGGGAGTGTCCGACGAGGATATGTTCAACAAGGCGCTTTCGGTGTTCAATCGCAATGCAACGCAAGGCGAACCGTTCTTTGCACAGATCATGACTACGAGTAATCACCGCCCTTATACCTATCCCGAAGGCCGCATTCAATTTGATGGCGACCCACATTGTCGTGAAGCTGCGGTGAAATATACCGACTATGCCATTCATCATTTCCTGCAAGCGGCGGCCAAACAGCCTTGGTTCAGCAACACAGTGTTTGTGGTGATTGCCGACCATTGCGCATCAAGTGCAGGCAAAACATCGTTGCCCGTTGACCAATATCACATTCCTTGCATTGTCTATGCGCCGCAACTCATCCGCCCCGGCTACGAGGAAAAGGTGTGCTCGCAGATTGATGTGTTGCCCACGTTGCTGGCTTTGCTGCACCTCAAGACCACCGTTCATTGTGCAGGGCAAAACATTTATGCGTCCACTTATCGGCCACGTGCCTTCATGGCCACCTATCAAGACTTAGGTTACTTGGAGAACGACACGCTCACTGTGCTCTCGCCTGTGCGCAACATCCGCCAATATCGTGTCAAGGCGTTGCCCAATGGAACCCATGAAGAGCAGTTGTTAAAGCTGCACAACAAAGCTTTGGCTACGAAAGCGCAGAGCTATTACCAATTCGTCAACTTATATTTAAACGCAAAATAAATTGCAAAACCACATGACGACTTGTCGCAAACGATGCTCGCTCACGGTCTTGGCTTGTGCTTTTGCCGCCTTGGCCACCGCACAATCAACCGAAAATAAAAAGCCACGGCAATGGTCGTTGCAAGCCACTTGGAGCAAAACGACGCTCGAAGACGACTCACCCGCCGGACAATCGATTTCTGTTGGCGACGACGAAGGGGAGGCTTATACGCTCATGGGCGACTATTATCTCAACAAACACATTGCCCTGACGGCTGGATTGGCCTATGGTCGCGAGGGATTGCTCACTAATTTGGGTAGCGGTTTGGGGCTGAAAAAGAGCCATCGACTCGACTTCATCGGCGGCGCAAAGCTCTATCCCCTTCCCAATAAATGGCTCGTGCAGCCTTTCATCGGCGGCAATGTCATGGTCAACCCATTTAGCTTTTGGGGGCAAAGCGGCAGCAAAACCTATAGTGTGTTTCATCAAAACCATTGGCGCAAGCTCAATGTCGACTATGCCTTGCGCAACCCCACGCTGCAATTTGCGCCGCGGGTGGGCTTCGATCTCTATCTTTTCACGTCGGTAGCTTTGACCATGGATTGGGACCTGCGCTGGGCGTTGGGTGGCTATCATCGTGCCGATTTGCGGTTTATCGACGGGCCTTACATGGGACAGTTGCTGCATTATGACACCTCAACGCCGCGCACAGCCTTTTCGGTTGGCCTGAAAGTTGATTTCCCTGCCAAGCCCGTTTCCGAGCAAACCACCAACACTTTGTGGGGTGCCATCCTAACCGTGTTAGGATTGTGGTTTACAGCTACTGATACATCCACACCTTATTCACGTTAAACGGCCTTTGTAGCGACATCCGAAAAGGCAGCGTTTCTGTTGACGCACGCCCTCATGTTGCACGAATGTCATTCAACATTGGTGCCAATCTGCCTCGTTTGTACGAATGTAATTTAACATTGGTTTCAATCTACTTCGTTTGGCACGAATGTAATTTAACGTGAGTTTGATGAATTATAAGTGTCTATAAAGTTGGTGATTAGCGAAATTTGTTGTAACTTTAAAGAACTAATATACAAATAGTTATAAACAAAAATCGCTATGATCACCGAGGACAAAGTTACTGAAATATTTTGTATGGCAGATGACTTCTGCAAGTTTTTTGATGCAATGACACTAAAACATACGCTAAAACCTACTGGGAAAAGAAAATATCATCAAAATTCTACAATGTCAAAGGCAGAAGTTATGCTGATAATGATTCTTTTCCACGA
>NZ_BAJQ01000023.1 GCF_000613785.1 Segatella oulorum JCM 14966 | reverse complement strand
TACACATCGTAAGTCTTCATACTTCTATAATTTTTAAATGAAACATTCTTTTTTATCGCCCCTTTTTCGTATCTTTGAGCGCGTTTCCAAATGGGACACGTTGCAAAGATAGTGATTTCTCACGAATAATACAAGTTTTATCGTGATTATTTTCGATTAAAATGTGGTTTATGACGAAAAACGGGACTATACACGAAAGAATAGAGCATTTAGTTAAGACCCTTGCAGATGGAAAGAATACTGTATTCGCAGCAAAATTAGGGGTTAGTGAGGCTAATATAAGAGGATATATCAAAGGGGTTATTCCTAAAGCTGATGTTTTGGAAAAAATCGTAATTTCTTACGAGGTCAATGCTATGTGGCTTTTGACAGGAACAGGGTATGAAACTCTGCCTAACCAGCCAGAGGAAGTGCCGTATCCTCTAACAGACCAATCTTTATTAACTGATTTTTTTAAGATGTATGAACCTTATATACAAAGAAAAGATGCAAAGATAATACAACAAGCAGAAGAAATCGGACAGCTTAAAGAGCAAATCCGGCAACTAACTTTTGAAAAAGAAAAGCTTGTCACCAATGTCCACTCTTCAACCACTGCGAACGTCGGGTAGAATATTTCAAAGTTATAAAAGGAGGACGTTGGCAAAAGAAAGAATAACGAAAAGTCTCCTCAAAATCCGACACCTCTCCGTCCTTTTCTCGGGATTACAACCCCGCGCCGCTTTCTGTATCTGTAGATCCTGTATTATAAACTAATTAAAATTTTACACAATGAAAAAGTATCTATTACTATTATTAGCTTTTGCGTTTCTAACTTCGACAAATTCTATTGCACAAAAATTTGAATGTATGGATTTTATTTCTAAACGAGCAAAATGGAATGCAATAAAAAAAAGTAGCAATAAGAAATGGGCAAAAGAGGCAATAAAACAGTTCCCACTTAATTTGGATGGAGATATTTATTATAAGTATACTGTGTTTAATAATTGCGATATGACTATAAAGGAAATGACGAAAAGGAGTGATGGCTTCTTAAAATCAATTCTTAATTTAGAAAAAGGTGCAGAAATAAAGATAGACACGATTAATAATATTTGCTACGGTGAAGGGAAATGGGCAAATGTGGGGCAGGTCATAGGACTTTATAATGCAACTATTATACATGCTGAATTAAAAATAAGAATAAAGATATATAAAGATTCTCTAACTTTTGAAACAAAAGTACCTCATTATATTTTAGGCGCATGTGATTTATTCAAAAATGGGGCAGAATCAAATTTAATTTCTCCTAAAGATGTGTTCCCATCAAATCTTAATGGTAATCATAAAGAATCTTATTCACAGGCATTTATTAACTGCAACGCATACTCCTACAATATAATGTCATCCTTTTTATCTTACTTAAATAAACATAATGACGATAAAAACATTGATACTTGGTAATAATCACCCAATAATATAGGTTTTTAATTCAGTCACTTCAACATTCTCCCGCAGCACCATCATCGGACCTGTCCGCCTCGTCTGATGGCACCTCCCAAACCATCCAAGTGTACCCCCGTGTGGGGTGCCCCCCCTGGAAGACGCCCTTTTTATCCTAAATCCCTATACATAATAAGGTGTAACGCTATCTCAAAGTTGCTCGCAAAGTGTCAGTTTCTTGTATCACCCCCCCTTTTTGGATTGTTGCTATATCCTCACAGTGGGTGTCTTGGCAGGAGTTTCGTCCACCTAAACTTTTGAAATTGTCCATCTAAACTGTCCATCTAACAGTCCACCTAACACCTACAATCCACATGTTTTTATGTATTTTTCCCAAAACCGACCTCGTCCATATACCCCAAAAAAGAGGTAATGCCATTCCTGCCATTACCTCCCATTCTAATGCCATTTTTATAGAGTTCTAAGCCCGTCTCTTCTCAGTCTTTATACATTGTTCCCGAACCACCCGAAATCAGTGTAGATTGCTTTATTACGGCCCGTTTCGTAACGATTGTACCATTACCTGAAAGCCCTGCATGGAGCAAGTAATTACGTGTCGCTCCAACCTGTTTCGACGTGAATACCGTATATACAGCCGATATGCTGCTGAAATACCAATCCTTCTGCTTCGTTCCCTCTATTCCATGCAGTAGATGCACATGTATAACCTTTGCCATATTCTCATTGTTTGTCTGCTGCAAATATACTAAATAATAATTATATAGAATAAAAACGCATATAATATTTTTAAAAGAGGAAACAAAAAAGAAGCGATACAATCGCCCCCTCATCGCTCCGCATCCTCCATCTGTAACCCCAAATTAACACCCATGTAACATTTATGTATCAATCGTCAGTCGGATAAACCCTCAGATGTAACATGAATGTAACACGATGTAACATTTCGTTTTGAGGAGCTTCAACTATCTAAATACGCGTAACATCTTGATGTTAAACAACTTCATTCTTTTTCGGCCTCTCATCTTCTATATACGTTTCGTTCTGTGCCCCATAGGTAGAAGGTTGTTGTTGATACCACAAAGGTAGATATTTTTAAGCAAATCACAACGTATCTTGATGGTATCAATAATATTGTTTCGTTGTTGTTGATACCACAAAGGTAGATATTTTTAAGCAAATCACAACACCTGCTTTACAAATTGAATGAAAGCATTAGTTGTTGTTGATACCACAAAGGTAGATATTTTTAAGCAAATCACAACACGCATTGCTGACGATAGAAAACCTATAGCGTTGTTGTTGATACCACAAAGGTAGATATTTTCAAGCAAATCACAACCCTTCAGGTCGAGGGCCTTGCCCGAAGGAGGTTGTTGTTGATACCACAAAGGTAGATATTTTCAAGCAAATCACAACAGTGCATGGCGAACATAATGGAGGAGGAAAGTTGTTGTTGATACCACAAAGGTAGATATTTTCAAGCAAATCACAACATACTCACTCAAATACGGTATTTTGTCAAGTTGTTGTTGATACCACAAAGGTAGATATTTTCAAGCAAATCACAACTGAAAAGCGCTCATAATAGGCTGCATGCCGAAAACAACAAGATGCAGGTGGCAGCACGGTGGGCGACAAAAATATGGCGCGTGGCTCTTGCTATTTCATATTATTTGCTATCTTTGCAACGATAACGACAGCAAAAATATGACACAAGAGGAAAAGACAAAGATTGAGGAACGCATTGTTGATGTGTTGAAAACGGTTTACGACCCCGAAATTCCGGTCAACATTTGGGACTTGGGCATGATTTATAAGATTGATGTAAAGGACGATGGCAACGTGGATCTTGACATGACTTTCACGGCACCCAACTGTCCTGCAGCCGACTTTATTTTAGAGGATGTACGCACAAAGGTTGATAGTGTTGAAGGCGTTGCGGCAACCAATGTCAACTTGGTGTTTGAACCTGCTTGGGATCAAAGCATGATGACGGAGGAAGCGCGCGTGGAATTGGGATTTGAATGAATGGGGCGCCGCTTGCAGTTGTGGTGGTGCTATCGTGTAACTAAACTTTATCTACATGGAAAAGAACATCTATTTCTTGAGCGATGCGCATTTAGGTTCGTTGGCCATTCCGCATGCTCGCACGCAAGAACGTCGTTTGGTGCGTTTCTTAGACAGTATTAAGGAGAAAGCCTCGGCGATTTATCTGTTAGGCGACATGTTCGATTTCTGGGACGAATATCGCTACGTGGTGCCGAAAGGATTTACGCGCTTTTTGGGCAAGTTGAGCGAACTGACCGACGATGGAGTCGAAGTGCACTTTTTTACGGGCAACCACGATGTGTGGACCTATGGCTATTTAGAAAAGGAATGTGGCGTCATCGTGCATAAAGCGCCCATCACGACAGAGCTTTACGGTAAGATTTTCTATTTGGCACACGGCGATGGCTTGGGCGATCCCGACCCTATGTTTCGCTTCTTGCGACGTGTTTTCCACAACCGTTGCTGCCAACGACTGCTCAATTTTGTGCATCCGCGCTGGGGCATGGCCTTGGGATTGAACTGGGCGAAGCACAGCCGCTTGAAACGAATAGATGGCAAGGAGGTGCCATTCATGGGCGAAGAAAAAGAATATTTGGTGCGGTTTGCACAGGAGTATCAGCGCAACCATCCCGACATTGATTATTTGCTTTTTGGCCATCGCCACATCGAATTGGATATAACCATCAACAAAACGGCACGCATGCTGATTTTGGGTGATTGGATTTCGCAATTCACCTATGCAGTCTTCGATGGCGAACATTTGCTGTTAGGGCAATATGTGGAGGGCGAATCAAAGTTCTAACATTTTCTTAACTTCATCTTGCGGCCCATTGCTTTGTTTGAAAAGCGGTGGGCTTTTATAATTTTCCCTCTTCACGATAGGAGAAATATTGCCCGTCGGTGACAATGACATGGTCGAGAAAATAGATGCGCATGGTTTCGCAAGCGGCTTGCACACGACGGGTCAACTGGTCGTCGGCCGAGCTGGGTTGCGCATGGTTGCTGGGATGATTGTGAGCCAAAGCCAGCACAGTGGCATTGCAGAGCAAGGCTTCTTTCAACATGATGCGCACGTCGACAGCTGTTTCGCTCAGGCCGCCATGGCTGATACAAAGAGACTTTATGAGTCGGAAATGCTGATTGAGCAGCAGTACCCATGCCTCTTCGACATCAAGATCCTGCATGCGTGGATGCAGGTATTCGTAGATGGCCGCCGCCGAATCCAAGGCCTTTCGTTCCTCGGCCTTCTCCATAGCGCGTCGTTTGCCCAACTCGCACGCGGCTAAGATGGTGATGGCCTTTGCCGGACCGACACCTTTGTAGCGCTGCAATTCCCGGCAGGTGAGCTTGCCCAATGTGTTGAGATTGTTGTGGCAATCGTTCAAGATGCGCTGCATCAGAGCGACAGCGCTTTCGTTAGACGTGCCACTTCCGATGAGAATAGCCAGCAATTCGGCATTCGACAGTACTTGAGCTCCAAGACGTTCGAGCTTCTCGCGCGGCCGATCTTCTTCGGCCCAATGCGCAATGCTGGTGCAATGTTTTTCGTGTGCTTCTTCCATGTGCGGTAAAGAGTGGAAAAGAGAGGGTGGGAAAGGCTATTGATAAAAGGTCTTTTCGTAGGCATTGAAGCTGCCGCGCCGCAAGATGATGCGCTTCCAAAGTGCTTCGAAAAAACCACACCCATAACCAATCAGCTGGATATAGGCTGCAAAAATGCTCCATATTCCAATCTTAAAGCTATGGTTTTGCCGAGTAGAATCAATCAAAATGATGAGCGAATACAGCGATATTGGTGCGAGACCACAAACCATCATCAGAATGCCTATGATGGAAACGGAATCTGGCATGGTACAGAGATACAGCACAAGCCCGTTGAGAATCAACAGCAGAAACTGTGCACAAGCAAAGGTAAAAGCGGCAGGAAGCACATGAACGAACTTCAGACTCTCGGGGTATTTCATATAGAGGTTGATGCGGGCGATGCCACTGTTGTAGACTTGCCGCCAAAACTTGCGAAAGTCTGTGCGGCGTTTATGCCACACCCATGCCGTAGGAAACAGACGACAACGATAGCCGGCCTTGAAAATTCGGATGCTGAAGTCGATGTCTTCTCCAAAGCGCATGTCGCTGAAACCACCTAATTGCTGATAGACATCGCGCCGGATACCCATATTAAATGAGCGCGGATAGAATTTATCCAATTTCTTTTTCCCGCCGCGAATACCGCCTGTGGTGAAGAAACTGGTCATCGAATAAGAGATGGCTTTCTGTGTATCGGTGAACGATTCGTGTGCCCTGTCGGGGCCGCCAAACGCATCAGCGGATGTTTTTTTCAATTCATCGTCAACGGCTTTGAGATAGTCTGGCGGCAAGACCACATCGCTATCCAAAATCAAAAGATAGTCGCCTTGCGCACGCTCTGCACCATAATTGCGACTCATGCCAGGGCCACTGTTGGGCTTCATGAAATACTTGATATCAAGCTGTTGTGCAAAACGCTTGCAAACGGCTTCACAAGTGATTTGCGAACCATCTTCAACAATCAGCACTTCGAAGTCGGAAAGCAACTGTGTTGTCAAACTTTCCAAAAGTTCTTCAACTTCATTCGGCCGATTAAAAACGGGAACAATGATGGAGTATTTCATAGCAACGAATGGATTTTAAATGAAAAAACCTACTTTTGTGCGGATAGATAGCGCACAAAAGTAGGTTTGTATTTAATTTATTCTGAGACGCGTCCGAGGTAACTTCCGTCGCGTGTGTCGACCTGAATGGTCTCGCCTTCGTTCACAAACAAAGGTACACGCACCTCAACACCAGTCTCTAAAGTGGCAGGCTTCGTTGCATTCGTTGCCGTATTGCCTTTCACCCCCGGTTCACTGTGCATGATTTTGAGCGTCGTCTTCACAGGCATCTCAGCCGAAAGAATGGTTCCGTCGGTGGTATCGGTGCACACATCAACCACGTCTCCCTCTTTCATGAAGTCGACACCCGTAATCTGTTCGCGATTAATGGGTATCTGTTCGAATGTCTCTTGATTCATAAAGATGTGTCCTGTTGCATCTTCATAGAGATATTGATAGGGGCGATGCTCCACACGAACATCATCCAATTTAAAGCCAACCTGGAATGTTCGCTCCAAAACACGACCGTCAGCAACATTCTTTAATTTCGTGTTCATCACCGTGTTCCCTTTACCCGGCTTACGATGTTGAAAGTCAATGCACTTCCAAATACCACCATCCATACGGATGCAGGTACCGATTTTTATTTCTTGTGAATTAATCATTGTTGTATAATTGATATTTATGATAATCTTTTGGCGTTGCTAAAGTGCCATTTCTGCACCCTCTTCTTGGCCTGCAAAGTTACGATATTTTTATAGAAAATCGTCGCCCAGATGCTTAAAATTCACTTAGTTCTTTGGTAATTCGAAAATTATAAGTAATTTTGCAAGCCAAAAAGGAGGAACGAACGCTGGTCCGGCACGACCGAAGAGCGCTCATACGTTGCAATAAATAACAAAATAAATAAGAAAGAAAATGAAAAGAACATTCCAGCCTCACAACCGCCGTCGCGTGAACAAGCATGGTTTCCGCGAGAGAATGGCAACAAAGAATGGCCGCCGTGTGTTAGCTTCACGTCGCGCTCATGGTAGAAAGAAATTAACAGTCTCTGACGAAAATCACGGCAAGTAGCATCGAGGAGATTGATGATAGACCCAAAAAAGCAGCAAAGTGCATTGTTCTTTGCTGCTTTTTGCATTTAATTATTTTGTTGTTTAAGCCATTTATCTTATCTTTGCAACATAGGAAAAACGAAGTTAATCGGGCAAATGCAGTCATCAGAATTCGTTAAAAAGTTTAGCAGTTGGTATCTGTGGAAGAATATTCTTATCATGGGTTTGGTTGTCACTGTGTTAGGCATTGGCGTAAAGTTCGGCCTCGACTTCTACACACACCATGGTGAGGCCATCCCCGTTCCCGACTTAAAACACAAAGCTTTAACGGATGCAGAGCACTTGGTGCACGAGTTAGGACTCGAAATTCAAGTGGTAGATACGGGCTATGTGAAGTCGCTTCCTGCCGATTATATCCTTGGACAATCGTTGGCTCCCGGCGAGAAAGTGAAGTCGGGACACATTATTTATGTCACCATCAATTCGCCTCTGTCCCCAACCATCACACTGCCCGACATCATCGATAACAGTTCTTTGCGCGAGGCAATGGCAAAATTAACCGCCATGGGCTTTAAACTTGGTACACCAAAATATATTGCAGGAGAGAAGGATTGGGTGTATGGTGTGTTGGTAAATGGCCGTCCTGTGAACGCAGGCGACAAGATTTCTGTAGAGGCAACGTTGGTTATTCAAGTGGGAAATGGCGAGCGGAGTGCCGACGATTCAGTGGACTATGTAGACCCGGCCATGCCTCATCTTGACGAAACCGGTGGAGATGTGGATGAGTTTGAGGTGGTAACCGCTCCCGATAGTCCTACAAAGGGAGGTGAAGGCACCAAAGAAAATCCAAGCAAAACAACGCCTAAAGAGTAGTGTATGATTGAAGAACAAGAAATCATAGATGACGAATTGACTACCGAAACGCCACAACGTTTTGAGCATTGGAAGATAGAAGTCGATGCAGGGCAGACGCCTGTGCGCATCGATAAATACTTGACGGACAAAAATCCCTATCAAAGTCGTAACCGAATACAGCAGGCGGCCGATGCCGGTTGCATTGAAGTGAATGGGCAGGCGGTGAAGAGTAACTATAAAATCAGACCACATGATGTGATTACTCTGATGCTCGACACGCCCAAACACGACACGAGTATTGTGGCCGAAGACATCCCTTTAGACATTGTTTATGAAGATGACGATCTCATGGTTGTCAACAAAAAAGTGGGTATGGTGGTGCATCCCGGTGCCGGAAATTTCACGGGTACGCTCATCAATGCCGTGGCCTGGCATTTAAAAGACTTGGCCACATTTGATGCAAACGACCCGGATGTGGGGTTGGTTCATCGCATAGACAAAGACACCAGCGGGCTCATCGTCGTAGCAAAGACCGCCGATGCCAAGTCGAAATTGGGCAAACAGTTTTTCAATAAGACCACCCACCGCAGCTATCATGCCCTCGTTTGGGGTAATTTTGTGGAAGATGAAGGCACCATAGAGGGCAATATTGCACGCGACCCCAAGAACAGATTGCGCATGAAGATATTTCCTTTGGATAGCGAAGTGGGCAAAACGGCCATCACTCACTACCGTGTGATGCAGCGTTTTGGCTATGTTACATTGGTAGAATGTATCTTGGAGACAGGCAGAACGCACCAAATTCGTGCACACATGAAGCACATTGGCACCCACTCTTTGCCGATGCCACCTATGGCGGCGATGAGATAATTCGCGGACAGCGCAGCAGTTCTTACAAAGCCTTTATTCAAAACTGCATCAAAGTCTGTCCGAGACAGGCGCTACATGCAAAGACATTGGGCTTTATCCATCCCACAACAGGCCGGCAAATGGACTTCGATTCGGATTGGCCGGCAGATTTTTCGGCATTAATTGATAAGTGGCGCGCCTATTTATCAGGCACTACGCAAGACACTTTTACAGCATAAAGAAACATAACATCATTATATATGGAAAATTCTAAAAGAAATATTGCCATCGTTTGTGGTGGAGATTCATCCGAACATGACGTATCCATGCGCTCTGCACAGGGCTTGTTTTCGTTTTTCGACAAACAGCGTTACAATGTGTTTATTGTTGATGTGAAAGGCACCGACTGGCATGTTAATCTCGAAAACGGCGGTATTGCCGAAATTGACAAGAACGATTTCTCTTTTCAAAAAGACGGTCTTCGCGTGTTTTTCGACTACGCCTATATCACCATCCACGGACAACCCGGTGAGAATGGCGTAATGCAAGGCTATTTCGACTTGATACATCTGCCCTATTCCACCAGTGGTGTGCTGGTCGAAGCCATGACGTTTAACAAATATGTGCTCAACAACTACCTGCGTGGTTTCGGCGTAAATGTGGGCAACAGTGTGTTGCTCCGTCGCGGAGAACGCTATGACGAGGAGGCCATTGCGCGCCGCATTGGTATGCCTTGTTTTGTGAAACCGGCGGCCGACGGCAGTAGTTTCGGTGTTTCAAAAGTGAAAAATGCCGACCAATTGGCACCGGCTTTGCGTGTAGCTTTCATGGAAAGCAACGAGGTGATGATAGAACAATTCCTTCAAGGCATGGAAATTTCGCAAGGTGTTTATAAAACAAAAGGGAAGCAAGTGGTGTTGCCGGCAACGGAAGTGGTAACGAAAAACGAGTTCTTTGATTACGATGCGAAATATAATGGCCAGGTAGACGAGATTACTCCCGCCCGCTTATCCGAGGAAACGGCTGCGAAAGTGGCTGCTGAAACCGCGCGCATCTATGACATTCTTCATGCCAATGGCATCATTCGCATTGACTATATTATTTCGAAAGACGAGCAAGGAAACGACGTTATTAACATGCTGGAGATCAACACAACGCCGGGCATGACCCCAACAAGTTTCATTCCTCAGCAAGTAAAAGCTGCCGGTTTGAATATCAAAGACGTGCTCAGCGACATTGTTGAGAACCAGTTTTAAACCCCATCATTATGAAAATCCCCGCAGAATTTGATCCTATCCGGCCTTTTGAGCCGGAGGAGTTGCCCGCCGTTTATGACCGGTTGCTGGCAGATGAGCAATTCAAACAAGTGTTGAACTATCTCTATCCGGAGGTACCTTTTGAGCAAATTGCGGCCAAGATGCACGCTTGTAAAACCAATCTTGAGTTTCAAAAAACCTTCTGCTATCCCTTTTTACAGGGACTTGTGCACAAACTCTCGTTAGGATGCAACATGGATGCCTCCAACATCAACATCAAAGATCGCTACACCTTTGTGAGCAATCATCGCGACATCGTGCTCGATTCTGCCCTGTTAGACAAACTGTTGATTGACGTTGGTTTCGACACAACGTGCGAAATTGCCATTGGTGACAACCTGTTGAAATTGCCTTGGGTGCACGATTTGGTGCGCGTCAACAAGTCGTTCACCGTAGAGCGCGCACTTCATTCCGTTGAGATGCTGCGTGCCAGCAAGCGCATGTCGGAATACATCCACTATGCCATCAACGAGAAACACGAAAACGTTTGGATTGCCCAACGCCAAGGACGCGCTAAAAACTCGAATGATTTAACCCAGCCTGCCATTCTGAAAATGATGGCAATGGGCGGAGAAGGCTCCATCATCGAGCGTCTCATGCAATTACATATCGTTCCGTTGGCTATCTCCTACGAGTATGATCCCTGCGATTATCTCAAAGCACGCGAGTACCAACTGCGCCGGGATGTGCCTTATTGGAAGAAAGGTGACGGCGACGACATTGAGAGTATGCTCACGGGTATCCGCGGTTATAAAGGTCACATCAACTATGTTTGCGCCCCTTGCATCGATAAATGGCTGCTTACAGTGGATGAAGACATGCCGAAAAACAAGCTCTTCGACACCATCGCTGCACACATTGACACCGAGATTCACCGCAACTATCGGCTCTATCCCTGCAACTACATTGCGCTTGATTTGATACAAGACACGCGTCTCTATACTGACGAATATACGCCTGAGGAGCTGCAAGCCTTTGAGGAATATATGGGAACCCAGTTGGCAAAGATTGAGATTGACAACAAAGACGACAAGTTCTTGCGCCTCTGTATGCTCAGCCAATATGCTTATCCGGCCAAGAATTATATGGCGGCACGCGACGGAAACGGGCGTTTTAAATCGTGGTTCAACCATCTTCCTTTCGTCAAATAAGATGCAGAAACTTAACAAAGCAGGGCTCGTGGCAACCATAAGTCTGTGTTTGCCACTGCTCTTAGCTTGTTCAAAAAACAGCTATGACGATGGGGATGGGCGCTTTTCCTATCTGCGGGCTGACTTTGTTGAGGCACCCGCACAACAACATTCCATCGCATTTGCCGTTACCGATGCGGGTGACACCCTACGTTTCGCCCCATCTTTCACCGCACCTTGGCTTGCAAGGCACGACACACTTTATCGTGCCTTGCTCTATCATCAGCCCTCATCCATGACAACCACGGCCGTCCATCAACTCATTCCTATCGCCGTGTTGCCCTATATTCCTCGCCAACGCTTCGGCATTTTGTACACCGACCTGTGGTTTTTGAAAGCGCTTGGCTGAGCACACGCCGCCAATATCTTAACATTGGCTTAGCTTTAAAGACGGGGAAACAAGAGAATGGCATCCGCCATCAGCAGCTCTCCATGGTAGAAATGGACAGCGTCATGAATGGAAGTCAACTGCAATCCGTTCACCTACAGCTGTATCACCATCAAGGTGGTGTGCCCGAATACTATTCAACCCATGGTTATATCAGTATTCCCATCCGACATTTGCCTCGAGGTTGTCGCATCAAACTTTCCATCAAAACCTACCAAGCTATATCCATCGAGACTTTATCCTATAAAAGCAAAACATAATTATTAAACATATTACCTATGAGAATCCTTAGACTTCTAACACTCGCATGGTTGTTATGCATCCTATTAGCAATACATGCACAAGGGCCTAACAACACAGGCACCTATTATGCGACTGCCAATCTTCAAAAAGGTAGCGCTCTAAAAACGGCTTTAGCCACTATCATTGGCCACGGAACGCAAGATTTAGGTTATAATGCCCTATGGGAGGCTTATGAAAAAACCGACTTGCGCCCCGACGGAACGATTTGGGATATGTATTCAAGCATCACGCATTACAATCCAAAAACCGACAGAGCCGGCAATTATAAAAAAGAAGGCGACTGCTATAACCGCGAACATTCTGTACCACAGAGCTGGTTCAACAAGCAATCCCCCATGCGTTCCGACCTCTTCCACGTCTATCCTACTGATGGCTATGTAAACAATTGTCGTGGAAACTATCCTTTTGGCGAGAACCAAGGCGAAATCTATACGTCACAAGGTGGTTTGTCAAAGCTCGGGAAATGTACTACTACGGGCTATCATAGTACCGTATTCGAGCCTGCCGATGAATATAAAGGCGACTTTGCGCGCACCTATTTCTATATGGCTACGCGCTATGAAGACTATTTAAACAGCTGGAAAGGCCCCATCTTCGGCCCCACATCCTATCCCGGCATTGCGCAATGGCAACTGCAAATGCTGCTACGTTGGGCGAAAAACGATCCGGTTAGTGAGAAAGAAATCAAACGGAACGAGGCCATCTACACCTTGCAACACAACCGTAATCCCTTCATCGATTACCCGGGATTAGAGCAATATGTGTGGGGAGACAGTGTAAATGTGGCCTTCCACTATGATGGGAAAACCGGCGAGTCCCCCACACCTACGCCCAATCCCGGCGAGGAACCACATCCCAATCCCGGTCCCATCGTGCCCCCAACACCACCCGTTAATCCCCCAACTGGTGAAGTAGTGTTCAAACAAGCCACCTCTTTGGCCGAGCTAAAGGCCGGCGATGAAATCGTCTTTACTTATACCGCCGAAGGCGCTTTCATGGCCAACACCGAGAGAAACTACCGTAAATTTAAATATATCAAAATTCCTTTTGACCAAACCGCCAGCCTGCCCTTGCAAGGAGAAAAGGCACCACGTGTCTTTGTTTTAGGGCAACAAGGAACCGCTTATACCTTCTATGACCCTGTCGAAAAGACATATCTTTCCTTCAGAGGTACGAAGAATGCACTCTATAACAACCCCGATCCAACCAATGCCGAGTCGCAATGGTTCATCAAGATTGGTGCTGACAACAGCGCGGATATCGCCCCCATTCAGCACACCGAGCGTGGCATATACTTCAATGGTTCTGCGCATCGCTTCTCATGTTACAAACCTTCTTCCACAGCAAAAGCTATTGCAATCTTTGTGAGACAGACGCCTTCAGCCATCAAAGCAAACACCTATGACCCACAAACCCTCGTAGAGGTCTACACGATAGGTGGTCATTGTGTCCGTCGAAAAGTGAAGATGCAGCAGGCTTTGCAAGGACTTCCGGCAGGTGTTTATATCGTTGGGGGTAAGAAATACAGCGTCAAATAAAGCCAACATTCGCTTAACAACATTATTCATCATACTTTATAGCCCGGCATCAGCCCATTGAATAAGCTGATGCCGGGCTTCATGTTATAGGCAAAACCATGCTTTTGTGCCTATATCCACCCTATCTTACATCGTGTTACATGGATGTAATCCGTGTTTGAACCAGTCCAAAGCCTTGTTGCATGAATGTAACAGTGTTTGAACTAATCCGAAATCTTGTTGCATGAATGTAATCGCGTTTGAACGCGTCCGAAGCCTTATTACATCAATGTAACGGGGATTTTGAGGCATCGAAAGCCGCACAAACCCTAATAATTGATTTGTGATAATGCGCAAGGGCAATGCTGAATAACCATTCCCCGCGCGCATTAACTGTGTAAAGGTGCACCCACCACTACCCATTATCCCTGCGATTAACTATACTTGTTGCATGTCGTGGAGCTTTTTGTAGTAGCCATCTTGCGCCAAGAGCATTTCGTGTGTGCCCCGTTCCACGATGCGTCCTTC
The DNA here is from genome assembly GCF_000613785.1 of Segatella oulorum JCM 14966. GTDB lineage: Bacteria > Bacteroidota > Bacteroidia > Bacteroidales > Bacteroidaceae > Prevotella > Prevotella oulorum. The sequence continues at coordinate 25,628 of NZ_BAJQ01000023.1, read as the reverse complement.
ATGCAGCACACAGATTTCGTCGGCGTTTCTGATCGTTGACAGGCGATGGGCCACCGCCACTGTGGTGCGCGTTTTCATCAAATGAGTGAGCGCTTCCTGCACCAATCGCTCGCTTTCAGTATCTAAAGCTGAGGTAGCTTCGTCGAGAATGAGGATTGGAGGGTTCTTTAAAATGCACGTGCGATGCTCACACGTTGCCGTTGTCCACCCGAAAGGCGTCCGCCTCTGTCACCGATATTCGTGTCAAAGCCATGCTCTGTCTCCATAATAAAGTCGTAGGCATTGGCTATTTTGGCCGCCCGTTCGATGTCGTCGGGTGTGGCTTGCTGTGCACCAAACTTAATATTGTTGGCAAAGGTGTCATTGAAGAGGATGGCTTCTTGATTGACATTGCCAATGAGCTGGCGCAAATCGTGCACCCCAAGGTCTTTCACATTGATGCCATCGATGAGCACTTCGCCCTCTTGCACGTCATAATAACGCGGGATAAGGTCGACAAGGGTAGACTTTCCCGAGCCGCTTTGCCCCACCAAGGCTACCATCTTCCCCTTAGGAATGATGAGATTAATATCGCGTAGCACCCACCGATGATCATATTTAAACGACACATGGCGGAACTCTATAGCGTGTTCAAAACCGGCGATATGCACGGGATGTTCTTTCTCTTTGATGCTGATTTCGGCCTTTAAAATCTTGTCTACGCGCTCCATGCTGGCCAATCCCTTAGGAATGTTGTAACTGGCTTTCGAAAACTCTTTCAGCGGATTGATGATGGAATAGAGCATCACGAGGTAGTAGATGAACTTAGGTCCTGTCAAAGTGTTGTAATTGAGCACCAAAATACCCCCCACCCACAGCACAATAATAATCATCACCGTGCCGAGAAATTCGCTCATCGGATGTGCCAACTGCTGCCGAATGTTCACACGCATCACCTGCTTTCTGAAATTTGAATTGATATCATCGAAGCGTTTATTCATCAAACCTTCGGCACAAAAGGCTTTGATGATGCGCAACCCACCCAAGGTTTCCTCCACCATGCTCATCGTGTCGCTCCACAACCCCTGCGCCTCAATGCTCTGCGCTTTGAGCTTTCGTCCCACAAAGCCCATAAACCAACCAAAAATAGGAACAAAGATGATGGTGAAAATGGTGAGCTGCCACGAGGTAATCACCAAGGCAATGAAATAGCTAATGATTAACACGGGGTTTTTAAACAACATGTCTAAGCTCGACATGATAGAGCCTTCAATCTCTTGCACGTCGCCACTCATACGGGCAATGATATCCCCTTTTCGCTCTTCACTAAAGAAACTCAGCGACAAGGCATTGATTTTTTGATAAAGTTGATTGCGAATATCACGCACCACACCTGTGCGAATGGGAATGATGGTGGCCGAAGAAAAGAAATAAGCAGCCGTCTTTAATAGGGTCATCAGTGCCAAAAACAAACCAATAACCAATAGCGTGTTGGCGGCTCCTGCACTCGCAATGTAGTGCTGAATGTAATAATTGACGTTGTTGGTGAGCATATCTACCATGCTCTCCACGCCGTGCACACTGTCCCATGTGATGAGTTTCTCAACCGGGGTGACATCCTTTGTATTGAACAAAATCTGCAAAATGGGAATCAATGTCATAAACGAGAAGATATTCAACACCGCCGAAAGGATGTTGAAAAACACACTCCACGCCAAATACTTCTTATAAGGTGGCACAAAACGGCGCAGCACCTGCAAAAACTCTCTCATGATTTTTTCTCCTATGCTTCGTCTATCACTTCTCCAAAGAGCGTAGCACTGGTTGAGCCCGTGATGCGCACTTTGATAAATTCGCCAATATGATGCTTGCCCTTATTAATGATAACGGCTTTATTTTGCTCGGTTCTTCCCATGAGTTGATTGCGGTCGCGCTTGCCAAAACGCTCCGTAAGAATGATAAACTCCCTGCCTTCATCCTTTTTATTTTGCGCTGCACTGATTTCGTTTTGCAACTGAATGAGTTGGTTTAAACGCGCAATCTTCACCTCTTCGGGCACGTTGTCGGGCAGATGTTGTGCCGCATACGTACCGGGACGCTCGCTGTATTTAAACATGAACGCACTGTCGAAGGCCACCGTTCTCATCAAGTCGAGCGTCAGTTGTTGGTCGTCTTCCGTTTCATTATGATAGCCTACGAAGATGTCTGTGGTCAATCCGCAGTCGGGAATGATACGCTTAATGGCCGCTACTTTGTCGAGATATTCCTCGCGTGTGTACTTGCGGTTCATTAGCTTCAGCACCTTGCTGCTACCACTCTGCGCCGGAAAATGAATGTGTTTGCACAAATTGGGTTCCTCAGCCACCGCATAAAGAATGTCTTCGGTCATATCTTCAGGGTTCGAAGTGGTGAAACGCACGCGCATGTGAGGCACGCTTTGCGCCACCTTGCGCAACAGTTCGGCAAACGAAGTGCCTTCCTTTGGCCGCTTCCCATTCGGCAAAAGTCCGTATGAATTCACGTTTTGTCCCAGCAAAGTCACCTCCTTAAAGCCTTTTTGTGCTAAGTCTTTCACCTCGTTAAGAATGCTCTCTACATCGCGACTACGCTCTCTTCCGCGCGTATAAGGCACAATACAGTAGTGACAAAAGTTGTTACAACCGCGCATGATGCTCACAAATCCGCTCACTTTGTTGCCGCCAATGCGCTGTGGAAGCACGTCACGATAAGTTTCAGTGGTTGAGAGTTCGGTGTCCATAACGGTATGCCCTAATTCACATTCTGCAATCATTTCGGGCAGATTTAAATAAGCATCGGGACCACAAACCAAACTGCAATGGTGGTTTTGAATGAGGTCGTCTTTCACACGTTCGGCCATACATCCCAACACACCGAGAATGAGTTTACGTCCTTTTTTCTGCTCAGCATGCAACGTGTCTAAGCGATGGAAGATCTTGTTTTCGGCATTCTCCCGCACACTACACGTATTTAAAAAGATAGCATCGGCCTCATTTTCATCCTCACAGAGGTCATAACCCGCCATCTTCATCACGGAAGCAACCACTTCACTGTCAGCAACATTCATCTGACAGCCATAGGTTTCAATATATAATTTTTTCTCCATTATTTTTGAATTGATGCTGCTTCATCCACCAACGAATCAGCGCTGTGGATAAAGCCATTTGAAAATAAAATAAAAAGCCACGCCTGTTATAAAGCCAGCGACAACGTCAATGGCATAATGTGCCTGTATATAAACGGTGGCCATACATAAGAATACATAGAAAGGCAGCAAGCTCAAGAGCAACGTTCTGTTCTTGGCTTGACAGGCAAAGAGCATGCAAATGGTGGCAACGCCCACATGACTACTTGGAAAAGCAGCGGTAGGTCGTTCGCCGGCAGCCTTAGCATCCTCCACTAAGTCATAGAAAAAGCCCTGCACATAGCCCGGACTCGGCAAGCATTCCTGATGCAAATTGAAATAATCGTGCACATTGGGGAACACACCTTGCGCGGCATTGTGCAAGCCTATCGCCTTATAATAGAACGTTGGACCCACAACAGGCACCAAATCGAAGATGACATAATAGGTAAAAAAGGAGGCTAAAATCACAAAAACCGTGCGCTGAAATTCATTATAACGTCTAAAGAAATAGAACAAAATGATGGTTGCAATCATGGGGAAATAGGACACATAGCCACAATCCATCAGCTCACTGATGATAGGAGATGAGAAAGTGCGTGCAAAGATTAAGGCGGGTTGAAAGCCAAAGAGTTGCTGTTCCCACGTGGCCAACACGTGATCGAGATTGGGGAACAGCCGATTCAGTTCAAAGGTATCGGGATACCACCAAGCCAACAACGCCATCTGCGCCCCCACACGCATGAACATCGTGAGCTTGCAAGGCAGCATGCGATAGACTATCCATAAGGCTATGGTCATAGTTCCCACCCTTATGCGCCCCCAAATCATGGCCTCTGGATTGGCCATCTTGGTGGAAGTGAACAGCACAATGACACTTGTAAAAAGGATATAAGCCAGCACTACCCATTCAAAAGGCAACAAACCTTTATATTCGGGCCTCCACCCTTTCCCCTGCCAAGGCAGAGTTGATGTCTGATGCTTTTGTTTTTTTGCCATCTATAACCAATGCTGCTGTTGATACCACGCCATCGTTTCCTGCGTTCCTTGCTGCAAATTGTATTGCGGATGATAGCCCAACTCGTCGACAGTAGGCTCTATATTACAACGCCAGTTGCGCTGTTTCAATATGTGATATTTATCGTTGTTCAAGGCCGTGATATGTCCAGTCAGACGACCATAAACTTCACCTATGCGCGTAATGAGCCGCAATACCCATAACGGAGCCACCACCCTGAGGCACCAAGGCCGACCTAAATATTGTCGAATGAGGTTGCTGAAATCAGCCGCTTGATAGACATTTCCATCCGTAAGAAAATATTTCCGCCCGTCTTTTCCACGGTCTAAGGCCAGGAACACAGCTTGCACCACATCCAAAACATAAACAAACGTGATGTCTTGACGACGAAAACCGGCCGCAAAATCCACATGCTTTTTAATGCTTTGTGCCATCAGGAAATAATCTTTTTCGCGCGGACCATAGACCCCTGTTGGTCGCAAAATGATGTAAGGGAAATCATTTCCCACACTATCTAAGTATTCTTCGGCCTCGAGTTTGCTCTTGCCATAGACGGTGTTGGGCTGTGGATGGTCGGTCTCCTCAATCTCTTGGTAGGGCAGTTGCTCTTTGATAGCACCAAAAACACTCAGACTACTCAAATAAATAAACCGCTTAATGGACATCTTGCAGGCCAAAATGGCTTGCACAAGATGACGCGTTCCGTCGGTATTCACCCGATAAAATTCGTCGTGATGCAAACTCTTGGTAAGACCGGCTGCATGCACAATATAGTCAAAGGTGTGGGGGGCAAGTTGCTGTTCGAGTGCTTCTTGCGACGAGAAGTCAAGCGTAATGAAGTGAATACGTGCATCGGTGAGATAGGCTTTCGAACTGCTTTTGCGCACAGCCGCCCATACTTCCATGCCGCGCCTTAATGCTTCTTCCACAATAAAGCTGCCAATGAAGCCACTGGCACCCGTGATTAATATTTTCATCAAATAGCTATTTGTGGCCGCAAAATTAATGTATTTTCCATGAATAGCAAAGACTTTGCAATGAAAATAGCCCGAATGAGCCAACATAAGTCTGCACCATAAAGAAGGAGTTTCTGTTATAAACCGAAATCTTTGCAAGTGCTCATCAACCGATGGGGATTAATATTCATTGTTAACCCCTGCATCAAAGCTTTTATTCCTCAAGGTTCTATTTGCCTTCTTGTAGGCTTTACCAAACGGAAGCCGATATTGTATGGATAGTTCTACCATGTTGGCCATATCCGAAATATAATATTCGGAATGAGAGGGGACTACATTTGAGATATTTTCCGCACATTGAATGAACCCGCGTTTGGTCAAAGGATTGTCAAGACGCAAACCAAAATCCCAGTTCTTTAAATGATACTTCACCCCCATATAGTTGTATTTCGTTCCACTATACAGATTTGTTCCCCAAATGCTATACTGTGGTGCAAGGTCAATATTGGCAAAAGCCGACCAGTGTTTCCAATAACCATTTAAGGAAATGGAGGCATACAGCTTAGACACATGATGCCGGTAATTGCTTCCTTCCATGGAAAATCGGCTCCAGCCAGTAATCAGCTGAAACGAAAGATGCTGTGCAATATTCTGCATTCCAAAGGAATATTCCACATTAAAATGCCGATCATTTTTCCCGTTTTCTGTTTTCTTCATGAACAGACCATGATAGGGTGAGGCCGCATCTGAAATATATTGGTATGTGTTAACCAATGGATTGGTCGTTACGCTATAGCTGGTTTGTAACGAAGAACTGATATGATTCTTATTAAACAAGAGTAACAAACGGTTTCTTGTCCACACACTGGGCTTCACATTCACATTGCCCACCTGCACGGAAATGCGGTCTATGGTTTGCACGACGTTTGAGAAATTAGCCAAAGAAGGTTGGGAAGGGTTGTACATGAAAAGGTAATTCAAACTCCAGTTCCTACCCATAGCATAATTAAAGGTGGCGGTAGTCTTCAACCTGAAGAATGTCTTGCTGCGCGTTGCAGTTGCATTTCTATACATCTTTCCCCCTAAACCAACTGTATATCCAAGGCTCTTCAAAGCACCACTCACCACGCCATAGAGATAAATATCGTCTTTAAAGAGCTTGTCTGTAACCCTTTTCCCGCTGTTCTCTGCATAGTTGTTTTCGGCTACTTGATGGGAATAGTTCGCTCCCCATTTCGTGGATAGCGTTTTAAAAAGCTGGGTGTATAAAACTTCATGAGTCATATTCCAGCTGTTGTTATGGGTATTGTTTTCTTGATGATAGAGATTGCTGTTGCGCATTCCCCTGGTATAGTCGCCGTTCGACCACCTACCGACACTGTTTAATTCAATCGTTTGCGTTTTGCTCAGCGCCTTTTTGAAGAACAAGTCTAAAGAGGGTGATGTGTAGTGGCTGTTTGTATAGTAATTCTTCGTATAGCGTTCCACCGAAGAACCATATTGCTCTACGATGCGATTGTCTTCACGATCCTTCTTATGATGCAATTTCAAATCTAATGAAGCCATCAACATCGTTGACGGATCATACATATAAGTGTATGAAAACAGCACGCTGTTGTCAAAATCTTTCGTTGTCGAAGGCAAGCCCTCTTGCCGACGTATAACATCATACTCCCTACCGATAAACCTTTCGTTCTTGTTGTCATATACCTTTTTGGAGTCCCTCCATGTGGTGTTATATTGCATGCTCCATTCCGATTTCTTCTTGAAATAGCTGCCCGTAAGCTGCGACCTGTTGCGTATCGTTGTAATGGCCTGATTCGTATTTGCCATGATAAAACCACCCTGTACTGGCGTTTTCATGATAAAATTAATAACCCCTCCGTTGCCATCATCTATATGACGAAGGTCTGGTGTGTTGCTATATTCTATTCGAAGTATGTCCTGATGGTTCAGCCCTTGCACTTTAGACAGCGGCTGTTTTTTACCGTTAATCATGAAGACCGGTGCGGAACCGTCTATGGTAATCGTTTGAAGGGCTTCGTTAATTCTAAGTCCCGGCATCTTTAATTTCAGTTCATTCAGCAAACTTATAGATGCAGAAACCCTATTGATTTCTTCTGCAGATGGGATGATGACATATTTATCGGCTTTCTGAATAACTCGCTTCCCTATCACAGTCACTTCTTTCAACTGCTGTGTTTCTGGCAACAGGTGGATGGTTCCCATATCTATATCCGACGAATTACCGTAGTAATGAAGGGTGATGCCCTTATAACCAAAGTACGAGATGGCAATACTGATATTCGGTTCAGCTATATCTTTGATGGAGAAACAGCCATTCTCATCTGTCTGAGTAGTTTTTAAAATGGTTGTAGAATCCTTTTTGACCACCACATTTGCACCAATCAGCGGCTGCTTTTGTGTTGGATCTATCACTTTTCCCCGAATATGATAAGCCTTTACCGGGAGAAAGAAAAAGAGAGACAAACCGACTATAAAAGCCTGTTTCACAAATGATATTCTTTTGTTTAACAAATAATGATATTTCATGTTGTTAAGTTTAGTAGATTCAAATATCAAATACAAAATTAAGTGTTCTCTGTATTAAAATCAAATCTTGGTCTTCTAATTCTTTATTTTGTAAACTATTCTTAACTAAAAAGTGATGTTCTGAAAGGAAGGAAATAGAATTTTTTCCTATTGAAAATGATGCTTTTCCTGATGATGCGGCACGAATGATGCGGCAAATGCTACTACTTTTGTGTGTAAAACAGCCCACTTTACACCACAAACACAGCGCTTTTGCATCGTTATTTCACACAAAAAGAGGTGAAAACAAGGCGCAAAATGAGCATTTCCGCCTGTTTTTTATGTGCCGTTTTGGCTTTTATTTTATAACCATCTGGCTATAAGCGCCATACCTACACACACCATTTTTGGCGTATTCCCATCCAAAATATTTTGGAATGAAAATACGCCAATCCTATAAGACCTTTTGTAAATTAAAACGATTGGTATTTACATCCATTCTCAGCCGAGAGAAATGCGCGTGCTTGAAGGCTATCATAATGCACACACCCGCTGCACTTTGTCACGGCACCCCCTCGCTTCGACCGACCATTGCGATGCGTTTTCCGGGATACACCACAGGCTATGCGCCCTCAGCGGCTTCTGCTTCTGCGGGCGACAAGGGGGCTTCTTTCTTTTTTTCCTCGTCTTTCGCCCGTTTACTTAATTCGGGATATTGTATGCGGGTGTGGTAAATGGCCATCAAACGGAACACGATAATCTTCTTGGCCAAACTAATATCACGGAACGTTATGGGGCATTCGGCAAAGAAACCTTCGGCCACTTGCCCATCAATAATTTTGTTTACCAAGCCGCTAATGCTCTCTTCTGTATAATCATTCAGTGAGCGTGAGGCCGCTTCTGTAGCGTCAGACATCATCAAAATGGCCTGTTCGCGCGTGAAAGGATTGGGACCTGGATAGGTAAACTTCTCTATATCAACGTCCTCATCGGGATGTTCGTTCTTATATTTAATGTAGAAATATTTGGCCACGCCGCGCCCATGGTGTGTCAAAATAAACTCTTTGATGATGGCGGGGAGATTGTTTTCTTCGGCCAATTTCACTCCATCGGTCACATGACTGATGATGATTTGTGCACTTTGTTCATAACTCATGTTGTCATGTGGGTTCACACCGGCTTGGTTCTCGGTGAAGAATACAGGGTTTTTCATCTTCCCTATATCATGGAAGAGGGCACCAGTGCGCACCAACAAGCTGTCAGCACCGATGCGATTGGCAATCTCGGCCGCAATATTTCCCACGGTAATGGAATGTTGAAACGTGCCGGGAGCGATCTCACTCAAGTCACGTAGCACCCCTTTATTGGTATTCGACAGCTCAATGAGCGTGACATTTGAAACAAATCCGAACAGCTTTTCGATGAGATACATCAGCGGATAGGCCAACAACAACAACACACCATTGACGATAAAGAGGGTGTACATGTCGAAATCCATCTTCATGATGTCGTTGCTTTGCATGAGTTGGATGGCGAAAAACACCACCATGTTGCCCGAAGTTACCCACAAAGCCGTTTTAAACAGTTGTGAACGACTCGAGAGTTCGCGCAGCGAATAGATGGCAATGAGCCCCGACAGCAACTGAATGACTACGAATTCATACTGGTATCTCACCGCAACGGCGCAGGCTAACACCATGACAACGTGGGTCATGAAGGCCGTTCGAGAGTCCATAAACACACGCGCAAAAATGGCAACCATCGCAAATGGCAGCACATAGACGTTGAAAATGCTATGCGTTATCATCAGAGAAACCGCAATAGGAAAGATCGTGATGCTCGCATAAAGCATCGCAATGTTACGCGATTTCTGTAAATAATCCTTACGAAACAGATTTAAATAGGACGTGAAGATGACGACAAGGAGGGTAATATAGAGAATTTGTCCAATCAAAGTATCGGTGATTTCGGTCTTGGATGCGCTGAGTCTTTGCAACTCTTTATCAAAAGAATTGAGCACTCTAAACGTGTATTCATCTACAATATCTCCCCGATCGATAATCTTTTGCCCGCTCATCACCATGCCACTGGCCAAAGGAATGCTGCTCAAAAGGTCGTTCTTTTCGGCTTCACTTCGCTGGCGATCATACACCACATTGGGTGCAATGTAATTGATTAAGTTGTGGCGTTGCAAAATATTTCGATAGGGACTGAGCACCGGATCGCCCAATAAAGTTTCGTAAGCCGTGAGGGTTGAATAGAGACAATTCACTTGAACACTCTTGACTTCCTTACCGCTGATGAGACGAACCGTGCGCATAGAGTCTTCAGAGATGAGGTTATAATCAGGCGTATTAACGATGCCCGCGCTATACAAACGATGCAACCGATCGGTAATCACGCGCAATATGGGCATCGGAAGCCCATTGATTGGTTGGCTGAAGGCCTGGTGAAAGAGTTTGATTTGCCGTCGCTCTTGTGCCTTGTTATAATTATAATAAGGCTGGAAAGCTGCCAAAATAGAATCTTGTTCGGCCTTGATACTCTCGTCAGACTTATAAATAGGGAAATCAAAATCTGCAATCAACGACCCATACATCCATGGTTTTCCAACGTCATAGCGAAATTGTATTTGCTGATGTCGCGGCATAAACCACACGATAACTAACACGGTTATGAGGATAAGTACGAACTGGGTCGCAATCTTTCGCCATTGAATATTTTGATATTTGCTGAATACATCCATGTTGTTGCTTTTATATTTGACCTTGCGAAAATACTAAAAAATCACACAATACTGAAAAAAAAATATTAATTTGCGCAAAATAATCATTCAAAGAAATGGCTGAAAGAAAAGTAAGAGTGCGCTTTGCGCCCAGCCCTACGGGTGCTTTGCACATCGGAGGCGTACGCACAGCCCTCTATAATTATCTGTTTGCACGCCAACATGGTGGTGAACTCATCTTCAGAATTGAAGATACCGACTCACAACGCTTTGTGCCTGGCGCAGAGGAATACATCATAGAGTCTTTCCGTTGGTTGGGTATTCGGTTTGATGAAGGGGTTAGTTTTGGCGGCAAGCATGGACCTTACCGCCAAAGTGAGCGTCGGGAAATCTACAAAGAATATGTTGACCGACTGATCAAAGCAGGCAAAGCCTACCTTGCATTCGACACACCTGAGGAGTTAGAAGCAAAGCGTAATGAAATAAAGAACTTTCAATATGATGCGCATACGCGAAACATGATGCGCAACTCACTAACACTCTCGGAGCAAGAAGTGCAGCAACTCCTTGCCGATGGCACACAATACACCGTGCGATTTAAGGTCAATCCCGGCATAGAAGTGCATGTTCACGATATGATTCGCGGCGAAGTGGTGGTTAAAAGTGATATCCTCGACGATAAGGTGCTCTACAAAAGTGCCGACGAATTGCCCACCTATCACTTGGCAAACATTGTGGATGACCGCTTAATGGAGATTACACATGTCATCAGAGGCGAAGAATGGTTGCCCAGTGCACCGCTACATGTGTTGCTTTATCAAGCGTTTGGCTGGGAAGACACCATGCCTTCGTTTGCTCATCTGCCCCTGTTGCTGAAGCCAGAAGGCAAGGGTAAGCTCAGCAAACGCGATGGAGACCGACTCGGTTTCCCTGTGTTTCCCTTGGAATGGCATGATCCTAAGACGGGAGAAGTGTCGTCAGGCTATCGTGAAAGCGGCTATTTCCCCGAGGCAGTCGTGAATTTTTTAGCGCTATTAGGTGGAATCCCGGTACCGAACAAGAACTCTTCACGTTAGAAGAGCTGGTGAAAGCTTTTGATATCAGCAAGTGTTCCTTGCACGGAGCGAAGTTCGATTACCAAAAAGGGATATGGTTTAACCACGAATATATTTTGAAAAAAAGCGACGAAGAGATAGCAACTCTCTTTGCACCTATCGTGGCTAACAACGGAGTAGATGAGCCGATGGAGCGCATTCAGCAAGTGGTTCACCTGATGAAAGACCGTGTTAACTTCGTAAAAGAGCTGTGGGATTTATGTGCTTTCTTCTTCATCGCGCCCGCTTCCTATGATGAAAAGACCGTCAAGAAGCGCTGGAAAGAGTACTCTGCACAACAGATGACGGAGCTTTCTGATGTACTTTCGGGCATAACCGACTTCACTGTTGAGGGACAAGAGCCCGTAGTGATGCGCTGGGTAGAAGAAAAAGGCTACAAATTGGGCGACGTAATGAATGCATTCCGCCTCACATTGGTCGGTAAAGGCATGGGCCCAGGGATGTTTGACATATCGGCTTTCTTGGGAAAAGAAGAGACTTTGCGTCGCATGCAACGCGCTGTGGAAGTTTTGAAATAAGGGAAAAAGAGCTGGAAGTAGATTTAAACAACAAGTCTCGTGTATCAAATTGTCATCTATCTTTACTTACTTGGCGTGGCGATTGCAAGCCTCTTCAGTAAAAAAGTAAAGAAAATGTGGAAGGGAGAGCGACAGGCTGTGGCGCTTTTAAAAGAGAAAGTCGACCCACAAGCACGCTATATTTGGTTTCATGCTGCCTCGTTAGGCGAATTTGAACAAGGCAGACCGCTGATGGAAAGCATCCGGAAATCGCATCCCGAATATAAGATTTTGCTCACATTCTTCTCGCCATCGGGCTATGAAGTGCGCAAAAACTATGCAGGGGCAGACATCATTTGCTATCTACCTCTTGACACTATTCGCAACGCTCAGCGCTTTTTACGCACGGTAAGACCCGTGATGGCATTCTTCATCAAGTATGAATTTTGGTACAACTACCTCCACATTTTGCAACATCGTCACATCCCTACGTACAGTGTGAGCAGCATTTTCCGCCCCGATCAAGTGTTTTTTAAATGGTATGGTGCGCAATATGCCAAGGTGTTGAAATGCTTTACACACTTCTATGTGCAAAACAAAGAGAGCAAGGCCTTGCTGAAAACGCTCGGTATCACAGCCGTTGACGTGGTGGGTGATACGCGTTTCGACCGCGTTTTGCAAATTAAAGCGGCCGCAAAACAGCTTCCCCTCGTCGAACGTTTCGTCGGTTCAGCATCCCAAGTATTCGTTGCTGGGTCATCATGGTCGCCCGATGAAGCTATCTTTTTGAAATATTTTGAACAACACCCCGAGTGGAAACTCATCATCGCACCGCATGTTATTGGCGAAGATCACCTTGCAGCCATCGAAGCCTTGCTGCCGCATCGCAAGGTAGTACGCTACACACAAGCCAATGAAACAAACGTGTTGGATGCCGAAGTGCTGCTGATTGATTGTTTTGGTCTGCTGTCATCCATCTATCATTACGCCACCGTTTCGTATGTTGGTGGTGGTTTTGGCGTGGGTATTCACAATGTTTTAGAGGCTGCTGTATGGGGCATTCCCGTCATTTTTGGTCCTAACAACCAACATTTTCAGGAAGCACAAGAGTTGAAACAAGCAAAAGGAGGCTTCGAAATCACCGACGAAGCGTCTTTTGAGACCTTGTTATCACAATTCGAAACCGATGCCGATTTCTTGCATCAAGCAGGAGATGCGGCTGGAAAATATGTGGAAAGCAAGGTTGGAGCCGTAGAAAATATCTTAAGTAAAATTATTTTTTAGTGCTTCTAATAGCTGTGGAGTGCGCTCAAATCGCTCCCCAACTATCTACAACATCGCATCTTTACCCGTTCCAAGGCGTAAAGAAAACTCCTCAATAGCTCGTGAAAGTATGGCCTCTTTAGGCTGTTTCATGTCCTCAAATATCGTGTATAAGGGCATTGGGAACTTCTTGTTTTTCAGTTTCCATGTGCCAATCGCTTTACCATTGACGAGGACTAATGGAAAAAAGAGACCATTTTTAGTGAAGGCTTTAGGCATATCTTTCGCACGAAATACATCCTTTCGCACGTTATAAGCAATGATATATTCATCGTAAGCAGGTAGAAAGATGATGCTCTCCACCCGCTTTCTTTTTGTGATGGCTTGCTCAAAAAAGAAGTAATCCTCGTCTCCATGCACCGCCTTTTGCAATTCATGACCAATCAAAGCGAGCGCTTCTCTCGCCTCAGTGATGGTTAAACCCGACCACCAAAGAAAATCTTTAAAACATGCAGGACCATGACTTTGAAAATACTTTCGTGCCAAAAGGGCTAACGCTTCTTCGTGTGTTGGTACAGGATAAGGTGGCACCCACTCATCCATGAGCGTATAAGTGTGCTTCCCTTGCTGTTGTTTTCCACTGCAAACAATACCTTCAAGCTCTGCATTCAAGAGCAAACTGGTCATAAAATGCGGATGAAGTTTGCCCAACTTTTGCGTGAATAGCTCCGATAGTTGCTGGCGAGTTAAGTGTCGATGACATAAGAGATGAGCGAGCATATCGAGATGCTTGGCCCATTCATGTCCTTCTGATAACAGTCCAGAACCCTTTTCATAAGTATCATAAGTGTTTTTCAATCTGCGATAAGAAAGCTGCAACATCCATCTGATATCCTGTGAAGTTACAAGATGCCATGTAGGCCGAAGCACGTGAGTTCGTATGATTTTTGCCTGATCAATGGCCTCATCAATGCTGTCGACCGTTCCCTTTTGCAGGCGCAAGGCAAGTGCAAGTTTAGCCATTTCAGGCTGTTGTGCCTGAACAGCCCCCATCCATGCAACTAAATCTTCGGGAGATTTGAATTGTGAATCCACTAATTGTTGGTTGTGGAGTCTTATCGGTAGGATGTTTAACGCCATGATTTCGTCCTGTATGCTCCTCACTATTGAATGTTACAAATATACGGAAAAGAATGTAAATAGGCAAATCTCCTCCTTCATTTTCATAGCTATATTCCACCGAAACATCCTCCATCAAACAACGTTACACCCATGTTCACCGCACAATGATGGGCAAATCGTAAAGTAATCAATTCCCCTTCGTCAAGGGCTACATCGGCACACATTACACAATCATGAGGAAATCATAGAACAATATATACCAAATTATCCGGTAATCTCTATTGAATTGTTGGGCAATATGCACCCTATTAGGCAACAATTCAATAGCTTTTAGTGGGATTAAAATCATGGGATTTCTATCTACACATCATCAAATAGTCGGAACTATTGATATTGGGGGTTGTTCAACACCTCTTGATTACGCTAAAAAACCTTTTTCAATGCTACAGATTCTTTTATCAAAAAAAGATAAAGGAGAGACGTTATTGCACATTTTTCTGTAAATTTGTGGGATGAAAATAGGTGTATTTTGCTCGGCAAACAACACGATTGATGCCGACTTTTTTGCAGAAACAGAGGCCTTAGGCGCATGGATTGCCGCACAAGGCCATGAGATTGTCTATGGAGGTTGTAATTGTGGGCTTATGGAATGCGTTGGGAAAGCGGTGCATTTGCATGGCGGACAGACCATAGGAGTTATTCCCCGCATCATTGAACAAGGTGGAAGAGTGAGCGATTACGTGGATATAAGTATTGCATGTGATAACCTTAGCGACCGCAAAGACTTGATTTTGCTAAAGAGTGATGTGCTCATTGCCTTGCCGGGAGGCATCGGAACCCTTGATGAAGTGTTTACTGTGGCAGCCAGTAAAACGATTGGTTATCACCAAAAGGGCATCATCCTTTATAACATGAAGGGCTTTTTCAATCCGCTGATCAACCTGCTTGACGACTTACAAGCCCAGCAAATGATACGCGGGAAATGGCAAGATTATATTCAAACGGTAAACAACTTGGCTGACATCGCCGCGCTTTTGCAAGATATGGCGTAACGAAAAAACGTTTGAATGGTTAAAAAGTGCCGATTACATCGACATTTTTTGGCCGAACGCTTCACTCACATAGTTATAAATATCTTGGCAACAAGCGGCAGAAAAAGCCTGTGCAGAGCCTATCAAAGCATCCCATTGCGCAGCCGATAGCCCTTCCTCTATTTGCTGCAACGTGATGTGTTCTTTCAACAAACCATAGATAAAACCGGCATTAAAGTTATCTCCTGCACCAATGGTGCTCACGGGTTGCAACGGCGGAACATCGTAATCTTTTTGGAATTGGGGTGTGGCAAACACGGAAACGGGCTTGCTTCCACGCGTATAGATGAAGTTTTTACAATAGAACTTCACCTGGTTTTGATAGACTTTTGCGGCATCTGTCTGCTTATAAAGCACCTCAAAGTCTTCATGACTCCCCCGAACAAAGGTAGAAAGTTCGAGATTATCGATGAAGTTGGGTGTGATTTTCATCACCTCATGCCGATGAGATGGGCGAAAATTAACATCATAATAAAGGATAGCCCCTTTTTGATGGGCGAATTTTAAGAACTCGTTTACCTCGGCATGTATGATAGGGTTCACCGCAAAAAATGAGCCAAAAAGCACGATATCATCGCGATTTATCTCGGGATAGCCCATCGAAAACAAATCATGGGCATGGTCTTTATAAAACAAATAATCGGCATTGTTGCCTCATCCAAGAAAGCTAACGACAAATGGGACTGTCCTTCGGGCGAGATCTCCACGTTAGAACCATCAACATGATTCGCTTTCAGGAAATCAAGGATGTAAGTTCCCACACGATCATGCCCCACTTCACCGATGAAATGGGCTGAAATTCCCGCTCTACCCAAAGAGATGATGGCATTAAAAGCCGATCCTCCGGGCACCGCATTCACAGGCTTATTGTCCTTAAAGATGATATCTAAGACGGTTTCTCCTATACCAATGACCTTACGCATACGTTATGATGACTGCTTGTTGGGTTGCAAATATAAGGGAATTCGGTAGAAAATACAAATTTTTAAGTAACTTTGCGCTATGAATTTATACAACACTTGCACCCTTAGTAATGGGCTAAGGATTATCCATCTACCCACCTCTTCACATGTTGTTTATTGCGGTTACGAGATCAATGTAGGCTCGCGCAACGAGCGATTCCTACAATGTGGCTTGGCACATTTCTGTGAACATGCCACCTTTAAAGGTACGAAACGGCGGCGTGTTTGGGCCATCAGCAATGCTTTAGAGCGCGTGGGTGGCGATTTAAATGCGTTTACCAATAAAGAGGACACGGTGTTTCATGCGGCCATTCTCAAAGAACATACGCCGCAAGCTATTGATCTTTTGACCGACATGGTGTTTCATTCGGTCTATCCGGAAGAAGAACTTGCCAAGGAAAAGGATGTGATATGCGATGAAATCGATAGTTATAATGATTCGCCAGCCGAACTGATTTATGATGACTTTGAGAATATCTTGTTCGGCAATCACCCTTTAGGACACAACATTTTAGGTTCGCTACTCACGGTAAAAGCATTCAATAGTGACATCGCACGCATGTTTACTGCGAAATATTATCGCCCGGAAAACAGCATTTTCTTTATCTCGGGCGACGTCGATTTCCAACGTGTTGTGAAGTTATTAGAGCAGGCTACGAGCGATTTTCCTGCCGCTAAGCCCATCATTCACCCGACAGTTCAGAAACCTTTGCAGCGCTATTTTCCCGATTGGTTTGCAAAAAATAAGGGCACATGTCAGGCACATGTGATGTTGGGGCATCGGGGTTACAGCATTCATCAGGAAGAGAGAATGAGCCTTTACCTCTTAAATAACATATTAGGTGGGCCCGGAATGACCTCAAGACTCAATCAAAGTCTGCGCGAGAAGCATGGTTTAGTCTATACCATTGAAAGCACCATGGTGAACTATGATGATGCAGGTTTGTGGGCGGTTTACTTTGGTTGCGACCACGATGACATGTATAAATGTGTGCGATTGGTCAAGCGAGAACTTCATAAAATGATTGATAAACCTTTGACAGAACGGCAGCTTGCCGCAGCGAAACGACAGTTAAAGGGGCAAATAGGCATCGCTTGTGACAATAAAGAGAACTTTGCTTTGGACTTCGGGAAGAGTTTTTTGCATTATGGTTGGGAGCGTGATATCACCTCACTTTATCGTCATATTGACGAAGTTACAGCTGAAAGTATTCAGGCAGTGGCAGAGGAAATCATGCACGAGCAAGGTCTCACCACGCTCATCTATAAATAGTTTTACAATCGTTCGCCATCTGTCACGTCAGGCATACCCAAAGAAAAGGAGGAGAACAGCAAGTCAGTTCTCCTCCTTTTGATGTGAATTATAATAAAAAATACAATTATTCGTGACGCTCACCCTCACGATGTGAACGACGATCCGGGCGTGGACGACGCTCACGTTCAACGTAACCTTCGGGCTTTTCCATCAAAATACGACGTGAAAGTTTATATTTCCCCGTCTTAGGATCGATGTCCATGAGCTTCACTCTGATCTTATCTCCCTCCTTAATACCAGCTTCTTCAACGCTTTCGAGGCGTTTCCAATCGATCTCTGAGATATGAAGTAAGCCGTCTTTTCCAGGAAGAATTTCAACAAAGCAGCCGTAAGGCATCACGCTACGCACAGTACCTTCGTAGATTTCGCCAATCTCTGGGATAGCCACGATGCCTTTAATCTTGGCAATAGCGGCCTCGATGCTATCCTTGTTGGGTGCAGAAACGGTGATATGTCCTTTGCCATCAGTCTCGTCAATGGTGATAACTGTGTTGGTTTCTTCCTGCATCTGCTGAATGATTTTACCACCAGGGCCAATGACTGCACCAATAAATTCCTTAGGAATATCAAAGGCTTCAATACGCGGAACTTGTGGTTTCAACTCTGCACGTGGTTCAGAAATGGTCTCAAGCATGCAGTTTAAGATATGCTCACGACCTGCTTTGGCCTGCATTAATGCCTGCTCTAAAATCTCAAACGAGAGGCCATCACATTTAATATCCATCTGTGTGGCGGTAAGACCATCACGTGTTCCGGTGGTTTTGAAGTCCATATCGCCCAAGTGATCCTCATCACCAAGGATGTCACTCAAGATAGCATACTTCTCTTCTCCTGGGTTTTTGATGAGTCCCATCGCAATACCACTCACAGGTTTCTTCATCGGAACGCCCGCATCCATCAATGCTAAAGTGCCCGCACAAACAGTAGCCATCGACGAAGAACCATTGGATTCGAGGATTTGGCTCACCAAACGAACGGTGTAAGGATAATCGGTTGGGATCTGACCCTTAAGACCTCGCCATGCCAAATGGCCGTGACCAATCTCCCGACGACCTACACCTCGCTGTGCTTTTGCTTCACCTGTTGAGAAAGGAGGGAAGTTATAATGGAGCAAGAAGCGCTGATAGCTCTTCTCTAACACATCATCTACGAGCTTTTCATCTAACTTTGTGCCGAGCGTACAAGTAGAGAGTGACATTGTTTCACCGCGCTGGAAGATGGCACTTCCATGGGGCATGGGCAACGGAGACACCTCACACCAGATGGGACGGATATCAGTTGTCTGACGACCATCCAAGCGTTTACCTTCGTCAAGAATGCATCTGCGCATGGCATCGCGCAACACATCCTCGTAATAACGAGTTGCTTCAGCATGCTTTTCCTCAAGCTCTTCTTCCTTTAAATCAGCATGTGCAGCATCATATTTCTCTAAGAAGTCAGCTAAAATCTTATCGAATGCATCATGACGAGCTTGCTTTTCCAACGCTTGTTTGTTCACATCATAAGCCGGTTGATAAAGCTCTGTCTTGATTTGTTGACGCAAATCCTCGTCATTAATTTCATGATCGTATTCGCGTTTCACATCTTTTCCAAGTTCCTTTGACAATTCATCTTGCAACGTACACATGGGTTTGATGGCCTCAGCAGCAGTCTTCAAGGCTCCAATCAGCTCTTGTTCAGAGACCTCATCCATCTCACCTTCCACCATCATGATATTGTCTTTGGTAGCACCTACCATCAAATCCATGTCGGCTTCATCCATCTGTTGGAACGTAGGATTAATGACATATTCACCATGAATGCGTGCTACACGCACCTCAGATATGGTGTGTTCAAAAGGAATGTCAGAGCAAGCCATCGCTGCAGAAGCAGCAAAACCCGCTAAAGCATCGGCTGATCGACCCCATCTGCAGAGAGTAACATCACCTGTACATACACCTCTGCATGATAGTTTGAAGGGAAAAGGGGACGAAGAGCGCGGTCTATGAGGCGCGATATGAGGATTTCACTGTCGCTGGCCTTACCTTCACGCTTGGTAAAACCGCCGGGAAAACGACCCGCAGAACTATATTGCTCGCGGTAATCCACTTGTAAAGGCATGAAATCTGTACCCGGAACGGCATCTTTTGCTGCACAAACAGTCGCGAGAAGTACTGTGTTGCCCATACGTAAAACTGCGGCACCATCGGCCTGTTTTGCAACTTTTCCGGTCTCAATTGTGATGGTTCTCCCATCAGGCAATTGAACTTTTTTTGTAATAACGTTCATCTAAAATTTATTGTTTATCTTTACATCTATATATATAATGTGGCGCAAAGTTACCTATTATAAATGAAACAAAAGAATGTTAACCTTATTATTTCATGAATTTTACAACGGATTGCACAAAAAAGAAGCCATCCCCACAGCTGCGGAAATGGCTCTTCATCACATAGTTAATCCTATTCTACAATGTTTTATTTCAATTAGTCGTTGAAATCTTTTTCCTTAAAATGCTAAACCTATCGTCTGTAATAACTCTCTGAATGTTAAATCTGATGCAAAGATAAACGTTTTTTCTGTGCCATTTGTTAGGAAAACGCCTAAACCGGAGGGGGATTTTCCCTATTCGTTCATAGGGAAAAGCGCAGCATCCCATTTTTTTATTACTTTTGTGGCATGAATCATTTACACCATATATTGCTTGTTGCTTTAGGAGGCGCAGCCGGTTCGGTGCTCCGATGGTACCTTCCTCGCTTGCTGTTGAGCAATCATTGCCACACATTTCCTTGGGGAACCGCCCTTGTCAACGTGTCAGGTTGTCTCCTGATAGGTTTCTTCTATGGCCTGTTCACGCATCATAACGACGCGAACGGCGCATTAAAACTGCTGCTCATCGTGGGCTTTTGTGGCGGCTTCACCACGTTTTCAACCTTCTGTAACGAAAGTCTTGCCTTGCTTCGACAGCAGCAATTCTTAGCCATGGCGTGCTATGTGAGTGGCAGTGTGTTCCTCGGTCTGCTCGCAGTTTATGGTGGAATGCAAGTAGCGAAGTGGATTTAAATAATCAATGATTTGTTTTGTCAAATCCATTTATTACATTAAATTTGCATGAGCAACCTGGAAAAGAACCATTAAATGAAAAGAATGAAGCACTTCTGTATGGCCGTTGTGGCCATTGCTGCCATCACTTTGACAGCCTGTAACAACAAGAAATATCACATAGAAGGTGAGATTTCGCAAGCGCAAGATTCGATGTTATATTTCGAAAACATGAGTTTGAACGGCCCTGTTGTCGTTGATTCAACGAAGTTAGATGCCAATGGGCACTTTAATTTCAGTGGCGAAGCGGCACAAGCCCCCGAGTTTTATCGGTTGAGAATTGCCGGACAAATCATCAACTTGGCGGTAGATTCGACAGAGTCGATTACCATCAAGGCGGCCTATCCCACCATGTCGCGCCAATATGAAGTAACAGGAAGTGACGAATGTAAGCAAATTCAGACGCTTTCTATTCTGCAACAAAACTTGCAAAGTCGCATCGACGCCATCGCAAAGAATCCCAATCTCGGTATTGATGCCGTTGAAGATAGTGTGGCCAATGTGATTGAAAGCTATAAAAACAACATTAAGTTGAACTATATTTTCAAGGCACCTATGCGCGCCTATGCTTACTTTGCGCTGTTCCAAACCGTGGTATTGGGCAACAATGAGCTACTCATTTTCAACCCACGCAACAACAAAGAAGACAACAAAGTCTATGCAGCTGTGGCCACAAGTTGGGACACTTTCTATCCCAAAGCCGAACGCGGTGTGAACCTGCATAACATTGCTATTCAAGGAATGAAGGATGCACGCATCTTGCAAGCCGAACAACAACCGGCACAAATCGACCCCAACAAGGTGAAAGTGAGCGGCATCATCGACATTGCATTGGCAGACAATCATGGCAAAGTGCGCCGACTATCCGACCTCGCAGGCAAGGTTGTGCTCTTAGATTTCCATTTGTTTGCAACCGACCAAAGCCCGAAACGCATCATGATGTTGCGCGATCTCTACAACAAGTATCATGCGCGAGGCTTAGAAATCTATCAGATATCCATCGACCCTGATGAACATTTCTGGAAAACGCAGACCGAAGCGCTGCCTTGGATTAGCGTAAGAGACGACGCCGGAGCGCAGTCTCCCATCTTAGCCCAATACAATGTGCAGTCGATTCCCACGTTCTTCCTCATCGGAAAAGATAACACTTTGAAGTTGCGCAACACGCAAATAAAAGATATTAACGCAGCCATTCAAAGTCTGCTTTAAGAACATGCGACCCTTTTTCGCATGCGAAAACAACTCCACCATGCGCTGACAGGCTCTGCTTGCCGGCGCTTTTTTGTTTCCACATACGCGCCACTTAAAAGTAATGTGGCATCGATTACGCCGCAATGTCACACAGATTAGTGCACAATATGGTGCAGATTGTCATGCAATTTACACGCTATTACCGTGCCATCTTTCTTATATGGTTTCATCATACCAATCGGATGGTAAGTTTATAAGTGGAGAATGGCACAGCAGTTTGCACTATATTGTCGAACGGTTGGCAAAAGATGAGGGATGCCAACTGTTGCAAGCGCTCGGCAAAAAGATGAATAACAGCTTTAAAAACAGTTTGCAGCCGCATGAATTATCTTTTTAGTGAATAAACATTAAATATTGATTGCAACAGTGCGTAGGAACAACTTCTGAGTTGTTTTATGACTAAAGGTTAGGTAAATAAAAATTCCATAGAGGATCAATCAAGAATGAAAAAGAACGAAACGCAAATAAAACGAAGTCCCGCAAGCTGGGTTCCCACACTCTATTTCGCCATGGGTATGCCCTTTGTGGTGCTCAATATGGTGTGCACCTTGATGTATAAAGGCATGGGGGTGTCCGACAAACAGATTGCTTTCTGGACATCTTTAATTATATTTCCTTGGACACTCAAACCCTTGTGGAGTCCTTTTTTAGAGATGTATAAAAGCAAAAAGTTCTTTGTGGTAACGACACAACTGCTCACCGGCGTGCTGTTTGCGTTGATAGCGTTTGCATTACATCTGCCAACCTTCTTTGCAATCACCGTCGCTTTGCTTGCCGTGATAGCCTTTAGTGGTGCAACCCACGACATTGCTGCCGACGGAACTTACATGTCGGTGTTGTCGAATGAGGAACAAGCACGCTGGATTGGCTGGCAAGGGGCATTCTATAACATTGCGAAAATTGCAGCCACCGGAGGCTTGGTTTATTTGGCCGGTTTCTTCATTCAGCGTTTTGGAGTCACGCAAGCGTGGATGTTGGTGATGCTCATCATTGCTATTTTGATGATTGCGATTGGCATTTATCATTATTTTATGCTGCCGCAAGCCCACGAAAAGGCACAAGAGAAAAAGCTATCTTTACAGCAGACCTGGGACGAATTGGCTAAAGTGTTTTTAGAATTTTTCAAAAAGCCACACATCGTTTATTACATTTGTTTCATCATCCTTTATCGCTTTGCCGAAGGTTTTGTGATGAAATTGTGCCTTTGTTTCTCAAAGCGCCTCGCGAAATGCAAGGCTTGGGACTGAGTGAGCAAGAGATTGGATTGTGTTATGGCACCTTTGGTGCGGCAGCCTTTGTCATTGGCTCTATTCTTGCAGGCTATTACATCGCATGGCGCGGATTGAAAAAAAGCCTGTTCTCCTTGGCTTTGGTGTTTAATATCCCCTTCGTGGCCTACACCCTTTTGGCTTATTATCAGCCCCACAGCTTGCTACTTATTGGTGGGGGCATTGTGTTGGAGTATTTTGGTTATGGATTTGGCTTCGTGGGATTAACGCTTTTCATGATGCAACAAGTGGCTCGTGGAAAGCATCAAATGGCACACTATGCATTTGCCAGCGGTTTAATGAACCTCGGTGTGCTGCTTCCGGGCATGGTGAGTGGCCTCTTTAGCGATGCTTTGGGCTACAAACACTTTTTCTTTTTTGTGTTGATTTGCACCATTCCAGCCTTGCTGATTACATGGTTTGTGCCTTTCACCTATCCTGAAGAAGGAGGTAAAGAAACCTCAGAAAAGGTCTGATGCTACGTTAAAGAGGCCCCCGTGGTGGGCACTTGCAGCCAATTAGCCTTCGTTATCCATGGACTTGCGATGTGCAGACGTGCTCCGTTCGTGGATAAAAGAAGGATGAGGTTTTATCAATTTTAACGATTTGTTTTTCGGTTATCCCTGTAAAAAGATGTACATTTGCAGTGTAACTACATAAAACAAATCGCAAAGGGCTTGCCCTATGCTGTTTCTTTGAGGTGTTTCCAATCATCTTTCGGGAGCAGATGATGCGAAAAGACCTAACAAAAATGAAGTTGCAAGAACAAGAATTTAAACAACTTTTTTGGGAGTTATATCCTAACATTGCGTTGTATGCTGCACGTTTGGTGCGCGAAAACGAGGTGGATGACCTTGTGCAAGAGGCCTTTACCGATTTGTGGATGCGTGGAAAAGAGTTCACAGACAGGAACCATGTGAAGGCTTATCTCTATCGTGTGGTCTACACAAAAGCTATCAATTTAATTAAACATCGGCAGGTAGAAACCGATTATGCGCGTGCCATGCAGCAGATGGATCAATGGCGTTTGTCGTATTATCATCCTGAAAATGGAGATGTGGCGAACTGACTGCTACCGAAGAAATGCAAGAACAGCTCAGAACGGCCATTGATTCGCTCCCCGAGAAGTGCCGGAAAGTGTTTGTGTTGAGCTATCTTCATGAGAAGAAGAAAAAGGAGATTGCTGTGCAATTAGCCATCTCACCACGCACGGTTGAGGTGCATCTTTATAAGGCTCTGCGCGTGTTGCGCAAGAAATTGCGGGCTGTTTCTTTCGTATGATAACATTTTTTATTAGTTTAGATTAAGTAAATCTCGCGCCACACTTGTTTATATAAGTACATTCTTCCACAGAAAGAATGGGAGAAACGGCAATATAGCGTTTTATATTCACTTATACATCAAGTCGTGCAACGCATAGATTACCAATTAATCGCACAGTTCGTCACGGGCGAAATCAGCACCTCTGATTTAGAACGGTTAATTCATTGGATGATGTTGTCTGAAGAAAATCGCCAACAAGTGTTTCTGTTGGAGCAAACTTATCAACGACATCAACCGAATCCTTATGCAAATGCGGACAAAATAAACCAAGCACAGCATCGCCTCTTTCGCCATTTATCGTTGACAACAGAGAATGAAGAGGGTCTGAATGGGCATGCATAAAGTGGGTCGTTGGCTCATAGAATGGGCTTGTGAAATCATACTTACGGCTGAAATCTCTTCTTAAATATTTTGTGTTTCTCGCAAAATTACCTATCTTTGCACTCCGAACAGATTTGTTTCTTTACTGGACTTGTAGCTCAGTTGGTTAGAGCAACAGACTCATAATCTGGAGGTCATAGGTTCAAGCCCTATCTGGTCCACATTAAAAATCAAGGAGTTACGAAGAAATTCGCAACTCCTTTTTCTTTATCTGCGAACACCATGCGAACACGGAGACTTTCGCAAAGCAACTATCTTTATTGATTATTTTATTGAATTATGGCTTCTGTGTTCGCAAAATGGGGTTGGGGTGTTCACAAACAAGAATTACGCTAGGATAAATTTGTGGCACTTTTGACACTTGACACTATAAAACAGCGCGAATATGAATTGGTGCAAAGATAAACTTTCAGAAATATACATGCAAAATTATAGTGTAATGTCTCTTAGCTCAAATAATTTTAGTAACTTTGCCATTAGATCAAGACACGTTCACACTGAATGCGCTTGCAAGAATCTCAGAACTACTAAGAGTTAATTCTATAGCACTATTAGTTGAGCAAAAATCAATTCTTAAAAAACAGCGAAAGTATATGAAAGACTTAAG
>NZ_BAJQ01000024.1 GCF_000613785.1 Segatella oulorum JCM 14966 | reverse complement strand
ACACTTTTATTTGGTTCTACCAAATAAAAGATGTTAAAACTTACACTGCTTGAAAAATT
Organism: Segatella oulorum JCM 14966; assembly: GCF_000613785.1. GTDB lineage: Bacteria > Bacteroidota > Bacteroidia > Bacteroidales > Bacteroidaceae > Prevotella > Prevotella oulorum. The sequence continues at coordinate 38,796 of NZ_BAJQ01000024.1, read as the reverse complement.
ATTTTTTGCTTGCATTTGCACACACTTTGCTGTTTTATCGGCGGCAAAGGTAATGCTTTTTTTCGAGATAAAAAACAAATTGTAACAAAAACACTCAAAGACTGGCAATACATATAGTAGGCATGGCGAAACGTTTTAGCGTTAAAAGGATTGGAATTGATGCTGTTTTGCGCAACAATATGCACGATATTAGAAGATAAAGTGGGGCAAAACACAAAGAGCATTCTGCCCCCATCTTGTCTTATGAGATGTTAGAACACAAACTGTAAGCGTCCTTGTACTTGATGAACATTCTTGTCATAGGGCAAGAAGTCCTTGCTCAAACGGTGATAGGTGTAGTCGACCATCACCTGAACGAAACGATTGAAGCTGTAGTTCAAACCTAAAGTGTAGGAACGAACGGCACCACCGCCCACGCTGGTTGACTTGTAAGGATAGTCTTCCATGTAGCCTGAGGGATAGTATTGATTGCGACCTATAGAATAGTATTCGCCTTTGTTGCGGTCGTTCAAGCTCGTATAGTTAAAACGTCCCACCACTTCGAGCGACTTCTCGCCAAGCCCTTTCAGCACACCTTCGTTGGAATCATAACGATAGGCCTTACCGAAAATCAAATAACCTGCCTCGAGATAGCCACTGTGGAAGTTGTTTGCGCGCAACGGATTGGCCTCTTCCCATGCGTCAAGTGTGCCCCAGGTGTCGATGTTATCATTCGAAGCCTCGAACACTGTGCGTGAATCGCGCTTCTTGGTGACGTGCTTATAGAGATATTCACCACGCACAAAGAAGTTTTGTTGATGGTATAACACCTCGGCACCTGCGTCAACCACATTGTTGACCCATGGCAGATTGCACGACACAAACTGCTGCGTGTTGTCAACATAGGTCTCCATGGTCTGTCCCAAATCGAGCGTTTTCTTCAAGATGTTATTCTCAATAACACCATGTCCCACGTGCTGATAGCGAATATTTCCACCCACAGCCAACGTAGAATTCTCCTCGGCGATGGGACGATAGAGATAACGTCCGGCCAAAACAATGCCGTTGAAACCTGCCGCTACCTTATTATATTGGTTCTCTACAAACACACCTTGATTGGCATAGAAATGGGGATTGGTGAACTTATAGGTCAACCCCAACTCACGACCTTCACCCAATGCGTTGGTAGCCCCGGCGCGAGAGATGAAGTGATAGCTACCCAATGAGGTGATACGTGCCATGGATGCCGCAGGATCTACGAAGTAACCCGCCTGCACTGCATGCTGATTGTCGTGGCCATCCTTCTGTGCATAGCGCACAAAGATGTTTTTTTGACTGAATTTTCCGTCGCCAAAACCAAAGTCAGCATAGAAATACCAGTTCTGATAGCGCAATGAAGTGCGGATGCGTGCATCGGTCAATGCGGCGCCACTATGCAACGGTGTGAAGTCAGAATGGTAGTAAGCTGCATCGGCCATGAAGCGTGCGCCCACGGTAAAGTGCAAGTCTTCTTGCTCATTGTTCACCGAAATCGTTGGCTTAGAATCAAAATCTTGTGCACAAACGGATAGGGTGCAGAGTGCCATTGCAGGCAATAATAAATATTTTTTCATCGTCAATTTATTCTTTTCGTTTGTCAATTTCTATTTATCTCATTCGCCTTAATAGCCCAACTGCGTGAGCACATCTTCGGCATCAGGCACCGTTGCGGGCGCTTGTGAGTTGTCATAATACTGTCCGGGATGGAAAGGATTGTTCAACTTTGCATTGCAACGGAAACCATTCTCAATCATATAGAGCAATGAAATCTCTGAACGATTGGTGAAGAAACCATCCATATACACGGGATGCGAGCTGGTTCCTTGGAAGGTTGTGTGGGTGGTTGCAGGAACAACAACATTCAAGAGGTCGTCGAATTGCGTGGGATTTGCCCCATAGAAATTCACATAGTAACCCATATATTTCTTCATCTGTGCATCAGAGTCGAATGAATAGGGGTGATTGAGCATACCCGATTTGCGGACTAAATAAGCCGACCAGGGATTATTGAGTTCGGGATAATTGTTGGGAGCACCTGCAATCGAGGGGCCAATGATGTGTGCGCCATAGTCTTCGGCATACTTAATGAAGTCGGCATAGCCTGTAGGTGTGTTGTAAGCCAAGTCGGTTGGTCCTGCAGGATCGCCCGTCCAGAGCAGATAACACATGGGAATTTTTCCCTTAAACACGTTGTATGCACGACGCAAAGCATCGAAAGAGAAAGTCTGGAGAATGACTTTTCCGTTGGTGTTGCCCACATTCACCTTGCCATGCACATAGAAAGGAGTGTTGGCAGCAGCAGGTTGTGTGATGATGTTCCAACCCCAATCATTCAGGATGTTGTACACACGGATTTCAATATCCTTGGGGTTAAGCCACGATTCTTTGAACTCGGGATAGATACCGGGACGGTTTCCGCGGTCAATATTGTCGTTGACATAGGCCGTAGAACCATTCTTATCGCCGAAACTATATTCCACAAAGTCCATGTATTTGCTTGCCTTGCTGCCCACAACCGATGGGTCATCGCATTTTACAGCGGCCTTTGCGGCATTGTAAATCTGCTGCAAGGTCATGTTGGCATACTCACTTTTAATCTTATAGGTGAGCACACGGCGCCCGTTAGCATCGCGGTTGAGCTTCTTACCCATTGCATAATTGATTTGATCTTGCAAGGCAGAAACATACTGACCATCGGAATATATAATCTTAGGATAACCCAAACTATAGTCGATTCGGCCATTGTTACGCGCCGCAAAAGCACTGCGTTGCTGCTCTTTATTGGTATCATTAAACCATTTTCCGGCATCCAACATCAATAACTCTGCATAGTAATAAGACATGGTGTAGTTGGTGCGGAAGTCGTGTGCATCGCGCTTGTATTGGGCTTCAATATCAGCTTCGCTGAAATGCTGCGTGCCATCAGAGTTGCGGAAGCTGCGATAAAAGTCTTTACGAATCGTGGGAACCGCATCCGAGAAGATGTCTTCGATGTTGGTTGTACGACGCAAATTCTCATCATGGTTGGCCAAAACCACACCATCTTTCGTCACTTGCAAATCGCTTTCCAAATAATCGGCTCCCATTTCGCGTGCCCATCGCCAGGCAGCCTCGGTCTCTTCGGGTGCCCAGAAAGTAGAACCACGGTGTGCCACACAAGCATAAAGTGGCACATAATCGCGCACCTTTGCCATCTCATCCGAGATTTTCTGAACGTCTATGCGCTTAGCATCTGCGTTGGGGCTGGTAAATTGTTGCTCGTCCGCGCACGATGCCAAAAGCAGTGCAGCAGCGATACCGGCATAACTCAGTCGATAAAGTTTCTTCATTTTCTTGCTATTTAAGTTACTATTATATTGATTCGAGTCGTCATCAGCGTGTTCCTTGTGGGAGAAAGCTGCAGCAGTCGCTCAACACAACACCGCCTTCCTCACCCACAAGCCACGAAGACTGTTTCTTAAATACGTTGTTTTATTTCTTTTCTGCGCTGTTTTGCTTCTCAACCAAATATTGTTCCTCGCGATAGGTGAGCCCCATAAAGAGCACAGACAGGCCACAGGCTACAATCAAAAGAATGAAAGTCCAGTCCCATCCGGCAGTGTCGGCCACATAACCAATCACAATATTCGCCAACAAAGCGGTACCAAGCACATAGCCCATGAAGCCCGTTAGGCCGGCAGCGGTGCCTGCTGCGTTCTTAGGTGCTAAGTCTAAAGCCTGCACACCAATCAACATCACCGGGCCATAGATAAAGAAACCAATGGCAATCAAACAGCCAACAACGACATTTACGTTGTCAAGGTTCTGCCAATACACCACGATAGCAATAGCCACTAAGGCCATAAAGATAATCGTTGGCAAGGCTCTGCGCCCATGGAAGAAGCGATCTGACAACCAACCGCAAATGATTGTGCCGGGAATAGCCGCCATCTCGTAGGCAAAATAAGCCCATCCTGCGCTCTTAATGTCAACGCCTTTATCGGTTAATATCGTGGGTGCCCAGTCCAAACATCCATAGCGAACCATATAGACAAAGGCGTTGGCAAAGGCGATATACCATAAGAATTTGTTGCCCAATACCACCTTGAATATCTCTTTGGTTGACAGCACTTCTTCGGCCTTTTCATTATAATTTTTCGAGGCAACGCCACTCCATTTTTCGATAGATGATAAGCCACACGATTGTGGTGTGTCGCGAATCATGAGATAAGCTACAATAGCAATGAGCACCGCTACGGCTGCAGGAAAGGCATAAGTACCAATCAAAAAGTAACGCTTTTCATCGGCTCCATAGAACCATGAGCCAAACCACAACGCACCATATACGGCCATTGGCCCCACAAGGGCACCGCCAACGTTGTGCGCACAGTTCCAAAACGACATCCAAGTGCCACGCTCTTTAATCGAGAACCAGTGGGTCATCACACGCCCACACGGAGGCCATCCCATGCCATTAAACCATCCTACAAGGAAATTTAGCGCTGCCATCAGCACAATAGCCAATGACTTATGCTCCGCACCAATCCATTGAATCGGCACAATCATAAACAACATTGAAATGGCAGCCATCGTCAATCCCAACGGAAGGAATGCGCGTGCATTGCTCCGATCGGATATGCTGGCCATGATAAACTTAGAAAAGCCATAGGCAATAGCGTTCATAGAGAGCACTACGCCCAATTCACCTTTCTCAAAACCAAAATCGGCCAACATCGGGATGGCCATCGAAAAGTTCTTACGAACGATGTAAAATCCTGCATATCCAATAAAGATACCCAAGAAAACTTGCCAACGCAAACGCTTGTATTTCGCGTCGGCTTCAGGTCCAGTCTGTTCTGTTTTATAGCTGGCGGTGTCAAAAGTCTCCACATATTATAAATTGTTTATTCGTATGCGATTGTTAAAAGAAAACCAACTTATCATGCCATCACGCTAAAACCACACACCATGCACATGCCTTGCACATACCTTGGGAAGCGATTATGCAGTGAAAAGTAAAAGGCTTCAAGCGAAAGCTAAATTCAACCCATCAAAAACAAGTTATCATCACCTAATACTTACATTTCAAAATCAGTTCGCGTTCAATTCGAAACAAAGATAGGTTTTATTTCGTTACAAACCTTTCGGCGTTAACATTTATTACGCATTTTAACTATAAAATCAGGATAAGAAGGTTGCTATGTGTGTAATCGAATAAAAATACGATACCAACAAGCACTCATCATGTAACTAAAGGTACGTACCTCGATAGTGTCTAAAAAAGTGTGTAAGCTCAACATAATTCTTATCTTTGCATTACCTTAATTCCGCAGTATAAAATCTTTCCTCAATTCCGCAGCATTATTCCTTGTGAGGTACTTTTATATATTGAAGTGACATTTTTGGGATTTATCCATTGATATGGGGATTTTTTGGGGTTCTTGGTTCTTGCATAATCATGAAATCTCCCACCCAAACCAATGGGGAAGTATGAAAAACCACAAAAAATGATGTTTATTCAATGAAGACCTCAGAGTAGTAGGTTTTATTTGTACCTCAATTCCCTATGTGTATACCGTGTGTTCACGGCATTTTCCATGGGCAGCATCGGGTGCAATTCGTTTCTTTTGCTTATCTTTGCGAGGTTCTAAACGGTGATGAAATGAAGAAACAACGGATGAGTGCAGTGGTAGGCATGGCTTTGGCGGGCATAGGGCCGCTCTATGCACAACAGCAGGAGCGCCGACCCAATATTATTTTGTTCATGGTGGACGACATGGGGTGGCAGGACACGTCGGTGCCTTTCGCGGAGGTGGTGACGGATTACAACCGCATGTACGACACACCCAACATGGAACGATTGGCCCGGGCGGGCATGTTGTTTACCGATGCCTATGCAGCTCCGGTGAGTTCGCCGTCGCGGTGCAGCCTGATGACGGGCATGAATATGGCGCGGCACAGGGTGACGAACTGGACTTTGCAGCGCGACAAGCCGACGGATGGGCAGGAGGAGGGTGTGGTCTTGCCCGATTGGAATTGCAACGGCATTGTACAGTATGGCGGGGTGGAGCGCACGACGCAGGCCCTTTCGTTTGTGCAACTGCTGAAGCATGCGGGCTACCACACCATTCATTGCGGCAAGGCGCATTGGGGAGCGATAGACACACCGGGCGAAAATCCGTGCCATTTTGGTTTCGAGGTCAACATCACGGGTAGTGCCGCGGGCGGTTTGGCGACCTATCTGAGTGAACGAAATTATGGTCATTCGCGCGACGGGCGGCCTTTGGCGCTCAACGCCATCCCCGGTTTGGAGCGCTATTGGGGCACGGGAACGTTTGCCACCGAGGCGCTGACGCAGGAGGCTTTGCGGGCGTTGGACAAGGCGAAACGCTATGGGCAGCCGTTTTATTTGTATCTGTCGCACTATGCTTTGCACATTCCCATCGATAAGGATATGCGCTTTTATCCGCAATATGTGCGCAAAGGGCTGTCTGACAAGGCGGCGGCTTATGCGGCGTTGATTGCGGGGATGGACAAGAGTTTGGGCGATGTGATGCGCTGGTTGGAAGCGAATGGTGAGGCCGAGCGCACCATTCTCATCTTCATGAGCGACAATGGTGGGCTGGCGGCGTCGCAAGCGTGGCGCGAAGGACCGCCCGACACGCAGAATGCGCCGCTCAAAAGTGGTAAAGGGTCGTTGTATGAGGGTGGCATTCGGGTGCCGTTCATCGTGCGGTGGCCGGGCAAAGTGGCTGCTAACACGCGCAACAAAACGCCCATCATCATCGAGGATCTTTATCCCACGCTACTCGAAATGGCGGGCATTCGACAGGCAAAGGTGCCGCAAACGCTCGACGGACAATCGCTCGTTCCGCTGCTGTGTGCGCCGCAAAAGCCAATGAGGGTGCGCCCGTTGGTGTGGAATTTTCCAAACATCTGGGATGGCAAAGGGGCAGGCATTAACTTGAATTGCGCCATTCGGCTGGGCGAATGGAAACTCATTTATAATTATAAGACTGGTCGAAAGGAGCTTTATCATCTGCCCGACGACGTGGGCGAACAGCACGATTTGGCTGCTCAACACCCCCAAAAGGTGCGCAAATTAGCTGCGCTTTTGGGCAAACGGTTGCGCGACATGCAGGCACAGCGCCCGTGTTCTGCGGCCACAGGGAAACCGTTCCCGTGGCTGATGAATGAATGTTGGTTGTCATCAGCGGCGTAAAAAAATCCTTCTCACCTCCGTGATGATCGGTGTTGGTGAGAAGGAATTTTCGTTTGTGATGGATTCTGTGGCGTTGCCTCTACGCTTCTGCGCCCACAATCACCAGTTCGATGCCCATTTCTTCGATGCGCAGCTTGTCCATCGCCTTAATGTGCGCGTCGGTGATGATGACATCTACGTCTTCCATGTTGCTGATCTTGGCAAATCCGCGTCGGCCAAACTTCGAGGCATCGGCTAGAACGATGGTCTTTTGTGCGGCTTCATCATCTGTTGATTAAGGTGAGCCTCGCGCATGTCGGTCGTAGTGAAGCCGAAATCGAGATCGATACCGTCGACACCCATAAATAATTTGCTGAACGAACAGCCCGCCAAAATGCTTTCACTGTATTCGCCCACCACCGATTCGCTGCTGTGACGCAGCATGCCTCCCAGCTGAATGATGTCGATATTGTCCTCCTGCGAAAGAGCGATGGAGGCCTGGAGCGATGCCGAAACCACCGTGAGTTTATGGCCGGGTTTGATACAATGGGCAAAGGCATGGATGGTGGTTCCCGATGCAAGGATAATCGAATCGTTGGGCTCGATAAACTTTGCCGCCTCCATTCCGATGTTATATTTCTCTTCGGGATAGAGCTTTTCTTTCTCGTTCACGGTGCGATTGCCGGCAAAAGGGTTGATGGCAATGGCTTTTCCGTGGCTGCGATAGAGCTTCCCTGCCTTTTCCAAATCGGTTAAATCTTTGCGAATGGTGACCGAAGAGACTTGCAAACGGTCGGATAAGTCGGACACTAAAATGGCATCTGTTTTGAGCAGTTGCTCCAAAATGGCGTTATGTCTTTCCTCTTTTGTCATGTCAAGAACAGCTTTTGGTTTTTATTTTCCTCACAAAAATAGCGCTTTTCCCGAAAGAATGGTTTCAAACCGAAGTGTTTAACAAAACCTTAACAAAAAAGGATTGTGTGACGGGTGAGTACAGAAAAGCGCACCCCGTGGCAGAAATTATTTCGTTAAATAATAATAACAAAAGTGTCTGTGCAATCAAATAAAAGCTATCTTTGCTTCGAAAGAACGCAAGAATGTTTCGTTTTGCAAGTTTAAACGCTTTGAATATTTTTGCAACGCAATATTTCTCGGGTAAGCATAAAAATGTCATTCAATGAAAAAGAATAGAGAACAAACTTATGATGTCATTGTGATTGGTGGCGGAATTACAGGCGCAGGCACGGCAAGAGATTGTGCGATGCGGGGATTAAAGGTGCTGCTGGTCGAAAAATTTGACTTCACCAATGGCGCAACCGGCCGCAATCATGGTTTGCTTCATAGTGGTGCACGCTATGCTGTTACCGATAAAGAGTCGGCAAGAGAGTGCATTGTTGAAAACATGATTCTGCGGAAAATCGCCCGACATTGTGTGGATGAGACCGACGGTTTGTTTATTACGCTGCCCGAAGACGACCTCAATTATCAGGCTACATTTGTAGCCGCTTGCCAAGAAGCCGGCATTCGTGCCGACATCATCTCGCCCGAAGAGGCACGCCGCATCGAACCTTCGGTCAACCCTTCACTCACGGGTGCCGTGCGTGTTCCCGATGCTTCCATCGACCCTTTCCGCCTCACTGTGGCCAATGTGCTTGATGCCCGTCGCCATGGTGCCGATGCTTTGACCTATCATGAAGTGGTGGATTTCGTGGTGGAAAATGGCGAAATGAAGGGCGTTCGGTTGCGCAACAACCTCACAGGCGAAGTGTTTGAGCAACGTGCTCAGCTCGTTATCAACGCCGCCGGCATTTGGGGTCATCAGCTTTCTGTCATGGCTGGCGTGGGCGTTAACATGTTCCCGGCGAAAGGTACGCTGCTCATTTTTGGCCATCGGGTCAACCAAATGGTGATCAACCGTTGCCGAAAGCCTGCTAATGCCGATATTCTTGTGCCCGATGATACCGTTTGTGTCATTGGAACCACCAGTGATCGCGTGCCTTTTGAAACGGTTGACGATCTGCAAGTGACGCCCGAAGAGGTGGACATCTTGATTAAGGAGGGCGAGAAGTTGGCACCCGCTTTGGCATCAACGCGCATTCTCCGCGCTTACACGGGCGTGCGTCCTTTGGTGGCAGCCGACAACGATCCGTCGGGAAGAAGCATCAGTCGTGGCATCGTTTTGCTCGACCATGAGACGCGCGATGGCCTCAAAGGCTTCATCACCATCACGGGAGGCAAGATGATGACCTACCGCATGATGGCCGAGTTGGCTACCGATTTGGCCTGCAAAAAGTTGGGCATCGACAAGAAATGCGAAACGGCTATCACACCTTTGCCTGGCTCTGAGACCTCGGTGCTCACCGAAAAGACCAGCAAGACGAGCTACGAATATAGTCAACGGGTGATGGAAGGGCGGCATGGCACGATGACTTCGCGCATTCGTCAGCAAGCCATTGAAGACAAAGCCTTGGTTTGTGAATGCGAGAATGTTACCGTCGGCGAAGTGAAATTCGCTGTGGAACAGCTGCATGTACACCATATTATTAATTTACGTCGCCGCACACGGCTCGGCATGGGCACTTGCCAAGGCGAACTATGTGCCTGCCGTGGTGCCAATGTGTTGTGCGAAGTGGCCGACACTCCCGTGCAGAAAGGCATGCAGGATTTAACGGCTTTCATGGCCGAACGGTGGAAAGGCATGCGCCCTGTGGCGTGGGGTGACACGCTGAACGAGGCACAACTCACGGGCATGATTTATGAAAGTCTCTGCGGATTTAATCGGGTGGCAGACGAAAAGAAGGAGATTGCGAAATGAAATTTGATACAATTATCATCGGTGGTGGGTTGTCAGGACTCACCTGTGGCATCGCTTTAGCCCAGCAAAAGCAACGCGTTGCCATCATCAATGCAGGGCAAAGCACGTTGCATTTCAATTCGGGTTCGCTCGAGTTGTTGGGCTATGACGAAAACGGGGAATTGGTAGATGCGCCCTTAAAAGCTATCCCTTTACTCAGTAATATGCACCCTTTTCACAAGCTAAATGCAATAGATTGCTTGGCAAAAGAGGCTAAATTGCTGCTCGATGCGGCAGGTCTCGTGATGAAAGGCAGTGCAGAAGCCAATCACTATCGGCTTTCACCCATCGGCATCAACAAACCTGCTTGGCTCACAATGGACGGACTCGTGCAAAGCACTGTGCCGAAACGTTGCCTTGGGAGCGTGTAACCATTGCCAACATCGCTGGTTTCTTGGATATGCCCGTAGCTTTTTTGAGTGCCAACTTGCAGCGCATGGGCGTGGCGGTTGAAGTGCAAACTTTCACAACGAAAGCGTTAGAGGAAGCACGAAAAAGTCCTTCTGAGATGCGGGCGACAAACATTGCGAAGGTGTTGGCCGATGAAACGGGGTTAGACGAGGTGGCACAGGCGCTCAATGCCCTCTCCATTCAAGGCGAGGTGTTGCTACTTCCGTCGGTGTTAGGCTTGGGTGATGACGCTGTCAGAGCGCACCTTCAGCAGCATGTTCGGCATGCGTTGCATTATGTTGCTACCATGCCGCCCTCGGTTCCGGGCGTACATATCCAAACCAAGTTGCGTCAATATTTCCAGCAGTTAGGTGGTTTGTATGTGCTGAGCGACACGGTTTGTGGAGGTGTTTTCGAGGACAATCGTCTCGTAGCCGTACAAACCGAGAAGATGGTTGAAGAGAAACTCTATGCCGACCATTTCGTTTTGGCTTCGGGTTCATTCCAAAGTCGTGGTTTAAAGAGCAATTACAACGAAGTCTATGAGCCCATTTTCCATGCCGATGTCGATGCCGTGCAGGATCGTTCGGCCTGGACTGCAGCCTATGTCTATGATGAACAACCCTATATGAAGTTTGGTGTGCACACCGATTCTCAATTTTTAGTGAGCCGCGAGGGACGTGTTCAAACCAATTTATATGCGGCAGGCTCTATTCTTAGTGGTCATAATGCGTTTAAATTGGCCGACGGTACGGGTGTCTCTATGCTCACCGCATTGCAAGTTGCCCACAACATTCTAAAGAAATAAAAGCGATGGTAGAAGCTACACAAATAGAAAGTAAAAGCAAATTGAATTTTGAGCAGTGTCTGAAATGCTCCATCTGTACGGTTTATTGCCCTGTGTCGGCCGTGGAACCTCAATATCCCGGCCCCAAACAAGCGGGTCCCGATCAGGAGCGTTACCGCTTAAAAGGCGCGGAATATTTTAATGAAGCCCTGAAATTATGCTTGAATTGCAAGCGTTGTGAGGTGGCTTGTCCCGAGCATGTGCTGGTGGGAGACCTCATTCAAGCGGCGCGAATTGATTACAGTACACACACGCCCAGCCTGCGTGATCGCATGTTAGCCAACACCGACTTTGTGGGTACGCTGGCGCATACTTTTGCACCTTTAACCAATTTTGCTTTGGGATTGAAGCCCATGAAAGCGGTGTTGCACAGCGTGATGGGCATTGACAAGCATCGTACGTTCCCCTCTTATGCTTTCCAAACCTTTGAACAATGGTATAAGAAGCATGCTCATGAGCAGGAACAGTATCATCGGTTTGTGACCTTTTTCCATGGGTGTTATGCCAATTACAACTATCCTCAGTTGAGTAAGGATTTGGTGAAGCTGATGAATGCCTGCGGTTATGGGGTGCGTTTGTTGTCGAAAGAGAAATGTTGCGGTGTGGCGTTGATTGCCAATGGGCTGTCGGGGCAGGCCAAAAAGCAGGGCGAAGTGAATATCAACGCGATGCGCGAAGCTGTGAAGCGCGATGAACCTGTGCTCACGGTGAGCTCTACTTGCACGCTCACCATGCGCGATGAATACCAACATTTGTTGCACATCGACAATGCCGACGTGCGCGATCATTTGATGTTGGCCTTGCGTTGGCTCTGCCAAAAGGTGGATGCGGGAGAGATTAAACTTGTCTTTCGTAAGGATTTCAAAGAGAAAATTGCCTACCACACCGCCTGTCACATGGAACGAATGGGCTGGGTTCCTTATTCCGTTCGTTTGCTGCAGATGATTCCGGGCATTGATTTTATGATGTTAGAGAGTCAGTGTTGTGGCATCGCTGGCACCTATGGCTTTAAAAAAGAGAACTATGAACGCTCGCAAAAGATTGGCTCAAGCCTCTTTAAACAGATTGAAGCCGTCAATCCTGACTATGTGGCTACGGAGTGTGAGACGTGTAAATGGCAGATAGAAATGTCGACTTCGCACTTGGTAAAAAATCCCATTAGCATCTTGGCTGATGCGATTGATGTGGAAGAAACGAGAAAATGCAATGCGCAATAACAGGCTGTCTTACATGCTCTATATGAATTTTGCATAGGTAACCATACTTTTCGTCATAATTTATGAGTAGGACTGTAGCTCACTGATTATTTGATTTTAAGCTGATGGATAGCTATATTGAATAGATACGGCACGAGCTATTCCACCTTATTATATCAGATGGGGTTTTTCTGAACATGGTGACGCCAATCGTTTTGATATAGATTTTTAAGCAACGAAAATTAGAATGTGGTTGATGCTTTGAGGATGATGCAATGAATGTGGGGGCTTCTTGGGGGCAGGATGTGAGGTATAAGAAGTATAAGATGGTGACTATATTAATATTTTCTTATGGATAAATTTGTTTTTTATATGGGGAATTTTTATTTTTGCAAGGAGATTATAAGGGGTTTTCCCAAATGAAATCTATGTTTACGCATGATTGTTAGAATGTGTGTTATACAATTATTTGGCTCAACCAAATAATTGATGTTAAAAATCACACTGCTTGAGAAATTATTTCCCACTTGCATACAAACACTTTCTGTTTAATTCGGCGACAGAGGTATAAACTTTTGGCGAGAGTGGTAAACAATGCGAGAGAAAAATCGATTTATCCATTCTTCTTGTAACTCATCACTGCCCAAAAACCCATAAGACTATCGATGACCACCAAGGCCACCACTTGATGGAAAATGCTGCCGAAATTGCCGCCACGAACGAACACCGTGCGCATGGCATCGATGAAATAGCTCATGGGGTTGACATAGGTGGTGAGATAGGCTGCGGCGGGCATGGAGCGCGTGGGCGTGAAAAGACCCGAAAGGAGCAGAATGTTCATCACGAAAAACCACATCACAAAGATGGCTTGCTGCATGGTGTCGCTGCGGTTGGAGATGACCAAACCCAACGACGAGAAGAAGAATGCCAGCAACATCACCAACAGATAGACCCACGCGAGGTTGCCCGCTGGCACGATGCCATAGAGCAACCACGCCACCAACAGGCACATCGTGGTGGCTAAAAGGGCGATGAGCCAATAGGGAATGAGCTTGGAAAGGATGAAACTGCGGCGGCTCACGGGCGTGACATTCATCTGTTCGATGGTGCCTTTCTCCTTCTCGGCCACGATGTTGAGCGTGGGAAGGTAGCCCGTCATCAGCATCATCACAATACCAAACAGCGCCGGAATCATGAATAGTTTGAAGTTTTGCGACCTATTATATAAGATATAGCTGTGGAACTGTTCCCGGATGGCCTGTGCCTCGGGCACCACTGCCTGCACAATGATTTGCGAAAGATAGAGGCTTCCGATGGCGCCTTTCGTGCCATTCACCGCGTTTGCAGCCACCAGCACGTGGGGTGTGTGCCCTTGTTGCAGGTCTTTGGCAAACCCTTGCGGAATAACCACCACACCATTCACGCGCGATTGCTCCACATTGCGCAACGCAACGTCGTAAGAGGGTGCCTCGCCCTTGAACCGAAAGTAGCGGTTGGCTGCAATGGTGTGCACCAACTGCTGCGAGCGTGCGGAGTGATCGTTGTCGACAACGGCCACAGCAATGTTCTTCACCTCCATGTTCATCACCCACGGCATCACGCACATCAGCATGATGGGATAGGTCAAAATCAACCGCGGCAAAAACGAATTGCGCCTGATTTGCAACCACTCTTTCTGTAACAGATATTTTAATACCATCGTCTTTCTATTCTAATCGTATTTTAAACAACCGCAACGACAACGTCAGCAACACCACCAACATGCCGAGCAGCACCATCATCTCGCCTACCACTTGGCCTACGCCCACGCCCATAATCATCAGTTTGCGCATGCCGCTGATGTAATAACGTGTGGGGATGATAGTCGAAATCCACTGCAACACCTCGGGCATCGACTCCAAAGGATAGATCATGCCCGACAACATCACGATGGGCATGAGCAGCAACATGGCCGAAATCAGCAGCGCCGCCAACTGCGTTTGAGCCACGTTGGATATCAACAGTCCCAACGACAGCGCCAAAAGGATGTAGAGGGTGGACAACACGATGATCCAAAACAGCGAACCCACCACCGGAACGCCCAACACAAAGGCGGCTATCAGCAGGATCAGTGCGAGGATGCCAAACGCAATCACCAAATAAGGCACCAGCTTTGCGGAAATCATCAGCAGCGGACGCGTGGGCGAAACGAGCAACACCTCCATCGTGCCTTGCTCTTTTTCGCGCACAATCGAAATGGAAGTCATCATCGCACATACCAACATCAACAGCATGCCCATGATGGCCGGCACAAAGTTATAGGCCGATTTCAGCTGCGGGTTATACAGCATCTTGGTAGAAACCAGCCCATCGCCCGCATGCATCACCACGGCTTGCGCATAGCTTTGCCATTGTTGTGCCATGTTAGGGTCGGTTCCGTCTACCAAGAACTGCATGCTTGGCACGCCCGCCGCGTTGCTTTCGCCAAAGATAATGGCCATGTCGGCTTGCTGATGGCGAATGGTTTGCTCGGCCTCGGCAGGAGTATGCACCATGCCCACCAACGTGAAATAGCTTGAAGCTGCCAGCCTGTCCACGGTCTGTTGCGCCCCATCGCTCCATGGACTGAGCACCACCACCATGCGAACATTCTTCACATCGGTGCTGATGGCATAGCCAAAGAGCAGCATCATGGCCAAAGGCATGCCGAAAAGCATGAGCATCGTGCGTTTGTCCCGCAAGATGTGGTGCGCCTCTTTCAATATAAATGCATAGAATTGTTTCATTTTCTCAATGTTCTGAACGTTGGGCTTGTCGCGCCAAATAGGTAAACACATGGTCCATGTCGGGCTGCCCGAGCGTGTGTTTCAGCGCTTGTGGCGTGCCCATCGCTTTGATTTTTCCATCGACCATGATAGAAATGCGGTCGCAATATTCCGCCTCATCCATGTAGTGTGTCGTCACAAACACCGTGATGCCGCGGGCTGCTGCCGCATAAATCAGCTCCCAAAACTGTCGCCTTGTGGCCGGGTCGACGCCACCTGTCGGCTCGTCTAAGAACACAATCCCTGGGTCATGCAGAATGCTTACCGAGAAAGCTAACTTCTGTTTCCAACCTAAAGGCAGACTCGCCACCAAACTATTGCGATGCGATGTAAACTGCAACTGTTCGAGCAGCTGCGTCGTTTTGCGCTTGATGTCGGCATCTTTCATGCCATAAATGCCGCCAAAGAGCCGAATGTTTTCGGCCACGGTGAGGTCGTCATACAGCGAGAACCGCTGACTCATATAACCAATATGCCGCTTGATTTGCTCGTGCTCGGTGCGAATATCAAAACCCACCACGTGGCCTTCGCCGCTCGTAGGTTGCGACAAACCAGCCAACATGCGCATGGCTGTGGTCTTTCCGGCGCCGTTAGCCCCTAAGAATCCAAAGATTTCGCCACGCCGAACGCTGAAACTAATGCCATCGACAGCATGGAAACCGCCAAAACTTTTCACCAAATTCTTCACCTCAATCACGGCTTGTGTGCCAACACCTTCCTGACCTGTATCACCCAAAGGGCGTTCCTTTTCAATGGGAGGCGGATTGAAAACCGCACGGAACTGCGTCAAAATCTCCTCGGGTGTGCCAATGCCTTTCACCTCGCCTTGCGACAAGAAAGCCACGCGATCGCAACATCTCACCTCGTCTAAATAGGGCGTAGAGGCCACGATCGTGATCCCCTTTTGCTTCAAACAGCCCAACATCTCCCACAGTTCTTTGCGGCTCACAGGGTCAACACCCGTGGTAGGTTCGTCGAGAAAGAGCACCGTCGGCCGATGGATGAGCGCGCAACACAGTGCCAACTTCTGCTTCATGCCGCCCGAAAGTGCCCCCGCTTTGCGCCGCCGAAAGGGTTCAATTTGCGTGTAAATGCTTGCTATCGTAGCATAATTCTCCTCAACGGTCGTACCGAAAAGGGTGGCAAAAAAGTGCAGATTTTCTTCAACGGTGAGGTCTTGGTAGAGCGAAAACCTGCCGGGCATATACCCCACCCGACGGCGAACATCCTGCATTTGCGTCACCACATCGAAACCATCCACGCGCAATGTCCCGGCATCGGGCACCAATAGCGAGCACAACAAGCGATACATCGTGGTCTTACCCGCGCCATCCGGCCCTATCAATCCAAACACTTCGCCGGGCTTTACATCAAAACTCACGCTGTGCAAAGCCTGCACCTTGCCGTAACTTTTCGTCACCCGACACACCTCTATGGCTTTCATCATCAGTCGTTGAATTTCACTTCGCCATACATTCCAATCTTTGCATAGCCGTCATTCTTAAACTTAATCTTCACCGCATACACCAAATCGGCACGCTCATTGTCGGTTAAAATGGTCTTAGGCGTGAACTCGGCGCGGCTCGAAATCCATGCCACTACCCCGCGATAGGTGCGTTTCTGCTTACCTTCTCCATAGTCGGCCATCACCGTTACGGTCTGCCCCACCCGGCAATGTTTCAGCTGCAACGAGGTAACATAGGCGCGAAGATACATCTCATCCACATTGGCGAGCTTCAACAGTGGGCGTCCCGGCGTGACAAACTCGCCCGCTTCGGCATATTTTTCGAGCACAGTGCCGGCGCGAGGAGCCACAATCTGCGCATTGTTGATTTGGTCGGCCAGCTGTCTTTGCTGCGCTTCCACCCCTTGTCGCTGCGCTTCAATGCCGCGTGCCTGTGCTTTCAGCGCAGCATTGTTGCTGCGAATTTGCTCGCGGGTGGCTTCTAATTGCCGCTGAAGCACCCTCACCTGGTTGCTGATGTCGTCCAATTGCTTGCGCGGCACGGCCCCATCTTTCACCAATTCGGCAAAGCGTTGCTGCTCTCTTTGGGCGTTGGCCACCTGCTGTTCGAGCGAAGCCACCTGCTTTTGCAAGTTCAGTTGCTTGGCATCGGTAGCCGTTTCTGTGGCCGACAGCTGTTGCTTCATGGCCACCAACTCCTCGCTTTTCTGCTGCAACTGGTAGGCATCAATCTCACCCAACACCGCGTTGGCCTTCACATTGTCACCTTCTGAAACCGTAAAACTTTTCAATTTGCCAGCCAACTGTGCCGACACCGTCACCTCGGTGGCTTCAAATGTGCCCGTTGCATCAAAGTCTTGCGCTTGGTCTCCGCAAGCCATCAGGCTCAACACCAACGGGATTGCTACGATGATTTTTCTCATATTTCTTGTTTTTTATAATCCATTTACTGTGTATTTCAAATCACTTTGCGCCTTGAGCAGGTTGATTTCGTGAATCGATTGCTGCGTCTTGGCCGCATTCTCCTGGTTGATTTCCTGCACCAATCGGTTGCTGTCAATCAACCCATGTGCCAATTTCGACTCCGCTGCCTTGCGTACCCGTGTGCGCAACGCAATGATTTCGTCGTCGTTTTTCATCAACTTTTCATACCGTTGAATGGCCTCTTGCTGTTGCAGTTGCTCCAAACGGTTGTTGAAAAGAAACGCGTTGCGCAGGTTTTCGGTCTGTGCGCGTTGCAGCTTCAACTTGTTTTGGTCATTCTTATGCGTGTAGAGCGCACCCACATTCCACGTGAATTTCACACCCGCCAGCGCATTCCAACT
This sequence comes from Segatella oulorum JCM 14966, assembly GCF_000613785.1. Taxonomy (GTDB): domain Bacteria; phylum Bacteroidota; class Bacteroidia; order Bacteroidales; family Bacteroidaceae; genus Prevotella; species Prevotella oulorum. The sequence goes on along the minus strand of NZ_BAJQ01000024.1, from coordinate 20,717 downwards.
GCCTTTTCGCCCCATCATATCTTCAAAAAGATTAAGCCCCGGATAACCATAATAGCCTTGTGCAAACAGCCCTATGCGCGGCATCAACCCGGCATGGAGTGCCTTTTCTTGCGTCTCGGCCAACTGAATTTGGGCTGCAAAAAGCTGCATCTCGGGACGATGGTTTTGCCCTTCCGCCGTTTTTTCCATCACAGGCTTTTCGGGATGGCTCACGACGATGCCGCAAAAGGTGCTCAACAGCTGCTGCATCAAATGGGCCTGCGACTGTAATTGCTCGCCCGTCTGCACGGCATTCAGCCGTTCGGCTTTCACATTTTCTAAGTCGCTGACGGCCGCAATGCCATTTTTCACCATCGCAGCCAACTGATTTTCACTCGACTGCAACAGGTCTTGCACATCGCGATTGAGGCGCATCTGCTCGTGAAGCAGCAGCCAACCAAAATACAACTCGTTCACCCGCTGCCGCACAGCATACAGGTTCACCTCGTTTTGTGCCGCCTCAACGGCACCTTGTTGGCGCACCATGCGGCTCTGTTCGCGCATCATACCACCGTCATACAGCGTTTGTTGCACATCCACGCCCACACGATATTGCGTTTTACCGAGCCCTTTCATCTCAATACCCATGCTGCGATAAACCGTTTTAATGCGCTCGGGCCATGCCGTTACCGCATTTTGTGTCGTGCCTTGTGCCGACACTTGCACTTGCGGAAGCCAACCCTTTTGAATGTTCCGAATGGTTAAATCGGTGGTTTTGGCAATCAAATCATATTGCTTAATGAGCGGATAATTCTGCCGGGCAGCCTGCTGACAAGTCTCCAACGATTGTGCCTGCCCCATCAAAGACACGCCCCACGCAGCCATGATCAATAGTACCTTTTTCATCTTGTTTATTCTTTGTTTATTCATTATCCATCGGCAAAAAGCCCATTTTCATACTTTTCACGACGCAAAGATAAAACATTCCCTCCCTGTTTTACTTATCAAATCCACCTAAAAAATTGCCCATTTGTAACACTCTTTGCCCAAAGTGTGTGGTTTTCTCCGTAAGAAATCGTAATTTTACAAGCCAATCATACAAAAAGGAAAGTAGCAATGACAACCAAACCCGTACATCCACTCTCGCTCACCGATGTCGACTTTCAGGAATTTGTCAACCAATCGGTGCAGTTTTTCACCCACGACGACTTCGTGATGATTATGAATGTGTGCTTCTATCGGCAACCTTTCTTAAAGCCCAATGAAGTCTATCGCATCACAGAATCACTCTCATCCTGTTGCTCGAAGGGCATGCACAAGCCAGCATCAATCTGCAAGACTATGCCGTTAGCCAAGGTTCGCTCGTGTTGTTAGCACCCGATGCCATCGTAGAACTCAAAGAAGTGTCCGACAATGTGCGCGTGATAGCCATGGTATTGGGCGAAGAGGTGAAAGTGAAGCAAGATGTCATACTGCACAATTCACCCACAGAATTTGAGCATTTCCTGCGCCTGTCCTACCTCGTGTGGGACATGGCACACTGCCAACCCTATCGTCATGAAACGGTTTATCATCTACTGCATGCCATCGTAGCCAATGCCTTGCAGCTCGACAAGCAACAAAAGCAGTCGGAAGCGCAATCGCAACCCGCACGACTGCAGGCGCTGTTTCAAGAATTCAGACGCTTGGTGGCGCAACATGCCACACAACATCGCACCGTCAACTTCTATGCACAGGCGCTGCATATCACGCCCCATTATCTCTCAGCCGTCATCAAAAAGGCGAGCAACCAGAGCGTAATGCAGTGGGTGCACCGCGCCCTTGTCCAAGAAGCCAAACTGCTTTTGCAGGCCAACGAGCTGATGCTGTTTGAAATTGCCTACCGCTTGAACTTCCCGAGTGCATCGGCTTTCACCAAATTCTTTAAGCGCGAAACGGGCATCACCCCCACACAGTATCAAGAACAAACCACGAAAGGCCGTTGATACCAGCACCTATACACCCGATTTGCACCCACAAACAGGGACATCATAACAAAGGGTGGCACCACCCCACGATGAATGCCACCCACTTTAAATTTCGTTTTACTTACGATTGACCAAAAACAACAAATCTAATTGTACCAAACGTCCGTATCAATGATATGAACCTCGGTCTCTTCTAACTCTTCTTCCCTGCGCAAGTCTTGATAGACTTCAGGCAGTAGCGACTTCTTCGTTTTCATGACCGTCACAGTTTTAACTGTTAATATATAAGCTATCGGTGACAAAAGTATAGAAAAAAATGCTACTTGTCAATACCTAAATGTAGGTATTTTATATTTTTAACGTTCATTTTATGCTAAAAAACATGTTTTTGTTATGATTTATCAGAAAAGTCCCTATGTTTGCAACGCCGCAACTCACCCATTCGTCTCAAACAACCAACACATCTTAACACGCCCTTAGCTTTACGCCGTCTCGTAACCCATCAGTTCTCTCCGCCCAAAGTGGCCCATTTTGTATCGAAAAAGATAAGTAATTATGCTACAAAATGCACCCTATTACCCCACAAAATGGTACACTTTACAACACCTCCTTAGAACAAGCGCCTATTGTTGCGGTGTTGTTTGATAAATCAACACATCGAAATCGGCAGCGAGTGCATAGATTTTTTCCATCAAATCGGCCACCTGATGCTCATAAGCCACCCACTCTTTATCCGACAGAAAGAAATAAAATTCAAGCGGAAGGCCGCTGCTCGTCGCCTCTAACTGGCGCACAAGACAGCTCAAATGGTGATTCACACGGGCATCCTGTGCCAACATCCGCTCCACATACCGGCGATAAAGTGCCATGTTCACCTGCTCACCTTGCAACTCGTTTGCCGTGAAATAGCCCCTCTCTACCAACTGCTTTTTCAAATCGTCTGTCGCCAACTTGATGTGCCGGAAATCATAAAACACCTTACGTTTCACACGTCTTCCATCGCTCTTTTGCATGCCCATCCAGTTTTGAAACGAGTCAGAAACCAAGGTTTGTGGTGTAACCGTGACGATGGTGTGGTCGAAATTGCGCACCTTTACCGTGGTCAACGTGATCTCTTCCACCACACCATCGACGGCCGAATTGGGCACAGTGATCCAATCTCCCTTGCGCACCATGTTGTTACTCGTCAGTTGAATGCCGGCCACCAAACCCGAAATGGTGTCTTTGAACACCAACATCAACACGGCAGAGGTGGCACCTAAGCTGCAATGAGCGTCATGGGGCTGCGTCCTATGAGAAGGGCTATGGCCACAATAGCACCCAAAAAGAAGATGACAATCTTCAAAACTCCTCGAAAAGACTTGAAATATTGCTGCGTAGCGGTGAGGTTCTGCCCCTCATTCCCTTCAAAACTGTTCAACAGTGCCACAGCGGCCAAAGTCGCCATCACCGTGATATAAACAGCCGTGGCACGCGACAACGACAAACGAACCCAAGGATATTGATAGAAAACCAATGGCATGAGTGCCCGCACAACAATGGCCGGAATGATGCGACTCACCGACAAAAGCAACAGCGGATTCCACTGTGTGCCCTTCTTCATCACGATTTTTGTGAGAAACAGGATGAGCTGTCGCCCTATCACAAAACTCAAATAGGCGACAATGACCACAACAAGTGCCAAAACAATATGGCGCACAATGGCACCGAGATGCCACTGATGCCACAAGCCACGATGAGCCGTTCAACAAACAAACGAATGGTTTCCATTTCTGCTATCTATATAAATAGGTGGCAAAGATAAAAGAAAATAGAGAAAAAAGCGATAGGATGAGGTTTAATTTATGTTTTTGACTATCTTTGCGAACAACCAAAATGAGGAGAAGATGAAAGAGAATGGACACAAAAAGCCACAAAGGGCAGTCATCATGGGTGCCAGTAGCGGCATCGGTTACGCCCTCGCGCAACGGTTGATTGCACATGGTTGGACGGTGGGATTGGCTGCACGTCGCACCCAACCGCTACAACAGCTGCAGCAACAAGCACCCGAACGCTGTTTTTATGCCCCCATCGACGTGACCGATGCGCACGCTGAAGCGCAACTCTTGGCACTCTTTCAGCAAACGGGCGGTGTGGATGTGTATGTGCATGCGGCTGGCATTGGCTGGCAAAATCCGGCTCTTGTAGCGAGAAAGAGCTCAAGACTGCCGAAACCAATGCCGTTGGCTTCATCAGAATGGTGGGAACGGCCTATCGCTATTTCGCCAAACAGCACAAAGGACACATCGTTTGCATCAGTTCTATTGCAGGGACAAAGGGGTTAGGTCCGGCACCTGCCTACAGCGCAACAAAGGCTTTGCAAAACACTTACCTGCAAGCGTTGGAACAATTAGCCTACCAACAACGACTCAACCTCAGGTTTACCGACATTCGTCCGGGCTTTGTCGATACGCCTTTACTCACAGGAACGACGCAATTCCCCATGTTGATGCCGGTGGAACGCGTAGCCCAAAGCATTGAAAAGGCTATCAGACGGCAACGACATGTGTGCATCATCGACTGGCGATGGCGCGTGGTTACAGACCTTTGGCGACTGATTCCCAATGGGTTATGGCGCTATGTGGGACGCATGCTGCACTGAAAAATTTGGTCTTTTAAGATATAATGTGTATCTTTGCACCGCTAAAGCACGCTAAGACAACGCTTTTTTAGGGTGCACAGCAGCGCAAATTCAAGCAGAGAACTTGCGTCCACAGAATTATTAATCAGACAAAAAGCCTGTGAATAATAAACAACTGCTCATCGCTTTCTTTTTCATGTTGATAGCCATCACGGCGCATGCACAACAAAAAGGAAAAGCAACATTTTACTCAAAGCGCGCCACCGGCGCACGAACAGCAAGCGGAGAACGACTGCATCACGACAGTTTGACCTGCGCACATCGCACCTATCCGTTTGGTACCCTACTCAAAGTGACCAATTTAAACAATGGTAAAACGGTGGTAGTGCGCGTCACCGACCGCGGACCTTTCGCTAAAGGGCGCATCATCGACCTCTCTTATGCCGCCGCAAAGCAACTCGATATGCTCTTTGCCGGCGTGGCAACAGTGACCGTTGAACGCTATAACCGCGGTGTTCCCTATGACGATGAACCCGCGATTGAATTGCCCGAACTCGATTTAGAGATGGCAACGCAGGGCTATAGCATGGTGGATGACTGGCGGGGACGCGACAACATGGTGGATGACAAAATTGAAAACGATGGCCAGAAGATTGCGAACAATCGTAAAAAACAACAGGGAAAAGCAGCTATCATCGCCCCCAATGAGACCAAAAAGCCAGTAAAGACGCCGAGCAAAAAGGACAAAGAGAACAAATGGAATAAGGTGTTTGAACGCATCAAAAAGATTTTCTAACCCACCAATCCTCCCATAAGCCCCACTACAAGCAGACGAAATAGCATCAAAAGTAGCAGTGTTCATTTCGCATAAAAATACATTTTTGCGATTTGAAGCAACTTTTTTGCTAAAAAATGCCGTTGGGATGCTTTTTGTTTGGCGCTTTCATAAGTTATGTATACTTTTGCAATCGGTTACTGAATAAATATACATCACAATGAAAGAGAAAAACGAACGCTTGGCAACCTTAAAGATGCTCATCTCAAGTCATGAGCTAAGTAGCCAGCATGAAGTGCTGCAAGCCCTACGGAAAGAGGGCTACCATGTGACACAAGCCACACTAAGCCGCGATTTTAAACAACTGAAAGTGGCCAAAGCGGCCAGCATGAATGGCGAATATGTGTATGTATTGCCGAATGAAACGATGTACAGACGCGTGCACAAACCACTCTCTGCACGCGAAATGCTGCATACACCGGGATTTATCTCGATTCATTTTTCGGGTAATATGGGTGTCATCAAGACGCGTCCCGGCTATGCAAGTAGCTTGGCTTATAACATTGATAATGCCGATTTCCCCGAGATTTTAGGAACCATAGCGGGTGACGATACGATTTTCATTGTGATTGATGAAAAAAGCAACCCCGAAGAATTGGAAGTCAATTTGAATGACATCCTGAACTTTATGTAATGGTGCTTCATACACAAAAAATCATCTGATAACGCAAAAAACACCTCTTGCCGGCAACTTTTTGAAGGTTTGCTGCGTCAAACGCATAAACAAAGGGCACAAAGGCTCATCACAAATGGTAGCGTTTGCTATCTATGCGTTGGGCATGGCCATAAAAATGAAATGAAAATGGAGAACAGAAGAAAACTTTATCGCACATCAACCGACAAATGGTTGGGTGGCGTTTTAGGAGGTATCGCGGCCTACTTGGACTGGGATCCGGCCTTACTACGCATAGGTTATTTATTCTTAACGCTATGCAGTGCAGCCTTTCCCGGGATAATGGCCTATATCATTTTGTGGATTTGCATGCCTCGCGAAGACGCAACCGGCAGTTAGGCAAAGACGAAAGAACAAAGCATGTTATATTTTAAGTACGGAAAAACCTGATGGACATCAAAGATTGTCATTGGGTTTTTCTTTTTTTATAGGGGACAGCGCCCTCTTTCTTCCATCTCAAAAAGATTATCTTTGCCTTATTCTAAACGGGAACAGGCGCAGGATAAAGAAGTTAATGACCTGCGTAATGGGCATTAACGCTCCCTTGTTATCGCTATTCGTTCTCGTTAAAAGAAATTAAAAAAGAGATGAGGCGCTGTCTTTTCCGATGCGAAATGCCTAATTTTGCAAATCAATGAAGCGCATGCTATCCATCATAATGCTGCTGTTTTTCCTGATGAGTGTGTCGGGAGTAAACGTGAATATTCACTATTGCGATAGTGAATTGGTAGGCATGACCGTGAATGGCATTCATTTTAAGACCGAAGCCGGACAGAAAATGGCTGATTGTTGCAATGAGAATACAGGCTGTCCGATGTGTAAGCATGTCGCGCATCATTACCAGCTGCACCAGCAATTCATGCAAAGCAGCACGCCACAGGTGCATCCTTTGCTCCTGGCCAACGATTGGTTTCATGGCGTAACCATCAACTTTGATTACTTATTATTTAATTTTATACCTGCAGAGGAGGGCAGTAACGGTAACGCTTATGCGTATGTTAACTCCTACTTGGGCTGCCTTTACCTTCCGTATAGCGGACTTCGGGCTCCTCCTACGATGAAACGGATTTCGTTTCAACATTTATTTATGGTATAATTTGACCGAACCGAAAGTTTGATTTTCGCAAGAAAAGAGACCGACCGTACAGATACGATTGGGCGATGCTTTTCTTTTGATAAGTCTTTAGCACGGGTGAGGTCGTTAAATAACAAGTACATTCAATGCACAAAATTATTGGATACTTTCTTCACAACCGTTTAATCACGGCACTTGTGTTGATATTGATTATAATAGGTGGGCTGTCTACCGTCCCCTTTAACTGGCATAGCGATCTCATACCACGCAATCCTGTGGCTGTAGATGCTATCCCTGACATCGGTGATAACCAACAGATTATCGCAACAGATTGGATGGGACGCTCGCCAAAAGATATTCAAGAGCAAGTCACATACCCCCTAACAACGGCATTATTAGGAATTCCCGGCGTCAAGACCATTCGGTCATCGTCGATGTTCGGCATGTCGTTTATCTATATTATCTTTAATGATGATGTCGACTTTTATTGGAGCCGGTCACGCATTTTGGAAAAACTCAACTCGCTTCCTGCCGGTTTATTGCCCGAAGGAGTGAAACCAACACTCGGGCCAGATGCCACGGCATTAGGCCAAATTTATTGGTATACGCTCGAAGGACGAAACCCCAAAACGGGAAAACCTGCCGGCGGTTGGGATTCTCAGGAATTGAGAACCATTCAAGACTACTATGTAAGATACCAATTAAGTTCGGCCGAAGGGGTCAGCGAAGTGGCCTCAGTAGGTGGTTATGTGAAAGAATATCAGGTTGATCTCAATCCAGAAGCTATGCGTGCTTACGGCCTGAATCTCGTACAAGTCATGTTGGCTGTGAAGAATTCGAATATCGATGTAGGCGCGGGAACGATGGAAGTGAACCGCGCAGAATATTTGATTCGCGGCCTCGGCTACGTCAAAAAGCTGAAAGATTTGGAAGAGGCTGCCATCACAGATCGCCATGGTGTGGCCGTGAGAGTTAAGGATGTGGCTAAGGTTTCGTTTGGACCCGGCGACAGACGTGGCGGACTTGACAAGGAAGGACAAGAGGCTGTGGGCGGCGTTGTCGTGGCACGTAACGGCAGTAATCCCATGGAAGTCATCAACAATGTGAAAGCAAAGATTGCCGAAATGCAAGGAGCATGCCTGAAAAAACGTTGAAAGATGGCTCCAAATCACGCGTCACCGTCGTGCCTTTTTACGACCGTACCAGATTGATTAAAGAGACGATTGGCACACTCGAAAGCTCACTGATGCACGAAATCCTCATCTGTATCATTGTTGTTCTTATCCTGGTGCTCAACCTGCGCGCTTCTTTCGTGATTGCAACCATGCTGCCTTTGGCTGTATTAACCACGTTTATCGTCATGAAACTCTTAGGGATTGAGGCCAATATCGTGGCACTTAGTGGTATCGCTATAGCCATTGGTGTGATGGTTGACGTAGGGGTTGTGTTCATGGAAAATGTGGTTCGTCATCTGAGCACTGCTCCCCATGCCCGCGGTAAGCAATTAGAAGCATTGATTTTGAATGCCGTTCATGAGGTTTCGGGGGCAGTTATGACGGGCATGTGCACTACGATTATCAGCTTTCTACCCGTATTTGCCATGCAGGCACAAGAGGGAAAGATGTTTCATCCGTTAGCTTTCACAAAGACTTTTGCCCTATTATCGGCCCTGCTTTTAGGCATTTTAATCCTCCCGACATTGGCTTACTGGATTTTCTCACTCAGGATTCCAAAACGATGGGCATTGAAAGTCTTCAAAAAGCGAGTGCCCCGCACCTTCAAAATCGGGCATTGGACGGTCAGCACCAACATGCTGATTATCGCCATTGTGGTGCTTTTAGCTACCTATGAGCTTTCAAGTGTGTGGCTTCCTTTAGGCCCACAGAATGGAACGTTGCTCAATTTACTATTCGTTATCGTTACGGTGGGGGCCATCCTATCTATCCTTTGGCTGCTGGTGCTCAAGTATGAGCAAATCCTTCGCTGGTGTTTAAACCACCGATGGAAGTTTATGTCTATCCCCATAGCGACCCTCATTGCCGGCGGAATGATTTGGACAAAGACGGGAAGTGAGTTCATGCCCACCTTAGATGAAGGCGCTTTCTTGCTCATGCCCACAAGTATGCCCCACAGTGGTGTTGAAGAAAATATACAGAATTGCAAGATTTTGGACCAGCGCATAAAAGCCATTCCCGAAGTAGAATCGGTTGTTGGCAAATGGGGACGTGTGGAAAGTGCCCTCGACCCGGCACCCATTCAAATGTATGAGATAACCATCAACTACAAACCCGAATACCAATTGGACGATGATGGTAAACGCATTCGCGACAAGAATGGCAACTATATACGTCTGTGGAGAGACGAGATTAAAAACGAAGATGACATTTGGAAAGAGATTGTTAAGGCCGCTAATCTCCCGGGATTGACGGGAAGTCCGAAACTACAACCCATTGCAACCCGGCAAGTGATGCTGTCAACGGGGATGAAAGCCCCTATGGGATTAAAGATATATGGTCCTGATTTGGCTTCGATTGAGCAGGCAGGCTTGCAAATGGAGAAGGCTTTGAAAGCAATACCCGACATCAACTCATCCTCTGTGTATTATGATCGTGCAGAAGGAGCACCTTATATAGAGATTAACCTCGACAGAGAAAAACTCGGACGTTATGGCATTCAAGTGGGGACTGTGCAAAGTGTTATCGAGACAGCTATCGGTGGAATGGCAGAAGGAAGCACTGTTGAGGGGCGCGAACGATTTCCTATTCGTGTGCGTTATGCACGTGAATTGCGAGACGACCCCGATGTGTTAAACGGGATACTCGTTCCAACAGCTGAAGGAACACAAATTCCTTTGGGCGAATTGGCAACTTTTCATTTCGTCAAAGGCGCGACGATGATTCAGAGTGAGAACACGTTTTTAGTGGGCTATGTCACATTTGATAAGGTGGGAAATAAGGCAGAAGTGGATGTTGTTCATGCGGCTCAAAAACACATTGACGAGCTTGTAGCTCATGGAAAGATTAAACTTTCTAAGGGCGTCACGTATAAATTTACGGGCACTTACGAGCAACAGATTCATGCTGCAGAACGCCTTCAGGTAGTCATTCCTATTGCGTTGATTCTGATTTTCTTGGTCCTTTTCTTCCAATTTAAAAGCGTCACGGCCTCAATGATACACTTTTCGGGTGTTTTTGTAGCCTTTGCGGGCGGCTTTATCCTGATTTGGCTCTACGGACAAGACTGGTTTTTAAACTTCAATATCGCGGGAGTGAATATGCGAACCCTCTTTGGTATGGGACAAATCAACCTCAGTGTTGCCGTTTGGGTAGGCTTTATCGCACTCTTTGGCGTCGCTACAGACGATGGTGTTTTGATGGGAACCTACATCCATCAGGTGTTCTTAAAACGACAACCTCATAGTCCTTTAGAGATTCGCGAGGCTGTTGTTGAAGCCGGAATGAAGCGCGTTCGCCCAGCAGCAATGACCACTGCGACAACACTCATCGCGCTATTGCCCGTGCTTTCATCCACAGGAAAGGGCTCAGACATCATGGTTCCGATGAGCATTCCTACCTTTGGCGGCATGTTAATACAGACCATGACAATGTTTGTTGTGCCGGTTTTCCAATGCTGGTGGCGTGAATCGGCCTTGAAACGTGAACAAAAGAAGAAAAATTGAAAACGAAAATGACAATGAAGAATAAGATTTTATATTTCCTGTGCATAGGATTATTCACCTGCTATGGCAGTGCTTATGCGACAGGAAAAGACAATAAAGAAGATAGTTTGGCTGTGTATATTGCCGAAGCAATACGCAACAATCCTGCTCTGATGAGTGAATATCAGGCCTATCAGGCGCAAATGGCCAATGCACAAGGTGCGGGTGTCTTGGGCGATCCACAGCTAAGTGTCGGCCTTTTCCCACAAGCAATGCACCATGTCAATGGAAAACAGCTTGCAACCATAACCATTATGCAGATGTTTCCATGGTTTGGCACACTGAAAGCAGGTCGCGAACAAATGGAATATAAAGCGCAAGAGGCCTACCAAAAGTTTCGCGAAAAAAGCTTATCAACAGCTTTCAATGTTGAGAAACAATGGTATTCCATACTCGCAACGCAAGAGAAGGTGAAAGCTGTAAAACAGAAACGCGCGCTTTTAAACGATATAAAGAAGGTGGCTATCTATCTTTATAAGAACTATACTGCTGGGCGTGACACGAAAATGAGCGACCAATTGCGCCTCGATGCAGAAGAAGAGCGATTGAAAGAACAAACGGAAAGTCTTGAGAACCAACTGACTTTACAAAAGCAGCAGTTCAACATCACGCTACATCGGCAGCCAAATGCAGCTTTGTCCCTACCCGATTCCATCCCATTACGAGAGATGCCCACCTTTAATTGGACAGAGATTGAACGAAACAATCCCAAACTCGCACAGTATTCGGCTATCCAAAAGGCGTTTAAATCACAAGAAGAGCAGACCAGAGCAAAAGGTATGCCCATGATAGGTGTGGGACTTCAATATATGCTCAATGGGAAAGTTGACATGCCAATGATGCCCAATATGAACGGAAAAGACATGGTGATGCCAATGGTGAGCGTCACAATCCCCATTTATCGCAAAAAGATTACGTCGGCTATTCATAGTGCACAACTCATGGAACGCAGCGCAGCCTACAATTATCAAAGTCAGTTGGATGCACTTCAAAGCACATATCTCAGCATTGAACAGCGTGCTGACGATATAAAACGCAAATTGAAGCTTTATGAGAGTGAGGTGAGTTTGCTCAACAGAACGCTCGAACTGATGCAAAAAGAATATGCTACGGGGGCGACATCGCTCACCGATATTCTTCAAACGACACGCGAAAGCATCGACTATGACCTCTTAAAAGCCGAAGCCAATGCGCAATATAACACCATCACGGCAGAGGCTATCCAGCTCCTTGCACGCGATGTGAAGTAAAAGAATGTATAACCAAAAGAAGCAAAAGATGATGAAAGATTTCATTAAAAAACATATCCTGCTATCGTTTGCCGTTGCGCTGATGATAGGACTCCTATTAGGGTGGCTCCTCTTCCGCACTGCTCACGCAACAGATGTACACCAACATTCGGAAGGAAAAACGATGTACACCTGCTCCATGGATCCACAAGTGAGACAAGATCACCCCGGGAAATGCCCCATTTGTGGGATGGATCTTATCCCTGTCAACGATGAAAAGCAAAGCACAACAACAACCGATTCCAATGCTGTTGTGATGAGTGATGAGGCCGTTGCATTGGCAAATATCGAGACAGAGGTTGTTGGCAGCGGAGCAACCAACAAAGAAGTGCGCCTATTCGGGAAGATATTGCCCGACCAGCGCTTAGAACAAACGCAGTCATCTTACGTGGAAGGACGCATCGAGAAACTATTGATCAATGCACCGGGCGACCGTGTTAGTCGTGGACAAACATTGGCTGTAATCTATTCCCCGACGCTATACGCCATTGAACAAGAACTGATTGCAGCGGTGAACTTCCCTGCATCGCCCCAAAAGAAACCGCTGATTGACGCAGCTATTGAGAAGCTTAGACTGCTGAATATCACGCAAGCACAAATCAATCAGCTGATGCACACACGCAAAGCATCCCCCTACACCACGCTGAAGGCCAATACTTCGGGCACAGTGATTGAAAAGAATATCAATCCAGGCGATTATGTTAAACAAGGACAAGCGTTACTGAAGATTGCAAATCTCGGCAAGGTTTGGGCCATGTTCCAAGCGTATGAGAGCGACTTACCATTTATTCATGTTGGTGAAAAAATTCACTTTACAGCCGAAGCGATGCCTGGAAAAGTGTTCACGGGCAGCATAAGTTTCGTCGATCCCGTGATTGATTCTTCCAGTAGAACGGCCGGTGTACGCGTCGAAATGAATAATGCAAATGGAGGGTTTAAACCCGAAATGACCTTGACAGGCAACATTGTGGCCAACATGAAGCAATATCATGGTGAGATTGTCGTGCCGAAGAGTGCCGTGATGTGGACAGGAAAACGAAGTATCGTCTATGTAAAAGACACGGGAGAAACGCAACCTACTTTCAGATTACGACGTGTAACGTTGGGTCCTTCGTTATCCAATGGCTATGTCATCACGGATGGTTTGGCCGAAGGCGAAGAGATTGTGACGAACGGAACCTTTGCTGTTGATGCCAGTGCACAGCTGGCTGGCAAAGAAAGTATGATGGATCAGTAACATTATTTTATTTATTTAATATAACAAGAAAATGAAAAAAGTGATTTTAACAATGCTTGCTGTTGCAGCCATGAGCGCAACCATGCAGGCCAAAACAGTGAAAACAGAAATTCCAGTAAACGGGAAATGTAACGAAATGTGTAAGCCACGCATAGAGAAAGCCGCAAAAGCTGTTCCCGGAGTGTTGTCGGCTACATGGAATTTAAAAGCACAAAAGCTCACACTTGTGTACGACAACACCAAGACTGACACGAAGAAAGTGCAGAAAGCGGTAGCTGCTTCAGGTCACGATAGTGGTAATATAAAAGCCTCACAAGCCACTTATAATAAACTTCCTGGATGCTGCAAATACCGTAAGTAAACGGTAAATGCCAGACCAACCGGCGAATAAAGGAACGATTATCATCGCCCCCTATTTGAAGGTTGGTCTGTCCTTATAAATTCCTTGACTGTAATATTCATCCTCAGTGAATATTAGGGTTCTGCGGGATTTAGTGTGAGTTAACATGCCGTATCCCGCATTAAGCGGCACGAAATTCGTATCTTTGTAGTCAGTATGATGACAACCGAAGATATATTATCCAAGCTACTGCTCCACAACAACAATGATTGGGAGATTGAGAATGTGACCTGTGATGACTCCACCGAAGAGATACATATCATGCTCAAATATCGCTATGACACCATCAAGGTTGAAGAGAAAGAATTTCCTATATTTGACTTCCGTCATGAACGAAGTTGACGGCATTCAGCTATGTGGCAGTACAAAACCATCCTTGAGGCTCGTATTCCTCGTTACCATGATGGCGAAGAGGTCAAGAGTGTCGCTGTCCCCCGGGCATTACCAAACTCCCGGATGTCTTGGCTGATGGAAAAAACGATAGAAACGCTCCTCTCTACCAAAAATCAGACAAAGACTGCACGTCTTCTCCGCCTTACTTTCGAGCAGGTACATGGCGTTATGCTTCGTGCCGTTGAACGAGGTTTGGATAAGCGTGATAAGACTCATATCTACAAGCATGTGTGCATGGATGAGAAGTCTATCCGCCGTGGTCATGAGTATGTCAGCATGCTCTATGATGGAGATACCGGTCATGTCATCGAAGTAGAAACAGGCCGAAGAGCCAAAAGCGTTGATAATCTGTGCACTAAGGCGCTCACAGAGGAACAGCGCAATTCGGTTGAAACGGTATGTACAGACATGTGGGAGCCTTTCATTGATGGCGCTGTGAAGTATTTCCCCAATGCCGGCCACTGTCATGACTTGTACCACTGCGTTACCTATTTGGACGATGCCGTCGACAAGGTGCGCAAGCGTGAGGTTAAGGAGTTCAAGGAACTGCGCAGTACCAAGTATCTTTGGCTCAAGGACAAGCCCAAATACACTCCCAACGATCGTCGGCGATTTGATATGCCGGAGAATGCCGAGTATCAGGTCTGGCAAGCTTGGAAAGTCAAAGAACTCTTTCGTGATCTCCTTCGCCTTAACTGTCATGGAGATATGGAGGCTTATGGTATGTTGGAAGACTGGATGGCAGATGCCTTGCAGTACAACATTGAAGAGATCGACGGTGTTGTCTTTATGTTCAAGAGACACCTCAAAGGCATCATTAGATCCATGGTTACTGGTGCCAACAACGGCAAAGCCGAGAGAACCAACGGGTCGATTCAAGAAATCAAGACCATCGGCAGAGGATATGGTACTGCCGAACGCTATCGGATAGCGATTCTATTCTTCTATGGTGGTCTAGACATATGTTAACTCACACTAATTACAGTAGAACCTAAAATACTGATATTGCAAATATACAAATTTTCTTTGTCAAAGTATCATTAATGTATAGAAAAAGACAAAATGGCATTGGCAACACTGACTTATGTTGGCATAGCACCAAGCAGCCTTTTACAATTAGATAAGACAACCGCTTTTCCAATTATTTTTGTATCTTTGTAAATGAAAGTTTTAGTATGGAGGTTAGAATTATACTCTGAATAATGTCACATTACACTGCAAAAACAAAAAAAATATGGAAGAGCAAAATAACAGTTTGTGGGGAGTTATCAAGCAATACTTTAACTCCCTTCCAGATAAAAATGAGGAGCGCGATACCATTAGCCAAATAACCGACGGCATATCATTCAAAGGCTCCAACCTTTGGATACTTATCTTTGCCATCTTGATAGCATCGTTGGGGCTCAACGTCAATTCTACTGCGGTGATTATCGGTGCCATGCTTATCTCTCCACTCATGGGACCTATTACCGGCATGGGTCTCTCTATTGGTATTAACGACCTTCAGTTTCTAAAGCGATCTTTCAAAAACTACCTTGTCATGGTCGTTATAGCCGTTATCACTGCCACACTCTATTTCCTTATCACCCCACTGGAGGAAGCGCAGTCGGAATTATTGTCGCGTACTTCACCAACTCTCTATGATGTGTTGATAGCCATTTGTGGTGGTGCTGCCGGCATTATCGCGCTCTCTACCAAGGGCAAAGGCAATGTGATTCCTGGTGTAGCCATCGCAACGGCATTGATGCCACCTCTTTGTACGGCTGGATATGGCTTAGCATCAGCCAACTGGAGCTACTTTTGGGGTGCCTTCTACCTATTTTTTATCAATACAGTATTTATCAGCCTTTCTACCTTTGCTGGTGTGAAGATGTTACGTTTTAACACCAAGCAATTTGATAATGTCGCCCAACTGAAAAAAGTGCATCGCCTTATCCTTATCATTGCAGTAGTCACCATGGTTCCCGCTGCCGTGATGACTGTAGGTATCACGAGAAAGAGTTTTACCAACAGTAATGTTAGGAAGTTTGTGAAGGCTGAACTCTCTCTGAAAGGAACACAGATAATAGCAGAGGAGGTCAATACCTCCGACAGCATTATACGCTTAGTGGCTGTAGGAAAAAGTATTTCAGACAGTACATTGACCGTGGCAAGTCGAGCGTTGGCGCAATATAACTTACGGGGGTATAAGCTCAAAGTTATTCAGGGATCCCAGTCAGACTATCTGCTTCTTGCTAAGAAAAGCGCCGAGAACATATTGACATCAAATACATCCAACCAGCAACTTGTGGAGCAGAATGCACAGATTCACGAATTGGAGGAGAAGTTGAGTGCTTATACGGGATATGAGCAACTGGGCATCCAACTAAGCAAAGAATTAAGGAGCCTGTATCCTAACGTTACCTCCATCAGTCTGTCAAAGGTAATGGAGGTACCGACAGACACCTCTGCCACGAAACGTTACGTTGTGGCTATTGTAGGAAGCAAGACAAATTTCTCAACTGCTGACCGTGAACGGTTGAGCAGATGGCTCAAGTCGCGTACTGAGTCGGATAGTCTGCGACTCATTACTACTCGCTAACATAAAAAAAGAAAAGATGAAAGAAATATATAAGCAGAAAATTAATAAGAAGTTGGTTATGCCTGCCTTGATGTTCATGCGGCAGGAAAAGTCGAGCGGAATAGTTCTTGGTATTGCCGTTATCATAGCCCTGTTGCTTGCCAACTCGCCTTGGCGCGAGCAATACTTCGAATTCTTTGAACATCACTTGGGGTTTGTTTTCGACGGAAGACCTTATTTCAACTTCTCTTTGGAACATTGGATTAACGATGGGCTGATGTCTCTATTCTTCTTCGTCGTGGGATTGGAGTTGAAACGAGAGTTCATCGGAGGAGAGTTACGCGAAATAAAGAAGGTGGTACTCCCTGTGGGAGCTGCTATCTTGGGAATGCTTTTCCCTGCTGCTATCTATCTTAGTTTTAATATCGGAACATCTGTTGCTCATGGTTGGGGAATACCCATGGCAACAGATATTGCCTTTGCTCTCGCCATTGTTTATTTACTTGGCGATAAGGTGCCGCTATCAGCTAAAGTGTTTCTCACCACGCTTGCCATTGTCGATGACCTTGGATCGGTTATTGTTATCGCCCTGTTCTACACATCTAATATCTCCATCCCCAGTATCCTCGTGGGTCTGACTTTTCTTGGTATCATGTTCATTGGCAACAAGATGGGCATTAAACATGCCTTTTTCTATGGTATCCTTGGCGTGTGCGGTGTATGGGTAGCCTTCCTCATGTCAGGCGTTCATGCTACAATAGCAGCTGTTCTTGCCGCATTTGTAATCCCCGCTGATTCACAGATACCAGAATCGACATTTATTGCGCGTCTGCGCCGACAGCTTCATCGGTTTGAAAATGCAGAAAGCAATGATGTAAGGACATTAGAAGAAGAACAGGTGGAGATTATTTCCCAGGTGAAAGCTGAAGCCTTCAATGCCGTACCACCTCTTCAGTGCCTCGAACATGGCATGCATCCATTTGTTTCTTTTGTCATCATGCCCATCTTTGCGCTCGCCAATGCAGGTGTAGCCTTTATCGACATGGATCTGCAGAGCCTGTTCTCCAATCATGTTGCTCTTGGTGTGATGTTCGGACTGCTATTGGGCAAGCCCCTTGGCATCGTCTTGGCAGTTTGGTTACTCAGCAAGTTGGGGCTTGGCAAACGTTCAAAAAAAATGACATGGCACCGCATCTTCGGCTTGGGATTCCTTGCCTCGATTGGTTTTACAATGTCGATGTTTGTCACCTCACTCGCCTTCGACGAACCTGTAAGCTATGTTCAAGCTAAGGTCGGAATCTTCGCAGCTTCCATTATTGGTGGTTTGGCAGGATATTACTTGCTCAAAATAAGTAAACGATAATTCCTTGCTGCAATCTTCGGCTATAAGGTCTATTCGATTTTTACAATGTGGCAAGAACACATTCTTGCCTATGCTGTATTTCATATTTCTATCCACGACAATGAACGGAAGATGCAATATCTTGGGGAAATTGTGCCAAGTGTCAAAAGAGCCACGTATATGAGACCTCTGCAAAACTTCTCCTATATTTTACCTTTCTTAAATATTTTTTGTACCTTTATCGTATGAAACAAAAGTTATCCTCTCCCAGTTTTGCTGACCTATTCCTTGGGCAAAGAAAGGTCAGGCAGACATTCTTTTCACAAATAAACACAGTCATTGATTGGGCACCTATTCGTGCTATAATAGAAGTGGCTTATACAAAAGGCTATAAGTCTACCGGCCGGCCCGGCTATGACAGCCTTGTTTTATTCAAGATTGAATTACTCCGCACCCGGTATGGTCTGAGTGACGGGGAAGTTGAAGATCAGGTTAACGACCACCTGTCTTTCAGCCGTTTTGCAGGTCTTGGCATGGAAGATATCGTCCCTGACAGTACTACCGTGTGCCGTTTTCGCAACATTCTTGTTGAAGCGGATTTGTATGATACGCTTCTTGAGGAGTTTAACAGGCAATTGGAAGCTAAAGGAATAATAGTTAAGCGTGGCGCCATTATTGATGCCGGCATTACGAATACGCCCCGTCGCCCCCGCGGAGGTAAGAGCTATGAGGTCGTTGAGGATAGAAAAGAGGATGAGAACATGGAGGCTTCGGAGAAAGCCATGCTCAAAGAAGTTGTCAAGCCTAACGTAGACACTGAAGCCCGTTGGGTAAAGAAGACGGGAAAGCTCCACTTCGGTTACAAGCGTCACACGGTAACGGATGAATAATGCTATTGGAAAAGAGTTATATGAGCAAAGAATGTCACCAAGAAATGTTGATTGTAGGTTCTGTATAGATTTTGTCATAGATAGTGCTCTTAAGCTCCAAGAATTTGATTTTAATTTAACAAACATATATAAAAAATAGACATAATATGGATTTATCTGTAATTGAACAACTATGTTTTAGTACAGTTCGTATTGAAACTACTTCCTATGAAGGGTTTTCTTTCTCTGGTACAGGTTTCTTTTTCAATCTATCTGTAGATGGTGAGACTACTGTGCCATTACTCGTAACTAATAAGCATGTCGTAAAAGGTATGAACCAAGGGAGGTTTATTCTGAGTGAGTGTGATGAGAATGGCAACCCTATTTATACGAAACATCTTCCCATAAACATAGAAGAAAACTTCGAGAAGGGATGGATTTTTCACCCTGATTCTGAGATTGACCTTTGTGTTATGCCAGTGAATCCTATTATTCAATCTTTTCAAGAAGGTTTGGGGAAAAGACTTTTCTTTCGGACTTTCGATAATACCATAATTCCTACTATACAACAGTTACAAGATATTGATATAGCAGAAGATATATTGATGATAGGTTATCCCAATGGATTATGGGATTCTATAAATAATATGCCTATAGTTAGGCGTGGTATTACGGCAACAGATGTTAAGCTAAACCATAATGGGAAAAGAGAATTCGTTATAGATGCAGCTTGCTTTCCTGGTTCAAGTGGATCACCTATTATTTTATTCAATAAAGGAGGCTATACTGATAAAAAAGGAAATGTAAATTTGGGAAAGGGACGACTTATGTTGTTAGGAATATTATATGCTGGTCCACAGCTCACGGTTTCTGGTGATATTAAAATCGTTACCATTCCAGATGTTCAAGAAAAAGCTTTGTCAATCTCTCACATACCTAATAATTTAGGCTACATAATTAAATCAGAAGCATTATTAGATTTTGCTCCTATTATAAAGTCAATCTTTAAACTATAAGCATTCAAAAAGGATATATGGGAACAATTTGGGAACATTTGTAAAACAAGAAAAAGCTAAGTGTTTAATAATAAACTACTTAGCTTTTTACTTGGTACCCAGACCCGGGCTCGAACCGGGATGCCTTGCGGCACTGGTGTTTGAGACCAGCGCGTCTACCTATTCCGCCATCTGGGCTTTTTCCAAAACCGATGCAAAGGTACATATATTTTTTTAACTTGCAAAAGATTTCACATAAACTTACGAAAAATCTCATATATACTTGCGAAAGATTTCACATAAACTTGCGAAAAATCTCATGTAGATGGGTAACTAATCACTGAGAATGAAGAAATATCGACGTTGATGTAAACTAACTGATAATGAGGAGGAAATACACGAATTGGCATAATACTGCTCTATTTGTAAAGGGCAGAAATATGCGGTGTAATGGACATTTGGTAGGCTGAAAACCTCTCGTGTTTTAGTAATGGACATTTGGTAGGCTGGTAATTCCAGCCTACTTTTTTATATTCAGGAATCCATCTATGAACTTCTTTTTATTAACCTCCTTCATTCCATTATGATTATGCAATGCCCTTTTAAGTTGTGAGTTGAATCCTTCCAATAGATTTGTTGTATTGGGTATCTCTAATTCAGGATATTCTTCATACGTATAGAGCCATTTAAGGTGTGTCTTCACCGAATGCCTTGCACTTCTCAGCCTTCTATGTGTATAGGTCGTCTTGCCTGAAACTAGTAGAG
>NZ_BAJQ01000025.1 GCF_000613785.1 Segatella oulorum JCM 14966 | reverse complement strand
TTGTTGCAAGGCGCAACAGCTCATATTGACCACCGAATGAGTTGTTGCTACGATGCAAAACGTGTTTGCACGCCTACAAAGCTGTGTTGCAATAGGGTTGGTTCGCACAGAAAAAAGGTGCAAGGCTGTTGAATAGCCCTGCACCTCATTCGTTTCATTCGCCTTCGAAATGCGTTTATCCCTGCATATCGTAAACCACCTGCATGAGTTTTTTGCCCAATGCGTCGGCCTCTTCCATTGTGGCAGCTTCGCTATAAACGCGAATGATAGGCTCGGTGTTGCTCTTACGCAAATGCACCCATTTATCGGGGAAGTCCAACTTCACGCCATCAATATCGGTCACCTGCACGTCCGCTTCGTCACCATAGAGCGCTTTCACCTTCATCAAAATGGCATCAACATCCGTCGAAGGTGTCAAATCAATGCGGTTTTTGGCAATCGAATAGTTGGGGAAAGTAGCGCGCAGCGCAGTCGCCGTGCAATGTTTTTGTACCAGGCTCGAGAGGAACAGCCCAATGCCCACCAATGCATCGCGGCCATAATGGCTCTCGGGATAAATCACACCGCCATTGCCTTCGCCGCCAATCACGGCATGCTCGGCCTTCATTTTGGTCGTCACGTTCACCTCGCCAACGGCCGAAGCAGCATAATGTCCGCCATACTTCTCGGTCACATCCCGCAAAGCACGCGTCGAGCTGAGGTTTGAAACCGTGTTACCCGGCGTATGTGCCAACACATAGTCGGCCACCGCCACCAAGGTATATTCTTCGCCAAACATCGTTCCATCCTCACTGATGAAAGCCAAGCGGTCAACGTCGGGGTCAACCACGATGCCTAAATCATATTTTCCTCGCTTCATCTCGCCCATAATACCGCCAAGATTCTTCTCCAAAGGTTCCGGATTGTGGGCAAAATCACCGTTCGGCTCGCCGTTCAAAATGGTATATTCCACGCCCAAAGCCTTCAAGAACTCGGGCAGAATGATGCCGCCGACAGAATTAATGGCATCGACAACCACCTTGAAATGAGCCTTGCGAATAGCCTCAACATCGACTAACTTCAGCGCCAGCACGCTGTCAATGTGGCGCTGGTTGAACGTGTTGTCCTCACGATAGCTACCCAAATGGTCGACATCGGCAAAGGTGAAATCCTCGCGCTCTGCCACACTGAGCACCTCTTGCCCGTTGGCGGCTGTCAGAAATTCGCCTTCGTGATTGAGCAACTTCAGCGCATTCCAATGCCGCGGATTGTGGCTGGCCGTGATAATGATGCCGCCGGCTGCCTGACACATGCGCACCGCCAATTCGGTTGTGGGCGTGGTAGCCAAACCGATGTTCACCACGTCGAAGCCCATGCCCATGAGCGTTCCGCAGACCACATTCTTCACCATTTCGCCCGAAATGCGCGCATCTCTGCCCACCACAATGGTGTTGCTGCCTTGGTTTTGTTTTTTAATAAACGTGGCATAAGCTGCCGTAAACTTGACGATGTCAAGCGGATTGAGCGTGTCGCCGGCTTTACCTCCGATGGTGCCGCGAATGCCCGAGATTGATTTGATTAACGTCATCGTATGTTATTTTTAGTTAGCTTTCACGCTGTAGAGAAATGGTAAACAGGCTGGGGTAAACGCCTCTTGATGCAGCCACTGTGCCGTGTGTTGAGGGAACAATGAGTTTCACTTTAGAAACACCATCGGGATTGAGTCCGCCAAGTTTCAAATAAGGCAGCGCAACCAACCATCCATCGGGCACTTTCGCCGTGCCATAGAATGTTTTAAAAGTGCCCGAAGTGAACTGCGCATAGGGCGTTCCCGACTGCATGCGCACCGTCATCACATCGACCAAGGCTGCGAAATTAGGATATTCGTTGGACATGGTGATAGAGTCGGTGAGCAGATTGCGCTCGGTATAGCGCACAAGCACGTTGGCTGTTTCATTCTTGCCCAACACCTGTCCTGCGCCCGGCCGCACAATTTGCATGTAAACGCCCGAGTTATCGAATACCACAAACTCGTGTTGCACGGTGTCGGTGGTGTTGCCTTGCGCCTTGAATTGCGCTTCGCTTATCACTTTGATATGCTGGTCGATGAGATACTGGCTGATGACGGCACGCTCGCGTTTGCGCTTATCGGCATAGGTTTCAGAATCGCCGCAAGCAGCAAGTGTCAACAGCCCCGCAAAGGCCAAAAGTAAAAAGGATATATGTTTCATTCTAAATCGATTTAAACGAGTGACAAAGTTATAAAAAACATGACAAACAAAGGAGTGGCATGACGTATTTTTTAATTCTTTAATCTATCGCCATATTTCAGAATGGCGCGATGCACCACCTGTTCGGCCTCGGCCAACGTGCATTGCAACCGGCCGCCACTGGCATTGAGATGACCTCCGCCGTTGAAAAATTCGGCAGCCATTTCGTTGCACGGAAAATCGTCTACCGACCGCAAGCTCACCCATATCAGCTGCTCCGTGCGGTCATCTTCGCGCAACGAAATCGACAACCGCATGCCTTTGATGCGCAAGGCTCATTGACCAAGCCCTCTAAATCGCCCTTCACGAAATTAAAATCTTTCATATCTTTTCGACCCACCAGATAATAGGCTGCATGATATTCTTCGAAGACGTGCAGGCTGCGATGCATGAGATAGCCGCGGAAACGAATGGCCGACTGACTGTAATTGTTGAACACGCGCCGATAAATCTTATCCTTGTCGATGCCCTTTGTCAGCAGCAACCCGATGATGGTGTAAAGCTCAGGACGCGTCGAATTATAGGTAAATCCGCCCGTGTCGGTCATCATGCCGCAATAAATGGCTGTGGCGGCAGCCTTGGAAAGTGCTTCGAAACCGCCCAACTGATGGACGACGCGAAAGACGATTTCGCTGGTGCTGCTCAGTTCGGGGAAGGAGATGAGCTGCGCCGCCTTGATGTTGGGATTTAAATGGTGGTCCATCACCACGCAGGGTGCCTCGGCTTGTTCGAGCAGCGTGTGCATCGCCTCTACCGATGGGGCTCTCCAAAATCCAAACAACACACCAAATCGGCCTGGCGAAAGGCCTCGGCCACGGCATCGGGTTGCTTATCGAAGCGCAAAACGGCTTCGCTGCCAGGCAACCATTTCAAAAAATCGGGGAAGGCATCGGGCATCACCACTTGCACCTGCTTGCCTAATTGGCGCAGATAAAACGCCCAACCCAAACTTGAGCCCAACGCATCGCCGTCGGGACTTTTGTGTCCGGTGAGCACCACGCGCGTAGCACCGTTTATCAGCTGCTGCAAGGCCTCGGCCTCGGCTGCTGTGAGTAAATCTAAATTCATCATGGCTGCAAAGGTAATAAAAAAATCGTTGGCACTTGTGGTTAGCATAGGCTTAAATCCTAACTGCTGTGCGGTAGGCTTAAAAACATTTACTTCGATGGCGAGGAAACGTCATTTTTCCCCATAACATGCGTTCCGCACCTGCTGAACAATCATTTTTAAGAAAAACAAGCGAGCGGCACCCGACGAACGAGCATTTTTATCAAAAACAAGCGAGCGGCACCCGACGAACGAGCATTTTTATCAAAAACAAGCGAGCGGCACCCGCCGAACAAGCATTTTTATTAAAAACAAGCGAGCGGCACCCGCCGAACAACCATTTTTGAGAAAAACAAGCGAGCGGCACCCGCCGAACAGCGCTTTTTAAAAACAAACACACAAAACGCCATGGGGGATTATAGCAGCGGACTGAGCAAGCGCACGATGCTGCCCCACAAGCGCTGAAGGAACGAACGATGGGTGAAATCGCGAATGGTTTCGATGTCTACACAGGCCTGCTCGTCGTGCAGATAAATGGCTTTAAAGCGCAGAGCCGTGGCACGGTCGTAGAAAAAGAGATTGCTCTCGAAATTGTTTTCAAAGCTGCGAAAATCAATGTTCGTGCTGCCACAAGTGGCAAAATAATCGTCGCAAACCAGCAACTTGGAATGGTTGAACCCCGGTTGATAGAGCATCACTTTGGCTCCGGCTTCGATGATGTCGGCCAAATAGGACGGACACGCCCACTCCACCAATTTCGCATCGCCACGAGCCGGTATCATGAGCCGCACATCAACGCCCGAGAGCGCAGCCGTGCGAATGGCAAAAAGAATGGGCTCGGTGGGCAGAAAATAAGGGCTCTCCATGTAGACATAATGCCGCGCCGAGAGCAAAATGCGCACATAGCCTTGCATGATGTCGGGCCACGGCTGTATGGGACTGCTCGTGACGAGTTGCGCCAAGCAATTATTGGACAGCTGATGGGCATTTTCAGGATAATAACGATGGTCGGTAAGCAAGGTGCGGTCGACGAAATACCAATCGATGAGAAAGGCGCGCTGCAACGAATAGACGATTCCGCCCCGCACTTGCAAATGGGTGTCGCGCCAGGAAACGCCACGTCGGCCACGAATGTAGCGCAAGGCAATGTTCATTCCGCCAATAAATCCTACCGCACCATCGATGACACAGAGTTTGCGATGGTTGCGATAGTTCACCTTGCCCGTGAGTGCTGGAAAACGCACGGGGATGAATGGGCACACCCGCACGCCTTCGGATTTCAAACGATTGAAAAAGCTGTTGTGCACATTCCAACATCCCACATCGTCATAGATGATGCGCACCTCCACCCCTTGCCGCGCTTTGTCAATCAGTGCATCGGCAATGAGCTGCCCCAAGGCATCGTCGTCAAAAATATAGGTGTCGATGTGGATGTGGTCGGTGGCCTGTCCGATGGCCTTGAGCAAAGCTAAGAAATAATCCGCGCCCGTAGTGAAAATCTCGATTTCATTATCTTTAAATGGCAACGCCATGCTCTGATTGGCGAAAAGATGCACCAGCTGCTGCGCTTTTTCGGGGAAATGCAGATTGCGCTGTTCGGCAAACTCCAACATGCTGCGCTTGGTGAGTGCATCGAGGCTGTGCTGACTGATAAAACGCTGCTTGCGATAGTTCTGCCCAAAGAAAAAATAAATCACGATACCTGCAAAGGGGATAAAGGTGAGCACCATCACCCACGCCACGGTTTTGGCGGGCTGCCGGTTGTCCATGAGCACTGCTAACAGCGCCAAAACTACGATGACAACATAGAGAATGATGAAAATCCAATGCATGTAGAACATAGTTGTTATTGAAAGAGTTCAATGATGGTGCGCGCCTACACAATGATGTTGCTTCCAAGCTCCTTAGCCAACTTGTTGCGCTGCGCTATCAGTTTTTGATATTCGCCCATGAGTGCCATCTGCCGTTCGCCATGGGCTTGAGCAATCTGCGCCTTGATGGCAACCAAATGCTTTTCCACATAGTCGCGGCGAAAATCGAGCATGAGATGCTTCACCCGGTTGCGCAGACTTTCTTCATCGTCCTTCACTTGCTGACTTTCGGAGAGCTTGAACTTTTCTTCGGCCATCTCGATTGCCAGATTGCTCACCTGGATGTCGTTGTGGTGCACAAAATAGGGTTCGGTTTGAAAGGTGCGGTCGGTACCCTTTTCCACAGCTTCCTGCAAAATCTGATTCAACAATTCGCTGCTGAACGAGAGGTTGTCGCAGCCCAAATTGTAGTGAATGAACTCGGCAATGGTGAGCGAGATGACGTTGCCATTGCTATCGTCAACATTAGGGAATATCACGCGGTTGCCATATTTGATGATTAATTGCAAGATGAATTTCTCCACTTCGGAAATCGTCTGAACACGATTTGAAGAAGATTGTGCCGGAGACTCGACAGGAATTTGTTGCTGTTGTTCGGCCGACGTTGCAGGCGTTGCCACGCGCATCGAGCCCGAGGCCTTGCGCTCGCGGATTAAAGCATTCATCTGATTGATGAGCGTCATTTCATTCATGCCGATGCGCTGTGCACAATCGTGTAAATAGGTGTCGCGCAAAATGGGGTTCTGCACCATCGAAATGCTCATCACAATCGAGTTGATGGCTTCTGAACGCTTGAGCGGATCGTTTTCGTTGTCCAAGAGCAAAGCCGTTTTAAAGCGTATGAAGTCGGTGGCATGCGCCTCGATGTAGGTTTTAAATTCGTCGGCGGTATGCTGGCGGGCAAAGCTGTCGGGGTCTTCATTATTGGGCAGCAGCAACACTTTGAGATTCATCCCTTCTAACAACAACATGTCGGTGCCTCGCAACGCTGCATGAATGCCCGCAGCGTCGCCATCATAAAGCAACGTGATGTTGTTGGTAAAGCGATGCAGCATCTGTATCTGATGTACGCTGAGCGCCGTTCCCGAATTGGCCACCACATTCTCTATGCCACACTGATGCATGGAAATAACATCGGTGTAGCCTTCGACCATATAAACATTATCCTCCTTGGCAATAGCACGCTTAGCCTGATAGATGCCATAGAGTTCGTGGTCTTTATGATAGATTTCACTATCGGGCGAATTGACATATTTTTGATTTACGCCTTTCGTTCGCGCGTCTAACACACGACCACCAAAACCCACAATCTTGCCACTCACCCCCACCCAAGGAAAGATGACGCGATTGGCATAACGGTCAATGAGTTCGTTGTGGTCGTTTTGATAGCAAATGCCTGTGTTCAAAAGAAACTGTGCTTGATAGCCTTTCTGCAATGCGGCGTGTGCCAATGCCTGCCGATCAGGAAGATCAAAGCCCAAACGAAACTTGCGAATGATGTCATCACGAAAGCCTCGTGAGCGAAAGTATTGCATGCCTATCGCCACACCATCAACGTGGTTGTGAAGAATATCCTCGAAATAGGTTGCGGCCCATTCGTTAACGATGAACATGCTCTCGCGCAGGCTCTGCTCCTTGCGCTCCTCATCGGACAACTCGCGTTCGCGTATCTCGATATGATATTTCTTGGCCAACCATCGAAGTGCTTCCGGATAGGTTACTTGTTCGTGCTCCATGATAAAGCCAATCGGATTTCCTCCACGCCCACAACCAAAGCAATGGCAGGTGCCGCGTGCCGGCGAAACAATGAACGAAGGAGTCTTTTCGTTGTGGAAAGGGCACAACCCCTTATAGTTGCTCCCCGACTTGCGCAGGGTTACAAATTCGGATACTACGTCAACAATGTTGGCTGCATCCTTAATCTTCTCAATGGTTTGCTTGTCTATCGCCATACTACTTTTTAATCATGAGTTAGAAAACAAATCGTCCTACCGGTTCTTGTGTTGCACATACCAATGATGCGTGAAAAAATGATAGAATGCAAGCGCCAGCAATAGCAGTCCCAACGATACCGAGAGCGCTACAAACTCATTGCGGTTAAGTGCATACCAGCCCAAGAATAAACCCAGTGAAATCCCCGATTCCCAACCTAAAAAATAGGTGCTCTGCGAAGTTCCCCGCTGGCAATGCCGACTCAACTTAAGAAGAAACATTTGAAAACGAGAACCAATAAGTCCTATTCCATAGCCTAAAAGTGTTGGCGACAAGTGGCTCATCGCTCTCCCCTGCTGCGTAAAAAGTATGCCTACGGCGGCACACAGGGCGAACAGCCCCGTGACAATTTCACTCTTTAAATCGGCATTGGCAAAGACAAACCGTTGGCTCAGCAGCGCAAAGAAGAACCCCAGCAACATCAATGCGTAGAAAGAAACAGAATGCGACAACGACAACAGAATTCCCACAGCCGCCATGATGAGCAACTGATTAAGGAAAAGCCACTTGCCATCCGTGAGAAAGAAACGGTCGAAGCTCACAAGGTGAATCTCGTCTTCGGGCGTTTTGAAAGGAAACTTGACCATTGAGACGAGCAGCAACGCCAGCAAACAAGCCACCGCCAAGGTGATAAAAACAAATTGAATGCCGAGGTGTTTACAGAGCAACAACCCCACCATAGGACCAACGGCTAAAGCTATTCGCCCAAACCAAGAAGAGGCATAATTAGCCTCGGTGCGATGGGACGAATCACAGACATCCACAATCAACGTGCTGCTCAAAACTTCCTGCACAAATCCGAAAGATGCGCCAAAGCAACAAGCCAGCACATAAAGAATCCACAAGGGAAATTGTGAAATGAAGAAGAGGGCATAGAAAACAGGAATCATGCAGAGTATGGCCAATAAGGCTACGTTGTTACGACGAAACCGTTGCACTAAGAAGCTGCTAAATGGACCAGGAAGCACTACGCCTACCAAATAACTGAGAAAGACGAAGGACATTGTTGCGCCATCGAATTGCGCCTGCGACATCATCCAATATGGCAGAATAGGAATGAGCATATAGACCGCCATGCACAACAAAAACTTAGCGATGGACAACAGCCAGAAAGGCCGTTGCCACAAACGAATATGAATGGCTGTATGTTGCGTATCCATGAGCGTTTATTTATATACGATTTGTTTAATAACGTTCGTTGTCATTAGGAAACGACACATTCTTCACGGCTTGGATATAGTCTTGCACACCCTGCGTCATGCAACCTTCTACATCGGCAAAATGACGCAAGAATTTTGGCTTGAAACCATGTGTCATACCTAAAGCATCAGCATAAACCAACACTTGCCCATCCGTATCACAGCCTGCACCAATGCCTATTGTGGGGCAACTCACGGCAGCCGTCACGCGTTGCGCCAATGCTGCAGGCACCTTCTCTAACGTTATGCCAAAGCAGCCGGCTTCATCCAATAGACAAGCGTCCTTGAATAGCTTCTCTGCCTCCTGCGTTTCTTTCGCGCGGAGTCCATAACCGCCAAATTGATGAATGCTTTGCGGCGTAAGTCCCAAGTGCGCCATCACCGGAATTCCAGCCTGAATAATAGCTTGCACCGTTGGCAGAATTTCGCTTCCGCCTTCCATCTTGATGGCATCAGCTCCCGTTTCCTTCATGATGCGCACAGCATTGCACAGCGCATCTTCCCGACTCACTTGATAACTGCCAAACGGCATATCGCAAACCACTAAACAATGGCTACAAGCACGCACCACGCCACGTGCATAAACAATCATTTCATCAACTGTTATAGGCAGCGTTGTCGCATTACCAGCCATGACATTCGACGAAGAGTCGCCTACCAAGATGGCATCTATGCCGGCACGATCTAAAATGCCCGCTGTCGTAAAATCATAAGCCGTGAGCATCGCTATCTTCTGCCCCAGCTGCTTCATTTCTCTAAAAACTTTAGTGGTAACCTTCTGTTTATCGGTGGATAAATAACCCATTTTCCTGTTTCGTTTAAATAATTATCATTGTGAACTTATCTTCTATTGGTGTCAAATGCCGCGCGGCGAGGTTTCATCCTTCTCGCTTCGGTTGCTGCATGGCGCGCACCACATTTTGATTTTTTGCAACAAAGTCTTTCCAACTATTGTAATGCCGAGCCGTCGTTGCGGGATTACCTTGCTGAAGGAAATGGCAATAAGCCGCAGCCAAAGCATCGGTGGCATCCATGAATTTAGGCATCTCACCTTGATCCAAGCGCAACAAACGCTGCAACATATCGGCAACCTGCGCTTTGGAAGCCTGTCCTTGCCCTGTGATAGCCATTTTTATTTTTAACGGAGCATATTCATGAATGGGAATGTCGCGACAAATCGCAGCAGCAATAGCCACCCCTTGCGCACGCCCCAATTTCAACATCGACTGCACATTCTTTCCAAAGAATGGCGCCTCAATAGCCAATTCATCGGGCAGATAAGCATCGATGATGCCCGTCACGCGCTCATAGATGTGGCCCAACCGCAGATAGGGGTCGCTCATCTTGCGCAAATCGATGACACCCATCGACAACATCTCGGCCTTTCGCCCCACAATGCGCAGCACACCATAGCCCATGACATTGGTTCCGGGGTCGATGCCCAAAATGATTTTCTCGCTCTTGTTGCCCATTTGCATTGCTAACGGTCAAGATAAGGGTTATGCATCAACTCTTCCCCGATGGTGGTTGCGGCACCATGTCCCGGAAAGACCTTGGTTTCATCGGGCAACTGACAAATCATCCGAAGGCTCTGCATCATTTCAAGCATCGAACCGCCTGGCAAATCGGTGCGCCCAATGGAGGAACGAAAAAGGGTATCGCCCGAAAAGGCCACGTGCTCAGCGGCATCATACAAGACGATGCCACCGGGAGTATGTCCCGGCGTTTCGATGACGGTGAGCTGATGTGTGCCAAAGTCTATTTTGTCGCCCTCCTTCAACCGCGTCTGAACGGGCGGAACAGGCGCCAAAACATCCAAGCCGATAAACTGCGCCGATTGCTCATGGAGCGTTGCCATCAAGGCAGATCGCGCTCATGCACCTCAGGCGTCAAGCCAAACTCGGCGTACACATAGCCATTGCCATAATTGTGGTCGACATGGCCGTGGGTTGCAATGAGATGCTGCGGACGAAGTTGCTGCTGCCGAATATAATCGGAAATCACACGATACTCGTCGACAGTGCGCGCACCGCAATCGATGATGACACACGCACGCGTCTCATCGCTCACCACATAGCAATTTTCTTGCAACGCATTACATTGAAAAATCTTGATGGTCAACATATTTATTGGATTGGAATATAAACTAATTTCTTTTCTTCCTTAAACCACTCTTCATCGAAAAAGTCGGTCAACGAAATCACTTCGGCCACGCGCTGAAAGGGTTTCAACTCTTCAACCAGCGTCCCACCCTTCAGGCAAATCAAACCATTGGGCCAGGCATTGTGGTGCTCACGCCGAATGTTTTTGCGAACGATTTTCACCAAATCGGGAAGCGGCATCACGGCCCGACTCACCACAAAATCAAACATCTCCGTTTCTTCTTCGCCCCGCCGCTGCACCGCCTCTACGTTCTGCAAACCAATGCCCGAGGCAACAGCCGAGGTCACGGTGATTTTCTTCCCCGTTCCATCGATGAGTCGAAACTGACATTGGGGAAAGAGAATGGCCAGCGGAATACCCGGGAAGCCGCCACCGGTGCCGAAATCGAGAACCCGTGTGCCCGCTTGAAAGCGAATGGCCTTGCCAATGGCCAAAGAATGGAGCACGTGGTGCAAATAAAGATTGTCCATATCCTTGCGCGATATGACATTAATCTTTGCATTCCATTCACGATAAAGGCCATCCAGCCGAGCAAACTGCTCCTGTTGTGGCGCGCTTAAATGGGGGAAATATTTTGAAATCAGTTCGGTCATCTCTGCTGCTTTAGACTGCAAAATTACAACATTCTTTGCAACTTTCCCCACGATGCGCACAATTATTTAGCCTTACCGCTGTGCCACGAGCCGACGCGAACGAGCGTTTGAGCCGAACCATGTAGTGCTTTTCAACCACACTTAAGAATGCAGATGAGAGAGCCACTCACTAACCTGTTTTTTCTTGAAACAGATTAGCCCCCCGGAGACTTATGCGTTTCTGTTAATGAAATTGAAAAATCCCCGGGGACTAACATGTTTTTTCTTGAAACAGATTAGCCCCCGGGGACTAATGCATTTCTGTTAATGAAATTGAAAAATCCCCCGGGGACTAACATGTTTTTTCTTGAAACAGATTAGATCCCCGGGAACTAATGCGTTTCTGTTAATGAAATTGAAAAATCCCCCGGGGACTAACACGTTTTTTTCTTGAAACAGATTAGCCCCCGGGGGACTAACGTGTTTTTTCTTTGCAACGGGTTAGAAACAGTGTATCTAACATGTTTTTTCAAGAAAACGGACGAGATACACTGTTTCTAACGTGTTTTTTCAAGA
Organism: Segatella oulorum JCM 14966; assembly: GCF_000613785.1. GTDB lineage: Bacteria > Bacteroidota > Bacteroidia > Bacteroidales > Bacteroidaceae > Prevotella > Prevotella oulorum. Next base: position 26,236 of record NZ_BAJQ01000025.1, on the reverse strand, counting down.
AAACGGACGAGATACACTGTTTCTAACATGTTTTTTCAAGAAAATCTATCCCCAAGGTTCAAGAAAAGGCGAAATAGCGTGAATGATTTGTGAGTCAGTCAGTTCTGTTTTTTGACCCTTTCGACGCAAAACCTCGAAAAGACGGGGTTATACCAACTTCGGACAGAGCAGCGTTACCAAAACATTACCACCTCCTTTGCAAGTGAGGATTGGGAAAAGCGGTAACGAACAGTGCAAAATCCGACCTGAATTTCGGGGATTACCTCCTGCAAAGGTACTTCGATGAAAGGAAACAGGCAAATAAATTGCGGACTGTTTCTTTACCATTGAACGACAATGTTTTGCATAGCAACAAATAACCTGACAATGAATAGTTTTGTAAACCGTAAAAAGTCAGAGTTATGCGTAGTACGTTTAAGGTTCTGTTCTACCTCAAAAAGAACGCCCCCAAGAAGAACGGTTCCGTTCCCGTGATGTGCCGTATCACCATAGACGGTACGATAGCCCAGTTCAGTTGCAAATGCGACATCCATCCTAACTTGTGGGACATCAAGAGCAACCGAGCTTCGGGAAAAAGTACCGTGGCCTTGGAAACCAACCGTTTCTTGGACAAGATACGTGTCGGCATCAATGCCAAATACAAGGAGATAGCCGAGCGGGATAACTATGTCACTGCCGAGAAAGTGAAGAACGCTTTCTTGGGCTTGGAAATGCGGCATGAAACCTTGCTGAAAGTCTTTTCCCAGCACAATGAGGACTTTTTTAAACAGGTCGATGCAGGCTTGCGATGCCCATCCACCTACCACAAGTATTGCACGGTCTATAAGCATCTGGAGGAGTTCATCAAGAACCGCTACCGTGTCAGCGACATTGCTTTGAAAGAACTCACTCCGGCTTTCATTATCGACTTTGACATCTTCCTGCGCACCGAAAAGCAATGCTGTAACAACACGGTATGGATTTACATGATGCCCCTGCGCCGTATGATTACCATTGCCCAGAATCACGGATGGATGGTTCGTGACCCGTTCGTGGATTACAGCATATCCGCCGAGAGTACCGACAGGGACTATCTGACCAAGGATGAAATCCGACAACTGTTGGATTTGAAGTTCAGGCGCAAGTCGATGGAACTGGTTCGGGATTTGTACGTCTTCTGCTGTTTTACCGGCTTGTCCTTTACCGATATGAAGAACCTGACCAAGGACAATCTTCAAATCTCCTTTGACGGTAAACTCTGGATTATGACCAAGCGACAAAAGACGGGTGTGGAGTCCAATATCATGCTTTTGGATATTCCGAAGCAGATTATCGAGAAGTACGATGGCATGGCGAAGGAGGATTACCTCCTGCCCGTTCCGCAGTATATTACCGCCTGCAAGAACATCAAGAAAATCATCGGACTCTGCGGTATCGAAAAAGAGATTACGTGGCATACCAGCCGCCATACTATGGCGACGGAAATCTGTCTGACCAACGGCGTTCCCATCGAAACCCTTTCCAAGATGCTCGGACACACGAATATCCGCACCACGCAGATTTACGCCAAAATCACCCACGAAAAGGAAAGTCGGGACATGGCGGCACTCTCCGACAAACTGAGTAAGATAGAGCAGTTCAATGGTATCACTATATAAAAGGAGGACGAACGATGAAAAGAGAAATCATAACCATTGGAGAGAACGGAAAAATACATATCCCGACAATTACCATTTGGATGTCGGCTTGCGAAATAGCCTCCTTGTTCAGCGTATTCTCCGGCAAGGTAAACAGCCACATCAAGTCTATCTTCAAAGAGGGCTTGCTCAAGGAAGATGAGGTAATGCAAACGCTATTGTTTAGGGATGGTTCGGTGGATTTATACAACCTTGAAATGATTACGATGCTGTCATTTCGCTTTGCTTCTCCACAGGCAAAGAGTTTCCGTCAATGGATAATCGGAAGACTGACCGAAAAGAAGAGAACAAGTCCTCCATTACTTGTGTGTTATGGCAAAGGCGGATGGTACAACTGAATATGAGAACAGGCAGTAAGAGAAGAGTTTCTTACTGCCTGTTGCTCTGTCAAGGCTTCTCAAACCGAGGGCGATAATTCTCCTGCAACAGTTTTTCCACATCTTCTTCCCGGTAGAGTACTTTTCCGCCTAACTTGACAAAGGAGATTCTTCCCATGTTGCGATAATCCTGTAACGTGCGCCGGTTGATATGCAACAGGCGGGACAGTTCATCGTCCGTCAGATAGCGATGCCCGTTAAGCAGAGGTCTGTTCTTTTTCCGCAGGACATCTATCCCCTTTATCATACGGTCGCTCGCGTTGAAAAAGTGCGCAATCTCTTCGTTGTTCTTGGTCTTTACATCGTTGTCCATATTTTGCATCGGATTTAGTGGTGATACTATTCATCGGTCATAAAGCGGAGGATTGTTCGATCAGTTTCCCGACATCCTCCGGCTTGTAGAACATCTTATACCCTATTTGCGTATAGGGCAGCATCCGGTTGCTGCGGTAAGTTTGCAGGGTACGCAAACTGATGTTCAGGATTCGGCAGACATCCTGATTGTCCAGCCACCTGCCCATACGCTTTTCGTCACACTCCCGACACAGGGCATCGACTTTGGCGGTCAAAATGCGGAAACGTTCCATCATGGCTTCATACGTTTTCTTCTCGATTGTTATTACTTCCATATTCTTGTCCGTTTTAATGTTACACTTTGTGCAAATGTACTTACGGAGGAAGCATTCTAAACCAGCATTTCCTTTACTGCGTACTTGTGGCTTCAATATGGATGCTTTTGTCGTATGGCTTTTGGAATCAGACAGAAAAATCTCTATTCAGTACATATTTAGCATACAATCCAGACGGTTTTAACTCCCGAACTTTGCAGCATAATCAAATTCAAAGCGTCATGGATGTCATAACAATCGAAAGCAAAGCCTACCACGAACTGATGGGCAAAATAGAGAAAATCCTCCGATATGTGGAGAAAGAGGAAAAGGCAAAGATAGAGTACGAAAACCGCCTTGTTACCAACGATGAGTTAGCCGAGATCCTCGGTATCAGCAAGCGTACCCTTCAGCGTATGCGCAGTACGGACAGAATCAGCTACAAGATGATTTATGGGCGTTGCTACTACGACCTGCATGACATCGAGGAGGCGATACGAAACAAGAGCCTGTACTGCAATCCTCAGAACCTGAAAGAGCTACGGCATAACTTCGAACTTAAAAGCAGGAGGATAAAGAATGGAACTATTGGATAGAGAGACTTTCCTTGAATGGATGGAACGCATCATGAAGCGTTTCGATGACTTGAAACAGACGACTGCCGACATACCCCAACGTCCGATGATAGATGGAGAACCGCTGCTGGATAACCAAGAGGTTTGTCTGATGCTCCAAATCAGCAAGCGCACCTTGCAACGTTATCGGGCATCGGGTACACTTCCTTTCCACATCGTTTACCACAAGACGTGGTATTTGGAATCGGAAATCCTTGCCTTTATGCAAACCCACTTTACGGAGAACCTCAAACGAAAAAGGAAGAGACCGTCCAAAGGCACGTAATTTCGGATTATACGCAACAGCAAAGCCCCCGTTTTGTCGTAATGACAAGTCGGGGGCTGCCGTTTGAATGTGATGATAACATTACAGATTATATTTTCGGCCTGACAACGAACACCTTTTCTGCCAGAGACGGCGGCAGTCCGTCCATAGAGGGCTGTGTAGCGGAGATACTCTGCCCATTGCTTTCCAACGGTCTGTCGGTTTGAGCCACGGAGGTGCTGACGGAGGAGGCGGCGACAGTCGGCTCAATCGGACGTGACCGTTCCATTTCTTCTGTCTTTCCTTTCTCATCCTGCATCATCTCCGCACTTTCTTGCTCACTCTCTCCCTGCTCGATGGGTTTTAGAGAGAGCTGTATCTTGCGGTCAAGGGCGGCAAGTTCCGTTTTGAGGTCTTTGAGCTGCTCTTCCTTCTTCCAAGATCCGTTCACGACCTCCTGCAAAACCGGAATATCCTTGGCTATCTTTTCCGTGTCCGCCTTAAACTTCTCAATCAAGCCGGGTATCTTCTCCAAGGCGTTCAGGAAATTCATACTGGCGAGTTGCGGGTCTGCCGCAATCCTGCCGTTGTTGTAGCTGTACTTCATTCCGCTTTCTCCCATCACGAAGAACTTGTTCTGCGAAAGGTCGAAAAGGTCTTTAGAGGAGGATTCCGTCTTGACCACAAGATTAAATCCGTAGAGTGTTCCGATATTGAAATACTCTCCCGTGTGCAGGCTTTCTCGTTGATTTCCGCGAGTTTGGCAGCGATGCGTTTCGGGTCGCTTCCTTCTACCCCTTTGAGCGTTATCGGGTTGAGGATATTGCCCTCCTTATCCTTCTGTACACGGCTTTGGTACAAGTCCCAGTCGCTTTGGAAACGGGCTATCAGCTCCTTGTTGCCGTCCACCGTCCGCACGACTTCGTCCAATCGACTCCGGGAGGATGACTTACTGCGAATGAACGCCTGCCGCTCGCTGTCCAAACTGGCAATCTTCTTTTCCAACTTTGCCTTCTCCAATAAATCGGTATTCCCGGAGAGGATGGCGACGTATTCGGAAAAATTCATTCCCGATTTCTCGTCCATACTTCCCTCATCAATGGTACGGCTACCCATACGATTGTTTTTAAGCTGTTCGATGAAGAGTTGCTTATTATGCAACAGGTTGAATTTATAACTGTCAAGTGACTTCTCCACAGCATAGATAATGACATCCACTTTATTGTCCGCATGGAATTTGGCAACTTCATTGCCCTTGCGCACGGCTCGTCCGTCCCTCTGCTCCAAGTCGGAAGGACGCCACGGCGTGTCCAAATGATGAATGGCGACGGCACGTTTTTGGGCGTTTACACCCGTGCCGAGCATACTCGTAGAACCGAAAAGCACTCGAATTGAACCTTCATTCATTCCCGCGATGAGCGTCTTTCGAGCCTTGTCGGTCTTAGCTTCCTGAATAAAGCGTATCTCCTGAGCAGGAATGCTGTGATCTTCCACCAACTTTCGTTTGATTTCGCTGTAAGGATTCCATTCACCGGGCTTATAAGTGCCGAGGTCGCTGAACACAAACTGCGTTCCTTTCTGCTCATAGAACTTGCGGTAGTACTCCGCAATCTTGGCGGCACAGTGGGAAGCCTTGTTGTCCACATGATCTCCGTACCTGTCGGGGTCAATGAGCCTCAAATCCAAGCTCATCTTCCTCGCCATATCTGTGGCAATGAGCATCTTGGCTTTCTCCTCCCGTTCGGAGAGCGGTGCGCGGCCGAGCAATTCCGCATTACCCGTCTTGGCAAACTCCACCAACTTGGCGATAAACTCCTCCTGTTCGGGTGTGGGCGGTATGTTGTGCATAATCTCATTTTTCTCCGGTCGGTCGATGCCGATGTCTTTTGCCGTCCGGTAATCGGTGATTTGAGCGTAGAACGCTGCCAACTCCGGCACTTTGATAAAATAGCGGAAACGCTCTTTCTGTACGATTTCGTTAGTGACGGAAAACTCATAGTCCACCGACTTCTTGGCGAAGATGGCAGCCCACGCGTCAAAGGTCTTGATCTTCTGTGCTTCGAGGGCTTGGGGACGCAAATACTTGAACAGCAGGTACAACTCCGTAAGTGAGTTCGATATGGTCGTCCCCGAAAGGAAAGTTGCTCCCAAGTCTTTCCCCGTCCTTTCCTGAATGGTTCGTATGGCAAAGAGCATATTCAAGGCTCTTTGGCTGCCCTCGCTGTTACCCAACCCTGCCACACGGTCGTGGCGGGTGTTGAACATCAGATTTTTGAACGTATGCGACTCGTCCACGAAAAGGTGGTCTATACCCATTGTCTTGAAATCCACTATATCGTCCTTGCGGTTCTCTATCTTGAACTTGATTTCATCCAGCTTCGCCTGTAAATTCATCTGCCGCTTGACAAGCCCTTTCTCCATCGCACGGGAGATGCTGCGTCCCTGCTGACGCAAAACCTCCAAGTTCTCTTCCACGCTGTCCAGCTCGTCCTGAAGGATTTTCTGCTGTATCTCGTCCGACTGCGGTATCATGCCGAACTGGTCGTGCGTGAGGACAATGCAATCCCAGTTGTTATTCTTGATGTCGTGGAAAATCCGCTGCCGCTTGTCGGGGGTGAAATCGTTCTTTCCCGGATAGAGCAGCTTGGCATTCGGGTAAGCCGTTTGGAAAGTCTGTGCTATCTCCTGCACGTTGGCTTTGAGAGCGAGTATCATCGGCTTGTTTGCCAAGCCGAGCCGTTTCATCTCATAAGCAGCGGTACACATGATGAGCGTTTTCCCTGCCCCTACTTGATGGTCACAGATACCTCCTCCGTTAAGCTTCAACATCCACACGGCATCCTTCTGACTATCGTACAGGCTTTCGATACCCAAGCCTTTCAGATTAAGGTCGGGGAATGTCTGATGGGAACCATCATACTGGGGACGCACAAAACAATTGAAAGTGTCATTGTAGAGTTTCTCCAACCGCTGCTTGAACTCATCGCTCTGCTCGTTCAGCCAATCGGTGAAGCCGTTTCGTATCTCATCGATTTTAGCGTTTGCCATCTGTATGGCTTCCGTGTCCCGTACCTTGACCTCCTTGTCGCCGACCATGATTTTCTTGGTGATGTCGGGCGTCGTATTCAGCAGGGCATGTTTCATCAGGGCAATGCCATCGTATCGACGATGCTGTCCCCGCACACAGAACCTGTCCCAGATATTGGCATTGTGCATCCGTGCCTCCACGGAGTATTCGTCCGCACTTGAATTGTAGCGTATCATCACCTCCGTGTCGAAAAGGTGCGAGGCATAATCGGAGTAGAGATTTACAGGAATCCATCGCTCCCCGAAGTTGAAATCCAAGTCCACGAAGGGAATTGGTTCGGGGATGGCATCTTTCAGTGCCTGCAAGGAGCTTGCGCCCTTGTGTCCTCCGGATGCTCCAATAGATATTGTCCGATACGCTCCGATGCAGCAACCACATTGCCCGATATGAACTTTTCGGCAATTTCATACCCTCCTCCAAGGGATTGTAGTAAATCCTGCCGTGCAGCTCGGAGAGCATTTCCTCTTCGGAACTTTCGGGAAGCAATGACAGCATATACTCGGTGTCCACCGCTCCGAATTTGTTGAGTGAAGCCGAGAGAGCCTCTTGGGCATTGCTCACCTCTGTCACTTCGTGCAGGCTGAAAGAAACGGGCTGACAGAAAATATCGGCTTTGAGCGTTTCTTTATCCACCTTCCGTTCCAAGAAAAGGATCTCCCTGCCCCCGGCATCCATCAGGATCTGCTCGTGGTTCTTGCGGTCGTTCAAATGCCCGTACAACCGAACGAAACGGTCGTACAGCTCATTGAGATTCTGTCGCAAGGATTCATTCGCCACCTTGCGTTCCGCTTCATAATCATAGAGGGCGTGGTAGGCATCCCGCAGGTCTATGTAGAGCAACATTTTCTGTCGTTCTTGGGACGGGAGGTCTATGGGTTGAAACATGCGGTTGTCCTCCATATCACGGACAAGCATTCCGACCTGAAAGTCCGAAGCCAGCAAAGAACCCTCTCTGAGGTGTTCATGCCATAAACCCTCATAGGGACGCTGCTGCATCCCTTTCTCCTTGTCCTGCTGCCACCACAGCTCTCCTGTGTCTTTCAGCCCCAGTGCCGTATCATTGCTTTGTGAAGTCTCGGAAAAGATGGAGGGTGATACGACAGATTTCGGTTTTGCGGCAGCTTTACGTTTGGGTTTTTCCTCCGGAATAACATTGCCGAAAAGGTCGAGCAGTTGTACCTGCGGTGTGACACTGCTTCGGTTTTGCTCCGTCGGCTGTTCCTCTTTCGGTTGCACCACCTCTCGGTGTGATTGCTCCCCTGTCGAAGCGGCAGGCGTAAGCGTTGGCTCTCCCTGCTTGACCTCGGGAGAAACAGAAACGGTAACTTTGGGCTGCTCCTGAATGGAGATATGCTTTTGGTACAACGCCACGTCCAAGCGTTTGGCTAAATCAGCTCGCAGGATTTTGCCCATATCGGTGGCGATGCCTTCCGCTCCGCCCTCGTGATGGAACAGGATGGCGGGCTTGCCGTAAGGGTCGGTATCCTGCTTCCATTCGGTATGCACGATTTGCGACATACTTCGCAGATAGGTGTTGAATAGCACTCCGCTGGGGCGTTTCTCACTCTTGATGAAACGCTGTTCTTCTTCGGTCAGTTCCTTTTTCCCACTCTGCTTTTGCAGGACGATAAGGTCACTGCCCACTTCCGTCCCTGCATTTTCCGAGAAGAGATTGTTGGGCAGGCGGACTGCCGAAATAAGGCGGGTATGCTCATCAGCCACTCCCGTACCGGCTCGTTTGTCGGGGCATTCATGACTCCTTGCGAGGTAATGAATGCCAACACACCGCCTTCGCGGAGCATATCCACCCCCTTGACGAAAAAGTAATTGTGCAGGGACATGCGGGCGATCTTTCGGGCAGGTTCGTCTGTCTTGCTGAAAACAGGGTCGAAGACGGCCACATCTCCGAAAGGAATGTTGCTGCTGACCACATCGAAATAACCTCCGAGCTTGGATTCGATTTCCTCGAAGCCTCGGATGCGTATCTTGTCTTCAGGATGCAGAGCGGAGAGCATCTGTCCCGTAAGGATGTCTTTCTCAAAACCGAAGGTCGTATGCTCTTCGGCTGCAATGGTATCAAAAGAGCGGATGAACTCGCCCATTCCTGCCGAAGGGTCGAGGATTCGCTTGGGGACGATGTCTGCCTCCCGTAAGGAAGCGGCAATCTCCCGTACTACGGGTGCAGGAGTATAGAAAGCGGTCATCACGGAATTTTTCAGGCTCTGCATATAGCTCTTGTATTGCGATTCGGAGGTGGTGTTATCCCGAATGGTGCGATGCAGTTCCATCACCAAGGGGAATAGCTCCAACTCCGACTTGTTCCATCGGGCAATGTCCTCCATCGTGTTTGCAGGAGAGAGGATACACTTCAATGCGCCGAAGCCCGTATAGGCTGCCAATATCGTGCGTTCTTCGGGTGTCGCCGTGCGTTGTTCCCGATGCAGGGCAAAGATGGTCTTGATGGCTTCTATGTTTGCCCTTAGATGCTCCTTCTTGTTATAACTTGCCATCTTCTTCGAGTTTTAGTTGGACAAAACCCGTAATCTCCGTATAGAGGGAGTTGTATTCGGGCATATAGGCGAACTCGTCCGAAATCGGATACTTGGCAAAAACCTCTTCCAAGAGCGGGCGCAGACGGATGGCGGTCCCCCTGACAGCTTCAAGCGGCACCTCAGCAGAGAACTCGTTCCAAAGAACGGAAGAGATGGTATCGTGGCAGGAGAAGTGCAGACCCGCATAGAGTGTCTTATTGGCAATGCCGATACATTCGGCGAGGGAGGCTCCCGTATCGAAGGCTTCAGCATAGGCTTCGGAAGCGGCTGCCGCACGTTCCTTGATAAAAGGGATGTCATCGGCTTTCTCGGGATGGCTTTCCCGAAGAAAAGAGAGTAGGGATAGCTCGTAGTATGAAAAATGAATGGCTGTCATATCTGTGATTTTAGTGAATGTTTTGAGTTGCCCTGAAAAGCACCTAAGTAATTGGACAAAAGCTTAGGAGTAATTGAGAGAAAGCTTATAAGCTTTTTGCTTTTCAGTCGTCCGGTTTGGAAAGAGAGGCTCTCCGGTGTCTTTTAGGGCATGACGTTATAATGCAAAGGCACTCGACGTCCCCGCCGAGTGCCACCACTAAAATCCGCAGTAAAAACAAGATGATTGTTTATGACCGCATCATTCAGTGGCAAAATTAGCAATTTACGAGGATTTACCTTCGGGATTTGCCCGGTTTCTTGCGTTCGGGAAAGACAAAGACCGTTTTGAAGTCCCCGTCCAACGAAAGAGAAGCCTCGAAGCTTTTGCCCGTTTTGGAGGTGAAGCCCTTGATGATGCCCGTCTCCCCGTTCACCGCCAACTGCGTCAGTCGCTCGTCCGTGAGGTTCTTGCCTGCCACGCTGCGGAAAAGCGTCAGACCGCAATCGGCATCGGAACATTTGGCACATCGAGGATAGAAGACCAATGAGCCTTTGCCGCATTTGGGGCAATGGATGTCGCTCTGTTTCTTGGGAAAGAGGATTTTGGAGGAGAGCAGTTCATCGGTAATCTGTGTGGCGTAGTTTTCGATACCCTTGCGAAACTCTTGCTCTTTCAACTCTCCCCGTTCGATTCTCGCCAAGTCCGCTTCCCACTGTCCGGTCATCTCGGCATTGCCGATTTTCATTTCCCTAACGATGGAATAGACGGCAAGTCCTTTCTCAGTAGGGACGAGCGACTTCTTTTGGCGCACCATGTATTCACGGGCAAAGAGGGTTTCGATGATGGCGGCACGGGTTGCGGGTGTGCCGATACCGCAATCTTTGAGCTGCGCACGCAATTCCTCGTCCTCCAATTCCTTACCTGCCGTCTCCATAGCTGCCAACAGCGAACTTTCCGTGTGCAGGGGCTTGGGCTTGGTCGTTCCTTGTGCCAGCGAACAGGCACAGAGCGGAAGCTGTCCGCCTTCCTCCCATTGGGGGATGATGATACCTTCTCCATTCTCCCGACTTTCCCGTTCTTCGGCTTCTGCTTGCTCCTTGTCTTTTTTCCTGCTGTTTTTGAGGACGGCACGCCAACCCTCTTTCTTGATGATTTCACCTTTGAGGATGAACTTTATACCTTTACAAATGGCAGTAACCGTACTGACATCTTTCACACAATGGGCGGAAAAGGCTTCGAGCATACGTCCGGCTATCATATCGTAGATGACCGCCTCATCTCCAAACACGTCTATCGGCTTCTTGCCCGTAATGAGCAGAGCGTGGTGATCGGTCACTTTCTTGCCGTCCACCGAATGCGCATTAAATTCGGTTAGTCGGCGGGCATGGAGGCCCCAAACGGAATGGTCGTGCAAAAAGGCTATCAAGGCAGGTATTTCGGCAAACACATCTTCAGGGATATGACGGCTGCCCGTGCGTGGATAGGTGATGTACGCCTTCTCGTAGAGTTTCTGCGCCAAGGAAAGGGTTTGTTCCGCCGAATAGCCGAACCGACTGTTCGCTTCTTTCTGTAGGGTGGTCAAGTCGTACAGAAGCGGTGGCTCCTGTCTGGTCTCCTTGCGCACAATCGTTTCCACGGTGGCATAAGGAGCCTGTTTGAGTTTATCATACAGGGCGGTGGCTTCCGTCTTATCAAACCAGCGGTCGGCAGAAGAAAAACGGAAACTCTCATCACCTTCCTTTACAGTAAGGCTGAGTTGCCAGAATGACTGCGGCTCGAACTTCTTGTTCTCCAAGAAACGGGAACAGACCATACAGAGAGTCGGAGTCTGTACCCTACCCAAGGAGTAAGTGCCTCTTCCTGCCGCAATGGATATGGCTTGGGTGGCATTGATACCCACCAACCAGTCGGCTTCGCTGCGGGCACGGGCGGCATAATAGAGATTGTCATACGCCGCTCCGCTTTGCAGATGGGCAAGTCCCTCTTTGATGGCTTTATCCGTCAAGGAACTGATCCATAGGCGGTCGAAGGGTTTGGCGATGCCGAGATACTCATAGATGAACCTGAAGATCAACTCACCTTCCCTTCCGGCATCGGTGGCTACAATAATGCCTTCGCACGCTCGGAAGAGTTTTTCGATGACTTTCAATTGGGCGACTGCCGCAGCATCGGCTTTATAACCTTTGCCCTCCTTAATCTGACGGGGAATAAGGGTAAAGACGGGAGGAAGAATCGGCAGGTTCTCTTTGTGGAACCCCTTGATACCATAGGCTTCGGGCATGGCTGCCGTTATCAGGTGTCCCAATGCCCACGTGACGGCATAGCTGCCTCCTTCGATATAACCATCTTTCTTGTTGGTTGCCCGAACGACACGGGCGATTTCACGAGCGACGCTCGGCTTTTCTGCTATGATGACTTTCATTTGTTCTTACTTTTTGGATGTTAGTGGTGGCGGATTAGATTTTCATTCCCTTGGAACGCTTCTTCTCTTCTTCCTTCTGCTCTTGCTGAGCGGTAGGTTCTGTCTGTCCCTGCTTGAGCGGCTCCTTCACATGCTTGGTAGCCTCGTTGGTCTTGCCTTCGGAATTGACGGCGACCTGTGTGCGGGAAGCATTGTCGGGAGTAACCTCCTTGGCTTGGGACTTGTCGGGATTCCATTTGAGGAAGTCGAACTTGTTCTTCTCGAAGTTCGGGCGTACATAGGCATTGAAAGGCTCTCCCTTCTTGTCGATAAGCCCGGTCATATAGACCGTCTGACCTGCTTTGAGCTTCGCTTGCTCTTCGGGAGAGATTTCACGTCCCAGCATCTTCTTGGGGACACGCAATTCTTTTTGCTCCGGCTGTTCCTGCTTCGGGGGCTTGCCTTTGGCGTTGTTCCTGCTTGGGAGAGCCGAAACGAAATTCAATCGACCGCTTGTCGGCATTGAATTGAAGGTTGGCATTGAAATGCTTTCCCGTTTTGGAGGTCATGCCCTCCACATAGATGCTTCTGCCTTCCGAGAGTTCCTTTTTCTGCTCATCGCTCAGCTTCACGCCCTTGATTTCATCGGGGATGCGTACCCGGTCGGCACTCAGGGCGATGATGTCGTTCGTCAGGCGGTCGATGCTTACGAAACTGCGGGTCGGCTCAGCTTTGCCGGGGAAGGTCAGCTCCACGGTACGACCGAGGTTGCCCGTTTCTCTGAGGGCTTTCTTGTCCTCGTCGGTGAAGGTATGCCCGAAGAACTCGCGTTCCAATTGAGGCTCCTTGCGGATGGCGTGGACAACGGGGATAAACGTACCGTCTCCGGAGGCTTTCAGAGAAAGACGGGCATCGGTGTAAAGGGAGACTTCTCCGATTTTGATTGCGATGGGAATAAGCGGAGTTTTGCGGTATTGAAGCAGGTCATCAAGATGCTTGCCCTTTTCGAGACTCTCACGGCTTACGCCCATCTGCTCGAACTGCTCCCACTTCACCTTGTCGGGATCAATACCTTGAAACGGCTGTTTCTGCTCCCCTGCATAGTCCGAAGGATTGACACGGGCGGAGTCCAGCATCTCTTTATTGGAAGGGACTTCCGGAGCTTTGAGCATCTCCGAGAGAACTCGTGCGCTGGCAACGGCACTCTCAAAGGGCACTTTGAAGAAATTCAGCGACGTAGGGTTCTTGAACTGCCGCATGAAGTTGGAAAGGAAGTTTTCCAGCGCATTGCTGTGCTTGTCGAACTTCAGGAAGCTCTGTTCATGCTCGGCGGTAGGCGGAACGGTTTTCAGTCCGCCTTTCTCGTCCGTACCTGTGACGGCTTTGAGATTCTCGTCCTTCTGATCCTTGACCAAAAGGACTTCTTGGTCTTTGATTTTTTCGTCCATATTACAATGTATTTAATAACACCAACAGCGGTGCACGGACAAAAGTAAATCAAAGAAACAGTGTATGTTAGGGGTTTGAGATAACTGCGTACTTGTGGCTTCGATATGGATAGAAGTGGCAAAAAAAGAGGTACGACTCAAAGTCATACCTCTACATTCTTTATCTCTTTCAATTTATTGCATCTCCAACAAGCTACAGTACAATCCTGCTTTAGCTTTGAGTTCGGCATGCGTACCCTTCTCCATAAGCCGTCCCTTGTCCATCACGATAATCTGGTGGGCGTTGCGGATGGTTTGCAAATGGTGAGCAATGACCAAGACCGTACGGTTACGGATAAGGGCGGACATCGCTTGCTGTATTTTGTATTCATTGACGGGATCGACATTGCTCGTTATCTCGTCCAAAAGGAGGATGGGAGCATCCTTGAGGAAGGCACGGGCGATGGAGAGGCGTTGCTTCTGTCCGCCCGACAACCCCAAGCCGTTCTCCCCGATTATCGTTTCGTAACCATCGGGCAAACTTACGATGAAGTCGTGTATCATCGCCCGACGTGCGGCTTCCTCGATTTCCCCCTGTGTGGCATTGCGGTTGCCAACCTTGATATTGTTGGCGATAGTGTCGGAAAAGAGAATGACGTTCTGCATTACCACGCTGATTTTGCCGAGCAGATAATCGTAGTCCATTTCCCGTATGTTCACTCCGCCGATACGGATACAACCCGTCTGTGGTTCCCAAAAGCGGAGCAGTAGATTGGTGATGGTGGTCTTGCCCGAACCTGACGAGCCGACAAGAGCCGTTACCGTCCGTTCGGGTACATTGAACGTGAGGTCTTTCATCTTGAACCCCTTTTTTTCGTAATGGAACCCTATGTTTTCAAATGAGAGGTCAAAGCGTTCCGCCGTTTTCGGTTGGTCGGGATCGACGATCACGGGAGCATCCAACAGACGAGAAATGCGTTCGTAGCTATCCTTTACCTTGATGTAGTTCAGCCAATGACTCTCCATATTGACAAAAGGTTTGTAGAATTCTTTCGAGACGATGACGAACATCAGGTAAGCGAAAAGGGAAAGTTCGCCACGCCAAGTCCACCAAAGACCAAGCGTTGCCATCAGTGCGAAAGCCAGCTCAATGAGAAAGACATATCTGCCCACATTCACAGCTGCTAAACGAGAAGTCTTCTTGCTGCTTTCCCCGAACTCGCTGACAGAACGGTCGAGTCTGTCACGGAACATTCCTTTTCCTCCGAATATTTTCAGTACGGGTATGCCCTTGACATATTCCACGAAAAGGCTGACCATATCCGCCAAACCGTCTTGTGCCTCCTGCTGTGCTTTCATTCCCGAGCGGATGCCCTGATATAGAGAGAAAAGGGCAACGGGAAGGATGGCAATCATCGCCAATCCCATACGCCAGTCCACACAGAACAGTCCGATGCCAAGTATCAGAGCTACAATGAAATCAGCAGACATCCGTGTCCATAGATGTCCTACTACCATTTCCATGTTATCCACGTCTTTGTGAATGACTGTACTTATCTCTCCCAGACGCTCATTGGTATAGAAACCGAGTGAGAACATTTTCAGTTTCAATATGATTTTCTCGCGGATACGTTCCACAAGATCAAATCCGGCAAAATGCTTGCTCATATCGGCAATGGCATTGGATAGGGTTTTCAATACCAGCAGACCGCCAAGTAACCATGCTGCCGAAATGAAAGAGATGCTTTCTCCCTGTATATGACGGTCGATAAGGAACAAGACGGTTAGCATGATTGCCGTGCCACAAAGAGCATAAACCACGAAAAACAGTGCAGAGATAATCAGATGCCGCACTCCGCGAGCGGTCAATTCATTCAATATATTGCGTACCATTGTTTATACCTCCTCTTCTTTCAGTTGCCATTTACTTACTTGTTCTTGCGTCTCCGTCATATTGCGGTACAGAGAACAGTCTTTCATCAGTTCTTGGTGTGTTCCTTTTGAGACAACCTGCCCTTTGTCCATCACAACAATACGCTCCATATCCTGAATCGTATTGAGACGATGGGCAATGGTAATGACGGTCTTGTTGCGCTGCAATTCATCAAGAGCTTCTTGGATTAGTTTCTCATTCTCTCCGTCCAAAGCAGCGGTGGCTTCATCGAGAATAACTATTGGAGAGTCTTTGAGCAACATTCGGGCAATGGAAATACGCTGTTTTTCTCCGCCGGAGAATTTTACGCCAGCTTCGCCTGCCAGCGTATCATAACCATTCGGCAATCCCATGATAAAATCATGAATATGAGCACGCTGTGCTGCCGTTTCCACTTCCTTTTGTGTGGCGGTAGGTCTTCCTATACGGATATTATCCCGAATGGTTGTATTAAAGAGAAAAACCTCCTGCTGTACCATCGAAAAATAATCAGCGATATTACGTTCGGAGAGTTCCGTAATATTCTCTCCTCCCAATCGGATAGTACCTGTTTGGGGGTGCCAGAACCCCATCATCAAACTTGCCAGCGTGGTTTTTCCCGACCCTGACTCGCCTACGATAGCTGTATGACTACCTTTCGGAAATTGAAGACATACATCTTTTAGCGCATTGTCTTCCTTGTTTGGATAGGAAAATGTAACGTGCTCGAAACAAACATCCGTTTGTGTCGTATCCATTTTCTTGTCCGCCGTGTCCTTTGTCTGTACCTCTGTGATGGACTGCACTTTTGCCAACGACTGACCATAGACGATTCGGAAATGTTGGAATGTTGCCAACTTAGCAAAGGAGGACGAGAACAGTCCGCCCAATATCAGGGCAAGGATAAAACGTGCCACCGTCAGTTCGCCCGAAGTCATCAGCCATAGCCCGACAAGAGTCATTACCACGATACCACCTTCCAAGAGCATCGTTATCAATGTCATGGGAACGGTAACGCTAAACATGCTCCGCTTTACCCAACGGATGTAGTCGCGCATACCACCAAGTACTCGTTCCGTTCTATTTTCCTCGTTACTGAAGGCTTTGATTACCGATATGGTAGCCACATATTCCAAAAGGTCTTCCGACATTTTTTGCGTACTTTCCATAAAGTGTTGAAAGCTCTTTCCCCAAAGTGTTTTGACAGCCATTTGCAGAAGAAATGCTACAGGCAAAAGAGAAATGAGCGACAGCCCCAAACGCCAGTCCAACACCATAATGATTACCCAGAGTAAGGCAGGAAAAAGCGTAGCCGAAAGGATTTCGGGTAATCCATGTGCTAAATAAATTTCAATTTGTTCCACATCATGGTTGATAATATTCACCAAGTCGCCAACTTTCCGTTCTTGAAAGAAACCGAGCGGCAAGCGTTGCAGATGACTTATGATACGCAACCTCAATCGTGTAAGGGCATTGTAAGCCGACCGGTGTGCCCGCCAAATTGAGGTTCCATAGAATACGCCTCGAAGCATTGCAAATAGTATCATTATTCCTCCAATACCCCAAACTATTATGGGAGAGAGTGTGCCATTTATCAACTTGTCCACAGCCCACACTACAAGCAGTATAGGGAGTGTGCCTAAAATAAGGTGCAATATAACCACAGCATTGGAGAGCAGGCTACGGCTCTCCCGTTCCTCATCAAGAGGTCTGACTTTTTGTTTATCCATATATGTGTCGTTTTGATCTTTTCTGCTACAAAAGTACGGCAACAAACAGGGATAAAATAACCCCGATAAGCATTACACTGCCCCAAAACAACAATTTGCTCGCATATAAACGCAACAGGGGTATAAGCGTGGATAATAGGGTTATTTATTTGCTCGGCAGGTAAGTACCTTTGCACAGAATCTCACAAACAAATATGATATGTCAATCAGCTCAATAGTCCATTTATACAAAAGAATGCTCATTGTCGGCTTTCTATTGTTGTGGTCTTTTCCTATGTTTGCACAACTGCAACCAACAGAAATAAAAGTTATTGATGCAGAAAATGGGAACAGTATAGAATTTGCCGCCGTACATTGGAAAGGTTTGAATGCTCCAACGTACACAAATGGTACGACTACAAACAGGAAAGGTATTGCAAAACTAAGTGCATCAAGTAATCAAAAACTTATGCTTATGGTAAGTTATGTCGGTTATCAGACCATTACCGATACGATTACTGCAAATGGGAAGCGTTATACCATAAGACTACTCCCGGAATCAACAGAGTTAGCAGATGTAGTGGTCTTCGGAAAAACAAAAGCACAAGTTCTCAGAGAGTCGCCTGAAGCAGTTTCTGTAATAAATGCGAAAGAACTTCAAGGCAGATCTATTTCGTTAGAAACCGTTTTGAATAAAACCATAGGTTTGAAAGTTGGGCAGACCGGCGGTTTGGGAAGCAGTTCGAGAATTATTGTTCATGGATTGGAAGGAAACCGCATTCAAATCTTATGGGACGGAATGCCAATGAGTACTTCTGACGGGGCTTTTTCTCTTGATGAAATTCCGATAGACATTATAGAAAGAATAGAAGTCTATAAGAGTATCATACCCGCCCGTTTCGGATGTGATGGATTGGGGGGAGCCGTCAATATCGTTACTAAAGAGTTTAGTACGGACTATTTAGATGCCTCGTATGAATTCGGGTCTTACCAAACACACAAAGGAAGCGTCTTCTCTCGCAAGAACTTTCCAAAGAGTGGCGTTCTACTCGGTGCGGGAGGCTATTATACATCTGCAAAGAATGACTACTCTTTCAGAGTTCCCGAGAGAGAAAATCTGTTGGTAAGACGTGACCATGACCGTTTTCGTTCGTATATGTTGAAGGGAAAAATTGCTTTCACGAAACTTTGGTTCGATGAGATTAGTACCGAGTTCGGGTATTACAATCGTTTCAATGAAATCCAAGGTATCTTAAAAAACATACAACATGCCGAAAACCAATCAGGAATGTTTATGTTGGAAAACAAACTGATAAAAAGCGGAATGCTGAACGACCGCCTTAATCTTGAGTCCCATTTCTCCCTTTCACATACAACAAACAATTTTGTGGATACGGCACGAGTTAATCACGATTTCGAAGGAAACATATATCCGAGTCCGAATGGGCAGGGAGAAACAGGAGATGTTCCTCACAACTCAAATGACAAAGGCTTGGAAATCAATGAACGTATCAATTTTGATTACAAGTTGTCTGCCAATCACAGTTTGAATCTGAACACACTTATTAACTACGCCAGAAGACAACCGAGCGACAACATTGCAAGTCAGCATGCAGGTTTTGTTATCGGAGGATTTCCCAGCAAAAAGACCAGTGTCATTTCGGGGTTGACTTGGGAGTCAAAACTCTTTGATAAGAAACTGACGAATATGCTCTCCGCAAAGTATTTCCACCTCCATTCCGAGATAGAAGATTTGACTTCATACGAGCTGATTGAGGCTCCGAAGAAAAAGAACAATACGACCTCACAAATAGGCTGGATAGAGGCAATAAAATACGAGCCCTTCAGAGGTTTTCACTTGAAAGCATCTTACCAGCGGGCAATACGCCTTCCCAATTCACAAGAACTATTCGGTGATGGTATCATCACCTTTCCTGCAGCCGGATTGAGACCAGAGAAAAGCCACAACTTCAATCTGGGGTTCTTAATAGACAAAAATGATGTCCTCGGATTATCGCGATTGCAGTTTGAAGTGAACGGCTTTTATATGCAGGTAAGCGATATGATAAAACTGATAAAACAGCACATGGCAGCCGGATATGTAAACGCAGAAAAGGTACATATTAAAGGTATAGAAACCGAAATAAAATTGGACATATCGCCAACGGTCTATGCCTACGGAAATCTAACTTATCAGGATGTGCGTGATGTCTTGAACTATTTACCCGGTACCCAAGCCCCCAATCCGACAAAAGGATTGCGACTGCCGAACATTCCCTATTTGTTCGCCAACTTCGGGGCGGAGTATCACAGCAACCGATTATTCAAGAATTGGTATGTCAAGGCTTTCTGGGACGGCAAATTTACTGAGGAGTTCTTCTACTTCTGGGAACTTACCGAATTACAGAAACGACGTATTCCCCGCAGTTTCGTCAATGACATAGGGCTATTGTTGACCTACAAAAGCAAATATTCCGTAGCCTTGGAATGCCATAATATAATGAACAAAGAAGTTTGGGACCAATTCCGCCAACCATTGGCAGGACGGACACTTCACCTCAAATTCAGATATGTCTTCTCAAAAGGAATTTTCTAATTTAACAAATATAAAAAGATGAATACAACAATTTTCAATCGTATAGCTTTTTCTGCTATGCTGGTCGGCTTCATAGGGCTGACATCTTGTAACAAAAATGATGAACCTACGCCTACTCCTCAAGAGGTGCAGCAACATTTCACCTTTGTGCATTATGTGGACAAAAGTGCTTATGTAGGGACATTCAGTGATTTGACTCCTCAAACGGCCAACAATAAGAAAGCATTTGAATTCGGGTTCGGTTGCTACCTCTTTGCTAAGGGTAATACAGTGCTTGTACCCGAAGGGAAATTCGGGGATAAGATACATAAGTTTACAAGAGGTGCCCATGGAGAACTGATAAAAGCAGGTACTATGACATTTGAACAGATGGCTCAACCCGGAGAAATTAACTTCGTTGATGAACAGCGGGCATACGTTGCTTTGCATGGACGTGGAAAAATTGCGTTAATCAATACTTCAACATTGCAAAAGGAAGATGAAATTGACCTCTCGTCTTATGCGGTTCAAGACAACAATCCTGATCCCGGCTGTAATGTCATCCGTGATGGAAAGATGTATGTTGCCCTCAATCAGCTCAATTCGCCTCATACCTCTGTACCGGGTACTGGAGCAGAGGTAGCTATCATTGACCTCAAGACGAAAAAGACTGAAGTTATCAAAGATAACCGCACAAGTGTTGTAGGATTGTTCCGCCATTCTGACGCATTCATAGACGAGCGGGGTGACATCTACTTTTACAGTGCGGGCAACAACTTCAATGTTGCCGATAAGGAAGGTTTCCTGCGTATCCGCAAAGGAAGCGACAAATGGGATAGCGATTATCTGTTCAACCTATCGAAGACAACCATAAAAGGAATAGGCAAAACAGGGCAGTATATGATTAAGTCTTTCTATGCAGGTAATGGTATTGTGTATAGTTGCGTGAAAGTAACGGATACAGAATTTGGAATACTCAAGAAAGACTTCCAACCCGTGAAAATCGACATTTGGAACAAAACCATCGAAAAACTTGATTTGCCAATGACCGACAGCAATGGCTCTTTTGCTATAACTCGCTACAAGGACTTCATCGTCTTTGGAATGACATGTAACAATGGTACGGGGTATTACACCTACAATACCAAGACAGGCGAATGCTCGCAAAACCCAATTGTTACTGCCATAGGAGTTCCTTCAAGTTTAGTCGCATTTGAGTAAACTCTCATTAAAAACATTTCTCATGGAGCTATTGGTTCTTTTTTGAGAGTAATACGGATAAAAACTTGCAATAATTCAAGTTTATCCGTATTTGTTTGTAACTTTGCAAAAAGACATGATAAAATGACCATAGAATTTTGTGCAATCAATAAGCCTGAAGATTGGATGGAGATGGTTGCCGAACAATTTGGCACATCAGTAATAAACAATGGATTTACCATTCCTTCTTCTATTGGTAGTGGATTCTTCAAACAATATTATCCTCTGCCATGGCTAACATTGACTTATATCAGTTTCGTAGCATACGAGCCGATAACTATGATACGTCGCTCGGTGGAAAACTCGAAATGGATTCCTGTCATGTTCTATATCAATGAGCATAAACACGAGCAGATAATAGGAACAAGTACAAAAACGGTCGGAGTGGACACGCTCGATGGCATTTTCATGCCTTCAAGTAGCATCCCGACTGAGTGGAGTTTTCCTCCAAAGAAACGATACGAAAATATTACACTGACTTTCAATAAGGATTGGATTGAAAAGATTGATGCAGCACATGAAACCTATATCGGTCGGCTTCTCCAATCGGACAAGGCTTTTTATTTGTTTGAGACCATTACACCTGCAATGCAACAGGTCTTGGATAACATTAAGTCTATAACTGAAATCGACAATCCTTTTTCAACGCTTCATTTGCATGGAAAAACTATGGAATTACTGACAATGTTCCTTGAAAAGCTCGAAAAACGTTCGGAAGTAAAATCTCTTGCCAACCTAAACTTGAATGATGTTGAATCAGTATTCCGTGTTCGTCGCCAGATTCTTCAAAGTCTCAGTAATGTACCGAGTATTCCCGAATTGGCGCGTGAAGCCAATATGAGCAGTTCCAAATTACAAAAGTGCTTCAAGCAGGTTATTGGAAAAGCCATCGCCGAATATGCCCTATCTGAAAAGATGGAATGGGCAAAACGACTGCTTTCCACTCGCCTCTACTCGGTGTCAGAAGTAGGCTATAAAGTTGGATATGCTAACCTCAGTCATTTCACAGAGGCTTTCTGCAAATATCACAGGATAAAACCCAAGCAATATCTTGATTCATTATAAGTTTTACACAATAGGGATATTACTTGCTTTCTGAGGGTTATTTTACCCTAAACAATCTTTCGAACTTTGCCTGCAAAAACATCAGGCAATGAAAATAACGACATTTAAGTTTCATTTTTTTGCCGGAGTAACAATCTTATCATTGTTTTCCGGTATTTCTGTTTATGCACAATCTCCGAATGAAACAGACTCTCTCTATACAGAAGAAATCTCATCGGATAACCGCATTAAACTCAATGGTTATCTCCGTGCAGGTTTTTTCGGCGGAGAAAAAGAAATACGCAATTACTACGGAGAAGGTGCCTTGAAATTAGAAGTTCCCATCGGCATAAGTGCTTCTGCCTTTTCGGAAGTCCGTTACAGAGCTGATGGCAACAACAATCATAAGTTCGACATCCGCGAGGCTTATCTAAATCTTAATCTTGGTAAGTTCGATTTTCGTGTGGGTGAGCAAATCGTTCTTTGGGGGCGTGCAGATGGATTCAATCCGACCAACAACGTTACTCCCCAAGACTTTTGTGTATTCTCTCCGGAAGAAGACGATAAGCGGTTGGGGAATTTTGTCGTGAAAGGTGTCTTTAATCCTTATCCCTTCCGTATCGAAGTGGATTGGGTACCTGTTTATAAATCGTCATTGTTCCCATTCATCGGAAACCCTATGGGAGATGGGATTGTATGGAACAATGAAAAACGTCCTTACCGATGGAAGAATCAGTCTTTCGGAGTGAAAATAGATTTGGAAAAACCGTCTTTCGACCTCTCTCTTTCCTATTACAACGGGCTGCATAAATTTCCCGGCATCGCGTATAAAAAAACTCCTTCTGAAATCCAGTTATCACAAGAGCCCTATCGGGTGCATATTGTTGGAATGGACTTTTCCTCCTCGTTGGGCAACTACGGACTAAGAGGGGAATTTGCCTGTTCACTCCCCGAAAAAAGTAATAATTCCATTTATTCCGTTCCCAATAAGCAAATGGAATACACGATCGGGATTGACCGAAGCTGGGATAATTTCAGTTTGATTGTACAGTACATAGGTAAGTATATACCGGACTTAGCGACAGACATCAAAGGCAATCCGATAGAACAGAAACTTAACTCGCTGAACCGTATTCTTTTCACGCAACACGAACGTTGGAATCATTCGGTTTCAGTCAGACCTGCACTGTCATTATTTCATGAGACATTAAATGTGGAACTACTTGGGTTATGCCAATTCAGTACAAAAGAATACTTCTTTCAACCCAAGGTACGCTATGCCATAGCCGATGCCGTTACGCTTACGGTGGGAGGTCAGCTGTTTTACGGACCAGATGACCGATTATTCGGAATATTGGAAAAGACCAAGAACTCGGTTTTTACGGAGTTGAAAGTTTCGTTTTAGATTATCTCATCTCAAAATAATATCGAATGAAGAAATTAGCTGAATTTGTGATACGATACCGCTGGGCGGTCATCGTATTCTTTCTTGCACTGACAGCTTTTATGGGCTTTCAGATGAAGAATGCAAGTTTTAATCCCGACCTGCTTACCTATCTGCCGGAGCATCTGCCTTCCCGTATGAACCAAAAACAGATAGAAAAGATGTTTGGAGGAACGGATATGGTGATGATTGTCGTACAGACAGATGATGTCGTGAATGGCAAGACACTGAAGCGTGTAGAGCATTTCTCACAGGACATGCAGAACATAAAAGGCATAGAACGAGTGATGTCTGTCTTTGAATTGAAAAATGTCCGCAGTGAGAATGACGCAATGACCGTTGATGCGGCCGTGAAAATGATTCCACGGACTGCTGAAGATGTTGCCACTATTAAGAAAGAGCTTGCCGGTAACGACCTTGTCTATGGAAGCGTGATTTCCAAAGATTTTACGACCACAGCCATTATTGGATTGCTTGAACCTGGAGCAAAGGACAAGGACGTAATAGACCAAGTGGAGGCAATGATTGCCAAGTATCCCGGCACAGAGAAAGTTCTTTTGGGAGGTTCTCCGTATATGCGAATGCAGAATGCGGGAATGATGCAGAAGGATATGGCTCGGCTCATTCCTCTCGGATTGTTGTTGATGATGGTCTTTCTCTTTATCAGCTTCCGTCAGTTCAGAGGGGTATGGCTTCCCATTCTGATTGTTGTCATGGCGATATTCACGGCATTGGGTGCAACACCTTTGTTGGGATGGAAGTTTGCCGTTACGACCATTATTTTAGTTGTATTGCTGATTGCCACCGCCAATTCCTATGGCATACACATGTTTGCCCGCTACCAAAGAGACAATCTTCCCGGAAACAACTATACAGCAAAAGAATTGTCTGTCAAAATGGTTACAAGTCTCGGCGCTCCCATTATCTTATCAGGATTGACAACCATTGCAGGGTTGCTCTGTATGTTGGGACATGTGCTGATTCCCGGTGGACAGATGGGAGTTCTTGGCAGTATCGGTATCGGACTTGCCTTGATTGGAAGTCTGTTCTTTATACCTGCATTGAGTTCGGTACTTCCCAAAACCAAACCTCGATTGAGAGCGGATAACAACCCTAAAAGCAAAAGAGGAATAGGGTTGGACAGATTGTTGGACTTTATTGCCGATTGGGTAACGAAAAAGCCCAAGACTATTTTGGCTTTATTCGTGGTCATTTCTCTAATCGGAGCAGCCGGACTGTTGCGTTTCAGCATCAACTCAAATCCCGCCGAGTTGTTCCCTGACGGACATCCTGCGAAGGAGTCCGCACAAATCATCAATAAGGAACTGGGGGGCTTCTTCCCGCTCTGTGTCGTGTTCGAAGGCGACATCAAAGACCCTGCCTTGTTGAAGAAAATTGATGATTTGGAGAAAAAGGTGCGAGAAATCCCCGAAGTTGGAACAACGCAGTCTATCGCGAAAGTTACACGTCAGATCAGCCGTGCTCTCTATAACAAAGGCGAAGAAGGTTATGATAAAATCCCCGACACCTACGATGCCGTATCACAATACTTCGAGTTGTATCTGATGAGCGGCAGTCAGAAGGATTTGGAAAAGATGGTGGATTTCAATTTTGAGAAAGCTCTCTTGATGATTCGTTTCAAGGAATTGAACACACCGGTATTGCGACAATGTGTTGCTCATATCAAGGAAATGGTAAAAGATGACCCCAATGTGAAACTTGTTGGTGGCAATGCCGATGTATTCACGGATATGGACAAGCATGTCGTAAGCGGGCAGTTCCTTTCTTTGTTGATTTCCCTCGTTGTTGTATTTATCATTATATCCCTCGGTTTCAAATCGTTTAAGGCAGGATTACTGCAAATCGTTCCACTCATGTTTGCCATGTTGATGCTTTTCGGACTGATGGGATATTTTGGTATTGACCTGAACTTTATGACCGCCTTCCAAGCCTCTATCCTTATTGGAGTCGGCGTGGACTATACGATTCATGTTGTCTGGCGGTATCGGGAGGAACGACGTGCGGGTTACGACGATAAGGAGGCTGTACATCGCTTGTTCAAGGCAACGGGACGCGGTATCGTATTCAATGCCATTGCCGTTATTATCGGATTTGTAGTTCTGCTCTTTTCAGGCTTCCTGCCCGTTCGCTTTTTCGGAATGATGATGGTAACAATCATTTTCGTATGCCTCATTGCCGCAGTGCTGCTCGTACCTGCGCTATGTATGGTGTTGAAACCGAAATTCTTGAGACAGAAAATCTATTGCAAATAACTTAAAAGGACTGAAAGGATAAAAGCAATAAAAGAAACAGTCAAAAGCTTATAAGCTTTTCAAAGAAGATTGATACATGAATATTCATCAAACAATAAATACAATGAAGAAAGTTTTTTTATCGGCGGTTATAACAATCGCAACCATGTGGGCAAATGTCGCTCATGCACAAGGAGGAGTATCTCCGCAACAAGTACAACAAAAAGCCATTGAAGCCACTCGTATTGCCGGAATGGAAACAGAATCATCAATGACGATTTACAGTCCGTCCGGAGACAAACGAGTTCGCAAGATGACTATCGTCAGTAAACTCTACGAGAATGGTAGTTTGGAAAAAAAACTCATTCGGTTTATCGAACCTGCTGATGTGAAAGGCACCGGGTTTCTATCGTTCGATTATTTGAAGAAGAACGATGACAAGTGGATTTATATGCCGGCTCTTCGTAAAACCCGACGTATTGTAAGTTCAGAGAATGCCAAAAGTTTCATGGGGTCTGAGTTTTCTTACGCCGATATGTCCACACCAGCTGTCGAAGATTTTAACTATAAATTCTTGAAAGACCAAAATGTAGGTAATCATGTCTGCTATGTCTTAGAAATTACGCCAAAGAACAAAACCATTGCCAATGAAAACGGTTTCTCTAAGAAAATAG
>NZ_BAJQ01000026.1 GCF_000613785.1 Segatella oulorum JCM 14966 | reverse complement strand
CCTTTATCGGCATAAACAAGTGCTTTCCGTGGTAGCTTAGCTTTCTTTAGGGGTATTTCTAAGTGTTTCATATCACTTTCATTGGCAGCTGTCGTTTCCTCGGCAAGCACCATTCCGTTTTCATCCGTTACCGTGTGACGCTTGTAACCGAAGTGGAGCTTTCCCATCTTCTTTACCCAACGGGCTTCTGTGTCTACGTTAGGCTTGACAACTTCTTTGAGCATGGCTTTCTCCGAAGCTCCATGTGCTCATCCTCTTTTCTATCCTCAACGACCTCATAGCTCTTACCTCCGTGGGGGCGACGGGGCGTATTCGTAATGCTGGCATCAACAATGGCACCACGCTTTACAATGATTCCTTTAGCTTCCAATTGCCGATTAAACTCCGCAAGAAGCGTATCATACAAATCCGCTTCAACAAGAATGTTGCGAAAACGGCACACAGTAGTACTATCAGGGACAATATCTTCCATGCCAAGACCTGCAAAACGACTAAAAGACAGGCGGTCGTTAACCTGATCTTCAACTTCTCCGTCACTCAGACCATACCAGGTGCGGAGTAATTCAATCTTGAATAAAACAAGGCTGTCATAGCTGGGCCGGCCAGTAGACTTATAGCCTTTTGTATAAGCCACTTCTATTATAGCACGAATAGGTGCCCAATCAATGACTGTATTTATTTGTGAAAAGAATGTCTGCCTGACCTTTCTTTGACCAAGGGACAGGTCAGCAAAACTGGGAGAGGATAACTTCTGTTTCATACGATAAAGGTACAAAGAATATTTAAGAAAGACAAATTATAGGAGGAGTTTTGCAGAGGTCTCAAAATAATATTTTACGCGAGCTCGGGATAAGAAAATTACTTAAAAAGTTGGTAATCTCGCTATTATTTTGTAACTTTATAGTTGTGAATCAGTAACTTATAAAACAAATATAGCGATGATTACCAAGGACAAAGGTGCTCTATGGAAAGGTCTTTGCTGACAGAGGATATATTAAGCAAGAACTCTTCGAAGTCTATTCAGTCAAGGTATTCCGGGCTCGTTCATAGGCTAAAGGCTAAAATGAAGAACAAGCTGATGCCCATGTGGGATAAGATAATGTTAAGAAAACGCTATATCATCGAGTGCATCAATGAACTTTTGAAGAATAAAGCTAATCTCGTACACTCGCGACATCGCTCGATACACAACTTCATTATGAACCTATGTTCTGCCCTAACAGCCTATTGCTTTTTTGACAATAAGCCTGAGGCTCTACCTGTTTATGTTGAAAAATCAAGGCAGTTAGAATTATTTACATACTAAGCTTATCCCGAACTCGCGTAATATTTTGTAATTTGCTCACGATTGAGCAAACGTCAAAAAATAAATTTGGGACTTGCTCAGCTTGAGCAAACACCGGACAGCAATAGTAACTTTTCAATGACTCCACATTTGTGCAGCCACAGTTTCCTGTTATTCGGTATAAAATTGAATGAGCCGGCGAATGGCACGTTGGCAAACCGGACAAAACTCAGGATTTTCGTTGGTGCGCATGCGGCAATCAATCATGGGGCGATAGACGCCGTGCAAAGCATAGCCTCCTCCTTCGTAGACACCCACCTTCTGCTGATTTTTTGTAACCTGCG
The DNA here is from genome assembly GCF_000613785.1 of Segatella oulorum JCM 14966. Classification (GTDB taxonomy): domain Bacteria; phylum Bacteroidota; class Bacteroidia; order Bacteroidales; family Bacteroidaceae; genus Prevotella; species Prevotella oulorum. The sequence continues at coordinate 36,099 of NZ_BAJQ01000026.1, read as the reverse complement.
GCGTAGGAATAGGCGTATGAGCGGGGAGCATGTCCTTCCACTTCTCGTCGAAATGCACCAGAGTTGTGAGATTGGGTTCCCAAGGTTCAACATCGTGCGGATACATCGGAATTTGCTCGTTGGCATAGCCATATTCATCGGCTAAACCTGCAAAGCTGTGCCCAAACTCGTGCACCACCACCGGTCGCGTGAGCCGATGATGCGCCATGGACAAATTATAGGAATTGAGGATGCCGCCACCGCCATAATGGGGTGTATTGACTAATACAATGATGTGTTCATAAGGAATTCCGGCGAGTTGATCGTGTAAATCTTTCAAATTGAGTGTGGTGAGATAACGTTCGCTATAAAATGTGTCAAAATGGCTGCTCAAAGCCGTTCGCTTCCAAATGCCTTTTGAAGGGATACTGGTTCCGCTATCAACGGATGGTGCTTGCACGGCCACTATTGAGAACCGGTCTTTGAGACTTTTGAAGGGCTCATGGGCGAAGATAGCATCCATGGAAAGCGTCGCATCGGCTATGAAAGTAGACATCTCGCTGGGCTGATAGCCCTCGGCAATAAATGCAATATGAATGCAACGAGATGTGTCCTTGGGCGCTAACAACTGCACGAAAGGGGTGCGGTGTTGCTCGCCAATGCGCCGAATCAGTATATCCTTGGGCGACACTTGGTGTGTGAAGGTTGTCATAATGGTTCGACGATTATTATAGAGTTCGAGGGTGATGTCCGCAGTGTCTTTAGGCATAGGCACCAAAAACACATTTTCAAAACTCCGCGATGTGTGCTGGGCCTCGTCATAGCTGAGCCATTCTTGGAAAAGGGTTGAAAAAGATTGCCGATAGATTTCCTTACCCGAAGCATGATGCCGCACGATCACTTGCCCATAGCCTTCCACAGGCACCTGTGTGAGCCGTTGACGCTTACCATACCAACGAGGCAATCGGTTAAGTTTATCAAGCGTAACATGCTGTTCATGCACATTGCCCGCAAAGGTGTAATCGATACGTAACGTTGCATCTTCAAAGTAATCATTAAACTGTTGTGCATGAGCTTGTAGACCAAGCACACAAATCAAGAAAAGTAGAAATTGCTTCATCTGCTATATAGTTCTATTAATAGTCGCTGAATGTAAGCGCGTTCCCAATCGGCTTCATGCAACCGCTCTTCGCCATATTTCAAAATGTCAATATCCATTTCAATGCAGCCCGCCTCGCGCTTCTCTCGGCTGTCACCGCAGCTGGCCTCGATGGCCTTGAACTTGGTTTGCAATTCGCACAACATCAGCGACGTGGTAGCTCGACCAACGCAGTTGAGATAGGTCCCCGGAAATTCGCCGATAGCCGCTGTTAATGCTGATGAAGAAAATTCAATATCGCGGAGAAGATCGTGCAAATGTGCCTGTGCCAATCGCATGTTCTCCTGTCGATGATGGTTTGTTCCTAAAGCCAAAATGAGTTGCCGTTTCTTAGACATGGTGCAAAACTACTAATATTTGATAAAAGAAATCCTGTTTTATTGTTATTTTTTGCATAATACGTAATTTTGTGTACATGATAAAAAAATGCTTCCTTTTCCTTTGTATCGCAATCCCCTTGCAAATGCAAGCACAAATGCGATGGAATTCCGTCTATCAAAGTTACATTGACCAATATAAAAACTTGGCTATCGAAGAAATGCTGCGCTATAATATCCCGGCAAGCATTACCTTAGCACAAGGATTATTCGAAAGTGGTGCCGGACGTAGCGAACTCTCCATTAAAGGCAACAACCACTTCGGTATTAAGTGTCACGATTGGACAGGTGCATCAGTCTATCATAACGACGATGCTGCGAACGAATGTTTCCGTTCCTACGATAATGCACTGCAAAGCTACGAAGATCATAGCCGTTTCCTCAAGCAAAACAGTCGTTACCGCAGTCTGTTCCAGCTTGATCGGACGGATTATAAAGGATGGGCACGCGGATTAAAGGCCTGTGGATATGCAACGAATCCACAATATGCCGACAAGCTGATTGAGCTCATCGAACTCTATAAACTCTACATTTTAGACCAAGCAACAAGCTATGACAAATTCATGGCTAAACGCGGAGGCACCGACAAACCTGCCAACAACGGTATGTTGTTGCACCCCATACACCTCTATAACAAGAACTATTATATCATTGCCCGGTCAGGCGATACGTTTAAGAGCATTGGCGATGAAATAAATATATCCTATCGAAAAATTGCCAAATACAACGAACGCAATAAAAACGATGTTCTAAATCCTGGTGAGGTCATTTATCTTAAGAAGAAACAGAAGCGGGCAGAAAAGCGATATAAAGGTCGTCTACATATTATTCAACCAGGAGAAAGCATGTACACCATTGCACAACATTACGGCATACGGTTAAAGAGCTTGTACAAATTAAATCAACTCACCCCCGATTATCAAATACAAGCCGGTATGCCACTCCGCCTATATTAAGTAGAGACAAAGACAAATATCAAGCAATTTTGTATTCGTTGGTCGGCTCTTCAGCCTTTACAGATACGGATGTGTACCAAAAAAATGTGCCAAGTCTTGTGTATCTCGCTAAGAAATGCTAAATTTGCAACCGATTTAAGCAAATAAGGCTGGTTCCGTAGCTCAGTTGGATTAGAGCAACAGCCTTCTAAGCTGTGGGTCTTGGGTTCGAATCCCAACGGAATCACGAAAAGGAGTACTGAAATATGTACTCCTTTTTTGTTAACGGAAGAAACTAAAAGTACGCACACAGAAAAGGACATCATACACATATTGTACAATGGTGTAGAGCCCATTGCTTTTACGATGCAGCAATACTCCAATTTGTCATTTCTGCAACTGCTAAGTCGTTAGCAAGACTCAAAATATTTTTTCATCACTTGCTAAGTTGTGAGCAAAGCTCAAAATATTATTTTGGCGTTTGCTAAGTTGTGAGCAAGCCTCAAAATATTAATTTGGCATTTGCTAAGTTGTGAGCAAAGCTCAAAATATTATTTTGGTGTTTGCTAAGTTGTGAGCAAGCCTCAAAATATTATTTTGGTGTTTGCTAAGTTGTGAGCAAGTCTCAAAATATTAATTTGGCATTTGCTAAGTCGTGAGCAAGTCTCAAAATATTATTTTGGCATTTGCTAAGCTGTGAGCAAGCCTCGAAAAGTTTTGTTTGGCGTTTGCTCAATGTGAACAAGGCTCAAAAAGTTTTGTTTGGCATTTGCTCAATGTGAGCAAGGCTAAAAAAATTCTTTTGATGTTCGCTAACGGCTTTTATCAATGCTCTATATCGCAGAATTGCAGACTAATCGGCCGTGTGAACATGCTTACATTTTGCACTGAATTCAGTGAAATCGACGCGGATGATATTTACTCTATGGAACGATTTCTCGGAATATTTTGCACCCAAAGCCTTAAATTCCGGCGAAAGTTTGTCTACCAATCTTAGTAATGCTTGCATTCGCTCTTCGGGAGAGAGATTGATGTGGGCTACACCGCGTAACAATACACTCTCGTATTCGGTGGTAAACTTTCCTGGTAACAAATGTACATTCCCTATAATGCAGAAACTCACCTGTGGACGTTTGTCCAAAGCAATTAACTTATGGCCTTCGGGAGCACAATGGATATAAATGGATGAATCGCCATCCCACACATAGTTGACAGGAATGCCATAGGGAAAACCATCGGCATCAATCATACTTAAAACACCATATTCGACTGTACGCAACAGCTCTAATGCACGCTCTTCGGTCATCAATCGATCGCGCCGACGAACGGTTTCATTATTAAACTTCATCATCTTATCTCGGTTTATAGGGCAGATTATCTGCTCCGTCATATTGTTTTAAAGCTAAATCGTGCACCAAAATAAATTTGATACACGATTTCATTCAGTCCCTTTTTCAAAGAAAATCTTGAGCCTCACCTAATTATTAATGCTTCCACCCACAATATCGAGCAACTCATTGGTGATGGCTTGCTGACGACTCTTGTTATACTGCAAGTTAAGTGCGCGCAACAACTCATTGGCGTTGTCGGTAGCTGTTTGCATTGCCACCATACGTGCAGCGTGCTCGCTGGCATTGCTATCCAAAAGAGCTGTGTAGATTTGCAAATCTAATTCCTTGGGGATTAAAGACGACAATACACTCGCCAAATCAGGTTCTACAATAAAGTTGTCATTAATAGCAAGGACACCGGTCTTTTGCTTCTCTTCTTCACGTGCCTTACGCTTTCGCAGATACTCTTGCGCTTTTGCTGTAGCAACATTGCTGGTTAAATCGCGGTCGTTCTCCTCGCCTATCGTTTCTGTTGATAAATCAATGGGCAGATAAACCTTCTGCGTGAGGATTTGGCTGCCGGCTGATTTGAAATGGTGATAAATCAATTCAACTTTATCAATTTCACGCGCCAGGAACTTATCTCGTAGTTCTTCCGCGATGCTTGCACATTCGGCCGCATTGGGTTTCTCTGCCAAATGTACAAAACTACGCACAACGGTAATGCCATGCTTCTGAGCATATTCCTCAATTTTCCGGCCTATGGGATAAACCATAATATTTTCGACGCCTTGTGCCCGATAGGCATTAACAGTGGCCTGAAAGGCTTTGAGAACATTGTTATTGAAGCCACCGCACAACGAACTGTTGCTCGTAAACACAACAAATGCAACAGTATGGACTGGTCGTGCATGTGCTAACTCGTTCTCGGCATCTGGAAGTGTGGCTAAAAACGATTTCAACATGTGCTCAAGCATGTTGGCATAAGGAAGCATATTGAGAATAGCGGTCTGTGCATGATGCAACTTACTTGATGCAACCATTTTCATAGCACTCGTTATCTTGCGTGTGCTATTAACAGAAGCTATTCTCGTTTTTATCTCTTTTAAAGACGGCATCTACTCTCTTCTTTCTTTGTTTATTTATATTGTCCTGCAATATTGGCCATCGTCTCTTCAATGACCTTGACGGAATCATCGGTCAAATCGCCATTTGCCAAGGAAGATATTACATCGGCATGTGAAGAGCGCATAGCTTCCAAGAACAAATCTTGACACTCTCGAACGGCTTCGACAGGCACATCATGCATTAAACCATGTACGCCACAATAAAGGATGGCGATTTGCTCTCCTACAGGCATAGGATGGTATTGTGGTTGAATAAGCAATTGATTATTCTTGCGACCACGATCCAAAGTCATCGCCGTGACTGCATCCATATCACTCGAGAACTTAGAGAAAGCCTCCAACTCACGATACTGTGCCATATCCAGTTTCAATGTTCCTGCCACTTTCTTCATACTCTTGATTTGTGCAGAACCACCCACACGGGACACAGAGATACCTACATTAATTGCCGGACGGAATCCTTGGTTAAAGAGGTTTGTCTCCAAATAAATCTGACCATCAGTAATGGAAATCACGTTGGTAGGAATATATGCCGACACATCACCTGCTTGCGTTTCAATAATTGGCAAGGCTGTTAGCGAACCGCCTCCACGCACATGACCTTTCATGCAGGCTGGAAGATCGTTCATTTGCTCGGCAATTTCCTGCTGATTGTTGATACGTGCAGCACGCTCTAATAAGCGAGAGTGTAGATAGAACACATCGCCAGGATAAGCTTCACGGCCTGAAGGACGACGCAAAATCAACGATACTTCACGATAAGCTACGGCCTGCTTCGACAAATCATCGTAGATGACAAGTGCACTATAACCACGATCGCGGAAATACTCACCGATTGCTGCACCCGCAAAAGGTGCATAATATTGCATAGCGGCAGGGTCTGCAGCCGTGGCACTCACAATGATTGAATAGGGCAATGCACCATGCTCGCGCAAGGTCTGCACCAATGCGGCAACCGTTGAAGCTTTTTGTCCAATGGCTACATAAATGCAATATACGGGCTTACCCGCCTCATAAAAACTCTTTTGATTAATAATCGTGTCTACAGCAATAGCGGTCTTACCCGTTTGTCTGTCACCAATAATTAACTCACGCTGGCCACGACCAATTGGAATCATAGAGTCAACAGCTTTCAATCCTGTCTGCAACGGCTCTTTAACGGGCTGACGATAAATCACACCGGGTGCCTTTCTATCAAGTGGCATCTCAAATGCCCCCGTCAAATCAATATCCCCTAAGCCGTCGATTGCCTCACCCAAAGGGTTTACTACACGACCCAAGAAGTTGTCATTTACTTGAATTGATGCAATACGATGTGTTCGTTTTACGGTCTGTCCTTCCTTAATTCCTGCGGTAGGCCCTAACAGAATGCAACCGATATTGTCTTCCTCTAAGTTCATCACAATGGCCATTGTACCATTCTCGAACTCTAAAAGTTCACTCGCTTCTGCATTACGCAAGCCATAAACACGTGCTACACCATCAGCAACAGTGAGCACCACACCCACCTCGTCAAACTTTTCGTCAAGTTTAAGGTTCTGAAGCTCTTGCAATAGTACTTCAGAGACCTCACTGGGATTAATCTTATCTGACATTTTATTCTTTTTATAAATTATCCATTAAGCGCTGATAACACCTTGCGGAGCTTCGTCTGTACACTCGCATCCATACGGTAAGAATCATACTCCAAAATGAAACCACCAATCAAGTCGGTATCCATTTTCGATGAAAACTCAACCTCACCATGCGTGTAGCTTTCTATCAATTGCTTAACCTTTTGCTCTGTTTCTAAATCTACAGGTGAGGCTGTCGTCAATTGACTTAACGTGATATGCTTCAACTCACGATAAATTGAGACATAAGACGCGGCCATAAACTGCAACAACTCACCCCTATTCTTTTTCAAAATGAGCGCTATGAATTTTTGTGTCAATGAACACACTTTGCCACCACAAGCCAATTCAAGAAGATTTTGCTTCTCTTCATTAGATAACATGGGACTATCAACAGCTATCTTCAGTTCATGAACCGTAAAATAACTGTGCAAAAGGGTTTGCATCTCGGCATAAAGCACATCTTCTTGATGTTCTATCACGCCTCCTTTAATAAGGCCCGTGCATACCGAACCGAAATAACACCCAAATTCATAAATTACAATTTAGAAATAAATTAATCATTTAGAAACTTCATCTAACAACCGATCAATATTTGCCTGCTGAGCCTTGTCTGAAGAAAGCTCTTCACGAAGGATCTTTTCTGCGATATTTACGCTTAATTCTGCCACTTGAGAACGAATATCACGAATAGCTTCTTGCTTTTCGAATGCTATTTGCTGCTTGGCCTCTGCGATAATCCTCACACTCTCCTGACGAGCTTTCTCTTCAGCTTTCTCAACAATTGCATCACGTGTTTCGGCTGCCTCTTTCATTATCTTAGCCTGCTGTTCGCGCGCTTCTTGCAAGAGGGTCTCTCCCTCTTGCTTGATATGCAGCAAACGCTCTGATGCTTCATGTGCCTTGGCAAGACTTTCGTCAATATATTGTTTACGCTTCTCTACCGTATTGGTAATAGCAGGGAAACCAAACCTAACCAAGAAAAATAAAACCACCAGAAACGCAAAGAGCATCCAAAATAGGAGCCCTAAGTCAGGCGTTAATATGGAAGGCAAATTCTCCATTAATTATAATCTTTCTTAATTAGATAATAAATGCACAAGCTGCTATTGCAAACAAAGCACAACCTTCAACGAAAGCTGAAGTCAAAATCATGTTTGTCATAATACGGCTTGATGCTTCTGGCTGGCGTGCAATAGCATCCATGGCGCTACCACCAATCTTACCAATACCTAAACCTGCACCAATAACTGCAATACCTGCTCCCAAACCACAGCCTAACTGTGCTAAACCAGCGGCTGCTAATAAAGTTGAAATCATCATAATCTTACGTTTTAATTATTTTATTCTAATTTTATTTCTTACCAAAAACTATTCGGTTTCTGCTTGCGGATGAGCCAAACCGATAAAAACTGCTGTCAACAATGTGAAAACATAAGCCTGCACAAATGCAACCAAGAACTCCAAAGCATTCATGAATAGCAACATAATAATGCTAAACGTATTCAATCCTATACCAAAGCCAACCCCCATAGACCAACCTAAAAAGATCACGCAAGTGAAACTTAGAATTACAGCATGCCCGGCCATCATGTTCGCAAATAAACGAATCATCAAAGCAAAGGGTTTGGTAAACACCCCAAATAACTCTATAGCTGGCATCAAAGGGACAGGAACCTTTAGGAATGTTGGCACATGAGGCCAAAAAATATCTTTCCAATACTCACGACTACCAAAAACATTAATGGCAATCATTGAGCATATTGCTAAAAATAAAGTGATATTAATATTTCCCGTTATGTTTGAGCCACCAGGGAAAATCGGAATTAACCCTATCAGATTTGACGTAAGGATAAAGAAAAATACGGTGAGTAAAAAGGGCGCATAAGGCTTATAATGCTTTTCACCTATAGAACCCTTTACCACATCATCATTTATCGTCATGACAATCATTTCTATTGCACCAACAAAGCCTCGCGGCGCTTCTGACTTTTCATCATGATGCTTGTACCAACGAGAACAGTAACCAAAGATGCACAACAATACAAGAACGACAATCCAAATCTGAAGCACCACTTTCGTTATACTCAAATCTAAAGGCCTCACGTGTGAACCGTTCGGCATCTGCTCATAAATCTTTCCATGATGCGCGGCATCAAAGAAAAATGGTTTTGGCAACGTTTCTGCCGTACAAACACTCCATGCCCCCGTAGCAGAACTGCGCACAATAATGGGCAATGGAATACTCAGCGATTTACCTTTGTATGAAGCAATATGCCATTCATAATTATCAGACAAGTGCTCCAACACAATCTCTGATATATTTAACCCCCCAGCTGCAGACTCCTCTGTGGCACTCCACAACTGTAATGGTAGAAAGGAGATGAGGAATAAAAGTACTATCGTTTTTATTTGCTTCATATTTCTAAACGCAACAAAATATTCTATGCCAATTTATTGACGTGTGTAAAAAAAAGGAGATGGTGCACAAGCATCGCAAAATAATAGGGAACGAAGAGCAACAAGAAAGACATCATTGCATTTCTGCCCGTTGCTAAGAAGTAGATAAAAATAACCAATAATGCAACAAGAAAGCGAAAACCAGAAACTCCCATCAAGAAAGAGGCCTTAACTTCTACCTGATTTTGGTAGATGTGCCCCCAAATTATTCCGACAACGACTTCAACGATTAGGAAAAAGCAAAGTCCTATGAGTACCGGAGCAAGAAGGACATGATACTGAAGAAGTTGCAGAACCAATAGCTCTAACAAAAACGTACCCATCGCAACTTGAAGCGCTTCACGTACATATTTCTTTCCATTATAAACGTTTTTTCCCATTATAATGCCGTGCATTTTACGATAATTCAACACACAATCGTACCTCATCTTTCTGAACCTCGACAAAACCACCTGCAACGGGCTGTTCTGAAAGCTCTTGCTTGTCGGAAAGATAGCTCACAACGCCAGCAGTCAATGAAGAGATAATGGGCGCATGATGCTCCAATATCTCAAACATTCCCATTGTACCAGGAACAACTACACGAACGACCTCTCCATCAAAAATAGTCCGTTCTGGGCTTATAATCTTCAATCTCAGCATGTAATTCTTTTCTACTACAATGTGACTTTCCTTTTAAAATTCTTATCTCCTTTAGGCCTTCGCTGCCTCAAGAAGCTGTTTTGCCTTTTCACGAACATCTTCGATAGTCCCGACATTGATGAAAGCCTGCTCAGGCAAATCGTCAACTTCTCCGTCAAGGATTGCATTGAAGCCTTTAATGGTATCTTCAATGGGAACCATCACACCCTTCAACCCTGTAAACTGCTCGGCAACCGTAAAAGGTTGTGACAAGAAACGTTGAACTCGTCGTGCACGGTTCACGGTCAATTTATCCTCGTCAGACAATTCATCCATACCTAAAATCGCAATAATATCTTGAAGTTCATTATAGCGTTGCAACAACTGTTTCACACGCTGTGCACATTCATAATGTTCCTTACCGACGATTAATGGATCTAAGATACGCGAAGTACTACCCAATGGATCTACTGCCGGATAGATACCCAATTCTGCAATCTTTCGGGAAAGTTCTGTTGTGGCATCCAAATGTGAGAATGTTGTAGCCGGGGCTGGATCGGTTAAGTCATCTGCAGGTACATAAACAGCCTGCACAGAAGTAATAGAACCATTCTTTGTTGAAGTAATTCGTTCCTGCATTGCACCCATTTCACTGGCCAAAGTTGGCTGATAACCCACAGCTGAAGGCATACGACCTAACAAGGCAGATACCTCAGAGCCAGCCTGTGTGAAGCGGAAAATATTGTCAATAAAGAACATGATATCGGCTGATTCACCATCCTTACCACCATGGTCTCTAAACTCTTCAGCAACCGTTAATCCAGAAAGTGCTACAGAAGCACGTGCCCCTGGAGGCTCGTTCATTTGGCCATAAACCAAAGTTGCCTGACTTTCGGCTAACTGTTCTTTATCAACTAATGACAAATCCCATTTGCCTTCCTCCATTGCTTTTCTGAAAGCATCACCATACTTAATGACACCGCTTTCCAACATATCGCGCAACAAATCGTTACCTTCACGCGTACGCTCGCCGACACCAGCAAAAACAGAGTAACCATTATGCCCTTTTGCAATGTTATTAATCAACTCCATGATGAGCACAGTCTTACCAACACCAGCACCACCAAACAAGCCAATCTTTCCACCTTTCATATAAGGCTCAAGCAAATCAATCACCTTTATACCCGTGGAAAGCATTTCTTTATGCGTGGAAAGCTGATCAAATGTTGGGGCTGCACGATGGATAGGATAAGCACCTTTCATGTCTAAAGCAGGCATTCCATCAATCGGCTGACCAATAACATTCATCATCCGACCTTTGATTTGGTCACCAGCCGGCATTGTGATAGGGCTCCCTGTCGGAATAACTTCTAAGCCTCTGCTTAACCCATCTGTATTATCCATTGCCACACATCTCACGGTATCCTCGCCAATGTGCTGCTGCACCTCAATAATCAGCTTGCTCCCATCAGCACGCTCAACCTTCAACGCTTCATAAATCTTGGGTAATACTTTCTCGGCCTCTAACCCTGTCGTATCAAAATAAACGTCTATAACAGGACCGATAATTTGAGAAATGTGTCCAACAATTTGCGACATATATGTTTCTTTTTATTTATTCGTTATCAACTAAAATACTTTGACAAAAGTACCAATATTCAAAAAAATAACAAAAACTATTCTTTCTTTATTTTCGTAGCCACCTTATTTTTATACTTTCTTAAACTTTAGATGCTCAATTCATCAAGCACCTTAATAAGCTTCCGATCTAAAGGTTTGTCACTACGAATGGCCTCGCTCAACGGAACATAAACAATCTCACCGTTACGAATGCCCACCATCACATTGCGTTGTCCCTGCATGATTGCTTCAACGGCACCAACTCCCGTTCGACAAGCTAAAATACGATCACGAGCCGATGGACGTCCACCACGCTGGAGATGACCCAGAATAGATATTTTCACATCATATTGCGGAAATTCTTTTTTCACACGATTTGCATAATAGATAGCGCCACACTTAGGACTCTCGCTGACGATAACGATGCTACTCCGCTTACTCTTACGAATTCCGCGTTCCATAAACTGTGCTAATTGGTCGACATCGGTACTATCTTCAGGAATAATGGCCGCCTCAGCACCTGCTGCTATAGCCGAGTTCTGCGCTAAGAAGCCAGCATCGCGCCCCATCACTTCCACAAAGAAAATACGTTCATGGCTCTGCGCAGTATCACGGATACGGTCAACACATTCAACAATGGTATTCACCGTTGTGTCATAACCAATCGTACTATCCGTGCCGTAGAGATCATTGTCGATAGTTCCCGGCAAACCAATACAACAAATGTCATACTCTTCAGCAAGCTTCATTGCACCTGTTAACGAGCCATTGCCACCAATCACGACCAAGGCATTAATATCTTCTTTCACAATATTTTCATAAGCCTTGGCACGTCCTTCAACGGTCGCAAAGTCTGTAGAGCGTGCCGTCTTCAGGACAGTTCCCCCTTCACTGATAATGCCGCTCACATTCTCGGTCGTAAAGTCTACGATTTCATCATTAATGAGACCATCATACCCACGATATACAGCCTTAATTTGGAAACCATTGTAAATTCCGGCGCGCGTCACCGCACGAATAGCTGCATTCATTCCTGGCGCGTCACCACCAGAAGTAAGTATGCCAATTGTTTTAATCTTTGCCATTATCGTATATCTTTTATTCTTATTATCGTTTGCGCTTCAGCATTAGCTTTTCATAATGCTTTCATCGGGGCAAAGATAACAATTATTCTGAACACGGCAAAAATGAATGACCATTTTATTTGATTTCACCCTTTTGGAGAACGATTTTTCGTTTTTCATCGTGAAACAGAACAGACATGCACCTGCAAAATGGCATAGAAAACGCATTAGAAAGGAGGGGGGCCTATCGGCTACTATTGGCTAAAATGTGTGCTGCCCCTTGATGCGAAGCGGCTCATCCTGCATTCTTGGTGAAATAAACTTTAATTTTCATGCGGGATGAAGCACGGCTACGAAACATTTTGTACTTTTGCTCCACAAAGAAAATAGATAACAACAAGAAACAAAAAGAATGAAACGAATTTTATTTTGTATGCTGTTTGCGGCTCTAACGATGGGCGTTTGTGCGCAACAGGCTGACAAAGCACGAAAGATTTTAGACAAAGCAGCAACCATTGTTGGCCACAAAGGAGGAGCATCGGCCAGCTTTTCTATCCAATCCGGCAACGTGGGAACCACGAAAGGCACCATCGCCATCAAAGGGAACATGTTTCATGCACGCACAGACAAAGCTACCATGTGGTATAATGGAAAGACGCAATGGACCTATATGAAGGCCACAAACGAGGTGAATATCACGACCCCGAATGCTGCAAAACAAGCCCAACTCAATCCCTATAAGTTCTTGTCGCTTTACAAAACAGGCTACCAGTTGTCGATGAAAAGCGTGCGAGCACCTTATCAAATTCATCTCACGGCCATCGACAAGCAGCAATCGCCACAAGAGTTTTACATCACCATCAGCAAGACTTATGTGCCCACGCTCATCAAGATGCGTCAGGCTTCAAACTGGACTACCATCAGAATTTCCAATTTTAAACAGCAAGAGCACAATGCTGCGCTCTTTTCATTCCAGTCAAAAGACTTTCCGAAAGCCGAAATCATTGATTTGAGATGATATAAGAACACCGTGATAAGCCCTTGCAAAAGTCACCCAAGAAGTCGTCTATGTTTTTTCGCATAGACGACTTTTTTTTGAGCATTACACTCCATTTTTTGCCATTTAACACCTTAAATAACGCATCAACATGCAATTCTTTATGAAAAAAGTTGGAACATAATACTTTTTTCTTTAGGTTTGTACCACTTTGAATAAATCCCGGTCATGAACAAATGCCCCACAAAACAACCCCTAAGATGGTTATTGGCCGCACTGCTCACTTGCATTTCGACCATATCAATAGCACAAACGCAAGCCACATGGCAAGAAGATTACCAAGAACTCATGCGCGAAGAAGATGACGACGAAGAACCTGGCGAAGAACTTTATGAATGGTTAGCATCTTTCATCGCTAAGCCCATTCCCCTCAATCGTGCCACACGTGAAGACTTAGAACAGTTGCCTTTTCTGAGCGATCAGCAAATTGAAGACATCCTTTTCTATCGCTATCAATGTCAAAACATACGCTCAACGGCCGAACTACATCTCATTCCGTCGCTCAGCAATGCTTGCGCACGCCTACTTTCGCATTTCGTTAGTGTGGAAGAACCCTCCGAAAAGCCTTATGACTCATTGTTAAACTCTCTCCATCATGGCTATCATCAAATGGTGTTAAGCGCAAATATTCCACTCTATCAGCGTCGTGGTTTTATAGAGAAAAAGTATTTGGGCGGCCCCATAAAACACGACTTTCGCTACACTTTTCAGGCCAACCACCAAATAGCATGGGGACTAATTGGTGCGCAAGATGCAGGCGAGCCCTTTTTCAGGCAAGGCAACTCTTGCGGCTACGACCATTATGCAGGCTACCTCTTACTTCGCGGCTTTCACAGCATTAAAACAGCTATCATTGGACATTATCGTGTGAAAATAGGTATGGGGCTGGTCATCAACAACGATTTTGCCTTGGGAAAAACCATGCTACGCTACGCTTTAGAGCGCACCACAGCAACACTCCATCCACACGCCTCCCGCACAGCAGGTAACTATCTCCAAGGCACAGCCGTAACGATAGCACTCAATCGATATATCACCACTACAAATTTCGTGTCTTATCGTGCGAACGATGCCACGCTAAATAAAGATGATTCTGCGACAATTTCCACCTTATTATATAATGGGCTGCACAGAACCGAGCAAGAGATGCTCCATAAAAACAACCATCAGCAGTTTGTTGCAGGAACCCATCTACAATATGCAAAAGATGGTTTCCACCTCGCCGCTACCCTGCTCCATACCACTTTGAGCCGCGTTCTCCGCCCCAACACCACACGGCTCTACAAGCAATTTGCTCCTGTGGGGAAGCACTTCACCAATCTTTCGATAGACTACGGCTACACCAATCGTCATCTAAGTTTTATGGGTGAAACGGCTATGGACAAGTGTTGCGCATTAGCCACGCTCAACAGTCTCACTTGGCAAGCAAGTAGTAGCGTGCAAATGCAATTCATTCAACGCTTCTACAGCCTACGTTACCAAAGTTTATTCGCACGAAGTTTTGGCGAAAATGGTCATGTCCAAGATGAGAGTGGCCTTTTCTCCAGTTTACAATGGCGCATCAATGCCCTGAATCAGCTCTATTTTGCAGCCGACTATGCTTATTTCGCCTGGCCGAAATATCGACAATCTTTTACCGGAACACATGCCATAGAAGCACGCGCGCAATGGGATTTTCAAGGTAACAACTGGCGCATGAATGTACGCTACAATTACCGATTGCAACAACAAGATGTTCCTGATCATAGCAAACTACATAACAAGCATACGCATCGCATGCGCATGCAAACGATTTATCCCCTTTGGCAATGGCAATGTCAGACAGAATTGAATGGTGTTGTTGTGGCACAAGAAAAACAATCTCCAGGATTTCTATTGTCACAAACTGCCACAAAAAGCTGGAATGCAGCATCCATCACAGCACACATCGCCTATTTTTATACCCAAGACAACCAAGCTGCACTCTACCAATATGAACGGGCGTTGCGCTATCAATTTCATTTTCTACGCTTCTCAGGAAAAGGTATGCGCTACGCCTTACAAAGTAAACTCGTTTGCAACCGTCACTTCATTTTCATTGCTCACGCGGGTCTGACCCATTATTTTGATCGCCAGACAATCGGCACCGGCCCTCAACAAATTATGCATCCCGTTCAAGCCGATATTCAGATACAAACTATTTTAAAATTCTAACGCTAACCAGCCCAATGGCTAACAAAAAGCTTTCTTTAACCATAGAAACAATAAAGAGGCGAAGATGTGCTTGCATCTCCGCCTCAAATACTTATAAAAGGTAATTCCCCTACATTGTTTTATTTATTTTTCAATAAATCACGGATTTCACTCAGCAGCTGCTCTTCTTTCGAAGGTTCTGGCTCTGGAGCAGGTGCAGCAGGCTCTTCTATTTTCTTTTTACTCAGTTTGTTGATGCCCTTCACCATCAAGAATACACAGAAAGCGATAATCAGAAAGTTAAACACCGTCTGTAGAAAGTTGCCATAGTTGATGGTTACGGCCTGTGTCTGCTCTAATCCTGGAACAGATAATTGCGGAAGTGTAATCTTCAAATCACTAAATTGCACTCCACCAATAAGCCAACCGATGGGAGGCATGATAATATCATCGACTATTGACGACACGATTTTACCAAATGCGCCACCAATGATAACGCCGACAGCCATGTCGACTGCATTGCCTTTCACGGCAAATTCTTTGAACTCTTGAATAAATTTACTCATGTTTGTTTGTTAAATGAATGTGTGATAAACGGTTTCTGCTCGGCAACAACTGTTTGTTATATCGAGTTTACAAATTAAAAACCCAAGCTAAATCAAGCCCTATTTTACAGCCGTGATGCACCGTTTTTTTATAATATTTAATACAATTTGCGGCTACAAAAATAAAAAAAAATATTGTATCTTTGCAACCGTCAGCGGGAGAATATTCTGCTATGTAACATAGAAAAAGTTATATTTTATAAACTCTTATAAAAACAAAAAGTAAAAATGACAAAAGTAGCTATTAACGGTTTCGGCCGTATCGGTCGCCTCGCATTCCGTCAAATGTTTGAGGCTGAAGGTTATGAAGTTGTTGCTATCAACGACTTGACAAGCCCAAAAATGCTTGCACACCTCTTGAAGTATGACACTGCTCAGGGTGGCTTCGCAGGTAAATATGGTGAAGGTAAGCACACTGTAAGCTATAAGGATGCAGTTCTTGGCGAAGATGGCAAAACTGTTGTTACGCCGGGATCTATCACTGTTGATGGTAAGGAAATCACAATTTATGCAAAGCCAAACGCAGCAGAACTTCCTTGGGGAAAGTTGGGCGTAGACGTTGTACTTGAGTGCACAGGTTTCTACACTTCAAAAGCTAAGGCTTCTGCTCACTTGCAGGCTGGTGCTAAGAAGGTTGTTATCTCAGCTCCTGCAGGAAATGATCTCCCAACCATCGTTTACAACGTAAACCACAAGACATTGACTCCCGCAGATACCGTTATCTCTGCAGCTTCGTGCACAACCAACTGCTTGGCTCCTATGGCAGCAGCGTTGAACAAGTATGCTCAAATCCAAAGCGGTATCATGTCAACGATTCATGCTTATACGGGCGACCAAATGATTCTTGATGGTCCTCAGCGCAAGGGTGACCTCCGTCGTTCACGCGCAGGTGCTTGCAATATCGTTCCTAACTCAACAGGTGCTGCAAAGGCTATCGGTCTCGTTATCCCTGAGTTGAATGGCAAATTGATTGGTTCTGCACAGCGCGTTCCAACTCCAACCGGTTCAACAACCATCCTTACAGCTGTTGTTAAAGGCAACGATGTAACGGTTGAAGGTATCAATGCAGCAATGAAGGCAGCAGCAACAGAGAGCTTTGGTTACAACGAAGACGAAATCGTTTCTTCTGATGTTATCGGCATGCGCTTCGGTTCTCTCTTCGATGCTACCCAGACTATGGTTAGCAAAGTAGCTGATGGCTGCTACCAAGTACAGGTTGTTTCTTGGTATGACAATGAGAACTCTTACACTTCTCAAATGGTTCGTACCATCAAGTACCTTGCTGAATTGAAGTAAGAAACAACCCATAAGACCTTTGCTTGATTGTACATCGTACATTCTTAGCAGGTTAAAATCATCTCTGTCAGCCGTGCTGACAGAGATTTTTTATTATCTTTGCTCACATGACAAATGAAACAGCACCTTTAATCACAATTCTCGGACCTACAGCATCGGGGAAAACAACATTTGCAACTCACTTAGCTGCGACACAATGTGGTGAAATCCTAAGTGGCGATAGTCGTCAGGTTTATCGTGGAATGGACATTGGTACGGGCAAAGATTTATCGGATTATATAGTAGACGGACAAGCTATTCCCTATCATTTGATAGACATCTGCGATCCTGGAACGAAATATAACCTCTTTCGCTATCAAGAAGATTTTATGAAAGCCTATGAAGACATTCGTAAACGGGGCGCACAACCTATTCTTTGCGGTGGGACAGGACTTTATATCGAATCGGTTTTGAAAGGCTACCACCTATCGCCAGTTCCACAAAATGAGGTATTACGTCAAGAATTAGCTCATAAAACATTAGATGAGCTAACGGAAATTTTAAAACAATTGAAACAACAACAGGGAGACTCGCTACACAATACAACGGATGTTGATTCCTGTCAGCGCGCTATTCGTGCGATAGAAATTGAGACCTATAATCTGCAACACCCTACACTCGAACGAGAATATCCTCCTATTTCGTCTCTCATCATTGGTCTAAACATTGACCGAGAAGCTCGTCGTCAGAGAATAACACAACGCTTACAAGCACGTCTCAATGCTGGAATGATTGCAGAAGTAGAGCAACTATTGCAACAAGGAATTCCCGCCGATGACCTTATTTATTATGGTTTAGAGTATAAATTTGTGACAGAATACGTAGTAGGGAAATTGACTTTTGAAGAGATGTTTCGACAGTTAGAAATAGCAATTCATCAATTTGCAAAACGACAAATGACATGGTTTCGTGGTATGGAGCGCCGTGGTTTCACAATTCATTGGATAGATGCAATGCTCCCCATGGAAGAAAAACTGTCAAAGGCTTGTAGCCTGTTACAACTTTCATACCAGTAGTTCCCTCTTTTGTCTACTAAAATGGTACGCGATTTCGGGATAAGCTTAGTATACAAATAGTTCTAACAGCCTTGATTTTTCAATATAAACAGGTAATGCCTCTAGTTTATTGTCAAAAAAGCAATAGGCAATAAGGACAGAACATAGGTTCATGATAAAGTTATGTATTGAGCGGTGTACGAATAATAGCATATAAGAATCGTTATCATCTCACTTTCGGAAAGTCTCCCTTTACGATTTCTGTAACATTTCCCACTACCATTATGGGCGGATAAGCACAGGTTTTCTTCAATTCACCGTCTAAATTCTTGCCAAATTCATCGATAATACAGAATATTTCTGTAACTTTATCCTTGGTTATCATCGCTATATGTATTTTATAAGAATGCTACCACAAGACATTCGGAGAGAAGAGCAAGTGCACAGACAGGCCGCGCAATGGAGATATGTATGGGCTACCGAATATCAGTAAACGCACCTTGTAGCATTATCACGATATGGGTATGCTGTCGTTTACGCAGATCGGACACAAGTGCTATTGCAAACGTAAAGATGTGGAAGCACTTCTTCTTACAAAGTCGAATAAACTTAAAAGCGAACAAATATAAAGGAAACAACAAGAGATTTGAACATGGAGACGGACGAGATGCAGCTGGTCGTCTCGGCATTGAGAGATGTAGAGAGACGGATAGTAGAAATGACGGATACACATAAGCTACTCTTGTAGATGGACTTTTCCTCATGTGTAAAGAAGTGTGCGATCGGCTGCATATCAGTTCCTGCTCCTTACAGGACTATCGCAACAGAAAGATTATACCTTACACGCAGTTGCTGGGAAGATACTCTACAAAGAATCGCTTTTAGAAAAAAAATGTTGAAGGAGAATTTTTATTCAAGCTCATTTGAGTTTAGCATCATAATTCGATTAAAAATACCCATTAATAGGTATTGTCTGTATAGGATTCTTTCCATATCTTTGTATCCAAAAATTGAATTAATGATAAAAATATCACACAGCCGCATAAAGGCAATAATAAAAGTAGCGTACTGTCTAAAAAAGACAGTACGCTTTTTTTATGAACAAAATTAAACGATGTCCGTTAATAAAACAGTAATGAAAACGTTAAAAGAAGACATAAGAAACAAGATTGTCGCAGTTGCTCGCAATGAATTTATTAAAAATGGCTTTAGAAAAACTTCGATGCGAACAATTTCGGCAAAATCGGGAGTTGCCTTAGGTAATATATACAATTATTTTAAGACAAAGGATGATATTTTTTATACTGTCCTTAGACCTTTACTTATAGTCTTGGATGAAAGGATGTCCTCCTATCGCATAAAACATAACAAAATAGATAAACTTCACTTCTCTATACAAAATCAAAAAGATTTGCTAAGAGAAACGCTTAAAATAATTTTCTTATATAAAGAAGAATTAAAGTTATTACTCTTTGAATCAAAAGGTACTTCTGTAGAGTTTTTCCGTGAAAATTTTATCGAAGAACAAGTTACAATAAGTAAAGAATATATTGACCAAATGCAAAAAGTCTATCCACAAATACAAACAAGAATTTCGTCACTATTCTTTCGGATTTCCTCTTCCACATGGGTAACGATCATCGGAGAGATTGTCTCAAGCACAGAAATCTGCAAGGAAGAGGTAAAACAGGTCTTATCTGAATACATACGCTATAATACGGCAGGATGGCGAGAACTCATTAATCCATAAAATTATGAACAGATTATTCATCGTAACGATACTGTGTTTGTGTACAACAGTTTTGTCTGCCCAAAATATATTACGTGGGAAAATCATAGATAAAGAAACAGGACTTCCCATATCTGGGGCATACATATCAATCAAAAATACAAAACAGAAAACAGTTTCTGACAAGACAGGCAATTATCAAATTGACATTCCCTCAAATGGAACATGTATTGTTGAGGTTTCATTTGTTGGATATAAACGAGTAAGGCAAGTCATTGTGTTAAACGGCAATATCACAAAAGACTTTTTCTTAGAATCATCAGCGAACGTCCTTAACGAAGTTGTAGTGAGGGGATCTTCCCAGCAGGCGGAAATAAACCGCATTCGGCAAAGTCCTATGGCTGTAACCGTAGTGGACGGATCCAAGCTGCGGGGACGTTCAAGCGGTATAGAAGAAATTCTTACACGCACGTCTGGCATCAAAGTAAGAAAGACAGGCGGATTGGGAAGTGCGTCGCGCATATCTGTACATGGTTTAGAAGGTAAGCGTGTCGCCGTATATATTAATGGGTTTCCACTCAACAGTCCTGACGGTTCTTTCGACATCAACGATATTCCAATAGATGTGATCAAATATATAGAGGTATACAAGGGTATTGTGCCTGCAGAATATGGAGGCGACGGATTAGGAGGAGCCATCAATATTGTGACACGGGAGGATGAATGCGACTTAGTAGGATTCACGCAGGAATTGGCATCATTCGGAACATCCAAGACACTTACAAGTGCTCAAAAGCTTTTTGCAAAGTCAGGCATATTATTTAATGTTGCTTTCTTTAAGAATAAATCCAAGAACAACTACACGATGTCATGGCCAGTATTCGAAACAAACCTGCCAGTCTCAGAATACAGAAAGGTAAGACGAAATAATGACTATTATGACGCAGACTTCTATCATGTCGGCATTGGTTTTAGAAAGTTATACTTCGATAAACTGGATTTGGAATGCGCCTTCTACAGAAATAAAAAAGGTATACAGTCTCTTAACTTTGATTCACAGCATGCCTATATGAAAGGCTTTAATATAATGCCCACTTTGCATATAGAAAAAGACGACTTCGTCTTTAAAGGTTTGGAAATGAAATCATCCCTTGTTATTCCTATTATACA
The DNA here is from genome assembly GCF_000613785.1 of Segatella oulorum JCM 14966. Classification (GTDB taxonomy): domain Bacteria; phylum Bacteroidota; class Bacteroidia; order Bacteroidales; family Bacteroidaceae; genus Prevotella; species Prevotella oulorum. The sequence goes on along the minus strand of NZ_BAJQ01000026.1, from coordinate 14,750 downwards.
AACGAGCCTGATAGACACAACAACAACAAGAAAACAATGGGATGGGACCATCACTCAGGCAATGGGGGAAACAGAAGATAATCTTCTTAATGAATCCCATAACCGGCAATTTGAATTACGAAACAAATTTAATTTAAAATATACATTTGGACAACATACATTCAACATAAATGATCAACTTGCTCTTTCGGACTACCGTCCTAAAGATGAACGCATGAATGACTATCTCGGGTTCGATCCTAGCTCGTTTCCCAGCAAAATGATTTCAAACAATATCGGACTCTGTCATTTGTATGCCTCTTCCAATCATCGTTTTCAGAATTCCTTGACGATAAGCATTTACTATCTGAAGTCAAAAATCTTTAGAACAAGCGATGCCTTGTCGAAAGCCCAAATGAAAGATGCATCAGCTCCCAAACAAACAAGTGTGAACAAAACGTACTACGGATTTAGTGAGGGAGTGAGCTATGAGTTTTGGAAAGGCGTGAGGGGAAAGTTCTCGTTTTCACACAATGTGAGACTCCCTGACACAGGAGAACTTTTCGGTAACGGAATGAGCATCAAGCCATCAGTGAACTTACTGCCTGAAATTGGAGACAACCTGAACGTTGGAACCATCATAGATACAAGAAATGTGATGGGACTTACCCGCGTGCAGTGGGAAACAAACCTCTATTACATGTATATCCAGAATATGATAAGGCTTTTCCCCGCTGATATCCGTTCCATCTACACAAACTTGGGAAAGACGAGCACGATGGGATTTGATACCGATTTGAAAGTAGACGTGACACCAAACATCTATACATATTTCAATCTTACACTACAGGACATTCGAGACCGGCAGAAATGGTTAAACGATGCAAAAGGGACGGATAATCCCACATATAATAAACATGTACCCAACATACCGTCTTTCTATTTTAACTATGGTTTGGAGTATCATGCAGAAAATTTGCTGGGGCGAAATGAACTATCTAGAATTTATATGGATGTGTCCCATGTCGGAGAATTCGATTGGGGATGGCAAATGAGCACACTGTCCGACCAGCGTAAAAAATGGATTATCCCCTCCAACGATGTGTTTACCATAGGCCTTCAACAATCCTTTTGGCACAACAACATTTCATTGAGTTTCGAAGTTGAGAACATCTTTGACAAGGAGAACTATATGGAATTCAAGATGCCACTGCAAGGACGCACTTTTAAAACAAAATTGCGTTTTAATCTGTTCCGCGACAAAACATCGGGCGGAGCAATGAGTTTGTAATATATTACCAATTTAAAAACAAATAAAATGAAACATTATTTTTTAATCGCAGCCCTTGTGTTGCTATCTCTTGTAGGTCTCACCTCATGCGGAAAGGACTCTCCGGACTTTCCTCCCTCTACAAAATCTGAAGTAGGATTTGTACACAGCGTAAACATCGGAGAAAACACATATATTAGCCTGTTCAAGGATTTGAGTGTTAGTTCACTCAATACAGACAACGCATTGGTGCTTCCGAAGGGGGCATTCACATTCGTGTATAAAAATAAGATATATGTGACAGATACAGAACACCTCTACAAGTACATCCCTAAGGATGGAATCCTTGTTCAAGAAGGAAACACCATGCTATTTCCAAGTGGTGCAAAGGCCACATACATCACTTTCTTATCCGAGAAGAAAGCCTACATTTCTTGTCTTGGATTAGGAAAGGTGTGGATTATAGATCCGTCCTCCATGACAAAAACAGGAGAAATAGATTTATCTGGCTATTCCTTGGGGAAGTTGGCTGGCGACAATAATCCTGAACCATGTGCTTCCATCATCAGAGACGGCATCTTATACGTGACGCTCTGCCAGTTAAAGTCTGCCTATCATGCGAGAAGGGAGCACATATAGCCTTAATAGATACCAAAACCGATAAGCCCATCAAAATGATTAGTGACCCTCGTGCTACAATGGCCTCCTCTATGACCCCCGCTGGGGATCCGTTCGTAGACGAAAAGGGTGACATCTATTTCTATTGCGTAGCTATGTTTGGATACCAGCCTGGGGTCAAGGAAGGTTTCTTGCGCATTAAGAAAGGGGAGCAAGACTTTGACAACTCATATTGCTTCACCCTTGCAGACGTAAACTTAGAGGGAGTAAAGGGGAACAGAACATCGTATGCTTATAATAAAGTGTATGGTGGAAACGGAAAGGTTTATGGATACCTTAACATTCCCGGAGCGGCAAGCAATCCACCTGACTACGTTCATGACAAATCATTTCAAGCCTTTGAAATTAATCTATACAATAAGACTTGCAAGAAGATGAATTTTTCTGGAACTGTAGGCTGGGCCACATCCATCTGCAAGTCTGGCAATAATATCATCTTCGGCATGTCAACAGACCAAGGCATGGGCTACTCTGTCTATCACATGGATGATGGAAGCTATGAAAAATTGAAGGTAAAGGTTTCTGGAGCACCCTACATGTTGCATGAGCTTAAATAGTTGCCATAAAATATATTGGATACAAACTCAACATCTGAAAGGATGCGAACTTCTTGATTAGAAACTTTAATCTCCCTCAAAACAAGAAAAAGAGCTGTGTCGTTACTCATTATAGGGTTTGATACAGCTCTTTTAGTTATTAAGAATATCGGTGTTATTATACGCAAGTTCGGGATAAGAAAGTTGCTTAAAATGATGGACTTTATAAAAAGAAATGGCATAGATTGCACTTAAAAGTAATAGCTATTACAGTGCAATCTATGCCATTTTATTTCAAACGCTTATCAACCAAATTGGCTAATCTTTATTAACTCGTCACTATTGACAATCTTAATTTTTCGTCCATCAATCGCAATAAGGTTTTCATTGGCAAAGTTAGACAGTGTCCGAATAGCATTACTCGTTGTCATATTCGACAGACTGGCCAAATCTTCCCGGCTAAGATGGATGCTCAAAGTATCATCTTCCTCCTCTGAACCAAAGTTATTTTTGAGTAGTAACAATGCTTCAGCTAACCGCCCACGAATATGCTTTTGCGTGAGATTTACTGTTCTATCATCACTTTGTCCAAGTTCCTTTGAGAGATAGTTCAGAAAAAACAAACTGATGTGAAAGTTCTCTTTCATCAATTTAACAATCGTTTCGGTATTGAAAAAAGCAACCTCTGCATTCTCAAGCGCCATCGCTTCTGTCTTGTATAGCTCATTAGCAAAGTAAGCTCTAAAGCCAAAAAATTCCATGGGTTTGATGGCTCGTATGATTTGACTTCTTCCATTTCTGCCTAATTTATAAATCTTTACCTTCCCTTGAATGAGCACCATCATACGCGTAGGAAGGTCAGAAGCTTTATAGATGAAATGATTCTTCTTAAAATTCTTGATATGGATGTCGTGAAGTAAGACCCGTTTCTCGGCTTGTGTGAGTGGTGCCCACATCTCCGCAATAGCTTTAACGACCTCTTTTTTCTCGTAATCTCGTTTTAGTACCATCGTGCGATTAATTTAATATCTAAAGTATATATGTGTGCAAAAGTACTGAAAAACTTTTTATAATCTCCATTTTTACAGATAAAATGTAAGCAAAAACAGAAAAAAAATAATTGCCTAAAAAAATAAACAATATTGTTCGTCATTTCACAGAAAATGTTTAACTTTGAGCACAACAAAACTATTTATTAAAAATGCTGGCGCTATATGAACTAAATTCATAAGCCTTAATTAGAAACTATGAGTTATTTGAAGTTTGAACGAGCATTGGTAACAAATTTAGAAGAGTCGCTTTCCCGTGAGTTGCTACGCACAAATCGGTCGGGAGCCTATTCATGTTCTACCATAGTGGATTGTAACACGCGCAAGTATCACGGATTGTTAGTGGTTCCTGTGCCAGAGTTAGATAACGAAAATCATGTGCTGTTGTCATCATTAGACGTAACCGTCGTGCAACATGGTGCCGATTTTAATTTGGGGTTGCATCGTTATCAAGGCAACTATTTTAGTCCCAACGGGCATAAGTATATCCATGCATTCAACTGCGATAAAGTGCCTACAACCATTTATCGCGTGGGGGGGGTGATTTTAAGACGCGAGGTTGTATTCCAACACTATGAGGATCGTATCCTCATTCGCTACACATTGGTCGACTCCCATTCTGAAACTAAACTCAGATTGCGTCCTTTCCTGGCCTTTCGTAGTGTGAAAGAATTTACACATGCCAATGGTGTAGCCAATCACAACTATCAAATGGTTGATGGAGGAATTTGCACTTGCTTGTATGCTGGCTATCCTAATTTGTATCTACAGTTTGATAAGCCCAATGAATTCATCTACCAGCCTGATTGGTATCGTGACATTGAATATGCGAAAGAACGCGAGCGTGGCTACGATTCTACAGAAGATTTATATGTGCCTGGCTATTTTGAATTGGACATTAAGAAAGGCGAGAGTGTAGTGTTCTCTGCATCAACATCAGAGATTGAACCCGCTACGCTAAACGATTTGTTCGCTAAAGAAGTGGCTGAGCGTACCCCTCGCGACAACTTCTTCCACTGTTTAGTGAACGCGGCTCACCAATTCCACATCCATGAGAAAAATGGTGATCGCTACATCTTGGCGGGCTATCCATGGTTTAAGTGCCGAGCGCGCGACATGTTTATAGCACTGCCTGGACTGACACTATCCATTAACGAGCGCGATTATTTTGAATTGGTCATGGAGACTGCCATGCGTGGGTTGCAAGAGTTTATGGCCGAACAGCCTCTTTCAGTAAAAATTGCCGAGATAGAGCAACCAGATGTGATGCTTTGGGCTGTTTGGTGTATTCAGCAATATGCAAAGGATGCCGGCTTAAAAGCATGCCAATCTCGTTATGGGGAACTGCTTCACGCCATCTTATCCTTTATAGAATCAGGACATCATCCTCATCTCACGTTGAAAGAAAATGGATTAGTTTATACCGAAGGACATGAGAAACCCATGACCTGGATGAATTCAATGGCTGATGGCCATCCTATTGTTCCTCGGTCGGGCTATATCGTGGAGTTCAACGCATTATGGTATAATGCATTGAAGTTTTCTGCAGAGATGGCCGCCTTAATGCATGATGAGGCTGAAGAAAAGCGGCTTGACAACTTGGCCATGCGCTGCCAACAAGCTTTTGTTTCATGCTTTGTCAATGAATATGGCTATCTATTCGACTATGTGGACGAAGGACCACAAGATTGGAGTGTGCGCCCAAATATGATTTTTGCCATAGCATTAGATTATTCACCGCTCAATCAACAGCAAAAGAAAAGTGTCTTAGATGTTTGTACACGCGAACTGCTTACGCCCAAGGGATTGCGCACTCTTTCGCCTAAAAGCAATGGCTATACCCCACTCTACACAGGCCCACAACGCCAGCGTGACTATGCCTATCATCAAGGAACAGCATGGCCTTGGTTAGGAGGTTTCTACATGGAAGCCTGTCTGAAACTCTATAAACGCACGCGCCTGAGCTTCATTGAGCGACAGATGGTAGGTTATGAAGACGAGATGACCCATCATTGTTTGGGGACTATTCCCGAACTATTCGATGGAAATCCGCCGTTTAAAGGAAAAGCTGCTATCTCGTTTGCTATGAACGTAGCCGAAATATTGCGCACGTTAGCACAACTTGATCATTATCACTTCACTTCAGATACGGAGGGAAAAGCATGAAGATATTAATGTTTGGATGGGAATATCCCCCTCATGTTTATGGTGGTTTGGCTACGGCCAACTATGGCATCACCGAAGGATTGCATGTCCAAGGCGACATGGATATTACGCTTTGCTTGCCCAAGCCCTTTGGCGATGAAGACCAGTCTGCGGCACACATCGTGGCCATGAATTGTGTGCCTATTGCATGGCGCGATGTCAATACCGACACACTCAAGACGCGCATAGGCAATGTTATGCCTGCAGAACTCTATTATCAATTGCGCGATCACATCTATGGAGACTTTAATTACATGCATGTCAACGACTTGGGATGCATGGAGTTTGCAGGAGGATATCCCGCTAATTTGCACGAAGAAATCAACAACTATTCTATCATAGCTGGTGTTGTGGCACGCACACTTGATTTCGATATCATCCATGCACACGATTGGTTGACCTATCCTGCGGGTATACATGCTAAACAGGTGACGGGAAAACCACTTTGTATTCATGTGCATGCTACTGATTTCGACCGCAGCCGTGGCCATGTAAATCCTACGGTATTTGGGATTGAGAAAGACGGAATGGATCATGCTGATTGCATCATGTGTGTGAGCGAATTGACGCGTCAAACCGTCATTCAGCAATATCATCAGGATCCACGCAAAGTGTTTACTGTACACAATGCTGTTTATCCGCTGTCTGAAGAAATTCAAAAGCTGCCGCGCCCCAATCATAAAGGCAAAGAGAAAGTGGTTACTTTCTTAGGTCGATTGACCATGCAAAAGGGTCCCGAATATTTTGTAGAGGCAGCTAATATGGTGCTTCATCGCACGCACAATGTACGGTTTTGTATGGCGGGTTCGGGCGATATGATGAATCAAATGATTTATCTTGCAGCTGAACGTGGCATTGCCGACCGACTGCACTTCCCAGGTTTCATGCGTGGTAAGCAAGTGTACGAATGTCTGAAAGATTCCGATGTCTATGTTATGCCATCTGTGAGCGAGCCATTTGGCATTTCTCCCTTAGAGGCCATGCAATGCGGAACGCCCACCATTATCTCAAAACAAAGTGGCTGCTCGGAAATTTTAACGAACTGTATCAAGGTTGACTATTGGGACATCCACGCCTTAGCCGATGCAATTTACAGCATCTGTCATAACGAAAGCTTGTTTGATTATCTATCAATCGAAGGTAAAAAAGAAGTTGATCAAATCACATGGACAAAGGTGGGTGCATGGATTAAGGAGCTTTATTTACACGTATTAGGTTGGCAATAAATTAGAACAAAAAACAAAAAGAAATATGAAAACAATCTGTTTATATTTTGAGATACACCAAATTACGCATCTCAAGCGTTATCGCTTTTTCGACATCGGCACCGATCATTACTACTATGACGATTACGAAAACGAACGACGAATAGCTGAAGTAGCGGAGAAATCGTATATGCCGGCACTCAATGCACTGCTCGATATGATTCACCGCCACGGACAGCAATTCAGAGTAGCCTTCTCACTGAGCGGCGTTTGCGTAGAACAATTAGAGAACCATGCACCACAAGTGCTAAGCAAGTTACAGGAACTCAATGACACAGGCTGTGTGGAGTTTCTGGCTGAGCCCTATTCACACGGTCTCTCATCGTTGGTTAATGTGGAAAGTTTCGCGGCCGAAGTGAAACGCCAATGTGCCTTGATGCATGAATATTTCGGCAAGCAGCCTCAGGTATTGCGCAACTCATCACTCATCTATAACGACGAAATCGGCTACCAAGCGGCCAAGATGGGTTTTAAAGGTATGATTACCGAGGGAGCTAAACATGTATTAGGTTGGAAATCGCCTCACTACTTATACAATAATCCACTGGCACCCAATCTGAAGTTGCTCCTGCGTGACATTGCATTGAGCGATGATATTTCGCTGCGATTCAACGACCACAGTTGGTCAGGATATCCCTTGTTTGCCGACCATTTTGTCGACGAGATCGCTGCGCTTCCCGAACGCGAAGAGGTAATTAACATCTTTATGGAGCTCTCAGCGTTGGGCATGGCACAACCTTTAGACAGTAACATCTTGGAATTCTTCAAAGCGCTGCCCGATTGCGCAACAGCCCGCCAGATTGTGTTTGCCACTCCTTCAGAGCTCTGCACTAATCGGAAACCCGTTGATCATCTCTCGGTGCCCGACTCATTGAGCTGGGTTGATGAAGAGCGCGATGTGAGTCCATGGTTAGGAAACCCCATGCAACAGGAGGCTTTTGATAAACTCTACAGCGTGGCCGATCGTGTACGTATTGCCAACGACCCGCGCATCAACCAAGATTGGGACTATCTGCAGGCCAGCAACAACTTCCGCTTCATGACCACAAAGCCTTCGTTAGTGGGCATCGACCGCGGCATCTATGACAGTGCGTTTGATGCCTTCACCAACTATATGAACATCCTCGGCGACTTCATCAATCGTGTGAATAGCCTCTATCCCGCAGATATCGACAATGATGAGCTCGAAAATCTCCTCACCATGATAAAAAACCAGGGTGATGAGATCGAAATAAAGGATAAAGAAATCATTCGCTTGCAAGCGAAGATCGAAAAGTTGGAAGCACCCAAAAGGAAGGTAACAAGACATACCGTTTCGTCTGAAAAGAGCGTAGCAAAACAGGCTGACGATACGCATAGCACAACAAAAGGCAAACGTGCAACAACGCATCAGACGGAGAAATAGCTGCTCGGCGTAGCTGCACCCCTACCACATTGCTAACATACGCAAGGCGCAGTAACTCCAACAAGCAAAAATAAGAGCGTCACATCATCGCGAAGAGCAGATGATGTGACGCTTTTTTACAGCACAACGTTACCCTAAAGCAAACACCGGCATGATACTCAACAACGCCATCACAGCATACCAAGACACCGGCACGATGCTCAATAACACCATCGCAGCATACCAAGACACCGGCATGATGCTCAACAATACCGTCGCAGCCTACTCGGCAACCGTTTTCTGTATTCCACGCTGCGCCAATCCCTACAAACGATTACCTTCCTTCGGAAAAACAATGGTGGGCGAGAATGTTTTGGCCTCATCCATATCCATTAGCGCATAAGCAATGATGATAACCACATCACCCACTTGCACTTTGCGCGCAGCAGCACCATTGAGACAAATGCAGCCACTGCCACGCTCACCTTTTATCACATAAGTTTCGAAACGCTCACCATTATTGTTGTTCACAACCTGTATCTTCTCGCCGGCAATCAGCCCGGCAGCATCCATCAAATCTTCGTCAATCGTGATGCTACCCATATAATGCAAATTGGCCTCAGTGATGGTCACGCAATGCAGCTTACTCTTCAAAACCTCAATCATCATGGCTTGCCTCCTTTCGATAAGTGATGTGATCAATGAGCCGAATGGGTGTCGCACCGCAATAAACCGTAATGCAGCCTACCACTTCAGCTGCTTGGTCCCACTGCGTTACCGGTAGCAACGTCCTACCATCCACAATATCGAAATATTCTACATCCAATCCATCAGCAGCATTCAACTGATGAACACTTCATCGTGCACCTCGGCTACAGTCTTCGTTTTGCTACGCGCCACACTCTCCTGCAACACTGCGTAAATCTTTGCAGCTAACAGACGCTCCTCGGGCGCGAGTAAAGCATTACGACTGCTCTTCGCCAACCCATCTTTTTCGCGTATGGTGGGGCATTCGATAATCTCCACAGGGCTGTTGATGAATGTAACCAAACGTTTAATCACAGCAATTTGCTGCCAATCCTTTTCGCCGAAATAGGCACGTTGCGGCTTGACGATATAAAACAACCTACTCACCACCTGGCACACCCCATTGAAATGCCCCGGACGATAAGCACCCTCCATGACTGTCGTAACGGGCGGAAAAGCGAATGTGCGGGTATCGGGTGTGGGATAAATCTCCTTCACCGACGGAGCAAACACGATGTCTGCTCCGCAAGTTTCAGCCAACGCACAATCAGCCTCCAAGGTTCTTGGATAACGCGCCAAATCGTTCTGATCATTAAACTGTGTTGGGTTGAGAAACACCGACACCACCGTTACATCACAATCCTTCACACTCCGGCGGATGAGTGAGGCATGACCATCGTGCAACGCACCCATCGTGGGCACCAAACCTATCCGCTTTCCAGCCTTGCGCGGTGCGTACAATGCGTTTTGCAACGCCACAATACTATTGATTATTTCCATTACTTCGTTTTAATTCGCATGCAAAATAACGACTTTTTTTTGAAACATGAAAGCATTCCTACCAAGAATTAAGCGCCAACGGCGCGGAAGCAACATCTGCACCTGTGCATCAAGAGCACATGCGCCGCCGCTCGTTTTTCCGGCATAGAAAGGAGAAACTGAGCAAAGAAATTGCCTCATCTTGACATTAGTTGAGCGAAATGCACTACTTTTGTAAGCAAAATAGCAGTTGACAACGATGACAGAGAACAAAATTTTGATGGTAGACGCATTGCAGGATGCGCTTCAACGCACGCTGACGCAATTAGCGCCTGACCGCGTGTTCATACTGACCGATGAGAACACCCGACGGCTATGTTGGCCACAAATCATGCCGGACGAGAGCCAACTATCGACCACACACAACCTATCGCATAAGGACGAAGCGCAACCATCGACCACACGCAACACGGCAGATGGGCGCGAGCTGCTGCGCACGGCCACGCACATCACGATTCAGTCGGGCGATGCGCATAAAGACCTCACCACACTCACGCAGGTGTGGACAACGCTGAGCGAGCAGCATGCAACGCGCCATTCATGTTTGCTCAACGTGGGCGGCGGCATGGTGACCGACCTCGGTGGTTTCGCCGCGAGCACCTTCAAGCGAGGCATCGCCTTTGTCAACCTTCCCACCACCCTATTGGCGATGATCGACGCCTCGGTTGGTGGCAAAACAGGCATCAACTTCATGGGTTTGAAGAACGAGATAGGCGCGTTTTGCGAGCCCCGGGCCGTGCTCATCAACAGCACATTTCTCAAGACGCTCGATGCGCGTAATCTGCGTTCGGGCTATGCCGAGATGTTGAAACATGCACTCATCGCACAGCCCGACAGATTGCACGCGTTGCTTGCTTTCGATCTTGAGCGCCCCAACCTGTATGCCTTGCAAGCGTTGATTGCCGAATCGATTGCCGTGAAAGCGCGCATCGTAGCGCAAGATCCGCATGAACAACAGCTGCGCAAAGTGCTCAACTTCGGTCACACGATAGGTCACGCCTTCGAAAGTTTCGCCATGCGCCGCACGCCCATCTTGCACGGCTATGCAGTGGCCTATGGCATGATTTGCGAGCTCTATCTCTCACATGTCAAATGCGGATTTCCGCTGCGCGAGCTACAAGTCGCAGTGCAATTTATCCGCGAGCACTACGGCCGCCTACTCATCACCTGCGATGATTACGACGAGCTGCTGCAATGGATGCAACACGACAAGAAAAATACACAAAACCACATCCGCTTCACACTGTTGCGTGCAGCTGGTGACTACCTGCTCGACCAAACGGCAACCAACGAAGAAATCAAGTCGGCATTAGACTTTTTCCGCGAGACTTAGCAAAGCATTGCGTGCCACTTTTCCCGTCGCCGTGAGGGGCAGCGCATCCACCTGTATGAAAACATGCGGTTGCCAGTATTTCGGAAGCTGCGCAACACACACAGCCTTCACCATCTCTAAATCAGTTGCAGTGGTGATGAGCACCACCACCTCGCCAAATTTCTCATCAGCACGCTTGGTGATGGCAAAAGGAGCATCGAGCCACGACTGCAAACGCTGTTCGATGGCTTCGGCCTGCAACTTCACCCCTCCGCTGCAAATGACATTATCGCGCCGACCTAAAATGCGGAAACAACCATCCTCACGCAAGGTCGCGATGTCGTGCGTATGCAATGCACCATCATGCACGGCCGGCGCATCAATCACTAAGCAATCATCGTCATCGAGCGACACGCTCACGCCCGGCAACGGCCGATACCACAACGAGGCGCTGGGGCCGCTGACACGCCGCAGCGCCACATGAGACAGCGTCTCGGTCATGCCATAACTGCTCCAAATGGCATTGGGAAAGCTGCTCAGTTGCCGTTCGAGCTGCGCATCGATAGCACCTCCACCGATGATGACGTGTGTGAAGCGCTGCAACTGCTCGCGCTCGGCCGCTGTTTGCAATGAATTGTAAACTTGCAAAGGCACCATGGCCGCCAACGAGGCCGGCTCCCGCGGCATGATAATACCCCGCAAGGGATGTCCCGACGGTGGCACCTGCACCAACTGCAACCCGCGCTCAAGGCTGCGCACCACCATCATCTTGCCGGCAATATAATCGACCGACATGCAGAGAAACGCCGTGTCGCCCTGTTGCAACCCCAAGAAGTCGCAAGTGGCGCGCGCCGAGCGAAGCATCTGCCGTTTCAAGACATACATGGGCTTCGGCGCGCCGGTAGTGCCGCTCGTGTGTACCCAAAGTCCCTCGTCGGCGCTATGCCACTCGGCCAGAAATTCGTCAACCGTCATCTATTTCGTATCTGAAAACCACAACCTGTCGCCGCGCACCTGCAACGGCACATCAACATTATCGGTGAAGAGCTGCCCCGTGCCCAATCCCTGAGGCATCGCAGGCGTTGGTGCGTAAACGTGCGCACACAGCTGCGCAATGGCATTGAGCCCTACGTTGCTTTCGAGCGCGCTCGTCATCCACGTGTCGATGGAGCGTTGCCGCGCCAAACTGAGCCACTCCTTCGTGCCCGCCATGCCGCCATGCAGTGAGGGTTTCAACACCAGATAGTGGGGCCGAATGGCATCCAACAACGCTGCGCGCATCTGCGGCGTGTTCACACCGATGAGTTCCTCGTCTAAAGCAATCGCAATGGGCGACTGTTTGCATAATTGCGCCATCGCGCACCACTGTCCCTGGCGAATGGGCTGCTCGATGGAGTGCAAGTCATAGGCCGCCAATTCCGTTAGCCGCTGCAAGGCCTCCGCAGCACTGAAAGCACCGTTTGCATCGACGCGTATCTCCACCTGCTTAGCCGTATAGCGCTCACGTATGCGCGCCAGCAAGGCCAGCTCATCAGCAAAGTCGATGGCTCCGATTTTCAGCTTAATGCAGCGATAGCCCTGCACCAACTTCTCCTCGAGACGCTGCAACATCTCGTCATACCGCCCCATCCACACCAAGCCGTTCATCTCAAGGCCCTCTTCACCCCGTGCAAACGGCGTGTCGAACAGTCGCCAGCTACCGGCAGCATGGAGTTGTGTCCACGCCGTCTCAAGGCCGAACAGCATGCTGGGATAAGGTTGCAACAACGCGAGCGGCAGGCGATGTGTCTGCACCAGCAATTCGCAAAATTGCGTCAACAGCGTCTCATAATTCACGACATCGTCGCACGACAGCCTCGGCAACGGAGCACACTCACCGATGCCTTTGCACTGCGGGCGCTCCGAGTCGTGCAACGTCACGAAATAGCTCTTGCGCACGGTGTAAACGCCACGCGATGTTCCGGCAGGTTGCTTAAAGTGGAACGTGCGCGCATGAATCTCGTAGCTTAACATCAAGGAAACTGCGGATATTGACTAAAGTCGGGCTCTCGTTTCTCCAAAAAGGCGCGTCCGCCCTCCTGCGCCTCGTCGAGCGTGTAATAAAGCATCGTTGCGTCGCCCGCCAACTCCTGAATACCCGCCTGACCGTCGAGTTCGGCATTCAAACCGGCTTTGATCATGCGCAATGCCAGCGGGCTGCGTCTCATCATCACTTCTGCCCACTCCACACACGTGTCTTCGAGCATCGGCAAGGGCACCACTTTGTTCACCATGCCCATGGCTTCGGCTTCGCGCGCCGTGTACTGTCGGCAAAGAAACCAAATTTCGCGTGCACGCTTCTGTCCAACCATGCGCGCAAGATAACTCGCACCAAAGCCGGCATCGAAGGAACCCACTTTAGGCCCCGTCTGACCAAAGATGGCGTTTTCGCTCGCTATCGTGAGGTCGCACATCACATGCAACACGTGTCCGCCACCGATGGCATAGCCATTGACCATAGCGATGACCGGTTTGGGTAGCCGGCGTATCTGCATTTGCACATCCAACACGTTGAGCCTTGGCACACCATCGTCGCCGACATATCCGCCGCGCCCTTTGACGTGCATATCGCCGCCTGCACAAAATGCCTTGTCGCCCGCACCCGTCAGCAACACCACGCGCACGTCTTGACACGCGCGACAGTATTCAAAAGCACGGCTCATCTCCCATGTGGTCAGCGGTGTGAATGCGTTGCGATAGCGCTCTCGGTTGATGGTGATTTTGGCAATGCCGTGAAAGTACTCAAACAAAATTTCTTTAAAGTCGAAACCCTCAATGGGCTTCCATTCTTGCTTACTCATCTCTATTTCAGTTTTAAAAGTTTCATGCGCAATGCAATGGCATGCTTGCAGCAGGCGCGCCGTGGCAGCAAGCGCCTATCCATCAAACTTGCCCATTGCAAAAATAAGCAGTTTTTTTCATATAGGCGATTGATTGCTATGAAAAATGCGCCTCATGTAAATCGTATTGCCTTTTGCATACACAACAACACATCGTGCTCTGATGCCATGGCATTACTGATGCCTGAAACGACTACATGACGCTATCATGCGATATTTTGAAGTCGAAAAATATAGTCGATAGAATAACTTACAGCATATCAAAGCATTAGAAAACAAAATGTAAAGTTAACAAAATTAAAAGTAGTGAGGCAAAACACTGTGCGCTGCATAACAAACAGTGAAACATATTCGAAGAACACAGTGTTTTGCCACACAACTTTACTATTTGTGTGGTTGAACATAGTGTTTTGCCTCACAATTTCATAATTTGTGTGGTTGAACACAGTGTTTTGCCTCACAACTTTATAATTTGTGTGGTTGAACACAGTGCTTTGCATAACAATTTCATAATTTGTGTGGTTGAACACAGTGTTTTGCCTCACAATTTTATAATTTGTGTGGTTGAACACAGTGTTTTGCCACACAACTTTACTATTTGTGTGGTTGAACACAGTGTTTGCCTCA